>NZ_JBJNMG010000002.1:0-1010950 GCF_052168655.1 Serratia sp. CY47280 | reverse complement strand
TTTCCTTCTTACTTGTGGTGAGTAAGCTGGAATATTCCGGCATGGGTTTCCTTCAGGCTAGAGCCTCACAGGTTCAATCACCACCTCCTTAGGAGGTGGTTTAAGGCTTACAACAAAAAACCGCCAGACGGCGGTTTTTTTACTCTAAAAGCATCCGGACCGGCTCAGGCGGGGAAAGGCCGATAAAAAATGCGCAGCACTTCGTTATCACCCTGGCGTAAAAAACCGCCTTCCGGCTGCCAGCGCAGATCGCGCGCCAGATTGAGATTTTCCCAGCCGACCGCGCCCCCCACGCCGATGCAAAGATTTTTATTGCCTGCGGCAAATCCCGCACCGGTACCGATCATGGCATGCAGCAAACGGGGCGCAGCCGCGTCGCGCAGGGAGAATATGCCGATAAAACATCCCTGCGGCGCGCGCAGCATATCGGCCATAGTGCGGATCTCGGTATCATCCGGGCTAACGAAATGTTTGTATTGCTTATCGAACACCGTCTGCCACAACTGCTTGTATTTCGCCTTGCTGAGCGCGCCAGAACGGTGGGCACAAAGCACCACCGCATCCCAGCACATCTCCCCGCTGAGCGAAAGATACTCTTCCGTATCGGTTTGCGGCTTATCGGCGTAATGCCGTGCAAATTCGGCCGCATTCAAATGCGGCGGCACGGCCTGTTTGGCAACGTCACTCTTGTAGCGCTTGAAATTCAACCAATGCATGGGGACTGTCCTCTTCACCCTCTAGATTAATGAACCTGAAGCCGTGGATGAGACGAGCCATCAAATCCAGAGCGTCGTCGGCGATGGCGGTTTCGTCGTCATTCAGCCCCTGTTCCACCGAGCGCTCAATCGCGTTCATCACCGCCGGAGCGCTGGTTTCTTCCCCCTGCGCCACCACGTCTAATACGGCTTTGCCGATCGCCAGACAAAGCTCATGATCAAACTCAACCTCTTTATACGGCTGCATAACCACCCCGATAAATTTTTACCCAAGAATACTAGACCACAATGGCGTATCGCGCCTGTCATCGTAGCGCAGCAAGGTATGCAGCCGAAGAGAAATGCATCAGGCCCCGGGTTGATAGCCCGAAGCCCGATAAAGGCAGGTTATTGCGGGGCTTGATCGGTAGGACGAATGATAAAACACGTGGCGGTTGCCGAGGCCAGCAGCTTCCCTTCCGCCGTTTTGAGCGTGCCTTCGGCGAAAGCGACATTTTTCGACGCATAGACCAGACGCCCCTCGGCGATCAGATCACTCTCCTTTGGCACCGGGCGCAACATTTTAACCTGCAGATCGACGGTGCCATAACCAATCCCTGCGCCCAGCGTACTGTGCACCGCGCAACCGGTCACCGAGTCCAATACCGTAGCGGCGAAACCGCCATGTACGCCCCCCAACGGATTCAGATGGCGCCCGTCTGCTCGCGCCACAATACGGATATACCCCTCTTCAACCGCGTCCGGTTTCATGGGCACCGTTTCAGCGATTGAAGCCGGTGGAATTTTGCCGGCCATCGCAGCCTGTAATAACGCCAACCCCGTCATTTTTGTCGGATCCATTGCTCTCTCCTCTGGTGGTGAACCGGTTATATAGAAGAGGTCTGACCTCTTGACTTGCTTTTTCGTGCTGATGTCGTCAGCCGCCTGCTCTTCAGATTCTCTGAACGTGACCGCCATCACTCTTTAGAGTTAATAACCACAATTTTTTAGCGCCTTTAGATTTAAAACAACTTTCTGCTGTAAACGCCGCCGGAAACTGAACGCAGTTAAGTTCAACATTATTAAGGCGTATCTATCATGGATTTCTTTCTGCAATTAGCGGTTATATTGGCATGCTTGCTGTATGGGGCGCGTAAGGGCGGCATTGCGCTGGGGTTACTGGGCGGTATCGGTTTGATGATCCTGGTGTTCGGCTTTCACCTGCAGCCCGGCAAACCGCCGGTAGACGTGATGCTGGTGATCATCGCGGTGGTGGCGGCCTCCGCCACCCTGCAGGCCTCAGGCGGGTTGGACGTCATGCTGCAGATCGCCGAGCGGATGCTGCGGCGCAACCCGCGTTATGTCTCGATCATCGCACCGTTCGTCACCTGCATTCTCACGATCCTGTGTGGCACCGGCCATGTGGTCTACACCATCTTGCCAATCATCTATGACGTGGCGATCAAAAATAACATCCGCCCGGAACGGCCGATGGCGGCCAGCTCGATCGGCGCGCAGATGGGCATTATCGCCAGCCCAGTCTCAGTGGCGGTCGTTTCACTGGTGGCGATGCTCAGTAGCTACACCTTCAATGGCCGCCATCTGGAATTCCTCGATCTGCTGTCTATCACCATACCTTCCACCCTGTGCGGCATTCTGGCGATCGGCATCTTCAGTTGGTTCCGCGGCAAAGACCTGGACAAAGATCCCGAGTTCCAGAAATTCATCTCGGTGCCGGAGAACCATCGCTACGTCTATGGCGACGCCGCCACCCTGCTGGACCGGGTATTACCGCGCAGCAACTGGATCGCCATGTGGATTTTCCTCGCCACTATCGCCCTGGTAGCGGTGCTGGGAGCCTTTTCCGACCTGCGGCCCAGCTTCGGTGGCAAACCGCTCTCCATGGTCCTGGTGATCCAGATGTGTATGCTGATGGCCGGGGCGCTGATCGTCATCATTACCCGCACCAACCCGGCGTCTATCTCTAAAAACGAGGTGTTCCGTTCCGGCATGATCGCCATCGTGGCGGTGTATGGCGTCGCCTGGATGGCGGAAACCATGTTCGGCGCGCACCTGGCGCAGATAGAAGCCACGCTGGGCGTGCTGGTGAAAGAGTACCCTTGGGCCTATGCGCTGATCCTGCTGCTGGTGTCGAAATTCGTCAATTCGCAGGCCGCCGCACTGGCGGCGTTGGTGCCGGTGGCGTTGGCAATCGGCGTCAACCCGGCCTATATCGTCGCTTCGGCGCCGGCCTGCTATGGCTACTATATTTTGCCAACCTACCCCAGCGATCTGGCGGCGATCCAGTTCGACCGCTCCGGCACCACCCGCATCGGCCGCTTCGTGATCAACCACAGCTTTATTCTGCCCGGCCTGATCGGCGTCAGCGTCTCCTGCGTCTTCGGTTGGATCCTCGCCGCGGCGTTCGGTTTCTTATGAGTTGTACTTCGGAGCCCTGCGGGGCTCCCTGCAAGCAGGATGACAATCCAAGGGGATAGGGTATGGCAAGAAAGGGCAGAATGCAGGTGTAATGCGAATTCCAGAAACAAAAAAACCGCCTCTCGGCGGTCTACGACATTACTACTTATTGCTTTGATTATTCGGTATTTTTATTCCCTGGTACCCGGGGCGGGACTTGAACCCGCACAGCCATAAGCCGAGGGATTTTAAATCCCTTGTGTCTACCGATTTCACCACCCGGGCTCGGGAAAGTTGGAGGCGCGTTCCGGAGTCGAACCGGACTGGACGGATTTGCAATCCGCTACATAACCGCTTTGTTAACGCGCCTTTATTCTGTTTGCCTTTTCAGGCCAAAGCCGGTGATTCACCCACTTCGTTTTGTTCTTTTGGTTGGCGATGTTGAAATCGCTTATCCTAATCATCTGATTCTTAAGTAATTTATTTCGTTACCGCCGAATCGATGGACTGCATTATGGACTAAACCCCCCACCTTGGCAACCCCCCGAAATAGCAAAAAGTTCTCTAACGCTTTCAACTGCTTATTTTGTGGGCGCACTGTTCACAATGCCGACGGAAAGGCAAGCGGAATGTTGATTTTATATGCGTCGGCTCGGGAGTTCACGGGCAAATCGGATCTTTTTTTCTCTACAGGAATCGCTTACCTCCCCCTCTCCGGCTTTTCACCTGCTTATGATGATGGGATATCATGTAAAACATCATCATGGGGACATCGCGCAATCTCCAGCGCCGCAGCCCTGAACGGCCAACGCAACTGCAGAGCTGGGGACTTACGCCAGGTTGTCCAACGCACGATGGGTCGGCATCAATCCCCCTGCAGAGCACCGGCACGATGTCCAATCAAATGTGCCTGTTTTCGCCGTTCAACGGGGCATCCTACGGTATGAAAACGACTGGAGATATAGGGACATATGAAGTTGTTCTATCACTCTACCGTGCCAGCTCAATGCCCTGACAGCAGCGTTACTGATTGGGTGCAGCTTGGCTTATCATTCGATGACAAGCTTGCCCACTTAGAAGGACGGAGGGTCTGCTGAGTTAGTGCAAGTTACTTTTAGTGGAAAAGCTGTAGAACCAGTCGCAGAGCCCCTTAAATGCCCAAAGATTGATTCAGGCTAAGGATCGAAGCTCCATTGGACACGGCCTCCCCCGACGAACTGTCGCCTGACGGCTACTTATATGTATGCGCTGCTTTAGTAAAACAAGCGTGGTTCGGGAGAGGCTAGCAAGCTGGCCAGCGTGGTTAACGCAAACTTCAGTTCGGCGCGACTCGGTGACATCAAGGCAATTCGCACGCCATTAGAGGCGATAGTACGCTGTGCTAGGAACTGGCTGCCGCTAACGACCATTACCCCATGAGCACGGGCCAAGTTGGCAAACTCATCGCAAGTCCATGGTTCGGGCAATTCCAACCAAACGTGGAAGCTGTTGGGCTGGCTGCAAATTCGATAACTGCCAAGAACTTCCTTGACCAGTCTCTGCCGTGCAGCGGCCTCATCTTGCTGCGCTTTGACTAATCGCTCACCCATACCGCTGCAGATCACGTTGCTGGCCAACTGTGCCATCATCGGCGAAGGCATCCATACGCTGCTACGGACCATGGATGACAAGCGTGAGAGAGTCTCAGGAGGCGCGTACAGGTAGCCAATACGTAACGCGGGAAGAATGCTCTTTGAAAGGCTCGTCAAATAGATGGATCGCTCAGGTGCATAGGCCGAAATCGGTTTACTCGCTGGCTGGACCTCCAGAAAACCGTAAATATCATCGTCAATAATGAATACATCATGCTCGCGGGCAATCTGCGCGATTGCCTCGCGACGCTCCGGGGGCATGATTGAATTAGTTGGATTTTGGTGGGTGGTTACGCAAATTAGTAACGCTGGGCGGTGCTCAACGCAAGCGGCGCGGAAGGCCTCAGGGAGTAGCCCGAATTCATCTATCTGTACGCCCTGCAGTCGCCGATCGAGGCTATGAGCAAGAGAGATGATTCCAGGATAGCAATGCTCTTCGCACAAAATCACATCATTGGTTTTCGATAGGCTACTGATCGCCACTAGCAAGCCATGCTGCGCTCCGGAAGTGAGGACGATCTGCTGCCACGTTGCATCTGGCAGACTGCGTTGCACCCAACGAGCCCCCGCTTGCTTGTGTACTGCGTGCCCACCATCGCTGGTGTAGTCCATCACACGGCCCAAATCCGCTGAGTGCGCGAGTTCAATAATTGACTGCCGCAACCAACCGTCTATGTCGGCGTCACTAGGCTTAATTATTGAAAGATCAATCTGTGCATTGTCTTCGGGGGAGCGCTCGCCTATCGCGCGTGGCGCAGCCTTGGTTTGGGCAGGCAGGACAAAGGTCCCGCGACCGACCTCACCGATCACTAGCCCACGTTTGGCCGCTTCGTCATAGGCACGGCCAATGGTCCCAGGAGTGACTTTCAAAGTTCCAGCGAGATCCTTGAGCGTTGGCAGCCGCTCGTCAGGCTGCAGGCGCCCGGAATTGATGTCCTGCTCCAGGGCATCGGCAATCATCAGGTAAACCGGTTTCTCATGATCGCTGTATTGAGGGACCCACATAGGTAAAGCACCAGATATCTTCATGAATGCCAAATCCTAGCATAAAAGTATATGCAAGCGTTATGGGTGTAATCGAGGAACCCGTTAAAGGTTATCGAGCTATTTTCAGAATATTTCCTTGATTTCATTACTTAGCCCACCCTAATTCTCGCAAAAACCGCAGGTAGCCAGAGAATTAAAATAAAAATAAATAGTTTAAAATCAAAAAATTAATACCAAAGCATGTGTTAGTTAAATCAGTGTGACGGAAATTAATTGAATTTCCGCAATCGATTCAATTACAGTAATTGAATCGATGCAATTAGGTTGAATTGATCGATTCATTAATGGCGTCTGCTTGAGACAAAGCAAAAAAAACGTGATTTAAATCACAAAAAACAACAACAGGGAGTGCTGTCCGCAAATCAAGCGAGTCGAGCACCGAAATATGGAAACTTAGTTGAAATGGAATGCACACAGCACAATCAGGACACCGAGTCTGTGACAACGTTGGAGATCCGCCTGCCATGGGTCACCTCCAGCGCATGGCAAACGGTGTTAAGCCAGACTCCGCTGGATTTTGAATCCACCAAGGATATTTATTTTCAGCTTAAGGAGCAGGCCCAGGACATAATTGGAGCCGAACTAACTCGCCAGATCCGTACATTCGTTGAAGACCCGACGATTACTGCAATGGTGATAAGGAATTGCCCACGAGATCGTGATACTCCGCCGACACCGTACTCTGGCGTGTTGAGCCCGGAGAGCACCCCCATTGCCTGCCTCGTGAACCTCTCGCTGCAAAGCCTGTTAGGTATTCACCCCGTCGTATACGAAGGTGAAAATGACGGTCGTTTATTTCGGCATGTGATTCCTTCACGAGCATCAGCTAGTCAGAAAAGTTCTCACGGTTCCCGTCTTCGCTTTTCCTACCACGTAGACAACCCAGATTTGCCGTTGTCGTCTGAGGCTGTCGGCGATATTTCGTGCTGCCCGGAGTACTTGTCGTTCGTCGGCATACGCTGCGACCCACGAATCAACACCACACTAGTCAATCTTGATGAAGTCCTCAACAGCCTTCCGGATTCTATTGTGCATGAACTGAGTTTGCCGAATTTTGAAGTGCGACGCCCGGATTCTTTCGCCAGTAATCGTCGTTCGACGCCTAACCTGGCTGTGTTGGTCCGAGGGTTGGCCAACGAGTGGTTGTGTCGTTTCGATAGTGAAAACACGTACGGCACAAATACCCCTGCCGCACACGCGCTTGATGTCCTGCGAACGATGCTTGAAACCCGTAAGTTCGATAAGCCGCATCTCTTGCTACCTGGGGACTTCATGATCTTCAAGAACCAGCGGGTACTCCACGCTCGGGATGCTTTCGAGCCGCAGAATGACGGTGCAGATCGTTGGCTAATTCGTTTGTTCGCGGTCAATAGCCTGAGCCGAGTGCGCTTGGCGCGTGCAGATCATCTTTACGAAGTTCTTTCCTGAATTTTTTCTTATAGAGGTATTACCATGGAACTACTAGGAGCCTATTGGGCTGAGCATTGGATATTTGCGATTATTTTGCTGGGTACTATTGCGTTTATAGCTGGCTTTGTCGACAGCATCGCAGGTGGTGGAGGCTTGTTCTTGGTGCCGGGCTTTTTGCTCGTTGGCCTGCCGCCGCAAGTCGCACTGGGCCAGGAAAAATTAGTCAGTACCTTGGGAACTCTTGCGGCGATAAGGAATTTTCTGGTCAATAGCAAGATGGTCTGGAAGGTGGCTCTTGTAGGCGTCCCATTTTCGCTATTGGGCGCGTATCTGGGGGCGAACCTGATTGTTTCAATTCCACAGGAAACAGTCGGTAAGATCATTCTTGCTTTGATCCCCTTTGGTATTCTGATTTTTCTTACACCAAAAGATCGGCCAGTACAGGAACATGTCTTGTCTCATGGAATGCTGTTTACTGTGGTGCCACTGACATGCTTGGTTATTGGCTTCTATGATGGTTTCTTCGGGCCAGGCACAGGAAGCATGTTTATTATTGCCTTTCACTACCTGCTCAAAATGGACCTGGTTTCCAGTTCCGCAAACTCCAAGACATTCAACTTTGCCTCAAACATCGGGGCGCTGGTGGCATTTGTTATTGCCGGCAAGGTGATTTATTTGCTTGCTTTGCCGTTGGTGGCCTGCAACATCCTTGGCAACCATCTGGGCAGTGCCTTGGCAATTCGTAAGGGCAATGACGTCGTGCGTAAAGCTCTAGTATTTTCGATGCTCTGCTTGTTCGCCAGTCTTGGCGTGAAGTATCTGGCCTGAGTTTCCAACGATATTTCTAACAAAGGTAGGAATAGTATGCGAACTGCATTAGTCACCGGGGCTTCAGCCGGCTTTGGTAAAGCAATCTGTCATCGGCTGATTGCCGAAGGCTATCGGGTCATAGGCGCTGCACGCCGCATGGAGAAGCTCTTGCTCCTGCGGCAGGAGCTTGGCGAACAGTTCATCCCGCTGCCGCTGGATGTCACTGATCCGCTGTCCCTCGACAAGGCGTTCGAGCAGGTGAGTGAGGCCCCGTTCTCCATTGATATACTGGTGAATAATGCTGGGCTGGCGTTGGGCATTGAGCGTGCACAGCAGAGCAATGTACAAAATTGGGAGCGCATGATCGCCACTAACATCACCGGTCTTGCCCTCGTCACTCATCGAGTTCTGCCAGGGATGGTTGAGGCTAACAGCGGACTGATCATCAACATTGGATCGATCGCCGGGACCTACCCATATCCGGGAGGTAATGTATATGGAGCCAGCAAGGCTTTCGTTAAACAATTCAGTTTGAATCTGCGCGCCGATTTGGCTGGTACCCATGTGAGAGTTACCAATATCGAGCCCGGCCTGTGTTCTGGGACTGAATTCTCGGTGGTACGACTCAATGGCAATATGGAAGCGGTCGAAGCTCTGTACAAAGATGTAAAAGCTATTGGTCCTGAGGACATCGCCAACACTGTATTCTGGATCATCCAGCAGCCGGAGCATCTGAATATCAACACGATAGAAATAATGCCGGTGGCCCAGAGCAGTGCGGCTCTCAATGTCGTACGCAACCTGTAGTGGGGTACTCGGATCAGTTGTGATCGGTATGGGATAGGAGTGGCACTCGAATCCCAGGTCGCGCTCTACTGCCAGGCTGACTACCTCATTGCCCAGCGTGAACAGCGCCATCGCCATCGCCATCAACAACAGACGCTTATCCGATGATTGTTTGCCGTCCCTGTTCATATCCAGCTGCAGTTGCTTGACGATCTCCGGAGGGATGATCCAGAAACCTTGATCCAAGTGAAACTGATCAGGCGTCGCCAAGCGAAGTTCGCCCGTGTGCACACCAGTCAACATCAACAACCGTAGCACCAGCTGAGTTTGCAACTGTCCCCTGTAGGCACGGAGCTTCTACAACAATTCAGGCAGTCCGCCCATATGCAGGAAGGGGGTTGTGTCGAACGGGGGATTTGGGCGCGGCCACTACATCAAGGTCAGACGCCGGATTCTGCTCCAGGTCCGCAACCTTAACCAGGGCATAGCGGTACATCGGGTGACGGCCGTTGTGAAAGCCCCACGGCGTTCAATGCTCTCGAGGATATCCAACAAGTCCGTACGCTTGATCTCATAGACAGATTGAGGGCCGAGGGTCAGGAGAATATCTCTGAGGAAGATTCGCTGGATCTGCTCCTGTGTGCTTTAACGGCCCGCCTTCAGACTCTTCTTGCGAAACTCGAACCATTGCTCGAACACCTTCTGGAAGGTGTGATTCTCAGCGAGAAAGGCGTGTCTGCGGTCCTGGTTTCTTTGCTTGCAGGGGTTGATGCCGCGGGCAACCAATTCACAAGCGATGTCGCGACGAGTGCGGGCTTCTTTGAGGGAGATTCCAGGGTAGTACCCAGAGACAACCATTTCTGCTTGCTGTTCCAGGAATACCGAAAGTGCCAACTTTTGTTGCCTTCGGGTGACACGGCCAACGCGAGGCCATCAGTGTCGCCGAGTGTGCATGCCTTGGCAACGGCTTTTGCCTGCCGAATGGTGGTATCGGAAAGTGCCATGTCTAACTCCTCTGTGCCTGGTTCAGGAACAGATGGTCGGCATATCGCCCAGTGCCATACAGCAACAATGGCGCACAAGCTCGCGTCCGTATTGATGGACTAAAAAATGGACTAAAAAGTGTTGGCTGGCGCTGGATTCCAGGGAAAACCTCTGGAATAAAAAAAGGGGCTTTCGCCCCTTTTTTCAATGATTTACAAACCTCAATGGAATTCCAAAGAACTCTGCAGATCAAAATTTGGAGCGGGAAACGAGGCTCGAACTCGCGACCTCAACCTTGGCAAGGTTGCGCTCTACCAACTGAGCTATTCCCGCATTACCAGAACTGACTGATTTCTTTGCTATCTTTCGGCAATTCATCGTTGTCGTCTGATGCGATGCATTCTACTTACCTGACGTGATGAGTC
The DNA here is from genome assembly GCF_052168655.1 of Serratia sp. CY47280. Taxonomy (NCBI): domain Bacteria; kingdom Pseudomonadati; phylum Pseudomonadota; class Gammaproteobacteria; order Enterobacterales; family Yersiniaceae; genus Serratia; species Serratia sp. CY47280. The sequence goes on along the minus strand of NZ_JBJNMG010000002.1, from coordinate 1,000,744 downwards.
AATAAAATTGTTGGCGCATCACGATCGTTTGCCGATTTTTGCAGCGTATCGATCACGGTTCCAGCAGATCGTTGCGTGCCGCGTTCAAATATTGGAACATCGACCAGAAAGTCAGCACCGCCGCGATATACAGCAAACCAATCGCCACATACTCTACGGAGCGATCCGGCCGCCACAGCAAGCCCACCAGCGACATCATCTGCGCCATGGTTTTCACTTTGCCAATCCAGGACACCGCCACGCTGCTGCGTTTGCCAATTTCCGCCATCCACTCACGCAGCGACGAAATGATGATTTCACGGGCGATCATGGTGGCCGCCGGCAGCGTGATCCACCAGCTGTGGTAGTGCTCCGCCACCAGCACCAGCGCCACCGCCACCATCACTTTGTCAGCGACCGGATCCAAAAACGCCCCGAAGCGCGTTGTTTGTTTCCAGCGACGTGCCAGGAAGCCGTCAAACCAGTCGGTGACGGCGGCAAACACAAAGATAACGGCGCAAACCATCGGAGCCCAGTTGAACGGCAGATAAAACGCCAGCACAAAGAATGGGATCAGAACTACGCGAAACAGGGTAAGCCAAGTCGGTATATTCAATTGCATAATGCTACGGTAACTATCTGGCTAGAGTGGAAATTAAGAGTATGTTGCTACATTGCCCTCAGTGTTTCAATGCATTGTAGATCTTTTCTGCCAATGCTTGTGAAATACCCGGCACTTTTGCAATTTCCTCCACGCTGGCGTTCAACAAAGGTTGCAGTCCGCCCATATACTTCAACAGCACCTGGCGCCGTTTCGGCCCTACGCCTTCAATCAGCTCCAATGCGCTGGTATTTCTGACTTTCGCCCTTCTCTGCCGGTGACCGGTAATCGCATGATTGTGCGAATCGTCGCGGATGTGTTGGATCACATGCAGCGCCGGCGAATCCGGCGGCAGAGAAATTCCCTCGCCTTCCGGGACGAAGAACAACGTTTCTAACCCGGCCTTGCGGTCGGCGCCTTTGGCGATGCCGATCAGCAACGGCTTATTCTTGTCCCAGGTGACGTTCAGCGATTTGAATACCTCGATCGCCATGCCGAGTTGCCCTTTACCGCCGTCGATGAAGATGACATCCGGGATCTTTTTCTCTTCCAGCGCCTTGCCGTAACGGCGCTTCAGCACCTGCGTCATCGCCGCGTAGTCATCACCAGGAGTAATGCCGCTGATATTATAGCGCCGATACTCCGCTCGCACGGGGCCGTTACCGTCGAACACCACGCACGAAGCCACGGTCTGCTCGCCCATGGTATGGCTGATATCGAAGCACTCCATGCGGTTGATTTCCGTCAGGTTCAGCACCTTGGCCAATTCCGCCAGCCGCTGATGAATAGTCGACTGCTGCGACAGCTTGGTCGTCAACGCCGTTGCCGCGTTGGTGCGCGCCAGCTTCAGATAACGGGCGCGATCGCCGCGCGGTTTGCTTTGAATTTGGATCTTGCGCCCCGCCAACTCGGAGAGCGATTCCGCAAGCAGGTCTTTTTCCGGCAGGCTGAAATCCAGCAGGATCTCGCCGGGCAGCGTGCGCGCCTGGCTGCCTTGCAGATAGAACTGGCCAACAAAGGTCTGCACCACCTCGCTCATCTCCGTACCACCCGGCACTTTAGGGAAATAGCTGCGGCTGCCCAGCACCTTGCCCTGTCGGATGAACAGCACGTGCAGGCACGCCATACCGGCATCGAACGCCACGCCAATCACGTCCAGATCGTCGCTGTCGCCCGACACGAACTGCCGCTCCGTGACGCGGCGTACGGCCTGAATTTGATCGCGAATGCGCGCCGCCTCTTCGAAATTAAGCAGTTTGCTGGCTTCTTCCATGCGCGCAATCAGCTGGTGCAATACCTGTTGATCTTTGCCTGAAAGGAACAGCCGCACGTAGTCCACCTGTTGCCGATATTCTTCTTCACTCACCAGGCCGGCGACGCAAGGCCCCAGACAGCGGCCGATCTGATACTGCAGACACGGACGTGAACGGTTGCGATACACGCTGTTTTCGCACTGGCGGATCGGGAACAGCTTCTGCAGCAGCGCCAGCGTTTCGCGTACGGCGTAAGAGTTGGGAAAAGGCCCGAAATATTCGCCCTTGGCGTGTTTGGCGCCGCGATGCACCGCCAAACGGGGATGGGTATCCGCGCTGAGAAAAATCAGCGGATAAGATTTATCGTCTCGCAAAAGAACATTATATCGCGGTTGGTACAATTTAATGTAGTTATGTTCCAACAACAGCGCTTCCGTTTCGGTATGGGTAACCGTTACGTCTATTTGCGCGATATTTTTAACCAGCGTCTCGGTCTTACGGCTGCTGACCTGCTGCCGAAAGTAGCTGGCGAGACGCTTTTTCAGGTCTTTGGCTTTACCGACGTAGATCACCGTCCCCGTGGCGTCGTACATACGATAGACGCCGGGTTGGCTGGTGACGGTACTCAGGAAGGCTTTGGCATCAAAACGATCATTCACTGCTTAACAACGTCTCCGCATTGAACAATCCATGTCGGATGGCCAGGTGAGTCAATTCGACGTCGCCGCTGATATTCAGTTTGCTGAACATGCGGTAACGGTAGCTGTTCACCGTTTTTGGGCTGAGACTCAGTTGCTCCGAGATCTCATTCACTTTTTTGCCTTTGGTGATCATCAACATGATCTGTAACTCGCGTTCAGACAGGCAGCTGAACGGCGTTTCAGCCTGCGGCTCCAGCTGACTCAAGGCCATCTGCTGAGCGATGTCAGACGCGATATAGCGCTGCCCCGCATGCACGGAACGCAAGGCGTTAATCACTTCTTGCGGCGCGGCGCCCTTGCTCAGGTAACCGGCGGCCCCCGCCTGCATCACCTTCGCGGGCAAAGGATTTTCAGTATGGATGGTCAACATGATGACTTTGACGTCGGGCGCATAACGCACAATCTTGCGCGTGGCTTCCAGCCCGCCAATGCCCGGCATATTCATGTCCATCAGCACGATATCGACAGCGTTGCCACGGCACCATTTTACGGCGTCTTCACCGCACTGGGCCTCACCGACAACTTTTATACCTTTGATATCTTCAAGAATGCGTCGTATCCCTGCGCGCACCAGTTCGTGGTCATCAACAAGAAGAACGCTAATCAAGGAAAAATCTCCAAAAAAAGGGAGTAACGCAATCGGCCTCTGTTTTCGCCAGAGATATTACTTGTTTTTCAGACAAGAATGAACACAGATTAATACATACTTTCGAATAACTTTGCGGAGCAGAGCTGATTTTTCAATTTTAGCCGTCTATGCCGCCGATAAATCGTCACGTCGGAAAACATCAGGCGACGAAAATAATTCCGCGGCGCTGTACCAGACACAGGATAGCGCGACAATCATGCTGCGAGTGAGAAATCTGTGTAAGCAATCACGACATGAATAATATTAACACGGCTATTGGCTATTTGTAATCATTTGATATTTAAAGGCGTAGCCAAATCCGCTGCCAACGCGGGTCTGGCAACCCACGGTCGAAACTATTATTCCCGGCAAACGCCGCTAAAATCGGTGTACTACGCTCCAAATAATTATAATAACCCCATCGTTCAACAATAACGTGCCGGACAAATACTTGTTAACCACCTCGAAATAACTTGCCGATAGAGGATGATTCGGACAAGCAATGAGCGAACGTTGCCCACCCGCGTGACCGGAGCAAGCCCGGTGCAGATGATGGACGCATGCTATGCTATACTCCGCGCCCAGTTAAATTCGCCACCGCGCGCGACAACTGTTTAGCCCACGCGCGGTGCGCCAAAGCAGCTTGTATCAGGCTACGGCCTCAAAAAATCAGGAGAGAAAATGAGCAACGTTGATTTCACTACGTCTGCAAACCCGGAAATCTTGGCGACCGAGGTTGCCTGCCTCAAAGCTACGCTGACGCTGATCCTGAAGTCGATCGGCCAGGCCGACGCCGGGAAAGTCATCATCAACATGGAACGTTTCATTGCCCAGATTGAAGATCCGACTCAGGCGGAAATCTTCAAGAACAGCATTCAGCAAATCAAGCACGCTTACCGCCAGTAAGCGTTGCCTCTCAGACCCGCGTTTCATGCGGGTCTGTTTTTCCCCGCGCTACGCAACACGCCATTGATCTTGCACAGACTTTCGGGCAGTGTGTTGACTTTCCCCCACACCCGAGACCGTTATGGGCATCCTTGTCAAAGCGCTGATCGGCGCGCTGGTCGTGGTTCTGATTGGCCTGTTGGCCAAAACGCGCAACTATTATATCGCCGGTTTAGTCCCGCTCTTCCCCACTTTTGCTTTGATTGCGCATTATGTTGTCGGCAGCGAACGTTCAATAGCGGCGCTAAAAACGACGCTGATTTTCGGCATGTGGGCGGTGTTGCCCTACCTGGTGTATTTGATTTCGCTGTATTTCCTGATTAACAGTCTGCGGCTGTCGTTAGCGCTGGGCGCGGCGGTACTGTGCTGGATTGCAGCGGCGTGGCTACTCATTACGCTGTGGGGATGGTGGCAAGGGCGTTAACGCCCTTGCCGGAAATGTTACGGCCGCCCTGCCTGCAAAACGAAGCCTCTCTGCCGATCGCCCGCGATACGCAGATAGCGGCTTTCACCGGCGCGCAGCGTCATCGGTACACTGCCGCCGGTCTCACGCCAAATACACAGATTATTCTCGATCATATCTTGCCCGATACTGACCGTAATATTGCCTGGCGGCACGCGAAATTCTGCTTTCTCTTTCGACCCCAGCGAAGCGGCGAACTCCCCATTCACATAGACGCCGGTGCGACAGCTCCCCGCTAGCATTCCGCTGTCGCGCACCACCACTACCGTAGCGTAAGGCGTATCCGGGATATTCTGATAGAGCATCAGACGGCTTGGGGGCGGCAATTCAGCCTGTTGCGGCGGTACGACTTGAGTCGCACATCCCGTCAACAGTGCAGAGGCAAATAACAACGCGGCGTAATGCTTCATCCTTGGCTCCTGAAGAAAATAATGCTTATCGTAACAAGAGAATAGCTGTCTCCAGTAGCATTCATACTGCAGAGACGAAAAAATCGGATAACTTCCCACTCACCCACAAACCGGAAAGAATAAGAAGATTCTGCATTAAAGCTATTGAAATAAAGGCGATTCTTGCAGATTTAAAACTTGACCATGCCACGTTGGATATCTGCCGCAAAAGCACCACTGACGTAACTGAAACCATCCTGCGTGACGTAAACTCGGGTATGACCGGTCTCTGATAACACCGCCACCATATATCCCAGGCTGATCATTTCATGTGATGGAACGTTCATTGGGGTTAGAAATCCGCGTCCGCGGCACCACTGATAAAAGCGAGTTCGCCCATATCCCAACACGGCCCCCACATCGGAGAGGTGCTTGAAAGTATCATAATCCTCTGATGGTGAAGGTAAACCGTCATGACTTTCAGGCGTTTTCTTTATCCCAGACAAAATAAACTCCTTTTTTGACGCTGTCGCGTACGATTACCCTTCCTCTAAAATTAATTTAAAAAATCCAAATTTAAAATGCAAATGAATTCCCTGTAACTAAAAGCCTTCCCCAGAAAAAACCCGGAAATAAAACCCCAATAAAAAAACAGAAATAAAAAAATAGAGTATTAATACCGAGTATTAAATCCTTGGCATGGGTAAATATCCTAAATAAAAATAATAGTCAGGCAAGATAAGAATATACTTAGCATGCGTATTATTTCACTCATCAAAACGATGCAATTGCGCTCGGATCATTACGGCATAAAAAGAATGAATAAAACCAGCACCACATCGACCCACCTTCGTCGTGTGGTCGCAGATCCCTACAGACTTCCCCAATGTGCCACATCCTCTCTCAACGCGGCACTTCCTCAATCATACCTAAACAATAACCATTATCATTTCCAATTATTCCGCCAGTTTATTACACTTTCCTACCTCGCCAGTTAGGAACATTCCTAGTCGGAGAGCCTCAGGACAGAGAAAGAGTTAGGGACACCATGAAGAATTACCGTTGTTTGATTGTTTTGCCGCTTTTGATGATGACCGCCTGCACCCAATGGGAAAGGCCCGGCGCGGTCGAGAGTACCCGGGATGCCGAATATGCCGAATGCCGCAGCCGCGGCTACGATCGTTTTCCGCCGGACGTGGTGCGGGACGTGGAGTTCAGCTACGAAAACAAATACATCCCTTGCGAGAAAAATAAGAAAGATTGCCCATCGGGATACCGCTATGACAAAGAGCCGTCGATTAAGACGGTGCAGACCGACCGCAATCAGTCCGCCCGAAACGCCACCATCGAAGCCTGTATGTACAGCAAAGGTTGGCGAGAGAAAACCTACTATTGGCCGCAATGGTGATGTGGCGGCGTTTGCCTAGGGTGACATGCCGCTAATCCATTCAGCCGTCGTCATCACTTCGGTTCAGCCCCAGCGCAACCAGTGTTTCCGCCCTGACCGGCGTTAAAGGCACACGCGGTAGCGGTAAAGGCCAGCCCAAAAGCTGCCTCGCCGCCGCCGCGCAGACTTTACCCTGGCATGCCCCCATGCCACAGCGGCTACTTAGCTTAGCCGTGTTCCAATCCGGCTGATGGCGGACCTGTTCCAGCGCGACGTCTTCGCAGCGGCACAGCAGCGTCTGCGGTTTGGCCAGAGAATTCATGCGTTCATCGAGCGTAAAAGCGGCCGCTGTCGCCGTGGCGAAACGCCGCCACCGCTGCCGCTGCGCCATCATAAAATCGGCTTTTTCCTTCTGACCGGTGGCGGCATAACCGGCGATGGCGCCTTCGGTGAGCGCCAATTCACTGCCGCCGATGCCGGTACATTCCCCGGCGGCATAAATTTGCGCCTGGCTGGTTTGCTGACAATGATCCACCGCTACGGCACCGTGTTCTATCCGACACCCCAGCAGCATGGCCAACTCGATGTTCGCCACCAATCCAAAACCGCAGGCTAACCTGTCGCAGGCGATCGTTCTTTGCCGCCCACCGTTATTGACGTGCACCGAGGTTAAACGGTCTTGCCCCAACGCCGCCAGCACCCGGCTACCGGCACGATAACGATGCGGCATCAGAGAAAACGCCTGATGCAGCTTGGCTGGCCAGCGCCACAAGCCGCCCGCAAACGCCGCCAACCGCCAAAGCGGTGCCTGCTCAGCCACCAGCACCACCTCGCCGCCGGCCTGTTTTACGCTGTTCGCCACCGCCAACAGCAGTGGACCACTGCCTGCTATCACTACTCGCTCACCGCGGATTGTCAGCCCTTGCTTGATTTGCGCCTGTAGACCACCGGCGCCGGTCACCCCCGGCAGCGTCCAGCCGGGAAACGGCAACAGGAGTTCACGAGCGCCATTGCATAAAATCAACTTTTGATAGCGAATCACGCCGCAGCCTTCGGCATCTTCATATGCCAATCGGTTAGCGCCACACTGCGCCACCAGCTTGCAGCCGGACTGCAGCGCAATATTTTCCTTCGTCACCACCGCCTGCCGATAGCGGTTCGCCATTTCAGGCAATGCCACCTGCGGTCCATCTCGCCAGATTTGTCCGCCTGGATGTGGATTATCATCAATCATTCGTACCTGACCACCACTTTCCGCAGCGGCCAGCGCCGCCGCCATGCCGGCCGGCCCAGCGCCGACGATCAGCACCTCACAGTCGAAGTTACTCATCATCGCTCCTCTCGATGCGCATGCCGGCTTGGCACAGCGTCTGGCACGCCAGGCGACGCAGACCGTTAATGGTCACCCGGCACTCCTGACAAATGCCCATGCCGCAAAAGGGGGCCCGTGGTTGGTGTGAAATCGACAACCGGCAACGATCGTCACCGCACAGGCTGAGTGCCGCAGCAACGCTGAGGCCAACCGGCACCCGCCGGTGCTCTCCATCGATACTCAACGAGAGCGTATTTTGTCTTTCATTCATACAGGCAGCTCCTCGACGGCAAACGCGCGCGCCGCCAAATAGGGGGAATCATCAATCTCCGGCGTTTGCCGGCCGATCTGCGCAGTAATCAGCGCGGCACTACCAAGGGCGGTTGTGACACCCAATCCCTCGTGCCCCAGCGCCAACCACAGCCAGGAATGCCGCGGATGTGCGCCCAACAACGGCAGCCCGTCGGCAGAGGCGGCGCGCAGCCCGGTCCAGCAGCGAATGATGTTCATCTGCGCCAGTGCGGGCAAGAAATGCTGCGCACGCTTGAGCATCGCCGCCAACACTGGCATGTCCAACGCCGAATCGACGGCGTCAAACTGGCGGGAAGAGCCGATCAGCCATTGTCCGGTGGGCCGTGCCTGCACATTGAATGCCACCGACGTACCGTCGCTGGCATGCGCGCTGGCGCCATATCCCAACTCCACCAGTTGATGCCGCACCCGCGGCGGGTAGCGATCGGTGATCGCCAGATGGCCCTTCTTGGCGTGCAGCAAAGCCTGCGGCAATAGGCTATTGGCCCTGAGGCCACAGGCCAGGACTACCAGTGGCGCAGCCAGGCGCCTGCCATCCGCCAGCCTCACTGCCCCTTCCTCCAATGCTGTCGCTTCGCCATGTACCACGTCGATCGCGGCACTACCGTCGTCCAACAGCCAGCGAGCCACGAGCGGCGCATACACAATGCCGTCGGCCGGCACCCGCAGCCCACCGGCCAGGCCGTGCCGCAGCATCGGCTCCACGGCGGCGATCTGCTCCGCCGTCAGCAGTTCCGCAGTCACACCCTGCTCCGCCAGCCGCGCCCGCTTTTGTTCGGCAATGCCCATTTCATCCGTTTTATCCGCCAGCCATAGCGTTCCGCAGCCGCGCCAGGCACACGCTTGCGGCATCCGCCCCGTCACTTCACGCCATAACCGCAGCGAATAAGCGCTCAACGCCAGCTCAGCCGGATTATCGTCCATGCATACCAGATGCCCCATGCCGGCGGCGGTCGCACCGGCGCGACGATCGTCCACTACCGAGACACGATACCCTTCCCGCGCCAACCGCCAGGCACAGGCAGCGCCGATGATGCCGGCGCCGATCACGATGACATCGGCTTTCTGTCCGGTGCCCATCAGCGTATTCCCCAGACAAAGGGATCGCGTTCGTCGAGCAGCAGTTGGCTATCGGCACACACATAGGCCTGCCCGCGAATAAAAGGAGTAATACGTTCGCCATTCCAGCGGTAATAGGCCTGGAATTCGCTACCGATCACGCTGACCTGCCGCCACTGCGTTTCCGGTGGCAGTTTGCCGTCCGCCGCCAGACACGCCAGTTTGGCGCTGGTACCGGTACCGCACGGAGAACGATCATAGGCTTTGCCGGGGCACAACACGAAGCTTCGGCTGTCGGCCTGCGGATCGTCACCGAACAGTTCGATATGGTCTATCACTCCGCCGTCTTCACCGCAGATGCCCGCCTGTTCCAATGTCTGCCGCACCGCCCAGGTGAACGCGGTCAATGCCTCCAGATTTTGTCTATCGATAGGTAACGGCGACTCGCCGATCAGGAAGAACCAGTTACCGCCCCAGGCGATATCCCCCGTCACCGGCCCGTATCCCCCAACCTCAAGCCGCACCTGGCGACGGTAACGATAAGCCGCCACGTTCTCCACCGTGACGCTGCCGTCGTCATGCAGCGTGGCGTTTACCGTGCCGACCGGGGTCTCGATGAGATGGCACCCGGCGTGGATGCGCCCCAGGTGCGCCAGCGAAGCGATCAGCCCGATAGTGCCGTGCCCGCACATACCCAGATAGCCGTTGTTGTTAAAGAAGATCACCCCAGCGGTGGCCTGCGGCGAGCAGGGGCGACACAGCAGCGCCCCCACCAGCACGTCATTGCCGCGCGGTTCGAGCATCACCGCGCAGCGCCAATCGTCATAATGTTGCGCGAAACGCGCCCGCCGTTCCGCCATGCTGCCCTCGCCGAGATCGGGAAACCCTTCCACGATCAGACGTGTCGGCTCTCCGCCGGTATGAGAATCGATCGCCCGCAAAACGGTGATATGCGCAGAAAGTGCCATCGGCGTCTCCTGAGTTAATGAGATGTTACCAATGGCATTAGCCTGAACGAATGTGAGCATGGCGGCTTGATGCGTTTCGGCGCGGCGAATGAAGAAATCAGCACAGTGATAAAAGTCAGGTCTGACGCGGCGCGGGTATACGCTTAACGAATGCCATAATAATGACTTATTTATCATACTGTTATTTCCATGCTAAACCTTTATGTAGCGAGAAACACCGCAGTTTTCAAGCAACTGCCAAACTCCGCCCGGCAAAAGTATGCGGCAATCCGCATATTTAGCAGCCGGCCGGAAATAGCGCTTGCTTCGTTACAGAAAAGTTAATATTGATGCGAAAGTGCCAACCTGGCCCGCCTGTTTTTCCGGCTAACGACCGAAAAGGGACTGTTATGCGATCCACTTCAGACTATCAGCCTCCGGTTTCTCTCTCGCCGCCTTCGCTTGTTGGGTTGCCGGAGCAGGAGGACGTTTTTGCCGTCGAACATCTGTCGCGTCTGTGCGACGGACTGGCGCAACAGCGCCCGAACAACCTGCGCGATCTGCTGAATACGCTGGCGCTGATCGCGCCGTTGCTGAACGCGATCCCGAACGTGGTGTTCTTTATCAAAGACGCCCAGGCTCGCTACCTGCTGGCCAACCTCACGCTGGCCAAGCGCTGCGGTTTCAAAACCGTCACGCCGCTGCTGGGCAAGACCTCCGCCGACGTTTTTCCCGCTCAGCTCGGATCCGGCTACACCGAGCAGGATCTGCGGGTATTGCGCCACGGCGTGCTGATCCAGGATCAACTGGAGATGCACCTGTACAATGGCCGAGAAACCGGCTGGTGCCTGACGCAAAAGCTGGCGCTGTATGACGCGCAGGGAAGAATCATCGGTATGGCGGGTATTTCTCACGACCTGCAGGAGGCCAGGGCCAATCACCCGGCCTACCAACGGCTGGCGGCGATCGATGTGCATATCCGCCGCCACTACGCGCGACCGATCGCGCTTGAAGAGCTGACGGCGCTGACCGGGTTGTCGGTGGCGCAGATTGAACGCTACTGCAAACGTATCTTCCACCTCACCCCGCGCCAGATGATCCATAAAGTGCGGCTGGAAAAGGCCACGGAACTGCTGGCCGGCGATCTGCCAATCACCGACATCGCGCTACAGTGCGGCTATACCGATCACAGCGCCTTCAGCCGTCAGTTCAAAGCGATGACCGGCTCCACGCCGCGCGATTTCCGCCTGACGCTTTCCGCTTAACGCGCTGATTTACCTGGTTACCTCCCTCTCCTCACGGCGCACCGGCGCCTGGTTTTTTTCATGCCCGCTTTCCGCCGCCATTGTGCCAATTTCGTCGCGGCAATCGGCGAAAAGCGTCAAGCCTCCCTGCGCAATACCGGTCAATCTGTCGGTGAGCCTTACTAAAGATTCACTTTTCATTAACACTTTCGGACGACAGGACAAACACTATGAGCCATAAAGCCATAAGCTGGAGCGGCGTATTCCCGGCGGTGACGACCCAGTTCCGCAACGATTTCTCTCTGGACCTCGACGCCACCCATACGGTGATCAAAAACCTGGTGCGCGACGGCGTCTCCGGTCTGGTGGTGTGTGGCACCGTCGGTGAAAACACCTCGATGACGATGCAGGAAAAGCTGGCGGTGATCGAAGTGGCGAGAGACGCCGCCGACGGCAAAGTGCCGGTGATCGCCGGCATCGCCGAGTTCACCACCGCCTTCGCGCAGAACATGGCGCGTGAAGCGCAAAAGGCCGGTGTCGATGGCATTATGGTGATGCCGGCGCTGGTTTATTCCGCCAAGCCGCACGAAACCGCCGCACACTTCCGCAGCGTCGCCGGCGCGACCGATCTGCCGATCATGGTCTACAACAACCCCCCCATTTACAAAAATGACGTCACACCCGACATCCTGACCTCGCTGGTCGACTGCGAGAACATCGTGTGTTTCAAAGACTCCTCGGGCGATACGCGCCGCTTTATCGACCTACGCAACGAAGTCGGCGATCGCTTCGTGCTGTTCGCCGGGTTGGACGATGTGGTGCTGGAAAGCATCGCCGTCGGCGCGCAAGGCTGGATCTCCGGCATGTCCAATGCTTTCCCGCGCGAAGGGGAAACCCTGTTCCGTCTGGCTAAGGAAAAGCGCTATGAGGAAGCATTGGCGCTGTACAGCTGGTTCATGCCGCTGCTGCACCTCGATGCCCGTCCCGATCTGGTGCAATGCATCAAGCTCTGCGAACAGCGGGTTGGCCGCGGCAGCGCCGTCACTCGCCCACCGCGCCTGGCGCTGCAGGGGGAAACGCTCACCGAGATCAATGCCGTGATCGATAAAGCGCTGGCCACTCGTCCGGCGCTGCCGAACGTCGGCCTGTAACGCCTTCACCGCCCGGCCAGGCCGGGCGTCGCTCTTTATTTACCGGGGGAATCCATGCCCAACGAACGCCACGTCGCCATCAGCGGCCAACAATTTATCGGCGGCCAGCGCCGCGCCGCAGGGGAAGCTGCGCTGCTCAGCCTGCGCGCCGACGACGGTCAGCCGACCGGCTACCGCTTCCACCAAGCCACGGCGGCTGAAACCGCCGCCGCCGCCGAAGCCGCTGCCACGGCCTTTGTGCCCTATTCGCAACTCAGCGCCGAGCAACGCGCGAACTTTTTGGACACCATCGCCGAGGAGCTAGATGCCTTGGACGAAACCTTCTTCGCCCTCGCCACACAGGAAACGGCCCTGCCGCCGGCGCGCTTGAGCGGCGAACGCGCCAGAACCAGCGGTCAGATGCGGCTGTTCGCCACGCTGCTGCGGCGCGGCGATGTCGAAGGCGTGCGCATCGACTGCGCGCTGCCGCAGCGTTCCCCCCTGCCGCGCCCCGATCTGCGTCAATACCGCACGGCGATCGGCCCGGTGGCGGTATTCGGCGCCAGCAACTTCCCGCTGGCGTTCTCCACCGCGGGCGGTGATACCGCCGCCGCGCTCGCCGCCGGCTGCCCGGTCGTGTTCAAAGCGCACAGCGGCCATATGATCACCGCCGAGCTAACCGCTCAGGCGATCGAGCGCGCACGGGAACGCACGGGGATGCCCTCTGGCGTCTTCAACATGCTCTTCGGCAACCGCGTGGGGGCCGATTTAGTACAACATCCGGCGATTCAAGCGGTGGGATTCACCGGCTCGCTGCAAGGCGGCCGGGCGCTGTTCGATCTGGCGATGCAACGTCCCCAACCTATTCCGGTCTTCGCCGAAATGTCGAGCATCAACCCGGTAGTGATCCTACCCAAGGCGCTGGCGCGGCGCGGGCAGCACATCGCGCAGGAACTGGTCTCTTCCTTCACGCTCGGCTGCGGTCAGTTCTGCACCAAGCCCGGCGTGATCGTCGCGCTGCGCGGCGCCGCCTTCGATCGGTTAACCGAAACGATGAGCGCCCTGGTCAACGCCGCCGAGCCGCAGCCGATGCTGAATGCCGGCACCCTGGAGCACTACCGTCACGGGCTGGCGGCCCTCGATGCCCACCCGGGTATGCGGCGGCTGGCAGGCCGAAGCGAAACGCCTGCTCTTCGGGCGGCGGCGCAGCTTTATCAGGCGGAGAGGGCGCTGTTGCTGCAGGCCGACCCGCTGCTGCAACAGGAGGTCTTCGGCCCGGCCAGCATCCTGGTGGCGATGGATAACGAAGCGCAGCTGCATGCGGCGCTAACGGCATTGCAAGGCCAGTTGACCGCCACGCTGCTGGCGGACGACGACGATCTCGATATGGCCGCCGGGCTAACGGCTCTGTTGGCGCGCAAAGCCGGTCGGGTGCTATTCAACGGGTACCCGACCGGGGTGGAAGTGTGCGACGCCATGGTGCACGGCGGCCCTTACCCGGCCACCAGCGACGCACGCGGCACCTCGGTAGGCACGCTGGCGATCGAGCGTTTCCTGCGGCCAGTTTGTTTGCAAAACACCCCTGCAGCGCTGTTGCCGCCGGCGCTGCAGGACGCCAACCCGCTCAACCTGCTGCGACTGGTTAACGGCGCTTACACCCGAGATCCCCTGGTTTCACCTGCCCAACATTAGCCCGGCCGCATCTGCCTGCCACTCAATAACAAAAGGGTAATACCATGACAACCCAAGGCAAATTCAAGAAGCAGCTTACGCTCACCGATCTGACATTCATCGGTCTGGGCGCCATCTTCGGCTCCGGTTGGCTGTTCGCCGCCAGCCACGTCTCCTCCATCGCCGGCCCGGCCGGCATCTATTCCTGGCTGATCGGTGGCCTGGCGGTGCTGCTGCTCGGCATCGTCTACTGCGAGTTGGGCGCCGCTCTGCCGCGCGCCGGCGGCATCATTCGCTATCCGGTATTCTCGCACGGTGAACTAATGGGTTACCTGCTGGGGTTTATCACGCTGATCGCCTTCTCCAGCCTGATCGCCATCGAAGTCGTCGCCGCCCGGCAGTACGCTGCCGCCTGGTTCCCGTTCCTCAGCCAGCCGGGGTCCGGCGATCCAACAGCGATCGGCTGGCTGGTGCAGCTGGCGCTGCTGTGTTTTTTCTTCGCGCTCAACTACTACAGCGTCAAAACCTTCGCCAAATCCAATAACCTGATCAGCGTGCTGAAGTTTCTGGTGCCCCTGCTGGTGATCGTGGTGTTGTTCAGCTTTTTCAAACCGGAAAACCTGCATAGCCAGGGCTTTGCCCCTTTCGGTTCCGCCGGGGTTGAGGCCGCCATTTCCGCCGGCGGCATCATCTTCGCCTACCTCGGCCTGACGCCGATCATTTCGGTCGCCAGCGAGGTGCAAAGGCCGCAGCGCACCATTCCTATCGCGCTGATCCTGTCGGTGGTGCTGTCCACCATCATCTATGTGCTGCTGCAGATAGCGTTTCTCGGCAGTATCCCCAGCGAGATGCTGAGCGGTGGCTGGGCCGGCATCAGCCAACAGTTCTCCCTGCCGTTCCGCGACATCGCCATCACGCTGGGCATGGGATGGCTGGCGTTTCTGGTAGTCAGCGACGCGATCGTTTCGCCGAGCGGCACCGGCAACATCTATATGAACGCCACGCCTCGCGTGATCTACGGTTGGGCGCGCGCCGGCACCTTCTTCAAACTGTTCACCCGGGTGGATAGCGAGTCCGGTATCCCGCGTCCGGCGCTGTGGTTGACCTTCGCTCTCTCGGTATTCTGGACGCTGCCATTCCCGTCCTGGGAAAAGCTGATCGGCGTGGTGTCCGCCGCACTGGTGTTGAGCTACGCCATCGCCCCGGTCACCGCCGCCGGGCTGCGGCGCAATGCGCCCGATATGCCGCGTCCGTTCCGGGTGCGCGCTTTCTGCGTGCTCGGCCCGCTGTCGTTTATCATTTCGGCGTTGATCGTCTTCTGGTCCGGCTGGGACACCGTCTCCTGGCTGCTCGGCTTGCAGATCCTGATGTTCTTCATCTACATCCTGTTCAAAAATCAGGTGCCGACCCACGCCGTTAGCCTTCGGCAGCAAATTTGGTCCTCGTTGTGGCTGATCGTCTTCTATGCGCTGGTGATCGGGCTTTCCTACCTCAGCAGCTTCGGCGGCATCGGCGCTATTGCCCATCCGTGGGACACCTTCACCATGGCGGTGATTGCGCTGGCGATTTACTACTGGGGCGCCTATACCTGTTTACCCCAGGCCAATTTTATCGGCGATGAAGAAGAATGAACCCAGGGGGGAGATCGAGATGACATCCATGCACGTTCTGTCGTTGGAACAGGCTTATCAACTGGCGCTGCGTACGCTGCGCAGCAACGGTTTCAATCAGGCACATGCCGAAGCGGTGGCGCAAAATGTCACCCAGGGCGAACGCGACGGCTGCGCTTCTCACGGCTTATACCGGCTGTTGGGCTGCGTGCGATCGCTGCGGGTAGGCAAGGTCTCTGCCGATGCGGTACCCAAGTTGTTCGACCAGGCGCCGGCCATCTTGCGTGCCGACGCCGGCGGCGCGTTTTCCCTGCTGGCCTACCGCACCGCTCTGCCGGCCTTTATCGGTAAGGTGCGCGCCAATGGCATCGCCGCGCTGGCGATCAACCGCTGCGTGCATTTCTCCGCGCTGTGGGCCGACATAGAACCGCTAACCGAACAGGGGTTGGTGGCCTTAGCCTGCACACCCAGCCACGCGTGGGTGACGCCGGCCGGCGGTTCGCGTCCGCTGTTTGGCACCAACCCCATCGCCTTCGGCTGGCCACGCCCGGATCGGCCGCCGTTTTTATTCGATATGGCCACCAGCGCGGCGGCGCGCGGCGAAATCGAACTGCACCACCGCGCTGGCACCCCGCTGCCTGAAGGCTGGGGCATTGATAAGGCAGGCAATCCGTCCACCGATGCCGCCAGCGTGTTGGAGGGCGCGATGCTGACCTTCGGTGGGCATAAGGGCTCGGCGCTGGCGGCGATGGTTGAATTGCTGGCAGGGCCGCTGATCGGCGATATGACCAGCAAGGAATCGCTGGCCTATGACAACGGCACCGGTTCGTCGCCTTACGGCGGTGAGTTGATCATCGCGTTGGATCCCGAGCGTTTTCTCGGTGCGGATAAGGCGAAATATTTCGCCGGAGCAGAAGCGATGTTTGCCGATATGCAGGCGCAAGGCGCACGCATCCCCGGCGAGCGGCGTTATCGACAGCGGCGGCAGAGCGAGCAATACGGCGTGGAAATTCCCAGGACATTGTACGACGAAATAATGGCGCTGTGCGATTAGCGCCGGATTGATGCCCCGCGCCGGCAACCCGGCGCGGGAAAAGGCTTATCCAGCCTGAGCCAGATCGCTGTGCAGGCGCTTGCGCCACACCGGTTTGGTGTCCCAACGGGCGAAGTGTTTCGCCTCTTTACCCGGCTGCACCTGATGCCACATGTCTTCTTGCCACCGGATCGGTTCCTTTCCTCGCAACGTTGGACGGGTCTGTTTAATCGTCCGTTGCAAGACGCTCGCTTCTTCCGCAGAAATGTTCGGCGCCTGTCTGGCGGCGTCCAGCGCACGGCTTCCCAGCGGCGCCATCACCTGATACAACACGTTGACCTGCTGCAGCGTCGCTTGCTGATTAGTGCTCATCCCCTCACCCGACCAACCGTCGAAGTTTTCACCGGGATCGTCCCCCTGCGCACGATACTCATTACCAGGCCCCTCGACGATGTTCCATCCTTGCCAGGTCACCAGAGTGTGTAATCCATCGCGATCCTGCAGGTTTTTATTCTTGATCTGTGTGATCACCTCGGCACGGTTTGGCACACCGATCAGGTTCATAAACTCGTCCAGCGCGTTCCAATGCTGCCCCGCCACCAGACCATTCCAGACATTACGCAAACAGTTCCAAGGAATGGTGTGATGCCAGGTCAGCGTGATAAGCGGTTTGGTTGACGCATGTTGCCAACGGCTCGGTTCACTGCCCCGATCGCCTCTAATGATCCCATCGACTTCTAATGGCATAGCTGCCCCTCTTCTGGCTGAGATGAAGAATATGCGCAAGGCCGGTGGCCCGGGTGGCATAAAAACGTCAGCTAAAATCGTAGCAGCTCACACTGAGATGGCAATAAAACGCAAGGCACGCTCTGCCGCAGACCGGCAACCGCAGAGCGCGCCCGAAAACGGTGGGCTTAAGAGGGATTATCTGACCACCATCACCGAAATATTGGCATGGCGAACGATGGCGGCGGCGTTAGATCCTAGCAGATAGGTTTTCACGCTCGGGCGCCGTGAACCGATAATGATCAGGTCGGCGTCGATCTCTTCCGCCAGTTCCAACACCTGATCGCGCGCAGAACCGAAGCTGACGGTGTAATTAAGGCGATCCAACGGCAGATCGATTTCCGACATGATTTTCTTCAGTTTGTCCACCGCCTTCACCTCCGCCTGATTCTCAAATTCCTTGAGACCGAACGAATAGGCAGTAACAAAAGCCGAGGCATCCGGCAGCGCATGGAAGAAATGCACTTTAGCGCCGGACATCTTCGCCAAATATTCCACATGCTTCAGCGCATGCTCGGTCAACAGATCCTCTTCAATATCGATCGGCACTAAAATAGTCTTGTACATATCACATCCTTTCTATGTAAACCGGGTGCCAACAGAATACTGCCGCGCACGGGCGCGGTGAATCGCTTTATCACGCTTTTGTGATCGGGGGGTAAATACTGATAAGGATAGCTTTTAATTTAACAAAATATAAACATCACACCGATAACGGATAGGCGATTAATTATTTATTTCTCGAGATTAAATCAGCTGTAAATAAACCGCTTTGGCGGTGGCGGCGGTCTTATTGGCGACAGAAAGTTTTTTAATCGAGTTGCCTATGTGGAAATTGATCGTGCGCTCGCTCACCCCCATCAACAGCGCGATCTCTTCCGCCGTTTTCCCTTCGCTGCACCAGCGTAAAATGTCTTTTTCGCGCAGCGTCAGCACGTCTTTTATCGCGTCGTCGTTCACCGATATCAAGGCTTCACGCAGCGTTTTATGGGCGGTTTGCGCCAGCCAAAGGAAAAAGGTTTCATTTGCCGCACGCGCTTGTGGCGTTTGCTCCGGTAGCGCTGTGCCGGCAAACGTCAGGATCCCCAGCCTGCCATAGCAATCCTTGACCGACTGCGACCAACCGGCGCACAGGCCAAACTGCGCCATACGTCGCCAAAGCGTCGGCCGATCGTGATAAAAACGTTCGTCCCACTGGAACTGCAGCGTGGAATGGTGAGCGCGCTCAATGACCGGATCCTGCAAATACACCCGCTGCCGCCGATAATCTTCGAGATACTCTGCTGAAAAATTACCTTCGATCAGCATCTTGGGGCGGCTGGCCGGATAACAGGAAAACACGATGTAGGAGAAATAATCAAACCCCAACGCCTCGGCGCAGGGCCCCAGTTGCGTCAGAAAGCATTCGCGATCGGCCAGGCTGCCAATCACCTCCGCCATGAGCCGTTGAGTGCGGGTATCCATAACGCAGGTTCTCCATATAGCGATGCCGATTATCGATAGGTCAGACTCACTATAGAATATCGCCGCCCGGCGCCAGTAGCCGTTTCATATAATAAAAAATACCAACGCTATAACGAAAACAGCTATTCCCCTTAAAATAAGCCTTTTTATTGCGCCGAACAGGAAAACTACGCGAATAGCATAATCCCTTCAGGACGTAAACCTGTCATTTCTACCGTTAGACAGCCAGGACACCGCCAATTACTTTCCAAACAGGCACCCGGTGCCGCCGTAAATCCAAAGAGATAATAAGCATTTGCGAATTTCGCATGGCATACAGTGACGGGGATTTTCTATGGCAGAAAGTAATGCGGCAATTCAATCGGCTGCGATTATCGGCGCGGGAACGATGGGCAGAGGCATCGCTTATCTTTTCGCGCAAAAAGGCATTCGTACGGTGCTTTATAATCGCAACGGCAATACCCTCAATCAGGCTCGCGAATATATCGCGCAAGACCTGAACAAGAAAGTCGAACAGGGCAAGATCGCGCTGCAGGATAAAAGCTCAGTGCTGGCCAATCTGGTGTTCTCGACGGCGCTTGAGGCTATCGCCGACAGCGAGTTGGTGATAGAAACCATCGCCGAGCATGAACAAACCAAACTTGAGGTGTTGGCGGCCATCGCCGCGGTGGTCAAGCCCGATACGCTGATCGCCACCAATACCTCCTCACTGTCGCTTAACAAGCTGGCAACCGCGGTGACGCACAGCGAGCGGTTTATCGGTTTGCACTTTTTCAACCCTGCGCCGCTGATGAAACTGATTGAAATCATCCCGGCCTACTTTACCGCACACGCCACCACGGAACGTTGCCGTCAACTGGTGGCCGCGTTGGGGAAACGCGATGTCGTCTGTCAGGCCACGCCGGGGTTTATCGTTAACCGCATGGCCCGCCCCTACTACCTGGAAGGGTTCCGCCTGTTGGAAGAACACGTGGCGCGCGCGCCGCAGATCGACCGTGCCCTCAAGGCCGGCGGACACTTCCGCATGGGGCCGCTCGAGCTGACCGATTTTATCGGCCAGGACATCAACTATCAGGTCAGCCGGCAAATCTGGCAGGACATGCAATACGACCCGCGCTATACCCCCGGCCATCTGCAGCGTTCGCTGGTCGATGCCGGTCTGTTGGGGAAAAAGAACGGCCGCTCCTATTTTGCCGCCGAAGAAACCGCCCCGCCAGTGACGGCCGCCATCGATGCAGACGTCGAGACGCTGCGCGTTTACGGCGAACACCCTTTTTTTACCCTGTTGCAACAGCAAGCCGCACGTCAGTGGCCACAGCTGCGCGTGGAACAACGGCCGGCCTTACCGAGCCTGGGGCCGGCCGTCCAGATCAATGGCGCATTCACCGTCAGCATCACCGATGGCCGCACGGCGAGCCAGTTAGCCGAGCAGACGACGGCTGACGCTTTTGTGATCGACATCGCCCTGAACTACGCCGACACGGCGTATCTGGTTGCGGCGCACAATCGCTATGCCTCTGCGGCCAATAAGGCGCTGTTTTTACGCCTACTGCACACTGCGATCCCGCAGGTTGAATTTATCAAAGACTCCCCGGCGCTGATCGTCGCTCGTGTCCTCAGCAGCCTGATCAATGAGTCGGTGATCATGGTGGAAAGCGGCGTTTGCAGCCGGGAAGACATTGATGTCGCCGCCGTCGCGGGCGTTAACTACGCCGGCGGCATTTTCGACTGGCTCGGCAAACTGGGGGAGAAAAACGTCAGGACGACGCTGAGCAATCTGGCGCAGCTGCTGCACGCAGCGCGCTATGCGCCGCATTACACCCTTCTGCACGCCGCGCAACCGGCGCTGACGACCACGCCTTGAGGAGCCATGATGAACATTAACGATGACGGCGTTTATCTGATCGACGGCACGCGCACGGCGATCGGCGCCTATGGCGGCAGCCTGGCGCATACCCGCCCCGACGACATGGCGGCGACGATCCTTCGCGGCCTGCTGCAGCGCTATCCGGCGGCGGAAGCGAATCTGGACGAAGTGGTTCTGGGCTGCGCCAACCAGGCCGGCGAGGACAACCGCAACGTCGCCCGCATGGCAACGCTGCTTTCCGGGTTGGACCCGTCGGTGCCGGCCATCACCCTCAACCGCCTTTGCGCATCCGGGTTGGATGCGGTGATCTACGCCGCGGCGAAAATCCGCAGCGGTCTTAGCGAACTGGTTTTGGCCGGCGGTGTGGAAAGCATGAGCCGCGCACCCTATGTGCTGAGCAAGGGCGAAACGCCGTTCGACAAAGGCGTGAAGCTGTATGACACCACGTTGGGATGGCGCTTCGTCAATCCGCGGCTGGCGGAGCGCTACGGCAGCGACCCGCTGGGCATCACGGCGGAAAACGTGGCCCAACGGCAACATATCTCACGCGAGGAACAGGACCTGTTCGCGCTGGCCTCGCAGCAAAAGGCCCGCCGGGCGATCGACAGCGGTCGGCTGGCGCGGGAAATCACGCCCGTGGACGTGCCGGCGGATCGTAAAACCACCCGCACATTCGCGCAGGATGAATTTCCCCGGCTCAGCACGTTGCAACAGCTGCAGGCGCTGAAACCGGCGTTCTCCGCCGGCGGTTCGGTCACGGCGGGCAATGCTTCCGGCATCAACGACGGCGCCGCCGCGCTGCTATTGGCTTCCGGTCGCTACGTGAAACGCCAGGGCTGGCAACCGCTGGCGGAGATCGGCGACAGCGCGGCCGCCGGCGTTGAACCGGCGCTGATGGGGCTGGGGCCGATCGCCTCCACCGAGCGCTTACTGCAGCGCGGCGGGTTCACCTTGAACGACTTCGACATCATCGAGATTAACGAAGCGTTCGCCTCACAGGTTCTGGCGGCGCTGAAACACTGGCGCATCGACGCCAACGACGCGCGGGTCAACCCGAACGGCGGCGCCATCGCGCTCGGTCATCCGCTGGGGATGTCCGGTGCGCGCCTGGTGCTGTCGGCGGCGCTGGAATTACGCGACCGACAGGCAAGCAACGCATTGGTGACGATGTGCGTCGGCGTCGGTCAGGGCCTGTCATTAAACCTTAAAGCCGTTTAACACAAGGAACATACGATGAGCGTACTGAACATTCTTGAAGAAAAGCTGGCGGAAACCAAAAAACAGGGGCGTTTTCGCGAGTTTCTCAACCTTGAACGCGGCGTGCAGGACAAACCCTGGGCCACCAGCCACGGGCACCACGGCGAGCGCCGTCTCAACGTCTGGTGCTCGAACGACTATCTGGCAATGAGCCACCACCCCAAAGTGCTGCTGGCCACCACCGACGCGGTTAACCGGGTCGGGCTGGGCACCTGCGGCGCCCGCAGCATTTCCGGCACCTCGGTCTACCACAGCGAGCTGGAAACGCTGCTGGCCAGCGCCTACGGCAAAGAGTCGGCGCTGCTGTTCACCACCGGTTTCGGCGCCAACGACGCCACCTTATCCACCCTGTGCGACGCCATTCCCGATCTGATCGTGTTCTCCGACGAACTGAATCACGCCTCGATGATTTACGGGATTCGCTACAGTAAAGCGGAGAAAAAAATCTTCCGCCACAATGATGTAGCACACCTCGCCGAGCTGCTGCAGGCCGCCGATCCGGCGCGGCCAAAGCTGATTGCCTTCGAGTCGCTGTATTCCATGGACGGTGACTTTGCTCCCCTGGCGCAGATCGTGGCGCTGGCGGAACAGTATCAGGCGCTGACCTATCTCGACGAAATTCATTCGGCCGGCGTGTATGGCGAACGGGGATTGGGCTATGCCGAACAGCTGGGCCTGTTGGATAAAATCACTATTATCCAAGGCGGATTCGGCAAGTCTTACGGTGCGGCGGGTGGCTATATCGCCGCGCCCCGCTCGGTGGTGGAAGCGGTGCGCAGCTGGGCGCCGGCATTCGTCTTCAGCACCTCGTCACCGGCGCCGGTGGTAGCCGCCGCGTTGGCCAGTTTTAGATACAACCTCGAGCATGACACCCAGCGCAAGCACCTGCTGGCGATCGTCGATCACCTGAAGACCGGCCTGCGCGCCGCCGGCATCCCGCTGGTGTCGGCAGACAGCCATATCCTGCCGCTGCTGGTCGGCGATCCGCACCGCAACAAACACATCAGTAAAGTGCTGCTCGATGAGCATGATATTTACGTGCAACCGGTCAATGCCCCGACGGTGCCCGCAGGCAGCGAGCGACTACGGGTAACGCCGACCTCGGCACATTCCCATGCCGACGTGGAGACCTTCCTGGCGGCACTAGGCCGGGTCTGGGCAGCGAACGATCTGCGGAGGGCAGGATGAAGTTAGCGGATTATAACGGCCATCTGATCACGCTCTGCCTGATGGCGACCGGTACCTTCGCCATCGGCACCGACGCTTTTATCGTCGCCGGCGTACTCAGCGATATTTCCGACACCTTTGCCGTCAGCCCCGCGCAAGCGGGGCAGTTGATATCGGTATTCGCGCTGGCCTATATGCTGTTCGCCCCCCTCACCGCCTGGCTGCTGGGCAACGTCAACCGCAAGCATATCCTGCAGTTGGCGCTGGTGCTGTTCATCGCCGGCAACCTGGCCTGCGCCTGGGCCACCAGCTATCTGCAGATCGCGTTCGGCAGAGTGCTGGCGGCATTGGGGGCGGCCTGTTACACGCCGCAGGCCGCCGCCGCCGCGGTGGGGCTGGTGACGGAAAAACGCCGCGGCCTGGCTATTTCCATCGTCTATGGCGGCATGACGTTGGCTATTGCGCTCGGCATTCCGTTCGGTACCTTTCTCGCCAAACTGATCGGCTGGCGTGAAATCTTTCTGTTCATCGCCCTGCTGGGGGCGATTGCGCTGCTGGGCCTGTCGTTGGCGCTGCGCGCCATTGCGCCATCGGGCAAGCATTCGCTGAAAGAGCGGCTCGCCCCGCTGCGGCAAAAGGCGGTACTGACTACGCTGCTGATCACCTTTTTTGCCGTTTGCTCGGAACACATCGTCTACAGCTACGTCAGCGTGTTGCTGAAAAACACCCAGTTCGGCCCTGAGGCGATCCTGCCCCTCGCGCTGCTGGTGTTCGGCATTGGCGCGGTGATCGGCAATTTTGCCTCCGGCGCGTTAACCGATGCCCTCGGCAGCAAGTTCGTGCTGCTGTTTTCCGTGGCGATCCAGACGCTGTCTCTGTTTTTGCTGGCCTTTTATGTCACCTCGCCCTGGTGGGTACTGGCCATCTTCCTCGTATGGGGCATTACCGGCTGGATGTACCTAGTACCGATCCAGCATCACCTGTTGTCGCTATCGAAACGCTTTGGCGCGCTGACCGTGTCGCTCAACAGCTCGGTGTTGTACGCCGGCATCGCGGCGGGCGGGATGCTGGGCGGCCTGACGCTCTACGCGCTGCCGGCCTATTACCTGCCGCTGTTTTCGCTGCCGCTCGGCGCCATCGCCCTGCTGCTGACGCTGTTGTTTTTCCGGGGAGAAGCCAGCGATGAGTGAAGTTCTTCCAGTGCTTTATGAGCGCCATGGCGCGCAGGTTGCGGTCATCACCCTTAATCGGCAGGAAAAAAAGAACGCCATCAACCTGCAGATGGCCGAGTTGATCCGCACCTACCTGCGGCAGGCGGATAACGATGACTCGGTGCGAGCGATCGTGCTGGCCGGCCAACCGGCGGTATTTTCCGCCGGCATGGATATCAACGCCTTTCATCAGGGTGAACTGCCCATCGTCACGCCGGAGGGGTTTGGCGGGCTGATCCATGCACAGATTGCCAAGGTGATCATCGCCGCCGTTGACGGCATCGCGTACGGAGGCGGATTTGAGCTGGCGCTGGCGTGCGATCTGATCGTCGCCGGCCAGAACGCACGCTTCAGCTTCCCCGAAACCGGGCTCGGGTTAGTCGCCGCACAAGGTGGGTGCGCGCGCTTGCCGACGCGTATCTCCCCCTATGTCGCGCTCGACTGGCTGCTGACCGGCAGAACCGTCGGCGCACAGGAGGCGCTGTCACACGGCGCCATTTCCCGTATCAGCGAGGGGACGGCCCGGGAAGAAGCGCTGCGCATCGCCGAACAGATCGCCGGAAAAGATCTTGCTGCCAGCCAAGCGGTGAAGGCCATCGTGCGCCAGGGGCTGGCACGGCAAGAAGCCCCCTCATTCGATTTTCAACAAGGCCCGGTCGAGCGCCTGCGTCAGGCCGCCGCCCGCCGATAATGCCCCTGCCGGTTCGTCTGAACCGGCATTTCCCGTTTGTCCTCCACCGCTCATTTTACGCAGCCCGCTTCTCGGCGCTGGGTTACACTGCCGGTAGTCCTAATGCGCTGATAAGGAAAAATAATGCGCCTTTTGCCTCTGCAGACCCCCAGACTGATCCTGCGCCCGTTCACGGCCGACGATCTGCCCCACTTTACCGCCTACCGCAGTCACCCTGACGTGGCGCGCTATCAAAGCTGGAGCGACTACAGCGCCACCGATGCGCAGGCCTTTTTCGAACGGCAACGGCAGCTCGCGTTCAACCGTGACGACAGCTGGTTCCAGCTGGCGGTCGAGCGCCGTGAGGACGGCGCGTTGCTCGGCGATGTCGCGGTGCATTTCTTCGATGAGGGGCGCCAGGCTGAACTGGGCGTGACCTTCGCGCCCAGCCACCAGCGGCAAGGGCTGGCGCGCGAGGCGCTGAGCGCCGTCATCGCTCTGCTGTTCGGGGCGCTGGCGAAGCACCGTATTACTGCGGTGGTGGACACGCGTAATCTTGGCGCCGCCACACTGTTCGGCAAGTTGGGTTTTCGCCGCGAGGCCTATTGGCGGCAAAACGTGTTTTTCAAAGGCGCATGGGGCGACGAATTCGGCTTTGCCCTGCTGCAAAGCGAATGGCGGGAGAATGCAAGGCATGACGCTGCTGAATAAATACCTTGGGCAATACCAGTTCTCGGAACGGCATGCGATCGCCATCGCCGCGCCGCAGGCGCGGATCCTGGCGGCCGTGGCCGCCTACGATCCCAAGCACGATCGTTTCTTCCGCAGCATGATAGCGCTGCGCGAATTGCCCGCGCGGCTGATGCCACGCGATAAGCCCAGCCCGCCGCCGTTTGGCCTGCATAACTTTTGCCTGCTTGAGCAAGATGACAGCGCGTTGGTCTATGGCCTGATCGGCCGCTTTTGGCAGGCTGAATACGGTCTGGAGCAGGTCGCTGACGGGGCGGGCTTTCTCGCCTTCGCTCAGCCCGGCGTTGCCAAACTGGCGCTGGGGTATGCCGCGAGCCCGCTGGAGGGCGGGCGCTGCCGCCTGGTAACGGAAACGCGCATCTTCTGCCCCGACAGCGCCAGCCGGCGGCGGTTTACCCCCTACTGGTATGCGATTCGCCTGGTGAGTGGGTTGATAAGACGCCGCATGCTGCGCGCCATTAAAGCCGCCAGCGAAAAGCAGACGGCGAATCATTCACCTGATTGATTAATTTAAGAGCATTCTTAGAGAATGAAAATCATTATCAGCCTATTTTTTAATCACAACAAGATAGTGTTGAGAAGCCATTAACCCCGCCCCCTGCGGGGATTTTTTCGCCTATTTATCGCCTGTTTCAGGAAACACCTGCATAAACAAGAAGGTGCAAGGCTTGCGCTGATACTGATTGATCTGCGGCACCAGCCGGGTGAAATGCTCGGTCTGACAATGCACGTCCAGGGCGGCGCGGTCCGGCCAGCTTTCGATAAAAATAAAGTGCCCGGGATCCTGCTGGTCGATGCACAGTTCATAACTGATGCACAGCGGCTCTTGACGGGTTTTCGCCACCAGCTCGCGATACCATGGCATAACGGTGTCAATGTGTTCCGGATGGATAAAATCTTCAGCGATGACCTTCAGCATGTTGCGCTCCTGCATTCTGTTTTGCCGTGCTTCACCTTATCGTCCTCACTCCCGAGATGAAAGCGCCCTACTCCAGGTCTATCACCGGGTTGCCAATTCGGTGATAACGCACACAGATCTCGATCAAAACGCTTGAACGCGCCATAGCCCTGTGTGAACGTTTGATTAACAAAAAAGCAACACACCATTCACTATGGTGATGTCTGCATCAACCTGCCGACCCGATACGCGGCATTTTTTTCGCCCTTAAAGGCCTGACCATTAGTCCTTTAGACCTTTATATCTCACGAAGAAAATCCGCTGTGACCGTCGTGTTGAGGGCAACGGCGCCAGGACGGTCCTTATGACCGACGCTTGTCATTCTCAGAAGAGAGGTTATCGCCAGTGAATCACGCCACCTATGCCGCTCCAGCGCTCAACGCCGCCATCCGCAAAACCTGGCGCAGACTGGTGCCCTTAATGTTCGCCATGTACTTCATCGCGTTTATCGACAGGGTTAACGTCGGCTTTGCCAAGGACGCGATGGCTATCGACATCGCGCTGTCGCAATCCGCCTTCGCATTGGGCGCCGGGATATTTTTTGCCGCCTATGCGCTGTTCGGCATCCCGGCCAATCTGCTGATGAACCGCTGGGGCGCCAAACGCTGGCTTAGCGCCACCACCGCACTGTGGGGGGCGCTGTCGGCCTGTACCGGGCTGGTGACCAACGAACAGCAATTTATCATCCTGCGGTT
This sequence comes from Serratia sp. CY47280, assembly GCF_052168655.1. Classification (NCBI taxonomy): domain Bacteria; kingdom Pseudomonadati; phylum Pseudomonadota; class Gammaproteobacteria; order Enterobacterales; family Yersiniaceae; genus Serratia; species Serratia sp. CY47280. Next base: position 973,255 of record NZ_JBJNMG010000002.1, on the reverse strand, counting down.
TCTGCTGGGGATCGCCGAAGCCGGCTTTTACCCTGGCATCCTGTTGCTGGCGTCGATCTATTTTCCCAATAAGGTGCGCGCCTCGGTCATTGGCATTTTCGTGCTCGGCGTGCCGGCGGCCCTGACGCTCGGCTCACCGCTGTCGGGGGCATTGCTGGAGATGCACGGCGTGTTGGGTAAACCCGGCTGGTTCTGGATGTTCGTGCTGGAAGGGCTGCCGGCCGTCGCCCTCGGCGTCTTCGCCTTTTTCTATCTCGACGATAACCCTCGGCAGGCTCGCTTTTTGACCGAGGAAGAACGCACGGCATTGGTCACACAGTTGGCTGACGAACAGCAGCAGACCGAAACCAGCAGCGTCAAAGCGGCAATGAGAAGCGGCACCGTTTGGCATCTGGCGTTGATCTACGGCACCCTGCAAATCGGCGTGTACGGCCTGATGTTTTTCCTGCCGTCGCAGGTCGCCTCGCTGATGGGCACCCATCTCGGTTTCAAGGCCTCGCTGGTGGCCGCCATTCCCTGGGCGTTCTCCGCGCTGGGCGTCTATTTCCTGCCGCGCTATGCCGACAGAAAAACCGCCAGAAGATTACCGATCGCCGTGGGGTGCATGGTCGCGGCAGCGCTGGGGTTGGTCGTTTCTTCCTATGCCGGCCCTCTGCTCGCTATCGTCGCCCTGAGCTGCTGCGCAGTCAGTTTCCTGGCGGTACAGCCGATTTTCTGGACGTTTCCCGCGCAGGTGCTCACCGGCCCGGCGCTGGCGGCCGGCATCGGTTTTTGCACCACGCTCGGCGCCGCATTCAGCTTCTTAGCCCCGCTGATCCGCACGGAGGCGGAACAGCGTTTTCACAGCCCGCATGCCGGGCCGCTGGTGCTGGCCGCCTTTTCACTGCTGTGCGCCACGCTGTTGTGGGCGCTCAGAAACCGGCGCGCCGACGTGAGCAAGCAAGACGCAGAGATTGCCGGATAGCGGCGCGTTATTTAGCCATTATTGAACCTGCGGATGGGACACTGGCACTCAGCCCTCTCCCCCGCAGGTATTAAATGGATGAATTGACGCACATTATCGCTAAATACAGCCCGGAACCGGAGATGTTGCTGCTGCTGATTTTCCTGTTCGCGCTAGGAAAATCCGTGATCGTGGTGTCTTCCGCCTTGCCGCCCGCCTCGGTGACGCTGCTGGTAGGCATCCTTGCAGGCAAACACACGCTGCCCCTCGGTGCCGTTTGGGCGGCCATCGCCCTCGGCGCCACGTTGGGATCGATCTTGTCGTTCCACGGCGGCGCGCTGCTGTGCCGCCACGATCTTGGCCGCCGGCTGCCGGCACGCTTTCACACTCCGCTGCACAAAGCGCAACGTTCCTTGCAAAAGCGCGGGCTACCGCTGCTGTTCGCCTCGCGTTTCCTGGCGGTGATGCGCTACACCGTGCCGCTGATGGCCGGCATGCTGCAACTGCCGGCGAGGCACGTCTATGCCACCGCCGCGCTTTCAGCCGCCGTTTGGGCACTCCTCTTGATGTCGGCCGCGCATTTATTCCCCGCTTCTTGACCTGAAAGATTCTTGGGCAAATACCCCATCCCTGCGCCGACGTTGCGCCAGCGCACAGCCTCCCTTGCCGTATAAAGTACGGTGCAACATCGCAGTTTGCGCCAGATCACCTTTCTGAACATCAGTCGAAAAATGCGAATTTTTTTGCAGAATGCACGCTTAAAACGGCGCCATGAGGGAAAAAACAGAGAAAAGTCTGTGCGTAACACGCTGATTTGGTTGGTGGGTCGTACAGGGTTCGAACCTGTGACCAATTGATTAAGAGTCAACTGCTCTACCGACTGAGCTAACGACCCAACGCGATAAATTGTCCTCCTCGCCAGTGCCGCTGTCAAACGCTTCCACTCATTACTTTTTCTCATGCGATTTTTACAACTCTTTGTTTAATCAACGAGATAAGCCGCATAAGGTCTGTTAATCCCACCTTTTGAAGAGTAATCTTCCGCTCCCTGAACGTCCGATTTGCCTCCTCCGTGTAAAGATTGATCGACTTTTATCCCACGTATAAATGTTGTAAACATGTTGCACAAAGGTGGCGTTATTGCACTACCTTACTAAAGCCGGACCAACCGGATAAATGTATAAAAAAGAGCCACTTCAGAGCTCACGACTTCACTAATGACAGGTAAAACAGGACATCATCAGATGGTAGATCACTCTAAAATAGCGACTGACGCGACGCCCGCTTCAGAAGATCATCTACGGCGAAACCTTACTAACCGACATATTCAACTGATCGCCATCGGCGGCGCCATCGGCACCGGTCTGTTTATGGGCTCCGGTAAAACCATCAGCCTGGCCGGCCCTTCGATCATCTTCGTGTACATGATCATCGGCTTTATGCTGTTCTTCGTGATGCGCGCCATGGGTGAGCTGCTGCTGTCTAACCTGGAATACAAATCGTTCAGCGATTTCGCCGCGGATCTGCTCGGCCCGTGGGCGGGTTTCTTCACCGGCTGGACCTACTGGTTCTGCTGGGTGGTCACCGGCATCGCCGACGTTGTGGCGATCACAGCCTACGCCCAGTTCTGGTTCCCCGGACTGTCACAGTGGATTGCTTCACTGCTGTGCGTGCTGTTGCTGCTCGGCCTTAATCTGGCGACGGTGAAAATGTTCGGCGAAATGGAGTTTTGGTTTGCGATGATCAAAATCGTCGCCATCGTCGGGCTGATCGTCGCCGGGCTGGTGATGATCGCCATGCAGTTCCAATCGCCGACCGGCACCGTGGCCTCATTCACCCATCTGTGGAATGACGGCGGCATGTTCCCGAAAGGCATCAGCGGTTTCTTCGCCGGCTTCCAGATCGCAGTATTCGCCTTCGTCGGCATTGAGCTGGTGGGCACTACCGCCGCGGAAACCAAGGATCCGGAGAAGTCATTGCCGCGCGCCATCAACTCGATTCCGATCCGCATCATCATGTTCTACGTGTTCGCCCTGATCGTCATCATGTCGGTGACGCCGTGGAACTCCGTGGTGCCGGACAAGAGCCCGTTCGTTGAACTGTTCGTGCTGATTGGCCTGCCGGCCGCGGCCAGCGTGATCAACTTCGTGGTGCTAACCTCCGCCGCCTCCTCCGCCAACAGTGGGGTGTTCTCCACCAGCCGCATGCTGTTCGGGCTGGCGCAGGAAGGCGACGCGCCGAAATCGTTCGCCAACCTGTCCAAGCGCGCGGTGCCGGCCAACGGCCTCACCTTCTCCTGCATCTGCCTGCTGGGCGGCGTGGTGCTGATTTACCTGATCCCGAACGTGATGACGGTCTTCACCCTGGTGACCACCGTGTCGGCGATTCTGTTCATGTTCGTCTGGACCATCATCCTGTGCTCGTATCTGGTTTACCGCAAACAGCGCCCGGCGCTGCACCAGAAATCGATCTACAAGATGCCTGCCGGCAAGCTGATGTGCTGGGTATGCATGGCGTTCTTCGTGTTCGTGCTGGTGCTGCTGTCGCTGCGCGAAGACACCCGCCAGGCACTGATCGTCACCCCGCTGTGGTTCATCGTGCTCGGCCTGTCTTACGTGTTCCTGCGCAAGAAGAAAACCGCGTGATGCAAAAAGGGGCGGATCTCTCCGCCCCTTTCTTTCTACGCCTCTGCGCTAATCCGCTTCCGTCGCCACCGCTGCTTTCCCCTTGCGCCGTATGCGCAGCTCGCTGACTACCACCCCAATCACGATCAACGCGCCCCCCAACAACGCCACGCCCGGTAAACGTTCACCGGCGAGCCGCCCGACAATGCCCGCCCAGACCGGTTCGCCGGCGTAAATCACCGTGGCCCGCGTCGGCGAAACGCTGCGCTGCGCCCAGTTCATAGTCAGCTGAATCAAGGCGCTGGCCAGCCCCAGCCCAATGGCGCTGTACAGCAGGTAATCCGAATACGGCGGCGGCGACTCGCCGGTCGGCGCCATCATCAAAAAGGAGGCCAGTGAGGCGGTCGCCAGCTGCACAATGGTCACCCGGCGGATATTCACCTTGCCGGCAAAGGCACCGATCAGAATGATCTCTGCCGCCATGCCCAGCGTGCCGGCCAGCGTCAGCATTTCGCCAAGGCTCAGCGTCATGTCCGTGCTGCTCGGTGCCGCCAGCAGCATCAGGCCGGTAAAGGCCAGCAGAATACCGATCCACGACATGATGCCGGGGAACCGCCCCAGTACCAGCCATTGCAATAGCGGCACGATCGGCACGTACATGGCGGTGATGAACGCCGATTGGCTGCTGGTAATCGTCTGCAGACCGACGGTTTGCATGCTGTAGCCGAACATGATCGCCAGCCCGATCAGTACGCCCGCCTTCAGTTCATACAGGGTCAGGTCGCGCAGCACGCGCAGCGAAAACAGCGTCAACGCCAGCGTGGCGGTGGCGAAACGCAGACCGACGAAAAAGAACGGCCCGCTGACTTGCATCGCGTGATGCACCGCCAAAAAGGTGCCGCCCCAGATCATGGTGATGAAAATCAACACCGCTTCCGGCAACCTGATTTGCGGAACCACGGCGGAAATAAAGGATTTTTTTGCTGCTGACACCGGCTTGCCCTTCCTGCTGAGTGCAATATAATGCACAGATCCTGCCAGTATGAGATAAAGTCCGGCGATGAGCAATACGGCGCATAACGCGAAAACCGATCCCCCCAAGGTGCTGCAGTACCTGAGCAGCAATCTGCGCGGCTACCGCCAACAGGCGGGCCTGAGCCAGATGGCGCTGGCCGAACTTTCCGGCGTCAGCCGCCGCATGCTGGCGGGCATCGAGGCCGGCGATCGCAACGTCAGCCTGGCGGTGCTCGACAAGATCGCCGCTGCCCTGAAGATTTCGTTCACCGATCTGATCCAGGCGCCGGAAGCGCGCGGCAACCATCTGGTGGGGGAACTGGCCTGGCAAGGCGCGCAACCGGGCAGCCAGGCGCTGTTCGCCGCCAGCGTGCCGGCGCGCCAACGGGCCGAGCTGTGGGAATGGACGCTGATGCCGGGCGAGCGCTATGACTCTGCGCCGGACGCGGAAGGCTGGAATGAAATGATCTACGTGATTGCCGGTACCCTGACGCTGGAGTTGGAACAAGGCACGCTGACGCTCAGCGCGGGCACCGCACAAACCTTCAACAGCGATCAACGCTACGCCTACGCCAACCACGGCGATCTCCCGCTGCGCTTTATCCGCAACGTCGCCTTCTGACTGCTCGCCAGCCCGCGCCGGCGGCGGGTGTCGTGTCGCTGTCGTGCCGCTGTCGTGGCGCAGCTACCCCGCCCGCCCTACACTGAATGACAGTGACAGCGAACTCAGGAGTGCACCATGCAAAAGTATCGCATCAGGCCATTACGTCTGGAAAAAGGCTGGTCGCAGGAGCAGCTGGCGACCATCGCCGGCCTCAGCACCCGCACCGTACAGCGGATTGAAAACGGCGAACAGGCCAGCCTGGAAACCTTGACCGCGATCGCCGCCGCGCTGGGCGTGCAGGTCAGCAATCTCAACGCACAGCCGCAACAGACGACAATGGGGGAGGAGACGCCTGACGAACAACGTCTTCGTCGCCAGGTCGCGGCAGAAGGCAAACTGCTGAGCATGGCGGTGCGTTTCGCCGTCATCGGTGCGATATTGCTCGCTGTCAACGTCTTTACCCATCCGCACTATCTCTGGTCGCTGTGGGCGATCGGCGGCATGAGCCTCGCGCTGGTCATGCGGGCGGTGCGCACTCTGCTGCTTCGTAACGTCTTCAGCCGCTGGCAGGAACAGCGGCTGGCGCAAAAACTCAGGCGTCTGCCGTGAGCCTCAACCACTCGGCCAGCCGAGCCAGCGCGCTGCCGGGCACGATCGGCTGCGGCGACAGCAGGTAATAGCCGCTGCCGTCGGGCATAAAACCGAACGGCGCGCTCAACAAGCCGGCGGCCAGATCGTCTCGCACTTGCAGCCACGGGCCCATCGCAATGCCAAGACCGGCGACCGCCGCCTGCAGGCTGAAATAGAAATGATCAAAGCGCTGCTCTGGATGCCCCACCAAGGCCATCCCCTGTTGCTGCGCCCAATGCCACCAGGCATCCGGCCGGGTGGCGGCATGCAGCAGCTTCGCGCCGGGCCGCAAACTCAGCAGGCTGCCCTCAGCGATCGTCATCCTTGCCAATGCCCCGGGTTGGCACACCGGCCCAACCTTTTCACTGAACAGCGCCAGGCTATGCACCTCCTTTCCCCAATCGAAGTCATTGCGCCTGATCGCCGCCGTAATGCCGTCATGGAACGAAAACGGCCCGCCACCGGCCACCAGCTGTAAGTTGATGTCCGGATGCGCCTGCTGAAAAGCCGGCAGACGCGGGATCAGCCAACGCATCAATAAGGTCGGTTCACAGGACAAGACCAGCGGCGCGTCGAGCGCCTGCTGACGCAGTTCCAGCGCGGTATGATCCAGAATGCCGAAGGCCTGCTGCGTCGCCTGAAACAGCTTGCGCCCCGCCGCCGTGAGCAGTACCCGCCGATGGCGGCGCTCAAACAACGCCACGCCCAGTTCCTCTTCCAGCGCCCGCACCGCCCGGCTGACGGCGCCATGCGTCAAATTCAGCCCCTGCGCCGCCTGCGTAAAACTTTCCAGCCGCGCAGCGGCCTCGAAGCAGCGCAGCCCGCCCAGTGGCAATGGCCTGCCGGTTTTGCGTGAGTTTTTCTCACCGATATTGTCACTATTCATCGTTTGTCACCGATAAAAATTACTCTTATAAATCAGTCACTCTATTGATAAACATCGCAAGGATTACTATGACTGAACTCATCGCTGTCGTCACCATTACTTTACTCGCCGTGATAAGCCCGGGGCCAGACTTCGCCATGGTCTCGCGCAATAGCCTGCTGCTCTCACGCCGCGCCGGCATCTTGACCGCCTGCGGCATCGGCGCCGGCGTACTGGTCCATGTCAGCTATACGCTGATTGGCGTCGGCGTGTTGATTCAACAATCGCCCTGGTTGTTTAACCTGCTCAAAGGCATCGGCGCCGCTTATCTGATCTATCTCGGCTTTACGCTGCTGCGCAACGCGGCGCATCAGGATGCCACGCCCAGCATCGCGCCGGCCGCCATCAGCGATTTCGGCGCGCTGAAAACCGGCTTTTTCACCAACGCGTTAAACCCGAAAACCACCATTTTCATCGTCAGCCTATTCATGCAGGTCGTCTCTCCGCACACCCCGCTCGGTGTACAAATTGGCTATGGCCTCTTTATTGCCGCCGTCCATGTGTTCTGGTTCGCTGCCGTTGCGTTGCTGTTTTCCGCGCCTGGCGTCAATGCGCGCTTTTTGCGTTTACGCCGCGGCATCGACCGCACCTTTGGCGGGCTGCTGATTGTCTTTGGCGCCCTGTTGGCGATCGCCGGCATCAGGTAACGCCACGACGCCAAGTTCGTCATTCGCTTCTATGCTTATCAGGGGTTTTTGTTAATCATCTGAGCGGGAGTACGAAACATGACGAAACTGTTGGTGCTTTATTACTCAATGTACGGCCACATCGAACGCCTGGCGCAGGCGGTGGCTGAAGGGGCGAACCGTGTCAACGACGTGGACGTGACGATTAAACGCGTGCCGGAAACCATGACGCCGGAGGCCTTCGCCAAAGCCGGGGGCAAGCAACACCAGCAGGCGCCGGTCGCCAGCCCGCAAGAACTGGCGGACTATGACGGCATTATCTTCGGCACGCCAACCCGCTTCGGCAATATGGCCGGGCAAATGCGCACCTTCCTCGATCAAACCGGCGGGCTGTGGGCTTCCGGCGCGCTGTACGGCAAGGTAGGCAGCGTCTTCTCCTCCACCGGCACCGGCGGCGGCCAGGAACACACCATCAGTTCGACCTGGACCACGCTGGCGCACCACGGTTTCATCATCGTACCGATCGGCTATGCGACGCAGGAGCTGTTTGACGTTTCGCAGGTGCGAGGCGGCACTCCATATGGCGCCACCACCATCGCCGGCGCCGACGGTTCGCGGCAGCCGAGTAACGAAGAGCTGACCATTGCCCGCTACCAGGGCGAACACGTGGCTAAAATCACCGCCAAGCTGAAAAGTTAAGCACCCTCCAGCCCCCGTGATCCAAAGGGCCGCGCATTCGCACGGCCCCATCTTGTTGCCAACCCGCCGCAAGGTTAGAATGCCCCTCCCCCGGCCATTCAGCGTCTGAAGGCCAGGCCCGAATTCGTTCTGCCCGTCGCTCATCCGCTTTCAGCCCGAGGACGGGCGTTCTGTTTTTTGCGCACAGCGAAGGGAATAAGTCAGTGTCTAAAGATTTTGATGAACTAATAAGAGACATGGATCTTATTATTGAAAATGTAGACAGCTTCAAGGCTCTGGCTCCGCGCGCGCCCGAGCCGGCTCCGGCCCCGCCGCCGCCGGTTCATCACTACGACTCGTTCTGCGAAAACATCGCGCTAAAAGTGGTCTTGAAGGTGCTGCTGTCTTCGGTGGACAAGATAGTCAAAGTACAGATCGCCAACAAGGTCGAGCAGGAAATCGCGCAGATCGAACAGCAGGTGGTGCGCGCCGGCGGCGGCCCGGTATCACCGGACGATCTGGCGCAGATGACGCATTACGTTCGCCGCACGGTCAACGACCTGCTGGAGTAATCCTCCCCCCTTTGGAACGGCGTCTGTTGGACGCCGTTTTCATTTCTGCCGCATTTCACGTGCGGCTTGGCTGTACCATGACTGACACATTCGCAACATGAATATGTTGCATTGTTGTATTCGTTTCACTGCGATAAGTTTATTTTACTGTAAATATATACAGTACTTTTTAACTTATTGAGGATATGAATATGCGCTTTAACAACAAGATGTTGGCCCTGGCCGCCCTGCTGTTCGCCGCTCAGGCGTCGGCCGACACGCTCGAATCCATCGACAACTGCGCGGTCGGCTGCCCGACTGGTGGCAGCAGCAACGTGTCTATCGTGCGTCATGCTTATACGTTGAACAACAACAGCACCACCAAGTTCGCCAACTGGGTGGCCTATCACATCACCAAAGACACACCGGCCAGCGGCAAGACGCGCAACTGGAAAACCGATCCGGCGCTCAACCCGGCGGACACGTTAGCGCCCGCCGATTACACCGGCGCCAATGCGGCGCTGAAGGTCGATCGCGGTCATCAGGCGCCGCTGGCTTCGCTGGCGGGCGTTTCCGACTGGGAATCGCTGAACTACCTGTCCAACATCACGCCGCAAAAGTCCGATCTTAACCAGGGCGCCTGGGCGCGGCTGGAAGATCAGGAACGCAAGCTGATCGATCGCGCCGATATCTCCTCGGTCTATACCGTGACCGGGCCGCTGTATGAACGCGATATGGGCAAACTGCCGGGCACCCAGAAAGCGCATACCATCCCCAGCGCCTACTGGAAGGTGATTTTCATCAACAACAGCCCGGCGGTGAACCACTATGCCGCCTTCCTGTTCGATCAGAACACGCCGAAGGGCGCCGATTTCTGCCAGTTCCGCGTGACGGTGGACGAGATCGAGAAGCGTACTGGCCTGATCATCTGGGCCGGTCTGCCGGACGACGTGCAGGCTTCGCTGAAGAGCAAGCCCGGCGTCCTGCCGGAGTTGATGGGCTGCAAAAACTGACGAAAAAACCCGCCGAGGCGGGTTTATTTTTCATACGGGCGCCGGCGGTTTATTCCGTCAGCGCCTTTTGCGCGGCGGCCAACTCACGCTGCCGGGGCGACGCCACCGCATGATCGCGCGCCAACAGCGTGTACACCGTCGGCAGCACGAACAGGGTAAACAGCGTGCCCACCAGCATGCCGGAGACGATCACCAGCCCCAGCCCGAAGCGGCTGGCGGCACCGGCACCGCTGGCGAACAGCAGCGGGATCAAACCGAACACCATCGCCCCGGTGGTCATCAGCACCGGCCGCAGGCGAATTTGCGCCGCCTGCAAAATCGCGTCGCGCCGCGTCAGCCCCTGATGCATCTGCAGTTCGTTGGCGAACTCCACCATCAAAATACCGTGCTTGCTAATCAGCCCGATCAGGGTCACCAGCCCGACCTGGGTATAGATATTCATCGTGGCGTAACCCAACGCCAGCGGCAGCAAGGCGCCGCAGATCGACAGCGGCACGGTGATGAGGATGATCAGCGGATCTTTCAGGCTCTCGTACTGCGCCGCCAGTACCAGGTAAATGATCACCAACGCCGCCAGGAACGCGAACGCCAGCGCGCTGCCTTCCTGGGTATATTGGCGCGAATCCCCTTGCCAGTCATGGCTAAAGTCGGCCGGCAACGCATTCGCCTGCCGTTCGAGGAAGGCCACCGCTTCGCCCATCGAAACGCCGGGGGCGGGAATGGCCTGCAGGGTGGCGGCGTTCTGCTGGTTAAACTGAGTCAGCTTGTTCGGTTCGACCTTAACGGCCACCGATACTACGGTGGAGAGCGGCACCAGCGTATTGTCCTGGGTGCGGACGTACTGCCGCGCCAGCGCCTGCGGCGTCAGCCGCTGTTCGCGCAGGCTTTGCGGGATGACGTCATAGGCGCGCCCGTCCATGCCGAAGCGATTGAGGTAGTTCTCCCCCACCAGCACCGCCAGCGATTCGCCGATGTCGCTCATGCGGATCCCCAGACTGTTGGCCTTGGCGCGGTCGATATGCACCTCCGCCAGCGGGTTGTTGTAGTCCAGATCGCTGTCCACCACCATAAACAGGCCGCTGTTTCTGGCGTTCTGCTTCACCTCTTCCAGGGTGCGGTACAGCTGCGGGTAGTCCTGCGGCGTACGCAGTACCATCTGCACCGGCAGCCCTCCAGTGGAACCCGGCAAGGCGGGCAGTTGGAAGGCGAAAATGCTGGTGCCTTCGACATCGTTCACCGCCCGTTGCAGATCGGCCTGCACCACCGACGCCGAGCGCTGGCGCGCCTGCCACAGCGTCAGGTTGATGCCGCCAATGCCGGACGCCGTGCCGTCGCTGCCGTTGATGATCCAGCGGCTTTCGGTTTCCGGCATGCGGTTGTAGACCTCATCCAGCTTGTAGGCGAAGCGTTCGACATAGTTCAGGTTGGCGTGCTGCGGCGCCTTGATGGCGGTCAGTACGATGGCCTGATCCTCGGTCGGCGCCAGCTCGCGCTGCGGCATCAGGTACAACAGCGGCAGGCTGATCATCACCAACAGCGCCAGCGTCCCAGTCAACCAACGGTGGTGCAGCGAGAAGTCCAGCGCGCGCGCATAACGCCGCGTCAGGCCGCCGAAGAACCACTCGGCGGCGTGCGCCACGCGCCCTTCGCTCTGTTTGGCCGGCAGCAGGAGCGAGCTCATCACCGGCGACAGCGTCAGCGCCACCACGCCGGACACCACCACCGCCCCGGCCAGCGTCAGCGCGAACTCGCGAAACAGCGCGCCGGTCAGCCCGCCCATCAGGCCGATCGGCGCATAGACCGCCGCCAGCGTCAGCGTCATGGCGATCACCGGCCCCGCCACCTCGCGTGCGCCGATCATCGCCGCCGCCAGCGGCGTTTTCCCCTCTTCGATATGGCGATGTACGTTCTCCACCACCACAATGGCGTCGTCCACCACCAAACCGATCGCCAGAACCATCGCCAGCAGCGTCAGCAAATTGACGCTGAAGCCGAAGGCCAGCATCAGCCCTGCAGCGCCAAGGATCGACAGCGGAATGGTCACCACCGGGATCAACACGGTGCGCAGCGACCCCAGACACAGATAGATCACCGCCACCACGATCGCCAGCGCTTCGAGCAGGGTATGCACCACTTCATCGATCGAGGCCTGAATAAAGCGCGCGGTCTCGAACGCCAGCGCCATCTTCACGCCCGGCGGCTGCATCTTGTCGATCGCCGGCATCAGGTGACGAATGCCGTCGACGATCACCAGCGGGTTGCCGGTCGGCGTAGGGAAGACGCCGAGGAACACCGCTGGTTCGCCATCCATCAGGGCACTGGTTTCGGTGGCCGCGGCGCCTAGCTCCACGGTGCCAACGTCTTTCAAGCGCACCAGGCCGTTGCCGTCGTTGCGCACCACCAGATTGCGGAACTCTTCCACGCTGGTGAGATCGGTATTCACCCGCACGTTGGCAACCACGTACTGCCCTTTTACCTTGCCCGGCGCCGCCTGGTAGTTGTTGCGCCGCACCGCGTCGGCCACGTCGGCGGCAGTCAGGCCGCGGCCAGCCAGCCGATCGCTGTCCAGCCACAGGCGCATCGCCATTTTTTGCCCGCCAAACACTTCCACCTTGGCGACGCCGTCGATGGTGGTGAACATCGGCTCCACCACCCGCGTCAGGTATTCGCTCAGCGCCGGCGTGGACAGCGTTTTGCTGGAAAAACCGACATAGGCCACGGCAGTAGCTTCACCGGCGGAGCGCTCAATCACCGGATCGTAAGCCTGCTCCGGCAGCTTGTAGCGCACCTGGTTGACCTTGGCCATCACTTCGGTCAGCGCCTGGGTGGAATCGCGGTTCAGCGCCATGCGCACCGTCACCACGCTGCGCCCCTGCACCGACGAGGAAGAAAGGTAGTCAACGCCCTCGACGGACGACACCGCCTGGGCGATCGGCTGCGTGACAAAGCCCTGCATCAGCTCGGACGACGCGCCGGGATAGTCGGTGCTGATGGTAATGGTGGAGTTTTCCAGCAACGGGTATTGGCGGATCGGCAGTTTGCTGAGCGCCAGCGCGCCGAACAGCAGGATCAGGGTGCTGACCACCAGCGCCAGCACCGGCCGGCGCACGAACAGATCGGTAAATGTCATCGGTCTCTCCTCAGGAACCGGCCGGGGCGGCGTTCAGGGTATCCTGCGCCACCGGCTCGGCCGCCATGCCGTCGCTCAGCTTGAGCTGGCCCGAAGTCACCACCCGATCGCCTTCCTGCAGGCCGCTGACTATCTCGACGCGCCCGTCGTTGCGCTCCCCCACGGTGACCGAGGCGCGCTTGACCGTCATGCCCTTTTCACCCTGCTGCGCCAGAAACACGGTATCGCCGTACGCCGTATAGGTCAGCGCCGTTTCCGGCACCGTCAGCACCGCCACGCGTTGCCGCTGCGTGACGCGAATGCCCGCGTACATGCCCGCCTTCAGCAATCCCTCACTGTTGCTCAACGTCGCCTGTACCTGCACGGTGCGGGATTTGCCGATCATCGGGTCGATAGCGGTAATGGCGGCGGGGAAAGCGCGATCGGGATACGCCCCAACCTGCACCGACACCGCCTGCCCCAACGCCAGCCCGGCGCTGCTTTGTTCGTCCAGCGAGAAATTGACGCGCAGCGTATCGGCGTCCACCAGGTTCGCCACCGCCTCGGCGGCGTTGAGGTATTGCCCTTCATGCACGCGGCGAATGCCGATGGTGCCGGAGAACGGCGCTCGGACCGCCTTTTGCGCAATTTTGGCCTGCGTTTCCTGCACCGCACCGAACGCCATATCCCGCTCGGCCAGCGCATCGTCCAGCTGTTGCCGCGCGGTAGCGTTGAGGTTCATCAGCTTGCGCATGCGCGCCAGCAGGAGATCGGCATTGCGCAATTGCGCCTGCAGGCGCACCAGCTCAGCCTGTTCAACCGCATCGTTAAGCTGCACCAGCAGTTGCCCCTGCCGCACCGTTTGGCCGGATTCGAACAGAATGCGCGTGATGCGGCCGCTGGTCTCTGCCGCCACTTCCACCTGGCTGGCCGCCTCCAGCTCGCCCACGCCGGCATAGCTGCGTGCCGCCTGCTCACGCAGGGCGGGCGCCAGCGCCACTTTAACCGGCGGATAGGCCGGCGCGCCTTCGCTTTGTCGCGCGGTGGAACGCATCGCAACGGCGGCGACGGCGAGTGCCGCCAGCAGCGCGGCAATAATGAGGTATCGTTTCATCATGCAGCCTCACGCGTGTTGGCCAGCCGTTGACGCAAACGGCTGGCGATGGCCGTCACCCACAGCCCGCCGATCACCGTGATGTGTTCCAGCGCGAAGTAGAGGGAGATCTGCATGTTGGGAGCGGACATATTCCAGAAGGTGTGTACGATCGCGATAGTCAGGATCAGGAACGCCGACAGCATGCCGGCGCCCAGCCACACCCAGCGGTTCAGCAAGATCAATACCGAACCTGTCAGCAGCACCGACGCCGACGCCAGGTTGAACAGCCAGGCCGGATGCAAACCGGCGGCGCGCATCTCCGCCAGGCTCCCTTCGATGTCGAACAGCTTGGCGAGCCCCGACGAGATGAAAATCACCATCAAGCACAGACGTGCGAGCAGCCAAAGCCAATAACTGTCCAGAGCGGTGTTGATAAAGCGTTGCATAACGGTTTCTTCCTGATTTTACAGCCGAGCCATCCTTCTCCCCGATAAGACGGGGGCAGGTCTTGAGAGATGCCGGTTGCCAAGCCCGGCAGGCTGAACTATAAAACCTCAGGTTAACTTGAGGTCAAGTTGAGGAAAGATAAAATGGCAAGAAATGAACCGATTGACGCCAATCGGCTATTGACCGTCGGGGAAGTGGTGAAACGCAGCGGCGTGGCGGTATCCGCACTGCACTTCTACGAGAGTAAAGGGTTGATTCAGGCGACGCGCAACGCCGGCAATCAGCGGCGTTATCCGTCGGTGGTATTACGCTATATCGCGGTGATCAAGATCGCGCAGCGCGCGGGCCTTCCGCTGGAAGAAATCCGCGCCGCACTAAGCCGCTTCCCCATCGGCAGCAAGCTGACCTCAGAACAATGGGGAGTGCTGTCCTCCGCCTGGCGCAAAACGCTGGATGAGCGTATTCAACGGCTAACGGTGCTGCGCGACCATCTCGACAGCTGCATCGGCTGCGGCTGCCTGTCGCTCACCGACTGCCCGCTGCGCAACCCGAACGATATATTGGGCCGGCAAGGGGCCGGCGCGCATATTTTCGAACGCCCGGCCGATCATGGGTGAGCAGACGCTCTCCCTGCGGGCCAACGCACCCGCCTGTGGAATAGCGATTACACTCGCTCATCCGCTGCCAAAATGAACTGATGAAAACGTTGAATCTCCAGCTTACGCATGGCGTTCATTTTATGCTGGCTGACGGTTTTCTCGGAAATACCCAACGCCTTAGCGACGCCGGTATTCGGTTTTCCCGCCAGCAGCATGGCCAACACCGAAAGCTCGCGCGGCGACAGGCTCTGCCCTTTGCAGCTCGCGGTGAACATTTTTATCGCCTCAACGAACGTCGTAAGACCGATGTTTTTTTTCAGACAGTTAAAATTCGCCAGGCGCGGCGTTTCCACGCCGGTTAAGACGATCGTATTGTCAGGCCTGTCGATAATATGCGATAAGAAATTCATAACCCGACAGATAGACGAGAAAGAGACGATGACCACTTCTGCATGACAAGACATGGCATGTAATCCACGACGTGCAGATGAATGCAGACCAATAACTTCAACGCCCTCCAACGACTTCAAGATCTGCGATATGCCATAGAATAAATAGTAATCATCAGAAAATATAGCCACTCGCACAGGATCACCCCATTGCTATTTGTCATGGGCGCGTTTTTAACAACGCCCCCATGGCAGTCATGCCAATTAACTTTATTGGTTCGACTTACTTAAGTGAAGAACATAATGAGATCAGCAATGCAGACAGCGATGAAAGATATTTTTCATCCAAATTCATAATGCCATCTTCACTGTATTTTACGTTATTATCTAGAATTTCATGAATACTCTCGACGGCGCATACGGCATCCTTCCAAACTACACGCCGCCCGAAAGGCGAAGCGCCGAGATATTGCGCGCTTTGGCGAAAAGCAACGATAAAATCGCGCAGTATATCGAGCACAATCAATACTTCCTCCCTGCTGACACACCGCTTCATTTGCACTTTATCCAAGAAAACGCTGAGCGTGCTTTGTAAGGAAAACAGGCTCTTGAACAACCCGCCGGCGATATCCTTCGGTGTTTTCACGCTGGTTGATATGACAAAAGGGAGCTCTCCATGCTGTGAAATATATTGATAAAGCCCATTTATCGCCGTCGTCGGCTTAATATCCAAACCGCGAAGAATGACGTCAACCTCATCTTTTAGCGATTTTTCCACTTTGACACCGATCTGGATTTGTTCCGTCATACAATTCATCCTCAACATAGAGATCCGGATTAAACACCAATATTATTCAAGTAAATAATATTCGCCACCAATTACCATGTTAAGATTTTTCTTATATGTGGCAACCTGTTTTTTATTATTAAAAATAACAAAAGAATCATTTATATATAATGTTAAGCGTGGCCGATGTATTAATTCCTCCACTGCTCATTGTGGTGGGGCTGTAAGGATAATAATAGGCCGCCATACCGATGGAAAATTGCGCATCCAAGGCATTGCCGGTTCCCACATGAAATAATGAAGTCGCCGCACCTGGTGCCACGCTGGAAAGCGACAGCGTGACGGGATTATTAGGCGAAGCCGTCTTGACCAGCCGGATGCCAATGCCTTTTGCCGCCTCAGGGCTTTTATCTATCAAAACCGTATTATCTGAAGCCAACAGATTATTGCTGGATAAAAACATATTGATATCCCGATCGGCCGTGCCGCCGCTTTGCCGATTCTGACAGCTGAAATTCAGTGTAAAGGGCGTCAGGCCATTTTGCGCCCCCTGAGTAATCTGCGATATCCCCAACGTCGGCAACTTCACTGCCAGGCCGGCATTGTCGAAAGTGCAGGTCGTCATCTTGGGCGCATACTTGATGGTCATCGGCTGTCCGTACATGTCGCGCTGATCGTAAGGCCAATTGAAGCCGTTGAGCAGCCAGGTCAAGATCTTCACCAACTGCTTGGCGGGCCACAAAATGATCTCCAGCAAAGACATCCCGCTCAGATCGGTCACGAACATCACGTCCTTAAGGCTAACCGTGTCGCCGGGTATCGATGTGCCCGTCTTGCTGACCAGACTGAAACGGATATTCATCGGCTGATTCAATTCCGAAGCGGAGTGCGATCCCCAACCGCTAAGCTTTTTGTTGGCGATGTCGTTGGTTATTTCCGCGCGTATCCAATATTTACCGCTGTTGAATCCCAGAATGGTCGCCTTCGTGCTGTCGGTTGACAGGATACGCGTATAGCCGAATTCGCTGCTCGAGGTTGAACAGCTAAATGAACCGCTGTATTGCGTATAAAAACTGCCTTCCCAGACCGGTGTCTTATCGCTGAGCTTATCCGACAAATCGACGTAGATCGGCGGCGCATATTGGATGCCATTGCCGTAGCATGAAGCGTAACTGTAACCGCTGAACAATAGGGACAGCGTCAGTGCGAGTATCCTGAGCATGGTGTAATTATCCTTTATCGACATGTGTTGGCTGCGCTGTCCATCGATATTTTCGGGCGTTCAATCTTGCAGACACCGTCATTCAGCCTGACTTCCAGCGACGTTGGCTGCTGTTCAACCCGTAGATACAGGACGCTGGCCTGCCCGACGAAGCCAATGGCATTCCCACTTTGATCCGCCACCTCCGCACCAAATGGCAGGGGTTTATTGCCGCGCTTAAAGGCGCGCAGCGTATAAGGCCGACGCTGATCGGTTTCAAATCTCAAATAGTTGACGGCGCCAGCATAGGGCACACTGTTGGCGATATTGCCGACGATCTCGGCGCCGGAGCTGTTGCCGGTATCCGACAATGTCACGGAGTTTTGCCGGTAAGGCGTGGCGTAAGGCACCAAAGCCAGCCCTTCGTCGTTAGTGACGATGCTCTCGTCGCCGTTCACCATCAGCCCTTTGGCCTTGGGCGCGTCCACCACCATCATGGTGTTGCCCATTTCGTTGGACGCTAGCAAATGCCAAGGGATCGCCACCAGGCTGCCGCGGGCGCTCATGCCCAATTGTCGATAGTCTGATGATTCACTGTAGGAGCCGCCGACGGTCGTTGCGTTGGCGCGATAGGCGGCATTCCCGCTCGCCATGCTGTTGCCGCCGCTTTGATTGCTGCCGGCAAGCGCATAACTCAGACGGTTTGATTCCAGCGCATTGCCGCTCAGGCTCAGCGAGCTTTGCTGATAGTGCGAATCGGTGGCGGATAAGCTGGTGCTGAGATAGGCATTGTTGTCGAACATCGACAGCGGCACGCTCAGAGAGAGATAAAACCGCGTCTCTTCTTTGCGATCGGAATTTCTCACGCGACTCGCGGAAATGTTGTAACTGACGCGCGAGAAGGCGTTTGAATACCCGAGCTGGTATTCCCGGCTTTTATTCGTATCCGACCAATAATCGCGTTGGGTGCCGGAGAAATAGAGCGTGCCCCACCCGTCTGCGAGCCTCTGGTTCAGGTTCAAATTGAAGGTATTGCGTGGACGAGCGGCGCGAACGGCGTCCCAGGTATTCAAATCCAACGGGGCAAGCTCATCGTCATCCCGATCGTTCCAATAATCGTGAAAACGCTTGTCACGCTCGCGGTAACCTTGATGGGTGTAGATGGCATCGTTAAAGCTGTAATAACCTTTGGTCGAATAACGGTATGCCGCCAGCGTGAAGTTTGTTGCGGTAGCGTCCAAAAACTTGCTGTAGGCGATCCGAAAACTTTGCCCATTTTCATTGCGATCCTGCAAATGCGTCGAGGCCTGAGTCACATCGACGGATACCGCGCCGAACGGCAGATTCCAGCCACTGCCCAGCAGCCAGGCGCGATAGTCCTCGCTGAGGATCGTACCGACGTAACCGGTGACCAGGTTATTGAAGCCATACTGCAGCGTGCCCTGCGCGAAAGCGGGCGCATAGTCGGTATCCGCCTGATTGACCTTACCGGCCACCAGGCCGTATTTGCTGACCCCCTGCTTCAACATGTTGGGAACGGCGGAAAACGGTACGGTAAAGGATTGTTCCCGCCCGTCGGCTTCCTTGACCACGACCAACAGATCCCCCGCAGAGCCGGTCGGCAATATGTTATCCAGCGTAAAGGAGCCCGGCGGCACGTTCTCCTGATAGATGAGGTTGCCGTTTTGCAATACTTTCACCAGGGCATTGCTCTGCGCCACGCCCCGCACTATCGGCGAAAAACCCTGCTGCGAATTGGGCCGCATGTTGATATCCGAGGCTAAAGCGCCGCCCCGCACCCGAATCGAGTCGAACAAGTCCCCCGGCGAATAGAAATCGCCCATCGTCAGGTTCGATTTGATGGCGGCGAAGCCACGCTGCACATAGCGAGTATTATTTTGCCAATCGCTGCCCTGTCGCGAACTGCTGCGGAAATTGCTGCTGTCTCTGAATTGCCAACCCGCCAGATTGATCCCCGATTCCAAACCGGTATAGAAATCGTCGTTTGACGCCTTGTCGCCCTGCAACGACTGCACGTGGTAATAGGTGGCGTTATAGGCCAGCAGCAGCGCAGGCACGCCGCGATCCCAAAATTTGGCGTCAACATAGCCGGCCTCTGCGCGAATCACTCGCGACTGAGGCACCGTCAGCTTAAGGCTCAACGTCCCCACGTCGAAGTCGGCCCTTCCTCCTTGCACCAACGTTTGGACGGGGATCGGTTCCTTGTCCCCCCCGATGGACAAACTACTCATATCGATGCCCAACAGGGCGGCGTCACGATGGGCGATGCGAATATCGCCTTTATGTTCGCCGAACTGCAACGAGAACCGCCCTTTCCAACTCTGGTTGACATACACGTCGACCGTTTGCGTGCCTGCCGGCATGTCATTATTGAGGTAAAAACGCGACAGGTCGGATTCGCTGGACGCGCCGGCCAATAGAGAAGTGTCGAATTTCATCGCCGAGGCTTTATTTAACGGTATGAATACAGATGCGGTCAGTATCGAAAGCAATTTTAGTTTAAGCTTCATGGCCGTTCTTCACGTTAGCGGGCTGTAATGGCTTTAGATTTATAAGCCCCCAGGTCGTCGATATAGAGCAGGGTGTAGGGAATGTTCCGGCTCACACCAACTTTGGTCGGAACAAAGAGGCTGGAATATGGCCCGACCATCACTGAGTCAATCAACAGATTCTTTTTGCCTTTCTGATCAACATTGGCCAACGTAAAAAAGTAAGGACCTTTGTTGATAACCTTAAATCCCTTCCCTGCCGCCTGGAGTTCAATGAAGTCGGTGATGTTATTTGCGCTGCCGGTTAACCCTGCCGGGCGATAAAATAGCTTGATGCGCGATTTGATGGCTAATTGCAGCGTATTGACCCCTTGCAAATTTTCCGGCGTAGGCGGGATATCCAGCACATTCAAATAAAATACCGACTCACGACCGCCGGGGAGCGCCGCGCCCATTTTTTGTATGCGTAATTGCTGGCCATTATTTCCGGCAACTTTTACAACCGGCGGGGATAACAAGAACGGCACGTTTGCCGTTTCAGGCGTCGAGTTGATATCACCATCATCAATCCATGCCTGCACCAGTGCCGGATCGTCACCATTGTTGACTAACTGAACGATAACATCCTTGTTTTTTTCCGGATAAATAACGCGCGTTCCATTAATTACAATATTGGCATCGGCGCAAAAGCTGCTGAGAAACAATCCAGCAAAGATTAAGCACTGTTTCATAGTCACCCCAGATGCCAGGCCTTTGCCTTGGGCACAGGCCTGGCTTAATTGCAATTACAGGTAAGAAATGGTGTACGTCACGTTGGAACTCAATTCCCCCACTTTTGCTTCCAACGCATTGGTCTTGTAGTAATAGGCATCCAGCGTCAGCGTTTCGGCATCTGGCGCCGTTTTATCGCCTTTGATCTTGGTGACATAAGGCACGTTCAACGGAATCGGCGTGGATGAACCCGGCTCGGCCAGAGAAAAACCGACGTTTTTCGCTACGGCGGCGTCGCTTTCATTCACGGAGCTGTTCAGCAGATATTTTCCGTCGGTAGAGATATTATTCGCCGAAGAGAAATAGATCTTCAGCGGCGTACCGGCCGTTCCCGCCGCCGGCGTGCAGCCGGAGAACGTCAGCGAGAAAGATTTCTTGTTTTTGGTGATGGGGCCGACAACGGTGCCCGCATCCGTCACGGAAATCGGGCTGAGCGCAACGGTAAAATCGGCGCTTTTCCCGCCATTGATGGTACAAGTGGTATCCGTAACGGCACCGCTAAACGAAATAACGCCACCGGCGGAATTATCTGCCGCCGTTGCGCCCACAGATGTTAACGCGGCAGCCAATACCGCCAAAGAGATGCCTTGCTTAATCATAATAAACCCCATTACTTTCTTCGCTGAGAGAGCATATATAAAATGACCTACACCATTAAACCGTTTAGAGGCTAACGAAGCTTAGGCAATAGCAGAGTATTGACAGCATCCTGCCATCTAAAAGTTTATATGTGGCGGTATATATTTATATATATCCAAGTGTATTCTAAAAGATATCCGGCAATGGGAAAAATCTCATTCACCGCCAGATGCAGAACATATTAATTCCAAAGACAAAAAAAATGCAACATCGAATCAAATAATTTTCATGACCATAAAAAAACGAATCGCGCAATGAGCGGAAAGATACGCGCCTTAAAAGAGTGAGTACGACAGGATACTTGCTGCGCAGGTTAAATAAATGTCGCCGTTTCCTCATAAAGCGCTTGTGGCATAAAAACAAAAAACCATTGAAATAAAAAGAAAAAAACACATAAAGAAAAATCTTAGATTCCTTCCCCCCTTCTCCTCCCACGTAAAGTTTAGTTTTCCTCTACCTTAAAAATTTTCCGACCCACCGCTATAGGAGCAGCCCGAAAATGCGACACTCTTTGCATATCAATATCCAGATACACAAAAAACAGCGCCCACACTTTTCTTCGTTCAGTCGATAAGGCTGAATTCTTTCAGAGAAAAATATACCCTCCCATATAAATATAAATCCCACTTTTAAAGTAGATTTTAAAATATACCGAAAGGTAATTCATTTAAATAAATCGCCGTAAGGGTAAAGCAAGATAGGGGAAAAGGGCTGCATCTCAAGTAACGGCAGGAATAAAAAACCCGAGCGCCACAGGCTCGGGTTTATAGCAAAACACACATTTGACGATCAGAGCGGCTTTTCAGTCCGTACAATGCCGTGATTCTTCATCACTTCTTCCATCGTAAGGCTATCGTCATACGGCGTCTCATCCACCACGACGTCTTGCGGACGCACATAAGGTTTGGTCGCACGTTTGAACATCCACCACCACACGAATACCAGGAAAGCGCCGGACTTCAGAAAGATCATGGTCCATAAGGCGACTTGATACCAGTTCATCTCTGTCTCCATAGAGCATTAAGCGAAAATAGATAAGGCGGCGTTGATTATCGCGCCGGTCACGCCTGACACGAGCAGCCGACCTTGATAAACGCATAATCTCACCGATGCGTGGCCCTTATCAATAGCCGATCGCGTTTCCTGGAAAGGCTTGCCGTTTTCTCCGCACGCAAAAGCAAAAAACCCCGTGCTCAGAGAGCACGGGGTCAGAATGTATGGCGGAGGAGCAGAGATTCGAACTCTGGAACGGTTTCCCGTCGACGGTTTTCAAGACCGTTGCCTTCAGCCACTCGGCCACCCCTCCGCAACGACGCGCACTATAAACAGACCTTATTCGCTTGTAAAGCCCGGGCGCGTTCAACCGCGCGAAAAATCAGCGAAGGCGCGGCAAACGGCGAACAAACACGCGTCCGCATCCCCGCTGTTGCCGTAATGATAACTAAGGGTAAAGATTGGTAAACAAACTTTAATCAACCGCTTGCGCTGCCTATTATCGGGATTATTTTGTTATGGCTTGATAAGAGAGAGCATTATGGACCGCATTGTCGTCTCATCTTCTTCGCGCGACTCGCTGCTCAGCACGCATAAAGTCCTGCGCAACACCTATTTCCTGTTATCCCTGACCCTGGCCTTCTCAGCCCTGACCGCCACCGCCAGCACGATGCTGGGGCTGCCGGCGCCGGGCTTGCTGCTGATGCTGGTTGGCTTCTACGGCCTGATGTTCCTGACCCATAAACTGGCCAACAGCCCAGCGGGCATCTTGGCGGCGTTCGCGCTGACCGGTTTCATGGGATATGCCCTCGGCCCAATCCTCAGCTCGTTCCTGAACGCCGGCGCGGGCGACCTGATCATGCTGGCACTGGGCGGCACCGCAGCGGTGTTCTTCTGCTGCTCGGCGTATGTGCTGACCACCCGTAAAGACATGTCGTTCCTGTCTGGCATGATGATGGCCGGTTTTGTGGTGCTGCTGGTGGCGGTGATCGCCAACCTGTTCCTGCAGATCCCTGCCCTGCACCTGGCTATCAGCGCGCTGTTCATCCTGTTCTCCGCCGGCGCGATCCTGTGGGAAACCAGCAACATCATTCACGGCGGCGAGACCAATTACATTCGCGCCACCGTTAGCCTGTACGTGTCGCTCTACAACATGTTCATCAGCCTGTTGAGCATTCTGGGCTTCGCCCGCAGCAACTGATCGCGTGTTACACCTGCCTTCCAGGCCCCGCTCCGGCGGGGCTTTGTTTTTTGCGGCTGAAAAAATTTGCTAAACTGGCGGCCGTTCCGAATTATCCGTTATCGAGGCAGTATGTTGGAGTTTGAAGGTCAGGTTATTGACACTGACGCGCAGGGCTATCTGAAAAACAGCGCCGACTGGCATGAAGGCCTGGCGCCGCTGCTGGCCGCGCAGGAAGAGATCGTGCTCACCGAAGCACACTGGGAAGTGGTGCGCTTCGTGCGCGACTTCTATCAGGAATTTAATACCTCACCGGCTATTCGCATGCTGGTCAAAGCGATGGCACAGAAATACGGCGAAGAAAAAGGCAACAGCCGCTATCTGTATCGCCTGTTCCCGAAAGGACCGGCCAAACAAGCCACCAAGATCGCCGGGTTGCCCAAACCGGTAAAATGCATCTGACCGCACCGCCCGCAGCGCCGCTGCAGGCGAGCGTTTAATAGCGAATGCCGAACCCATCGTAGTCAGCCACGCCGTGTGGCTCCACCAGCACGCGTTCGACGCGCGCGCTGCGCGGGCCGCCCTGTTTCAACCACTCCACCAGCCTATCCACCTGCGCCTGAGTGCCGCAGGCCACCACCTGGACACTGCCGTCATCAAGGTTGCACGCATAGCCGGCCACCCCCAACGCCTCGGCCTGCCGCTGAGTGGAATAGCGAAACCCCACCCCCTGCACCACGCCATACACATACGCAGCAATGCAAACTTGTGTCATAATCGCCCCCTTAATTAAGTTTTCGTTATGGCATTGCCGTGCCTTTGCACCGCCGTGTCACTCTTTCTATCCTAGCTGGCAGCATTATTAATTATGACCGTACGCCTGTTTCTCGCCAAAGGACGTGAAAAGTCCTTACTCCGCCGTCACCCTTGGGTGTTCTCCGGTGCCGTTCAACGCGTTGAGGGCAAAGCCCACTCCGGTGAAACCATCGATATTCTCGACAGCCAGGGCAAATGGCTGGCTCGCGGCGCCTATTCGCCCGAGTCGCAGATCCGCGCACGCGTCTGGACTTTCCAGCAGGATGAAGAGATTAACATCGATTTCTTTATTCGCCGCCTGCAGCAAGCGCAAAGCTGGCGCGATTGGGTCGCACAGCGCGACGGTCTGGACGGATACCGTCTGATCGCCGGCGAATCCGACGGCCTGCCGGGCATCACTATCGATCGCTTCCAGAATTTCCTGGTGCTGCAGCTGCTGTCCGCCGGTGCCGAATACCAGCGCCCGGCCCTGCTTTCCGCCCTGCAGCATTGCTACCCGGAATGTTCGATTTACGATCGCTCCGACGTTGCGGTGCGCAAAAAAGAAGGCCTGCCGCTGGCGCAGGGCCCGGTGCTGGGCGATCTGCCGCCGGAACTGCTGCCTATCACCGAGCACGGCATGAAGCTGCTGGTGGACATTCAGCAAGGGCACAAGACCGGTTTCTACCTCGACCAGCGCGACAGTCGCCTGGCGGCGCGGAACTACTCTGCCGGCCGCCGGGTGCTGAACTGCTTCTCCTACACCGGCGCCTTCGCCGTTTCCGCTCTGATGGGCGGCTGCGCACAGGTGATCAGCGTGGATACCTCGCAGGCAGCGCTGGACATCGCCAAACAGAACGTCGAGCTCAACAAGCTCGATCTGAACAAGGCGGAGTTCGTTCGTGATGACGTGTTCCAACTGCTGCGCAACTACCGCGCTCAAGGCGAAAAATTCGATCTGATCATCATGGATCCGCCTAAATTCGTCGAGAACAAGAATCAGCTGGCCAGCGCCTGCCGCGGTTACAAGGACATCAACATGCTGGCGCTGCAGTTGCTGAATCCAGGCGGCATTCTGCTCAGCTTCTCCTGCTCCGGCCTGATGCCGACCGACCTGTTCCAGAAAATTTTGGCCGATGCCGCTGTAGATGCCGGACGTGATGTACAATTTATAGAACAGTTCCGCCAGGCTGCCGATCACCCGGTGATCGCCACGTATCCTGAGGGGCTGTATCTGAAAGGCTTCGCTTGTCGGGTGATGTAACTTGAAATGCGCTGCCTTGCCCCCATATATGAGCAAGGCATTGTTTCTCAGGAGGTCATCATGATTGCCAGCAAATTCGGTATCGGACAACAGGTTAGGCATAAACTGCTGGGGTATTTGGGCGTCGTGATCGATATCGACCCGGAATACTCTTTAGAACAACCCAAAGCTGACGAGATAGCGGCGAACGACGAACTGCGTTCCGCCCCTTGGTACCACGTGGTGATGGAAGACGAGGAAGGCCAACCGGTGCATACCTATCTGGCGGAAGCGCAGCTGGATGGTGAGCCCCAGGAAGCGCACCCCGAGCAACCATCGCTGGATGAACTGGCGGAATCCATCCGTCACCAGTTACAGGCGCCACGTTTGCGCAATTGACCGCGCCAAGACCTGAGAAACCCCGAGAGGGCCCGGCATCGCGCCAGGCCCTTTTTTTATTTAGCGCTCCAGCCCTAAACGCGGGATTTCGATTTTCGGGCAGCGATCCATCACCACGCGCAGCCCGGCCTGTTGCGCCAGCTCCGCCGCCTGATCGTTAATCACGCCGATCTGCAGCCACAGCGCCTTGGCGCCGATCGCTATCGCCTCTTGCGCCACGCCGTAAGCCGCCTCCGAATTGCGAAACACATCAACCATATCCACCGGCTGTGGGATAGCGGCCAGCGTAGCGTAAACCGGCTGCCCCAGCAGCGTCTGCCCCGCCAGTTTTGGGCTGACCGGGATCACTTGATACCCTTGCGCCAACAGATACGCCATCACCCCATAGCTGGGCCGCGACGGGTTATCGCTGGCGCCCACCAGCGCGATGGTTTTCACCTGCTGCAACAGCTCAACAATCTCTTGATCTTGCATCTTCAACTCCCGTTTATCACTGCGTCACTTTCCATTTCGAGTGTAACCGATCGGCATTCGCTCGGTTAAACGCTAATGCGAAGGAAACTTCACCGCAATCTTATGGTCAGAGGCTGTCGCGGTTCAGCTGCGCACGGTCGTGTCTAAACGCGATAAAATATGTAAAAATGTAAACAAAATACCCGATTGAAAAATTTTGACACAACCTATGCCGTGTTCAACACTTAGAGCTACGTCACTTTATAAGGAGATAATGATGAAATTTGGTCTGGTGGTTGCGGCGTTGCTCAGCATCAGTATGCCTGCCGCGGCTACGACCCTGAAACTCTCCCCGGACATCGACCTGCTGGTGGTCGACGGCAAGAAAATGACAGGTTCGTTGTTAAAAGGCGCCGACAGCCTTGAACTGGACGGCGGGCAGCACCAGCTGCTGTTTAAAGTGACCAAAACCGTACGTTCCGGCCAGCATACACAGGCCTATACGTCCCTGCCGCTGGTTGCCACCTTCAATACGCAAAAGATCAGCCAAGTGGCGATCGAACTGCCGCGCATCGAGAACGATCGTGATGCGCAACGCTTTGACAGAACGTTGAATTATCTGGTGGTCGATAAAGACGGCAACGCCCTGCCGTTCCGACATGATGCGCTGCATCCCGACAGCGTCACCTTCAATACCGATTTGGAAAAGGTGATGACCGATTACAACCGCCAGAACCGCCCGGCCTCCGTTCCGGCCTTTGTTCAGGCGAACGCAGGCAATCCCTCAGCCCTCGCGTTGGCCGGCGCGCCGCTGAACGCCCCGACGGTAACGTTGAAAGGTGAAAACGTGTCGGAACAGATGTTGCAATACTGGTTCCAACAGGCCGACAAGGAAACACAGAAACGTTTTCTACGCTGGGCCAATAAACAACCGATTCGCTGATCCCTTCCGGCGTCTTTCCCCGTAAAGGCGCCTTTTCTTCGCATTTTCAGGCGCAAACGCTAGGCAGTGAAAAACAGTTTCAGTAATCTGTCGCACATCCCCCGATGAGCGAAGGACACCGAGATGGAATTGACTACCCGCACTATCGCCGCGCGCAAACACATTGCGCTGGTGGCGCACGATCACCGCAAACAGGCCCTATTGGAGTGGGTAGAAAGCCACAAGACTATTCTGGCGCAGCACCAGCTGTACGCCACCGGCACCACCGGTAATCTGATCCAGCGCGCCAGCGGCATTCCCGTCACCAGCATGCTGAGTGGCCCGATGGGCGGCGATCAGCAGGTTGGCGCACTGATTGCGGAAGGCAAGATAGACATGCTGATCTTCTTCTGGGACCCGCTGAACGCGGTGCCGCACGATCCGGACGTGAAGGCGCTACTGCGGCTGGCGACAGTATGGAATATTCCGGTGGCCACCAACCGCTCGACCGCCGATTTTCTGATCGACTCTCCGCTGTTCAAAAACGAGGTGGAGATCGCCATCCCCGACTATCAGCGCTACCTGAAAGACCGCCTGAAATAATCCTCACGGCCTGGCTGGCGCCAGGCCTGATGCCTACGGTTTTTTCTGCACCGGTACGCCAAGATCCTGCAGGTGTTCGACGAACACCGAAGGGCGTTCACGATCCTGCAACAGCCATACCTGATGTTTGGCGCGCGTCAACGCGACATACAATAGACGGCGCTCTTCGGCATCCGGGAAATCCTCCGGCTGCGGCAGTAACACCTCTTCCAACACCGACTCGCGCGCCACGGCGGGGAAGCCGTCACGCCCCTCATGTAAACCGGCAATGATGACGTATTCCGCCTGCTGCCCTTTGCTGGCGTGGATGGTCATAAACTCCAGATCCAGCTTGGGCCAGCGGGTGCCCGCCTTCGCCAGCGCTTCCGGTTTCAGATGATGGTAACGCGCCAGCACCAGGATGCGCTCATCCGGCTTGGCGTAGCCGCTCAGTTTATCCAGCAAGGGCTCCAGCTGCTCGTGCGGCAGGATCGCCACCGACTTTTTATTGCCCTTGCTCAAGCTGTTGAGCGGTTTTTTCAGCTGGTGCGGGTTTTGCTGCACGAACCGGTTGGCCACCTCGCCGATACGTTCATTGAAGCGATAGGTGGTATCCAGCGCGCACTGCGCGCCTTCGCCGAAGTTCGTGGCGAAGGCCGTGGTTAACGTCAATTCTGCGCCGCTAAAGCGATAAATCGCCTGCCAGTCATCCCCCACCGCAAACAGGCAGGTCTGCTTGTTCTGTCGGCGCAATGCCGCCAGCAACAGCGCACGCTGCGGTGAGATATCCTGAAACTCGTCGACCAGAATATGTTTCCACGGGCTGACGAAGCGCCCCTTGTCGAGAATGTTGACCGCCTGATGGATAAGGCCGGAGAAGTCCACCGCCCCTTCCTCTTTCAAGGCGCTTTTCCAGGCTTTCAGCAGCGGCGCCATCAGCCGGATACGTTTTGAGAACAGATCGCGGATGTCTTCATCCGCCTGCTCAATCATTTCCGACTGGCTGCCGCCGTGCATGCGCATCAGCCCCAACCAGCGTTCCAACCGGCTTGCCAGGCGATCCGCCAGGCGCTTATCCTGCCAGAAGTCGCCTTCCGGCACTTCCCATTCCAGCTCTTCGGTCAACCATTGACGCCACCCCTTGGCCTGCGCTTTCTTCTCCGCGCACTGTTGGCGCCAATGGGTAATCAGCAGCTCTTTGCGCGCTTTGGCATCGGTTTCCAACCGGCTGATGGCCGGGGCCTTGCGGCTGCCTTGTTGAATGATTTGCAGCGCCAAGGCATGGAAGGTCTTGGCCTGAATGCCGACATCACCCAAACGTTCTTTGATGCGGTCGTTCATCTCGCCAGCGGCCTGGCGGCCGAAAGCCAACAGCAAGATTTGGCCCGGCTGCGCCTCCTGACGGCGCAGCAGCCAGCCGGCGCGCGCCACCAGCACCGACGTTTTGCCGCTGCCGGCCCCCGCCAATACCAGAACGGAATCCTCGCCGTTGACCACCGCGCGGCTCTGGGAGTCATTGAGCGGTGAGCTTTCGACGGTCTGGAAGAAGTCGTGATGTTGCTCCAGCATGCGATCGGTCCACTGCCGGTTGCGTTGTTCGACGCTGCGTAGCCCCTGCTGCAGCCATTGCAGACACAGTTGGTAATCGGCCCGGCAGTTATCGAATTCCTCCAGACGCGTCACCGGCATCGGCAACGCGGAGAAAGCCTCACGGATTTGCTGTTGCAGCTTGCCCAGCTCAGACTTTTTGAACCATTTATCTTGCTGCTCTATGCGCTGAATCTGTGCCACCTGCTGTTGCAACACGCCGGCACTGACCTCACTCATTTCGGCGCTCCACTGCTGCCACGCCTGCTGCAGATAGTGATAAAAACGTTGCGTTTCCTGCCATTCGGTGCCGTGCAGCCGCACCACTTTTTCGTCCGGCAATTCAAATTCCAGCTCGCCCCAGACGATGCCGCGCTTGCACCTGACCTGAATCAGTTGATTGAAGGGGATCAGGTATTCATGTTTTTCCCCGCTCACCTCAACGCCGGCGTGCAGCAACCGCACGCGGTTATAAGGGTGCTGAGCCAGGTGTTTCCCCAGCGATGTCGCTTTAAGTTCCATATCGTCGCGCCATGACTATGTTGAGATTAAATAACGGATATCTGCCAGTTTACCTGCGATAAGCAGTGGCACTCTAGCGCTAAAAAAAGGGTAGAATAGATTTTGCGTTTTTATCGTGAATACGCCCGCATCGCGGTTTGGCTATCATTAGAGCAGAATGACGTCTATGCGTACTGTACTGAATATTCTTAATTTTGTGTTGGGCGGTTTCTTCACCACGCTAGGCTGGCTTATTGCTACGGTGTTCAGCGTGCTGCTTGTCATCACACTGCCGCTTACCCGCTCCTGTTGGGAAATCACCAAGCTGTCGCTGGTGCCGTTCGGCAACGAAGCGATACACGTCGATGAACTGTATCCGGAAAAAAGCAATGCGCTGCTCTCCGCTGGCGGCTCGCTGCTCAACATTATCTGGCTGGTGCTGTTCGGCTGGTGGCTGTGCCTGTCACACATCGCCGCCGGTATCGTGCAATGCGTTTCAATCATCGGCATTCCAGTCGGCATCGCCAATTTCAAAATAGCCGCCATCGCGCTGTGGCCGGTGGGACGCCGCGTCGTCTCGGTAGAAATGGCTCAGCAAGCCCGTATTGAGAATGCTCGCCGCCACTATCAACAGCGTTAATTTTTTCTCCGTTTGAGGAGTTTTTCGTGCGCTCTTTTGCACCCGCAGTTCGTCGTTATACTTACAACAGCAACCTGCTGTATCACTTGCGCATCCTCATTGCGCTGATCGGCACCACCGCCGTTCCCTGGTGGCTCGGCATTCCCAAGCTGACTATCCCGTTAACGCTGGGCGTGGTGGCAGCCGCCCTGACCGATTTGGATGACCGCCTGGCCGGCAGGTTACGCAACCTGCTTATCACGCTGGTGTGCTTCTTTGTTGCCTCCGCCTCGATCGAGCTGCTGTTCCCTTATCCCTGGTTGTTCGCCCTTGGCTTAACCACGTCGACCTGCGGTTTTATCCTGCTCGGCGCCTTGGGGCAGCGTTATGCCACCATCGCCTTCGGCGCGCTGCTGATCGCGGTTTACACCATGCTCGGCACCTCGATGTACGATGCCTGGTATCAGCAACCGCTGCTGCTGGTGATCGGCGCGCTGTGGTACAACCTGCTGACGTTGGCAGGCCACCTGCTGTTCCCGATCCGGCCGCTGCAAGAGAACCTGGCGCGCTGTTACGATCAACTGGCCAACTATCTGGATGCCAAAGCCAATCTGTTCGATCCCGACGCCGAACGCGACGCCGACCTGCCATGGATGGATGTCGCAATGGCCAACAGCGCCTTGGTCGCGTTGCTTAACCAAACCAAAGCCTCGCTGCTGACGCGCCTGAAAGGCGATCGTGGCCAGCGCGGCACCCGCCGCACCTTGCACTACTATTTTGTCGCGCAGGATATCCACGAGCGTGCCAGCTCTTCCCACGTTCAGTACCACGCGCTCAGCCGGCAATTTCGTCACAGCGACATTTTGTTCCGCTTCCAGCGTCTGCTGAGCATGCAGGCACGCGCCTGCCGCCAATTGGCACAATCGATCCTGCTGCGGCAAAAGTACCAGCACAACCCGCGCTTTGAACCGGCTTTCAGCCGCATTCAGGAGGCGTTGGCGCGCATCGCCGAAACCCAGGGCAATAACGAGCAGACCAAGGCGCTGGCGCATCTGTTGAAAAACCTGCATGCGATCGATGCGCAGCTGGCCAATATCGAATCAGAGCAGACGCTGGCCAGCGGGCAAGCGGAAGAGAACAGCCTGGCCGACGACCGCTTAACCGGCTGGAGCGATATTCGGCTGCGCATCAGCCGCCATTTGACGCCTCAGTCGGCCCTGTTCCGCCACGCGATCCGCATGTCGGTGGTACTGTGCGTGGGTTATGCCTTCATCCAGTTCACGGGTATGCAGCACGGTTACTGGATCCTGTTGACCAGCCTGTTCGTCTGTCAACCGAACTACAACGCTACCCGCCGACGCCTGGCGCTACGCATCATCGGTACCCTGGCCGGTATCCTGATCGGCCTGCCAATCCTCTATTTCGTGCCGTCATTGGAAGGGCAACTGGTGTTGATCATCATCACCGGCGTTCTGTTCTTCGCTTTCCGCACCGTACAATATGCCCACGCGACGATGTTCATCACGCTGCTGGTGCTGTTGTGTTTTAACCTGTTGGGCGAAGGATTCGAAGTGGCAGCCCCGCGCGTTTACGATACCTTGCTGGGCTGTGCCATCGCCTGGGCGGCAGTCAGCTTTATCTGGCCGGACTGGAAGTTCCGCCAACTGCCGGCGGTGGTGGATAAAACGCTGAATGCCAACTGCCGTTATCTGGACGCCATTCTGGTGCAATACCACCAGGGTAAGGATAACGGCCTCGCTTACCGCATCGCGCGACGTGATGCCCACAACAGCGATGCCGAACTGGCTTCGGTCATCTCCAACATGTCCGCCGATCCCAAAGCCGACAAAGCGCTGCAGGAAGCCGCCTTCCGCTTGCTCTGTCTGAACCACACGCTCCTGAGCTATATCTCCGCATTGGGGGCGCACCGCGAGCGGCTGAATACCCCGGCCACGCTCGATCTGCTCAATGACGCCGTGTGTTACGTGGACGGCGCCTTGCATCAGGAAGAACGGAACAGCCAGCGCATTGCGCAGGCGTTGGAACAGCTGGCGGAGCGCATCAGCAAAGCCGTTCCGGAACCTGAAAGCAAAGAACAATTGGTCTTGCAGCAGGTGGGATTGGTGCTCGAGCTGCTGCCAGAGCTCACCGCGCTGCATGCCCAAATCAATAAGGCAGCCTAACTATTCAGGGCCCGTTCGATGGGCCCTGAATAACCGGCTCATGCCCATGGCGGCGCATCGCCATCGTATGATCGAACCAACGCACTAGCTCGCTGCGTAATTCGGCCGGCAACGCCGCCTGATGATAACCGGCTATCGCCCCGCCCAGCGACAGCAGCACTCGTAGCCCCAAATTAGTCTGCTGTTTCAATAAACGGAGATAGCTGCGTTTGGCGCCATGCAGCCGCAGGTCATAAGCGTTGCGAATGCCCGCTCGCCACAGCAGACGTTCCATATTAACGTCAATATTCGGCAATGCCTTCAGTCGGCCGTGATCGCCAGCCTTAAGCCGCTGCTCCCGGCGCGCCTCCCTGACAGCCTGCCAGGCCAGCCCCACCAGCTCGTTGCGTTCCCGCCACAGCGACTCGTCAACCCAGTAATAACGCAAAGTGATGGGCGCTCCACGCTTGGAGTAGACCATATTGACCATCCCTCTGGCACGAAAGGCCGGTTCCATGCTCGCCGTAGCCCGCAAGTACAGCTCGCCGTCCGCTATCACCGCAAACATTACCCCCTCGGCCAGCAGGCCGTAGCCACCAAACTGTGACCGTGTTGTGATGGCTCCCAGCGCCGCAAAGCAATTTTTAGCCTGCGCGATTCTTCTCGTCGACATCCTTTTCATAGCGTTCCTCCTTTTTAGGTTCTGGCCGTATTATTTCTCTCATCAATGAAAAAAGTAACGTGAACAACTAATTAGAAAAATACGCACTATCCGCCCGCCTGCCAATCACAAAAATCATCGGTACAAAAAATGATCGCAATTATGCGAGCCGCTACGAAAATTTGGGTTGATCTTATCCTAAATCAGGGATACTGTATAAACATACAGTAACACGACGGGCGGGAACTTTATGCGTACTCAATCACTCTACCAACCTCATTTCGGCCATGGCTCTTATACAGCGCGCAATGTTGCGAAGAACACAGATGTCGGCAAAGAAAATGGCTTGATCAGTGAACTTGTTTACAACGAGCGCCAGCCCGCAGTGGCCCAATTGCTGTTGCCCCTGCTGCAACAACTGGGCAAACAGTCTCGCTGGCTTCTGTGGCTGACGCCGCAGCAAAAATTAAGCAAACAATGGCTGCAGCAATCCGGCCTGCCTGTAGATAAGATGATGCAATTGAGCCAGATCAGCCCGGTGAATACGGTCGAGGCAATGGAAAAAGCGCTGCAAACGGGAAATTACAGCGTGGTTCTCGGCTGGTTGCCTGAGCTAACGGAGGAGGATCGTCTAAAATTAAGACGTGCGGCAGAATTGGGTAATGCCTATGGGTTTATCATGCGGCCTCAACGTGACATTAACCCGACTCACGGACACTGTTCCACCCTAAAAATTCACTCTTCTTTGTATCATTAAGTAAATTTAGGATTTTTCCCATCATTTTCGCACCCCCTAAGCGGAACCTTTGCGTGGGAAGGCACAAAGCTAGTCCGGCTGCGGTTTGGCAAGCAAAAATGCTCGATGAGTCGCCGTTTTTTTAGGCAAAGAATGTTAGCAAATATGTACGATTCCGCGTTTTTTTTTAGAGCCTTATCACATCACACTTGTAACTTTCGCGCCACGTTGTAGACTTTACATCGCCAAGGTTGCTCTATAACGTCAGAAAAACTGGCGAGTAACAAACGAGGGCTTAAACCTTGGCGAAGGAATTTAACCAAGGGCTTAAACAGCTTTAAAGCTCATTGCCTATTTGGATGATAACGAGGCGCAAAATGAAAAAGACAGCTATCGCATTAGCAGTGGCACTGGCAGGTTTCGCTACCGTAGCGCAAGCCGCTCCAAAAGATAACACCTGGTACACCGGTGCTAAACTGGGCTGGTCCCAGTACCACGACACTGGTTTCTACGGTAACGGTTACCAGAACGGTATCGGCAACGGCCCAACCCACAAAGATCAGCTGGGTGCCGGCGCGTTCCTGGGCTACCAGGCAAACCAATACCTGGGCTTCGAGCTGGGCTATGACTGGCTCGGCCGCATGCCTTACAAAGGCAGCGTGAACAACGGTGCTTTCAAAGCGCAGGGCGTTCAACTGGCCGCTAAACTGAGCTACCCAATTGCTGACGATCTGGACATCTACACTCGTCTGGGTGGTATGGTATGGCGTGCAGACTCCAAAGCTAACTACGGCAACGGCACTCGCCTGAGCGACCACGACACCGGCGTTTCTCCGCTGGCTGCTGTTGGTGTTGAATACGCACTGACCAAAAACTGGGCTACTCGCCTGGATTACCAGTTCGTAAGCAACATCGGTGACGCAGGTACCGTTGGCGCACGTCCAGACAACACCATGCTGAGCCTGGGCGTTTCTTACCGCTTCGGTCAGGATGACGTAGTTGCTCCAGCACCAGCTCCAGCTCCGGCTCCAGTTGTTGAAACCAAGCGTTTCACTCTGAAGTCTGACGTGCTGTTCAACTTCAACAAGTCTACTCTGAAAGCAGAAGGCCAGCAGGCTCTGGATCAGCTGTACACCCAGCTGAGCTCCATGGATCCTAAAGACGGTTCTGTAGTTGTTCTGGGTTACACCGACGCCGTTGGTTCTGACCAGTACAACCAGAAACTGTCCGAACAGCGCGCACAAAGCGTTGTTGACTACCTGGTCTCCAAAGGCATCCCGTCAGACAAAATCTCTGCACGTGGTATGGGTGAAGCAGATGCAGTTACTGGCAACACCTGTGGCTACAAATCTGGCCGCGCTACCAAAGCTCAGATCGCTTGCCTGGCACCAGATCGTCGCGTAGAGATCGAAGTTAAAGGTATCAAAGACGTTGTAACTCAGCCTCAGGGCTAAGTTTACTCGCCTAATAAAAAACCCCGCCTAGCGGGGTTTTTTTTCGTCCTATTGTTGTTGCCACAACCCTTCAAGGCCAAACGCCACAAAGGCGCTCTCACGCACTTACTTGGGATCTTTGCCAAGAATCGCCTTCAAGTCTTCTTTCAACGATGACATCTGGTTTGCATACTTTTCTTTGCGTTCAGCGTCTTCGATAAGTTGCACGACGGTTTCCGAAAGCGTAACGCCACGGCGGCGCGCCAGGGCAGCTAATCGTTGCCAAACCAAAAACTCCAGATCGATAGATTTTTTACGCGTATGCTGATGTTCTGCGTTAAAATGACGTTTGCGGCGGGCGCGGATTGTTTGCTTCATCCGGTTATCCAGTTCCGGATTCATATGAGCGGCAATCCATGCAAGTACCTTTACCGGCTCATTTTCCAGCTTCAGCAGCTCGTTAACCGCTTCCTGAGCAGCGCTGTTTTCAATGTAGCGGGTAATAAGCTCCCCTTCCCGGTGCTTCTTCACCAGGTACTTCCATTTCCAACCGCTCTCTAGATTTTCCAGTTGCTGATATTTCATCTTGAGCTCTTCAGTGACCGCGTAACTTCAAATAAGCATAACAGCTTTGCGCCGAATTTCCCCGGCAATTAAGCCGTCTTTTAGACTGTTTTTTGCACAGTCACCGCGTGATGTCAAACTCCCTGATGCCAACTGGCACTCCGCATGTATCAAGCCGCCGTTATTCTTGTATAATCGCCCTTTCCCTTTTTAACGATTGCATCTAACACTTTGACCAATAACCGACTTGAATGGCAATCTTTATTGCCGGACGTAACGCCTTATCAGGCGATATTTGATACCGCCGCTCAGTTGGCACCCGTGCCCTTTTCCGCCATTCAGCCTCGGCTGGAAAATGCCCTGACGCTATTTTGCCACCCTCAATCGCCACCGCGTTTCATGCTGTTGAAAGCGCAAGAAACGCGAGAGTATCTGGAACTGGCTGCTAACGCCGTCAAACCCCTACTGCCGAAAAACACGGCATGCTGCGGCAGCCACTATGTCATTCACGATGGCAAGGTCAGCGTAGAACCGGCCAGCCGTGGCGATGAACCTTTCGCCGCCGGCGGTGCTTGCCTGTTCCAGGAGTGGATTGAACCGGAACAGCTGTTTGGCTGCGTACGGATCCACAATGGCGACATTACCCTACAGCCGGGTCTGGTGCACCAGGCCAACGGCGGCATTCTGATTCTGTCGGCACGTGCGCTGCTTGCTCAGCCGTTACTGTGGCTGCGGCTGAAGCAGATGATCGGCCAGCGTGAGTTCCATTGGGTTTCGCCAGACGAAACCCGCCCGCTGCCGGTTGCTATTCCGCCGATGCCGCTGGATCTGCGGCTGATTGTGGTCGGCGATCGTCACGGCCTGGCCGATTTTCACGATATCGAGCCTGAGCTGAGTGAACAAGCGATCTACGGTGAATTCGAAGACGACCTGCAGCTGACTGAAATTGATGATATGACGCAGTGGTGCGGCTACGTCAACGGCGTGATTGCCGACCAGCAGTTGCCGATGCTGGCGACCGACGCCTGGCCGCCGCTGGTCGTTCAGGCAGTGCGTTACAGTGGCGACCAGGGCATCCTGCCACTTTCGCCGGTTTGGCTTGGCCAGCAACTGTCCGAAGCCGCACTGTATGCCGAAGAGGACCGCATTACGGCCAAAGCGCTTGAAGCGGCGTTAAATGCCCGCGAATGGCGTGAAAGCTATCTGGCCGAGCGTATGCAGGATGAGATCGAGCTGGGTCAGATCCTGATTGAGACCGAGGGCGAAGTGGTGGGGCAGATCAATGGTCTGTCAGTCCTGGATTATCCGGGCCATCCACGCAGCTTTGGTGAACCGTCGCGCATCAGTTGCGTTGTGCATCTCGGCGACGGCGAGTTCACCGACGTCGAGCGCAAAGCCGAACTGGGCGGCAACCTGCATGCTAAAGGCATGATGATCATGCAGGCGTTCCTGATCGCCGAACTGGATCTTGATCAGCAACTGCCCTTCTCCGCTTCCATCGTCTTTGAGCAATCTTATGGTGAAGTGGACGGTGACAGCGCCTCGCTGGCTGAGCTGTGCGCATTGATCAGCGCCCTGTCACAGCAACCGATCACCCAGCAGATCGCCGTCACCGGCTCCGTCGACCAATTTGGCAACGTACAGCCGATAGGTGGCGTTAACGAAAAGATCGAAGGTTTCTTCGAGGTTTGTTTACGCCGCGGCCTGACGGGCAAACAGGGTGTCGTCTTGCCCGCAACCAACGTGCGCCACCTGTGCTTGCGCCAGGATATCGTCGACGCGGTACGCGAAGGGCAATTCCATCTGTGGGCGGTAGAGCGCGCGGCGGAAGCCTTGCCTTTGCTCACAGGTTGCCTCTACTCTGACGAACAACAGCCGAATTTGTTGGCGGCCATTCAGGAACGGATTGCGCAGGTGAGCCTGCAGGAACGCCGCCGTCCGTGGCCGCTACGCTGGCTCAACTGGTTCAACCACGGCTGATCGGACTTGTTCAGCGTACACGTGTTAGCTAACCTGCGTCCTTCATTAAAATAAGGCTTACTGAGAACATGGTAGATAAACGCGATTCCTATACGAAAGAAGACCTCGAAGCATCCGGCCGTGGCGAGCTGTTCGGCGCCGGTGGCCCACCGTTGCCGGCGGGTAACATGTTGATGATGGACCGCGTGGTCAAAATGACCGAAGACGGCGGGACTCACAACAAAGGTTATGTGGAAGCGGAACTGGATATTAATCCTGACCTATGGTTCTTCGGTTGCCACTTTATCGGCGATCCGGTCATGCCTGGCTGCCTGGGCCTGGATGCGATGTGGCAGCTGGTCGGTTTCTACCTCGGTTGGCTGGGTGGCGAAGGCAAAGGCCGCGCGCTGGGCGTCGGTGAAGTCAAGTTCACCGGCCAGGTGCTGCCAACCGCGAAGAAGGTAACCTATCGTATTAACTTCAAACGCGTCATTACCCGCAAACTGATCATGGGCGTCGCCGATGGCGAAGTGCTGGTTGACGGTGAAGTGATCTATACCGCCACCGATCTGAAAGTGGGCCTGTTCAAAGATACCACCGCATTCTAATCACGCTGGCGAGAAGGCGGCCACTGCCTTCTCTTCTAACGCTCTTCGCATGCCATCACGTCGAAACGTGATGGCATTTCTTTCTCTTACCCTTCCCGGCTTTCAAAGACTATCCGCATCTTCTTTTAGCCGCCGTCGGCGTTATGGAATATCTCATCACGTTGGCATTGATGCTGGGTGTACCTTATTTCATCGCCCTTCACCGAAATGTCTTCCCTCATAGGTCTCTACCCTATTCTTACCCGAAGCGGCCAAAGCAATAGGCAGCCTGAAAGACGGCCTCCCTCACTACCCGCATCAGTGCAATAGCGCTTTTTTTGCATCCGGTTATTCTCTTGCCCCTCAAGATCCTCTAACATGACTAGCATAGTAACTACAATTATTGTACTTAGTGAGAAAGGTATGCAAAAAACCCGCTTTAGCGATGCACCTTGCCCCGTCGCGCGTTCATTAGATCGCGTCGGGGAATGGTGGAGCATTCTGATCCTGCGTGATGCCTTTCAGGGGTTGTCCAAATTCGACGAATTCCAACAAAGTCTGGGGATGTCACCCACGCTACTGGCGCGTCGCCTGAAGGATTTGGTGGCCCACGGCATTCTGTATAAAGAACGTTATCAAACGCGGCCGGTGCGCTATCACTACCTGCTTACTGAGCGCGGCAACGATTTTCTCCCGGTGTTGGCGGCGCTCTCACAATGGGGCAACAATCATCTGACCGACGGGGACGTCAGCGCCCTGTTGGTCGACGGACGCAACGATCGGCCGATCCAAGTCCAGTTGGTCAATCGTGATACCCAACAGCCGGTGCCGCCGCAGTTCATTACGCTGGCGCCAGGGCCGGCGGCAAGCGATGGCATATATCAACGCGCCGAACTGATGCGGCAGCGGCGCCTCGCCGATTTACCCGAATTTACCAAGGAGCCATCATGAGCAATTGTCGTATCGTCATTACCGGCATGGGCGCCGTTTCACCGCTAGGGTGCGGTGTTGAAGCCATCTGGCAACGTTTGTTAAAAGGAGAATCCGGCATTCGAGCGTTGCC
Source organism: Serratia sp. CY47280 (assembly GCF_052168655.1). Lineage (NCBI taxonomy): Bacteria > Pseudomonadati > Pseudomonadota > Gammaproteobacteria > Enterobacterales > Yersiniaceae > Serratia > Serratia sp. CY47280. The sequence goes on along the minus strand of NZ_JBJNMG010000002.1, from coordinate 933,660 downwards.
TGACGAGATCGTTGCAGATTTACCGGTCAAGGTCGGAGGACAAGTCCCGGCGCTGGCGCAAGATGCTGAAGCGGGCTTCAACCCCGACGCCTCCGTCGCCCCCAAGGACCAAAAGAAAATGGACCGCTTTATCCTGTTTGCTATGGCGGCGGCGGATGAAGCCATTCGTCAGGCCGGCTGGATAGCCGATACGGACGAAAAACAAGAGCGCACAGCCACCGTCATTGCCTCGGGTATTGGCGGTTTCCCGGCGATTGCCCAGGCGGTGCGCACAACCGACAGCCGCGGCGCCAAGCGGCTGTCGCCGTTCACCATCCCCTCATTCCTGGTCAATCTGGCGGCCGGCCACGTTTCAATCAAACACCACTTCAAGGGGCCGATTGGCGCGCCGGTCACCGCCTGTGCCGCCGGCGTGCAAGCCATTGGCGACGCAGTGCGTATGATCCGCAATGATGAAGCCGATATCGCCGTGTGCGGCGGTACCGAAGCCGCTATAGATACCGTCAGCCTGGGCGGGTTCGCCGCCGCGCGCGCCATGTCCACCGCGCCGGCCGAATTGGCGCAACAGGCCTCTCGGCCCTTCGACAGCGCCCGGGACGGATTTGTCATGGGGGAAGGCGCCGGCATGCTGGTGATTGAAACGCTGGAACACGCGCTGGCGCGCGGCGCCACCCCGCTCGCGGAAATCGTCGGCTATGGCACCAGCGCCGACGCCTACCACATGACATCCGGCGCTGAAGACGGCAACGGCGCCTATCGGGCGATGAAAATCGCGTTGAAGCAGGCGAACGTCGTTCCCGAGGAGGTACAGCATTTAAATGCGCACGCGACATCGACACCCGTAGGGGATTTGGGCGAAATCAACGCCATCAAACACCTGTTTGGCACGGCCGGGACTGTCGCCGTGACCTCAACAAAATCAGCGACGGGGCACCTGCTGGGCGCCGCCGGCGGGCTGGAAACCATCTTTACCGCCTTGGCTCTGCGCGATCAGATAGCCCCTGCCACGCTAAATCTGGATAACCCCGATCCGGCGGCGGCAGGCTTGCATCTGGTCGCGAAACAGGCGGAATCGATGAATATGACCTACGCCTTATCAAACGGCTTCGGCTTTGGCGGCGTGAATGCGAGTATTTTGCTGAAGCGCTGGCAGGATAAATAAACGCCTGAAACAAAAACCTCCGCCAAAGGGCGGAGGTTATTCCTTTTATTTGACAGGGAGCCGCTTAAGCGGTCACAGCCCTGTCTTCCATGGCTTCTCGCCAACCTCCCAGCCATTGAGACCGGGCGTCCACCGATGATTGGTAGGGACAATGTTCCCTGGAACGCCCTAAAATACCTGCCTGATACCCTCTCGAATGCGCCCTTTCCAGACGATCGCGTTTCTGTCTCTTCATGCCTCGTTTCCCTCATTTTGGTCTGGTGGAAAGAAAACAATGGCTGCTTTTTGCGCAGCCACGAGTAATCAATAGCGCTAAAAGAAGAGAAGATCAATGCGCAAAATTCACGCCAATGTCATATTTGTGAGCTACGCCCGAGGAAGGTGCTAAGTGGCTGATCTGCCGGGGAAGGAGTTAACCAATTGAAATGAAATAGAAATCCCTGCCAGCGAGAAAAAACGAATTTCCACGGCGACAGGGATTAGACGATTTTAGACCAAATTATGACTAAATGCCGCCCATCTGTGCGGCGATAGCCTGGGCTTCCTGCTGCCACCCCTGCGCCAGAGTGCGCACCAGGGCATCATAGCCGTCTTCACCCTGTTTCAGCTCCAGGCTGAAAGGCCGTTTGATCAAGCGCCCCTGGCGGTTCAGCACCCACTCGCCGCGAATGATCGCCTTGCCGTCAAAACGGCCGTGGAAGCCGCTGATGGTCACGTTCAGCACATCCTGATCGCTGCTCATCGGCTGCGAAGAGACCACCCAACCCGGCAGCGCGCTGCTCAGGTTGGTGACCAGCGTTTGCTGCAGCTGCTGGTCGAGCGGGCTGGCCCACAGGTTGTTCTGGGCTATCACATACTGCACGTCGTTGGTCTGATACACCACGCCGCTCTGCGCCAGATAATCCGCCACGCTCACGTGCTCCAGCCACAGCTGGCGCGTGGAGGCGCCGCTGCTGCTGGCCGCGGCCGGCGCGCCCAGCGCCGGCAACTGATAGTAAGTCTTCTGTGGCGAACTGCTGCAGGCGCTAAGCAACAGCGCCAGGGCTACCGGGATCCATTTCATCATTTCGTGGCCTTCTTCGGCTGAGGGTCATTACTGCCGGCGGCTTCAAACACCAGCGCGTTACTCTTCTCATTCAGGGTGCGCAACACCGGTTGCAGCTCACGCAAGACCTGATCGAGGCGCTGCATGTCGCCCACCATCTTGTTGTAAGCCGGCGAACCTGGCTGGAACCCTTTCATGCTGCGGTTCAACTCCAGCAGCGTTTTCTGCATGTCCTGCGGCAGCGCCTGCATCTCTTTGCTGGCGATGATGTCGTTCAACGACTTCATGGTCTGCTGCGTCGACTTCATGGTTTTCTGACTTTCCGCCAGCGTCTTGGTCGCCTCGTTGATCATCGGATTGATCGGCATCGCGTTGATCTTGTCCAGCGTCTGCATCAGTTTCTGCTGGATCTGCGCCAGACCGCCGCTGGTGGTTGGCATCAGCGGATAACCAAACAGCTCGCGCGGCCCTTTCCACGGTTTCTCCTGCGGATAGAAGTCGAGATCGATATACAGCGAACCGGTCAGCAGGTTGGCGGACTTCATCGAGGCGCGCATGCCGCGGGACTCGGCGTCTTTCAAGTGCCCTTCGATATCGAAGTTGCCGCCCAGCTGTTTCTGGAAGCGATCCGGCTCGATGCGGATCAGCACCGGAATGCGGTAATCGTTATCCAGACGCTGCGCCATGCCGTCTTTATAGAACGGCACCTGCGCCACCGTACCCAGACGGATGCCGCGGAACTCGACTGGCGCGCCCGGCTGCAGGCCGCGTACCGAGTCGGAGAAGAACAGCAGGTAATCCTTATGTACGGTATACAGCGAATCCTGCGTGCTGCGCTGGTTGTCGAACAGCTGGTACTCCGCCTTCTCTTTCGCCAGTTCGCCGCGATCCCAGCCGTCCGGCACGTCGAAGCTGACGCCGCCGCTGAACAGCGTGGTCAATGATCCCATCTCTACCCGCATGCCCTGCGCCGACATGTCAAACGCCACGCCGCTGTCTTTCCAGAAGCGCACGTTGGTGGTGACCAACTGATCGTAAGGCGCGGTGATGAACAGCTGATAGCGCATGGCGCGCGCTTTGGGATCGAAATAGCTGGTTTCCACCGACCCGACGCGATAACCGCGGAACAGCACCGGATCGCCGGCGTTAAGCTGGCCTGATTTCTCGCTGTCCAGCACGATACGCAGCCCTTTGGCATCCGGAGAGGCCAGCGGCGGCGCGTCGAGCAGCTGGTAGTTGTCTTTACCGTCTTTGCCTTTGTTGCCCGGCTGCAGTTCGATATAGGCGCCGGAGAGCAGCGTCCCCAACCCGGAAACGCCTTCACGGCCGATCTGCGGCTTCACCACCCAGAAGGCGGAATCCTGGCGCAGCAATTTCTCCATGCCGGAATTAAGACGCGCCTGCACCATCACCTTGCTCAGGTCATCGCTCAACGTGACGGTTTCCACCACGCCGACGTCAACGCTGCGGCTTTTGATTTTGGTTTTACCCGCTTCCAGCCCTTCCGCCGTCGTAGTCACCAGCGTCACTACCGGCCCCTGATGGCTAAAGTGGTAAAACAGGATCCAGGCGCCGATCAGCGCGGTCACGATGGGAATGATCCACACCGGCGACCAGCGTTTGATCTTCTCGACGTCCGCGACGCTATGATTATTTTCCGTCACCTTGCGGCTCCTTGTTGATTGTTTCACTTGCGCGATCCCAGGTCAGCCGGGGATCAAATGTCATGGCGGCGAACATGGTGAGGATCACCACCAGCGCGAACAGCACGGCGCCCGTCGCGGGATAAATGCTCATCAACTGCCCCATTCGCACCAACGCCGACAACACGGCGATCACAAACACGTCGATCATTGACCAGCGGCCAACGAACTCGACCACTTCATAAATCAGGTGCATGCGCTCGCTGTCGGCGCGCGGTTTCTTCCTGCCGTTGGCGTCCCAACACAGCCAGCCGATCGCCAACATTTTCAGCGACGGCACCATGATACTGGCGATGAAAATCACCATCGCTACCGGATAAGAGCCGTCCCCCCACAGCAGGATCACCCCCGCCATGATGGTGGAGTTCATTTTGTTACCCAGCGCCTCGGTCACCATGATGGGCATCAGGTTGGCCGGAATATACAGCATGATGGAGGTCACCAGCAGCGCCAGCGTCCACTGCAAGCTGTGGCGGCGACGCACGTAGCCCTTGGTGTGGCAGCGCGGGCAGCTCACCTGATCGGCCGGCAGGATCGCCGTGCAGCACGCGCAGGAGCGCACGCCCTGGCGCATGCCGGTGCGTCCTACCGTCAGCGGGCGATCGAGACGCGGTGCCGGTTCGATGTCCTGCCACAGCCAGCGCCGATCCACGCATTGGAAAGCGCGCACCTGCAGCAGGCAGAACAGACAGTAAGGCACGAAGCTACTGCCGATACCGATATCGCCATAGGCCATCAGCTTGACGAAGCTGACCAGCACCCCGGCGAGGAAAATCTCCACCATGCACCAGGTTTTGAACTGGAACAGCACCCGGGCCATCCACTCTTTCAGTCCCAGCGGCAAACGCACTTTGGCGCACAGCAGGATGATCGCCACCATGCAAAATGCCGGGATCAGCTGCACGAACACCATAAACAAGGTGGCCATGCTGGCGTAGTCTTCCGCCACCATGACTTCCGGGATTTGAATCAGCCGGATTTCGTTGCCGAGGCCGGCGACGCGCATGTTGATAAACGGGAAAATGTTGGCCAGCACCAGCATGAACAAGGCGCTGAGCGCGTAACCGATCGGCCGCTTGCGCGGTTCGTCCCAGCGGGCGCTGAGCGTGGTTTTGCAGCGCGGGCATACCGCTTTGCTGCCATAGGCCAGCGGCGGTAGCGCCACCAACATGTCGCACTGCGGGCACAGCATCAGGTTATCCTGCTGCGCCGCCGAAGGTGCGGAATGACTATGCTGCTGATGATTGTTGTGGGAACACACCATATTCCTCCTCAATAACGTTGCTCACCGGCACGTCGATACCGCCCGCAGCAGCGCGCGGGCGGTATCGCAACGGTCAGCCGTTTTTCATCGCTTCCAGCTCTTCCCAACGGGCGAAGGCCTGCTCGAGCGCCTGCTCGGCGTTAGCCAACGCCGTCAGCACTTCTTGCGTTTCGCTGTGCGGCCGCGTGAAGAAGTCGGCATCGCTCATCTGCGCCTGCAGCGCTTCGATTTCCGCTTCCAGCTGTTCGAGCCGCTGCGGCAGCTGTTCCAGCTCACGCAGCAGGTTGTAACTCAGCTTGGCCGCCGCTTTCTTCGGCTGTTCGGCCTTTTTCTCCGCCGCCGGTTTGCTCGCGCTCGGCGCCGCCTGACGAATCGGTTTCGCCGTCGCGCGCTGATGATGCGCATCGTAGTAACCGCCGACGAAGGCCTTGATCACGCCATTGCCTTCGAAAATCCAGCACTCGGTCACCGAGTTGTCGACGAACTGACGATCGTGGCTGACCAGCAGCACGGTGCCCTGATAGCCGTCGATCAGCTCTTCCAGCAGCTCCAGCGTTTCGACGTCGAGATCGTTGGTTGGTTCATCGAGGATCAGCAGATTGCTCGGTTTCAGAAACAGCTTAGCCAACAGCAGGCGGTTACGCTCACCGCCCGACAGCGCCTTCACCGGCGTCATCGCACGCTTCGGGTGGAACAGGAAGTCCTGCAGGTAGCCCAAGACGTGGCGAGGGCGGCCGTTGACCATTACTTCCTGTTTACCTTCCGCCAGGTTGTCCATCACCGTGCGCTCAGGATCGAGATCGGCGCGGTGCTGGTCGAAATAAGCCACTTCCAGCTTGGTGCCGCAGTGCACGCGGCCGCTGTCGGCTTTCAGCTGACCGAGCATCAGTTTCAGCAGCGTGGTTTTGCCACAGCCGTTCGGCCCCACCAGCGCAATCTTGTCGCCGCGCTGCACCTGAGCGGAGAAACCGCGCACCAGCACTTTTTCGCCAACCTGATAATTGACGTCTTCCAGCTCAAATACGATTTTGCCGGAGCGAGTCGCCTCTTCCACCTGCATCTTGGCGGTGCCCATCACTTCACGGCGTTCTGAACGCTCGACGCGCAGCGCCTTCAGCGCGCGTACGCGGCCCTCGTTACGGGTACGGCGCGCTTTGATGCCCTGACGGATCCAGACCTCTTCCTGCGCCAGCTTGCGATCGAACTCGGCGTTTTGCAGCTCTTCCACCCGCAGCGCTTCTTCTTTGCTCTGCAGGTACAGATCGTAGTTGCCCGGCCAGGAAACTAGCTTACCGCGATCCAGATCGACGATGCGCGTCGCCATGTTGCGGATAAACGAACGGTCGTGCGAGATGAAGACGATGCTGCCGTCGAACTCTTTCAGGAAACCTTCCAGCCAGTCGATGGTTTCGATATCCAGGTGGTTGGTCGGTTCGTCGAGCAACAATACGCGCGGCGAGCTCACCAGCGCACGGCCCAGCGCCGCTTTACGCAGCCAGCCGCCGGACAGCGAGGAAAGTTCTGCGTCGCCGTTCAACCCCAGCTGCAGCAGCACTTCGCTGATGCGACTGTCGAGCTGCCAGAGTCCCTGGTGATCGAGGATCTCCATGATTTGCGCCATGCGCGCCAGGTTTTTCTCGCTCGGATCGCTTTCCACCAGGTGGGAAATCGCATGATACGCCTTCAGGTGTTCTGCCTGCTCCGCAACGCCTTCCGCCACGAAGTCGAACACGCTGCCGCCGATATTGCGCGGCGGATCCTGTTGCAGACGCGCCACGATCAGATCCTGTTCGTAGATCACCCGGCCGTCATCCAGCGGGATCTCTTTGCCGAGGATCTTCAGCAGCGTAGATTTACCGGCGCCGTTGCGCCCGACCAGACACACGCGCTCGTTGTCTTCGATATGAATTTCGGTGTTGTCTAACAGTGGCGCATCGCTGAAAGAAAGCCAGGCGCCGGACATGCTGATTAACGACATAGTAATTATTTTCCTTCGCCGGCGTGAGTCACCAGCCAGCAGTTGTGGATCTGACGGTTACGGGCAAAGTCCTGCGACAGCGTCTTGGCGGTGATCTCTTTCGCCTCCAGGCCCAGCGCACTCAGCCCTGCCATATCCATTTGGAAACCGCGCTTGTTATTCGAGAACATGATGGTCCCGTTGCGGCGCAGCAACCGTTTCAAATCTTTCATCAGCGCCAGGTGATCGCGCTGCACGTCAAAGGTGTTCTCCATCCGCTTGGAGTTGGAGAAGGTCGGCGGATCGATGAAGATCACGTCGAACTGTTCGTTGGCGTTGCTCAACCACGACAGGCAGTCGGCCTGGATCAATCGATGCTGACGGCCGGTCAGGCCGTTGGCGCGCAGGTTCTTCTCCGCCCATTCCAGATAGGTGCGCGACATGTCCACCGTGGTGGTGCTGCGCGCGCCGCCCAGCCCGGCATGCACGCTGGCGGTGCCGGTATAGGCGAACAGGTTGAGGAAGTCCTTGCCATTGCTCATCTCGCCCAGCATACGGCGCGCGATGCGGTGATCGAGGAACAAGCCGGTATCGAGATAGTCGGTCAGGTTGACCCACAGCTTGGCGTTATACTCTTCCACCAGCAGGAACTCGCCCTTCTGCGCCAGTTTCTCGTACTGGTTTTTGCCCTTCTGCCGCTCGCGCGTTTTCAGGATCAGCTGATTCGACGGCAGCTCCAGCACCGCCAGCGTCGCGTTGATCACATCGAACAGGCGCTGACGCGCTTTCTGTGCATCGACGGTTTTCGGCGGCGCATACTCCTGCACCACCACCTTGCTGCCGTAGCGGTCCACCGCGACGTTGTATTCTGGCAGATCGGCATCGTACAGGCGGTAGCATTCAATGCCTTGTTGCTTCGCCCACTTGTCGAGCTTCTTCAAATTCTTGCGCAGACGGTTGGCGAAATCTTCCGCCACCTGCACGCCGCCGGTAGCGGCACCGGCCGGGCTTGCCGCCAGCTGATAATTTTTCTGCACGCACTCCAGCGGGCCGTTCTTCGCCTTAAACTGGCGCTCGGCGCGCAGCTGCAGGCAGCTCAACAGCTCCGGTGAGGCGCTGAACAGCGACAGCTGCCAACCGCCGAAGGCGCTTTTCATCACGCGGCCCAGCATGTTGTGCAGCGCGATCAGCGCCGGTTCGCTTTCCAGACGCTCGCCATACGGCGGGTTGCTGATCACGGTACCGTGCGGGCCTTCCGGCAGCGGGTTGGTCAACCGCGCGACGTCGCCGACGTTGAAGGTGATCAGTTCGGCGACGCCGGCGCGGCGGGCGTTGCCGCGCGCCATCTCAATCACCCGGCGATCGATATCGGAACCGAAGAAGCGAGAGGCGGTTTCCTGCAGACCGCGGCGAGCACGAACCTGTGCTTCGGTGGTGACTTCACGCCACAGTTCGGCGTTGTGGCCATTCCAGGCGCTGAATCCCCAGTGTTGACGGTGAAGACCCGGCGCGCGATCGGCGGCGATCATCGCCGCTTCGATCAACAGCGTGCCGGAGCCGCACATCGGATCGAGCATCGGCGTGCCCGGCTGCCAGCCGGAGCGCAGCACGATGGCGGCCGCCAGGTTTTCCTTCAGCGGCGCCTGGCCGGTGAGATCGCGGTAGCCGCGCTGGTGCAGGCCTTCGCCGCTCAGATCGAGCGCCACGCTGGCCATATCGCGTTGCAGGAAGACGTTAACGCGAATATCCGGCTGCTGCTTGGCAACCGTCGGGCGTTGGTCAAGTTTACGGGTGAAGCTGTCGACGATGGCGTCTTTCACCTTCAGCGCGCCATATTGGCTGTTGCGGATCTCTTCGTTCACGCCGCTGAAATGCACGGCAAAAGTTTTATCCACGCCAAAAATGCTCGGCCAGTCGATCGCCTGCACCCCAAGGTACAGATCCAGGTCGCTGTGCACGCGGAATTCGTTCAGCGGCAACAGAATGCGCGAAGCCAGGCGGCTCCACAGCAGGCTTTGGTACAGAAGACGATCGTCACCCTGAAAATGTACCCCGCCCTGCACCACTTTGCAGTCGTGAGCGCCAAGCGCTTCCAGCTCGCTTTTTAACAGTTCTTCCAATCCACGCGCCGTGCTGGCAAACAGAGAGTTCATATCGTACTTATCACCAAAAAGAAAATTGTTGCGCATTATAGCTAATCCGCACCGCTTGTCATAAAGTTGCTCCCTTCTATTTAATCATCGCACGGAGATAAGGGTGATCACGCTTTCCAAACTCTACGTCCATCCGGTTAAATCACTGCGCGGCCTGCAGCTTTCTTACGCCCAGGTCGGCAGCAGCGGTCTGGCCTTCGACCGCAACTTTATGATCACCGAGCCGGACGGCACCTTTATTACCGCGCGCCAATATCCGCAGATGGTGTTGTTCACGCCGGCGCTGTTGCCGGATGGGCTGTTTCTGACCGCGCCGGACGGTGAAAGCGCCGCCATTCGCTTCAGCGACTTCGCCGCCGCGCCGCAGCCGACCGAGGTATGGGGCAACCATTTCACCGCGCTGACTGCGCCAGATGAGATCAACCGCTGGCTGAGCGGCTATTTCCAGCGCGACGTGCAGCTGCGCTGGCTGGGGCCGGAGCTGACCCGCCGGGTCAAGAAACACCCTGAAATCCCGCTGACGTTTGCCGACGGCTACCCTTATCTGCTGATTAACCAGGCTTCGTTCAACGATCTGCAACAGCGCTGCCCCGGCAGCATCAAGCTAGAGCAGTTCCGCCCCAATCTGGTGGTGAGCGGCGCCACCGCCTGGGCCGAAGACGGCTGGCAGGTGATCCGCGTCGGTGACGTGATGTTCGATCTGGTGAAACCCTGCAGCCGCTGCGTGCTTACCACCGTCAGCACCGAGCGTGGCCGCAAGCACCCGAGCGGCGAACCGCTCAGCACGCTGCAAAAATTCCGCTCCGCCGACAACGGCGACATCGATTTTGGCCAGAATATGATCGCGCGCAACAGCGGCATCATTCGCGTGGGCGATACGGTGGAAGTGCTGTCGACCAAGCCGCCGCGCCCTTATGGCGCCGGGAAAGTGGTAGAGAGCGTGCAGGCGCCACAAGACAGCGCGCACAGCGTCACGATCGAATATGAAGGCAAGGTGTTTACCGGCAATAACCAGCAGATCCTGCTCGAGCAGTTGGAACAGCAAGGCATCCGCGTACCTTACTCCTGCCGCGCCGGGATTTGCGGCAGCTGCCGCATTACGTTGTTGAGCGGTGAAGTCGCGCCCCTGAAGAAAAGCGCGCTGGGCGACAACGGCACCATCCTGTGCTGCAGCTGCATCCCGAAAAGTGATTTGACGTTGGCGTAATCCGCCTTATACCGCCCTGTCGTAAGCCGGGGCGGCGCTTTCATCCTGCGCGCAGGGTTTCAGCCGATCGTGCATCACCTTGATGGCGTCACCCAATACCATGGTACGGCCAGCGACCGTCAGCTGATTTTGCGCCAGCAGGCACAGGCTGGCGTTATCCCCGGCCTCCACCACCAGCAAGCGCGCTTCCGCGCCGCTCTCCATCACTTTCACCGCCGCCAGCTCGCCATTTTTCGGCTGCAGCGGGTAATGCTGCTGCGAGAAATGCCAGCTCTTTGGCATCAGCGGTTTCAGGAAGCGATAGGCGACCAGCGCATTCAACACCAGCTCGGCGCGCTGTTCATGGCTCAGCTTGACCTGCTTGCACTGTTCTTCATAGGTGAAATAAAGGGCGGCGTCATCCACGCAAAAAGCGCATTCATCAAAGGCGTCCGGCGTTAACATTTTGGCCGGGAAACGTGAACGAAAGATCATACCATTAGCTAAATCCAGCATTAGCCGATCGTGTTCGGCATCAAAATACCAACGCCAATTATCGTCAGGTTTTATCTTCATTTCGTATCCTTCTCGCTGCCTATGCCAATGCCGCACTCACCCTAAAAGGCGATTTTATCACCGATAAAATAGCTTAAACATCGGATAATTCCGCGAACGATATTTATGCTAACGAACAAAATATAGACGAGCCGGGGGCAGAAATAAACCCCCGGAATAAAATGAGAGGAAAAATATTAGATATGGGTAACGATATCTTTAATCAAACGCGGGCCGTGATAGATAAATCCGGAATAAATTTGCAGCAGGCTCGCGCCGGCCTCCATTTTTTCGCGCGCCGCCGTCAGCGAATCAATGCCGCCTACGCCGATAATCGGCAGGCGCCCCTGCAGTTCGGTGGAGAGACGACGGATCACTTCGGTGCTGCGTGATTGCAACGGACGCCCGCTTAACCCGCCCGCTTGTTCGCAGTAATTCAACCCCTGGATCAATTTTCGATCCAACGTGGTATTGGTGGCGATCACGCCATCGATATTATGCCGCACCAGGCTATCGGCAATTTGGATCAATTCTTCTTCTGAAAGATCCGGCGCGATCTTTACCGCCACCGGCACATATTTGTGATGCCGCGCATGTAATTCCTGCTGCTTATTTTTAATCGCAGCCAAAAGATCGTCCAGCGCTTCGCCATACTGTAAGGATCGTAACCCCGGCGTATTCGGTGAAGAGATGTTAATCGCGATATATCCGGCATACGGATAAACTTTATCCATGCAGATCAAATAATCGTCTTTTCCCTGCTCGACCGGCGTGTCTTTATTCTTGCCGATATTGATCCCAAGAATGCCGCCGAAATGGGATTTCTTAACGTTTTCAACCAGATTGTCCACACCATGGTTATTGAACCCCATACGGTTAATCAGGCCTTCCGCCTCAACCACGCGGAACAAGCGCGGCTTGTCGTTGCCCGGTTGCGGACGCGGCGTCACGGTGCCGACTTCCACATGGCCGAAGCCCATCGCGCCGAACGCATCGATGCATTCGCCGTTTTTATCCAGACCGGCGGCCAATCCCAGCGGGTTTTTAAACGACAGCCCCATGCAGCTGACCGGTTTGGTCGGCACGGACTGACGGACAAGAAACGCTAATGGGGTGCCGGTAATACGGCTGAGCTGACGAAAGGTCACTTCGTGCGCGCGCTCCGGATCGAGCTGGAACAACGCTTTCCTGATGAGGGGGTAGTACATGGACTCTCCTGATTTCCCGGTTGCAAACCGGGGGCGTATTATCCGGTATCCCCCGCCTAATTGGAATTGATTAAAGGCAAAAAAAGCCGTTTTTACGCAATCGTTTTCCCACTTCACCGCCAAATCGGCGCCAATCCGCTTTTGCGCATATCCAAATCAAAAAATGAGATTTAAACAACGCGCCCGGTTGCTGGTAGGTTTAAAACACTTCCCATTGATTTTCTAATTAAACCTAACTTTTAGTTATAAGGAGTGGCAATGCGCGTTATATCACTGGCCGGTAGCCCACGTATCCCATCACGTTCCGCCGCGCTGCTCTCGCTGAGTCAGAACTGGCTGCGGCAGCAAGGGGTGGAAGTGACGGCCTATACCCTGCACAACTTTGACGCCGAAGACCTGCTGTACGCCAACTTCAACAGTCCGGCGATCAAGGCGTTTGCCGAGCAGCTGGCGCAGGCCGACGGCCTGCTGATTTCCACGCCGGTTTATAAAGCGTCGTTCTCCGGCGCGCTGAAAACCCTGCTGGACCTGCTGCCGGAACGCGCGCTGGATCATAAGGTGGTGCTACCGCTGGCGACCGGCGGTTCCGTCGGCCACATGCTGGCGGTGGACTATGCGCTGAAACCGGTGCTAGCGGCGCTGAAAGCGCAAGAGGTGCTGCACGGCGTGTTTGCCGACGACAGCCAGATCCAACTGACCGGCGAAAGCGCCACGCTCACCGACGCCGTGGCCGCCCGGTTGGAAGAGGCGCTCGCCAGTTTCTATTTGGCGCTTGGCCGCCGCAAACCGCCCGCGCTGCGCGTCGCCTCGCCGCTGACGGCGCGTCAAACCGCCTGACATGCCTGGAAAAGGAGGGCCTGAATGAAACAACGCAACGCTTTGCGACGTTGGCTGAGCACCGCAGCCTTCACCGGCCTGCTGTCGCTGGTCTGGGCCAACGCCGCCGTCGCGCAGGATCCGGCGCAATTTCGCATCGGTTACCAGAAAGGATCGGTGAGTCTGGTGCTGGCGAAAAGCCACCGGCTGCTGGAGGAACGCTTCCCCGCCACCCGCATCAGTTGGATTGAATTTCCCGCCGGCCCGCAGATGCTGGAGGCCTTGAACGTCGGCAGCATCGATCTGGGCAGCACCGGTGATATTCCGCCGATCTTTGCGCAGGCCGCCGGCGCGGATCTGCTGTATGTCGGCGTTGAGCCGCCCAAACCGAAGGCCGAAGTAATCCTGGTGCCAGAAAATAGCCCGATCAAAACCGTCGCCGATCTGAAAGGCCATAAGGTCGCGTTCCAGAAAGGATCCAGCTCACATAACCTGCTGCTGCGATCGCTGCAAAAGGCCGGACTGAAATTTACGGATATCCAGCCCGCCTATTTGACGCCCGCCGATGCGCGCGCCGCATTCCAGCAGGGCAACGTCGATGCCTGGGCTATCTGGGATCCTTATTATTCCGCCGCGCTGCTGCAGGGCGGCGTGCGGGTGCTCGGCGACGGCACCGATCTAAACCAGACCGGTTCCTTCTATCTGGCGGCGCGCCCCTATGTCGAAGCCAATGGCGCCTTTATCAGCCAGGTCCTGACGGTGCTAACCCAGGCCGATGCACTCACCCGCAGCGACCGGGCGCAAAGCGTGACCCTGCTGGCCAACGCCATGGGGCTGCCGGAACCGGTGATCGCCAGCTATCTGGATCACCGCCCCCCGACCGCCATCACACCGCTAGATGCGCATACGATCGCCGCGCAGCAGCAAACCGCCGACCTGTTTTACGCCAACCGGTTGGTGCCGGTGAAGGTCGACATCTCGCAACGCATCTGGCGCCCAAGCGCGCAATAAATACGGGGGAACATTGACGATGAGCCTGAACGTTTTCTGGTTTTTACCCACCCATGGCGACGGCCACTATCTTGGCAGCGCGCAGGGCGCTCGCAGCGTCGATCACGGTTACTTGCAGCAGATCGCCCAGGCGGCGGATCGGCTGGGATTCGGCGGTGTGCTGATCCCCACCGGTCGCTCTTGCGAAGACTCCTGGCTGGTGGCCGCCTCGTTGATCCCGGTCACCCAGCGGCTGAAATTTTTGGTCGCGTTGCGGCCGGGCATCATCTCCCCTACGCTGGCGGCGCGTCAGGCGGCGACGCTGGATCGCCTGTCCAACGGGCGCGCGCTGTTCAATCTGGTCACCGGCGGCGATCCGGAAGAGCTGGCGGCGGAGGGGTTACATCTCAGTCATGAAGAGCGTTACGAGGCCTCGACCGAGTTCACTCATATCTGGCGCCGGGTACTGGAAGGCGAAACCGTCGATTTCGACGGCAAGCATATTCAGGTGAAAGGGGCCAAGCTGCTGTTCCCACCGGTGCAGCAACCGCGTCCGCCGCTCTATTTCGGCGGATCCTCCGCCGCCGCGCAGGAGCTGGCCGCCGAACAGGTAGAAATGTACCTCACCTGGGGAGAGCCGCCGGCGCAGGTCAAAGAGAAGATCGAGGAAGTACGCGCCAAAGCGGCGGCGAAGGGCCGACAGGTGCGTTTCGGCATCCGTCTGCATGTCATCGTGCGAGAAACCACCGAAGAGGCCTGGCGCGCCGCCGATCGGCTGATCGCCCACCTCGATGAGGAAACCATCGCCAACGCGCAGCAGGCCTTTGCGCGCTTCGACTCCGTCGGCCAACGGCGCATGGCGGCGCTGCACGGCGGCAAGAAGGACAACCTGGAGATCAGCCCGAACCTGTGGGCCGGCATCGGCCTGGTGCGCGGCGGCGCCGGCACCGCGCTGGTGGGCGATGGCCCGACGGTCGCCGCACGCATGCAGGAATACGCCGATCTGGGCATCGACACCTTTATTCTCTCCGGCTATCCGCATCTGGAAGAGGCCTACCGCGTCGGAGAACTGCTGTTCCCTCACCTCGATCTGGCGCAGGAAGAAACGCCTGCGCGCCTTCAGCCGGTGCGCCCGCAGGGCGAAGTGGTGGCCAACATTTATGTTCCGCAAAAAGTGTCGCAGAGCTGAGGAGCACCCCGATGGCAAATAACGTACAACGCATCCTGTATCGGCTGGCTCCCTGGGCGCTGCCGTTGGCGCTGGTGATCCTCTGGCAAATCGCCGTCGAAACTGGCTGGCTGTCCAACCGCATTTTGCCGGCGCCGAGCGCGGTGCTCGCCGCCTTCTGGCGCCTGAGCCAAAGCGGCGAGCTGTGGCAGCACCTGAGCATCAGTAGCCAGCGCGCGTTGATCGGCTTTGCCATCGGCGGCAGCATCGGACTGATCCTCGGTTTTATTACCGGGTTGTCGCACTGGGGCGAACGTCTGTTGGACAGCTCGGTGCAAATGATCCGCAACGTGCCGCACCTGGCGCTGATCCCGCTGGTGATCCTGTGGTTCGGCATCGATGAGTCCGCCAAGATCTTTTTGGTGGCGCTCGGTACGCTGTTCCCGATTTATCTCAATACCTATCACGGCATCAAAAACATCGATCGCGGCCTGCTGGAGATGGCCCGCAGCTACGGTCTGAGCGGTTTCCGCCTGTTTACACAGGTGGTGCTGCCAGGCGCGCTGCCGTCGATTATGGTCGGCGTGCGTTTCGCTCTCGGCTTCATGTGGCTGACGCTGATCGTCGCCGAAACCATCTCGGCCAATTCGGGCATCGGCTACCTGGCGATGAACGCGCGTGAATTTCTGCAAACCGACGTGGTGGTAGTGGCGGTCGTGCTGTACGCCCTGCTCGGCAAGCTGGCGGACGTGGGCGCGCAGCTGCTAGAGCGCGTCTGGTTACGCTGGCATCCGGCCTATCAACTGAAACAGGGAGAAGCGCTATGACCCTTCCCGCTCGCCTTGCCCAAGGCACGCCGGTGACGCTGGAATCCATCGGCAAACGTTACGGCAACCGCACGGTGCTGGACAATATTCAGCTGCGCATTTCCGCCGGGCAGTTCGTGGCGGTGGTCGGCCGCAGCGGCTGCGGCAAGAGCACCCTGCTGCGCCTGTTAGCCGGCCTGGAACAGGCCAGCAGCGGCGCGCTGCTCAGCGGCAACGCGCCGCTTGCCGCCGCCAAAGAGGATACCCGGTTGATGTTTCAGGATGCGCGCCTGCTGCCGTGGAAAACGGTGATCGACAACGTGGGCCTGGGGCTGCGCGGCCACTGGCACGACGCGGCGCTGCAGGCACTGGACGCGGTCGGTTTGGCGGATCGCGCCCGCGACTGGCCGGCGGCGCTGTCCGGTGGACAAAAGCAGCGGGTCGCCCTGGCGCGCGCGCTGATCCACCGCCCCCGCCTGCTGCTGCTGGACGAACCGCTCGGGGCGCTGGATGCCCTGACGCGCATCGAGATGCAAGGGCTGATAGAGACACTGTGGCAACAGCACGGTTTTACCGTACTGCTGGTCACGCACGACGTCAGCGAAGCCATCACGCTGGCGGATCGGGTGATCCTGATTGAAGAGGGCCACATCGGACTGGATCTGAGCATCGATCTGCCGCGGCCACGCCGCAAAGGTTCGGCCAGGCTGGCGGAACTGGAAGCTGAAGTGCTGGAGCGGGTATTATCGCCGCCGGTCACCGCGGCCAGCTCACGCCAGGCGGCGAATTGAACGAAAAAAGGGACGGCGCAGGCCGTCCCTTATCTATATCAGCGTGAAAAGATCAGGCGTCGAGCGCCTTACTGATCTTCTCGTACAGATCGCCGGACAGGTTTTCCAACCCTTTCAACTGTTCCAGCGCCTTGCGCATCAGCGCCTGACGGCCCGCGTCGTAACGCTTCAGGCGAATCAGCGGTTCAATCAGGCGCGCGGCGATCTGCGGGTTGCGCTGGTTGAGATCGCTGAGGATCTCCGCCAGGAACTGATAGCCGCTGCCGTCCGCGGCATGGAACGCCGCCGGGTTGCCGGAAGCGAAGCCGCCAATCAACGAGCGGGTGCGGTTCGGGTTGCTCAGGCTGAACGAGCGGTGTTGCAGCAGCGCGCGCACCTTGCTCAACACGTCTGCCGATGGGCTGCTGCCCTGCAGCACGAACCATTTGTCCATCACCAGGCCATCCTGATGCCAGCGCTCGTCGAACGCCGCCAGCAGCGCATCGCGGCACGGCAGCTGGGCCGCGACCGCAGCAGACAGCGCCGCCAGCGAGTCGGTCATGTTGTCCGCCTGGCGATACTGTTCGCTCACCAGCTGGTCCGCCAGCACCACATCTTCGCCGAACGCCAGATAGCCCAGGCACACATTACGCAAGGCGCGCTTGGCGATCTCGCCATGCTCCACGCGGTAGCCGTCGGTCTTGTTGGCGTGATACACCGCCAGCCACTCATCGGCCAACTCCCGCGCCAGGCAGCGTACGATCGCTTCGTGCACCGCGGCGATCGCTTCTGGATCGATAGTGGCGAACAGCTCGGCGATTTCGTTCTCCGACGGCAAGGTCAGGATCTGCGCCGCCAGCGCCGGATCCAGTTTTTCGTCCAACAGCACCGCGCGGAACGCATCGGCCACGTGCAGCGGCAGCGACAACGGCTGCTTCTGCTGGTGCCGCGCCACGTTCAGTTTGATGTAGGTCGCCAGCAGGCTCTGCGCCGCATCCCAACGCGCAAACTCATTGCGCGCGTGCTGCATCAGGAAGGTCAGTTGCTGATCGCTGTACGGATAATCCAGTTTCACCGGCGCAGAGAATTCACGCAGCAGCGACGGCACCGGCTTGTGCGCCACGCCGTCGAACACGAAAGTTTGCTCCGCTTCGGTGACGTTCAGCACGTTGTTGACCGGCAGGCCGCCCTTCTGCAGCGCGATGACGTTGCCTTCGCTGTCGTACAGCTCGATATCCAGCGGGATATGCAGCGGCAACTTCTCAGGCTGATCGGCGGTCGGCGCGGTTTTCTGGCTGACATGCAGGCGATATTGCTGAGTTTCCGCATCGTACTCGTCGCGCACCGTCAACAGCGGCGTGCCGGACTGACTATACCAACGGCGGAAGCGCGACAGATCCACGTTGGACGCGTCCTCCATCGCCTGCACGAAGTCATCGCAGGTGGCGGCGCTGCCGTCGTGGCGTTCGAAATAGAGCTGCATCCCTTTCTGGAAGTTCGCTTCCCCCAGCAGGGTGTGCATCATGCGGATCACTTCAGAACCTTTTTCATACACCGTCAGGGTGTAGAAGTTGTTCATCTCGATCACTTTGTCCGGGCGGATGGCGTGCGCCATCGGGCTGGCGTCTTCGGCGAACTGCGCGCCGCGCATCACGCGCACGTTATCGATGCGGTTGACCGAGCGCGATCCCAGATCGGAACTGAACTCCTGATCGCGGAACACCGTCAGCCCCTCTTTCAGGCTGAGCTGGAACCAGTCTCGGCAGGTCACGCGGTTACCGGTCCAGTTGTGGAAGTATTCGTGGCCAATCACCGCTTCGATGTTCAGGTAATCCTTGTCGGTGGCGGTTTCCGCCTTCGCCAGCACATATTTGGAGTTAAAGATATTTAACCCTTTGTTCTCCATCGCGCCCATATTGAAGAAATCGACCGCCACGATCATATAAATGTCGAGATCGTATTCCAGACCGAAGCGGGTCTCGTCCCACTTCATCGAGTTCTTCAGCGACGTCATCGCCCAGTCGGCGCGATCCAGATTGCCGCGATCGACGAACAGCTCCAGTGCGACCTTACGGCCGGAACGGGTGGTGAAGCTGTCGCGCAGCACGTCGAAGTCCCCCGCCACCAGCGCGAACAGGTAGCAAGGTTTCGGGAACGGATCCTGCCATTGCACCCAGTGGCGGCCATCGGCCAATTCACCCTGACCAATGCGGTTGCCGTTTGACAGCAGGAACGGATAGCGCGCCTTGTCGGCCACGATGCGAGTGGTAAAGCGCGCCAGCACGTCCGGGCGATCCTGGTAATAGGTAATGTGGTGGAAGCCTTCGGCTTCGCATTGCGTGCACAGCGCATCGCCGGACAGGTACAGCCCTTCCAGCGCGGTGTTTTTCGCCGGGTGAATGTCGTTGACGATGGTAAGAGTGAATTGTGCCGGCAACTCATCGATGATCAGCTGGTTATCCTGCTGACGGTAGGCGCTCCACGGTTGGCCGTCGACCTGAATGCTCACCAGCGTCAGATCTTCACCATCCAGCACCAGCGGTGCACCGGCCGTGCCCTGACGTTTGATTTTACTGACGGCGGTCACGCGCGTGGTTTCCGCGTCCAGACTGAAGTCCAAATCGATATCGGTCGTGGTGTAATCGGGCGCGCGATAGTCGTGGCGGTATTTTGCCTGTGGCTGTTGTGTCATAAAAACCCTTAAACATCTCAGTGAGTTATAGGTGCCAGGCCGCTCTTCCCCTTCGTACCGCAGCCGGTGTGTCTCCCGGCAGCGCGCGGCGGGCCTGAATTGTGAATAAACTGTATCACAGCTGGCCGAAAAGCCCAGAGCCGCCGGGCGACCACGATAGAGAAATCAGAGGCAAATCATAAATCGTCCGTCTGGCGGCAGCGTGGGTGACCAATGGCCAAATAAAAATCAGCATTTAATGCTAAAAAACCACCATCGGGGGGCGCCGGCATAGTTGAGGCGGCTCAGGCGGCATGGTGGTATAATTGCGGCATCAGGCCCAGGGATGACTCGCACTATGAAAATCAAATACGCAATCTATTTTTTTACCCTGTGCCTGATGACCTCCTTCTCTCTGTTCATCGTCGATGAGCTGCTTGAAGCCCATACCGATTACCGCGACAACCAACTCAACCTGTACAAAATTGATCGCGCCAAAGAAATCTCCGAAGCCTTCCAGGCGGCGCTGCAGGCTCACCGTCTCAAACGATTGAGCCTGATCGATCCTCAGATCACCCGCGCGCAGTGTTTGGCCGCCGATCGGGTGGCGCGCGAGAGAATCACCCGGATCCGCGAACATCTGGACGATGAGGTCGCCAGACAGCTCGGGGTTCGGCAAAAAATTGCCGCGCTGTCGATGATCGGCCTGATGGAACAGTTGCTGGATAATGACAACCTGCAGCTTTCGCAGATCAATAACACCAACGCTAATCTGTTCAACATCAACAGCGCCTATTACATCTCGCAAACCAGCAAGAGCTATTACCGTTATACCTACGATACCCGGATGGTGGATACCGACTCCTTTATGTTTCTCGAGGCCATCCGTCTCAATAACCGGCTGAATATGTCACTGACGGAATTGAGCGATCAGATTATCGACGTCAATGTAAGCCCGCTGGTTCGCAAAGACGCCTATCTGAAGTCCATTCAACTGACCGGCGTGCTGAACGCCCTGAGCACCCGATTGATCTTCATGAAGATCAACTACGACGATGGACAAATCACCGACATCGTCAATGCGTTACTCGCCCAGGTGTCCGCTGAACGCCTTCAACAGATTACCGATGGGCTGTACACCGCTATCGATACCCACAAGCCCTATCCCACAGCGCTTATCTCGCGCTATGTCGACGATGTGAGCGGGCTTTCGCAGGCGCTGTATCAGCGCAGCTTCGAATTGGAAACCCTCGCCTCGCGCCACAAGATTTACGACAGCCAGACGACCATTTACGGCATGATCGCACTTGCCGGCCTGGTGGTATTGCTGTTCATTTTGCCGGCGCTGGTGTTCTGCACCAGCATCAACCGTTGGCTGACCAAGACCCACAACAATATCGTACGGCTGTCGCGCGGTGAGATGAATATCGATCGCAACGACGCCTTCTACAGCCAGGAACTGATCGCCATCAGCGACGCCATTCAGCAGCTCAGGCAATACCAGTTGGACAAGGTCTCGCTGGAGAGCGAGAAACAACTGCTGATTAAAGAGCTCGAGGCCTCTTCCTTCCTCGATCCGCTCACCAATATCTACAACCGTCGTAAATTCTTCCTTGAATCTCAGCTGCTGGGCGACGGCAGCTACCCGCAGGCCTTTTGCCTGATCGATATCGACAACTTCAAACAGCTCAACGACAGCTACGGCCACGACGTGGGCGACCGGGCGCTGGTGGCATTCGGACACCTGCTGCAACGCGCGTTCCGTGCCAGCGACATTTTCTGCCGCTACGGCGGCGAAGAGTTTGCGGTGCTGCTGGGTAACTGTTCGTTGGACAACGCGCGGGACATCATGGAGCAATTGCGCGCCCGCACTCATCGCCTGACGCTACACCTGGCCGACGGACGGCAAGTGCATTTCACCACCAGCTGCGGCATCGCGCCGGTCAACGCGTTCACCGCACTGCAGGCGGCGATCAAACAGGCGGACGAAGCGCTCTATTTTTGCAAAAAGAGCGGCAAGGATCGGGTCAGCGTACATACCGAAGCCGGCTTTATCTGATTCGCTGTTTAAAATAATTAACATTATAATTTTTATGACTAATTAGGCTAAGTCATTCACCTTACAGGCATATCTGGCTTTTTTTTCTCCCCGTCGCCGCCAGGCCGTCATAAAGGCACGTTTAATCCTCGACCCGCTTTGGTGATTTATGGTGTGATGCAGCTTCAATAACAGGATAATCCGGGTATACTCCACCCCCACTTTTATGATTATCCGGATTTGGACACGCGCCTGACGAGGATGCTGTAACGCGCTATGACTCAATACGCTTCCCCGATTTTGACATCACTGCTTGATACCGATGCTTATAAGCTTCATATGCAGCAAGCAGTGTTCCATCGCTATCCCGCGATCAGCGTGGCGGCGGAATTCCGCTGCCGCGGCGACGAACTGTTGGGCGAATATGCCGACGAGATCCGCGCGCAGGTGGCGCTGATGAGCCGGCTGGCGCTGACCGACGCCGAATTCGCTTATCTTTCGGGTCTGCCCTTCTTCCGTCAGGATTACCTGAACTGGCTGCGCACGTTCCGCTACGATCCGCAGCAGGTCACCATCGACAACCGCGACGGCAAACTGCACATCCGCATCGCCGGCCCCTGGCGTGAAGTGATCATGTGGGAAGTGCCGTTGCTGGCGGTGATCAGTGAAGTGGTGCACCGCCGGCGCTCGCCGCTGGCGACGCCGGAACAGGCGGTGGCACATCTGCAAACCAAGCTGGCGCAGTTCAAGGCGCTGGCGGGCGATCTGGACCTTTCGCGCTTCAAGCTGATGGACTTCGGTACCCGTCGCCGTTTCTCTCAGGGCGTGCAGCAGGCCATCGTCAGCACCTTGCAGGCCGAATTCCCGTACCTGTCGGGCACCAGCAATTACGATCTGGCTCATCAGCTCGGCCTGGCGCCGGTCGGCACGCAGGCGCATGAATGGTTCCAGGCGCATCAGCAGATAAGCCCGGTGCTGGCCAACAGCCAGCGCGCCGCATTGCAGGCCTGGCTGGATGAATACCCGGATCAGCTCGGCATCGCGCTAACCGACTGCATTACCATGGATGCTTTCCTGCGCGACTTCGGCCCGCAGTTCGCCGAGCGTTATCAGGGGCTGCGCCACGATTCTGGCGATCCCGTCGAGTGGGGTGAGAAAGCCATTGCCCACTATCAGAAACTGGGCATCGATCCGATGAGCAAAACGCTGGTGTTCTCGGACAACCTGGATCTGGAAAAAGCGCTGGCGCTCTATCGCCACTTCTATCAGCGCATCAATCTCAGCTTCGGTATCGGCACGCGCCTGACCTGCGATATTCCGGGCGTTAAGCCATTGAATATCGTGATCAAGCTGGTCGAATGCAAAGGCAAGCCGGTGGCTAAACTCTCCGACAGCCCCGGCAAGACCATCTGCCAGGACCAGGCTTTCGTCAGGGCCCTGCGCAAAGCCTTCGATCTGCCGCTGGTGAAGAAAGCCAGCTGAACCTCCTCTATATAGAAAGAAAGCCGGCCTGGTTCACGCGCCGGCTTTTTTGTTTTTATCCCGACCGCCCTCTTTTCAGTCAGCCGCAATAAATGTTGCGCCAATCCGATGATTTCTGCTTGTGCTCTGCACCGCGGCAAGTAACATAGCCATTACCCCCATATTCTTGGGTTGTAAGCTATTTCTAAACCAAATTATTAAAGAGAGAAATCTATGAGCGTAGTGCCTGTAGTCGACGTACTGCAAGGTCGTGCTGCGGTTGACAGTGAAGTCACCGTACGCGGCTGGGTACGTACCCGGAGAGATTCAAAAGCTGGTATCTCCTTCCTGGCCGTCTATGACGGTTCCTGCTTTGATCCGTTACAGGCCGTCGTTAATAATTCTCTGCCGAATTATCAGGATGAAGTGCTGCATCTGACTACCGGTTGTTCGGTTGAAGTCACCGGCAAAGTCGTCGCTTCACCGGGCGAAGGCCAGAGCTTCGAACTGCAGGCTACCGCGATCAAAGTGGTCGGCTGGGTCGACGATCCGGACACTTACCCGATGGCGGCCAAACGTCACAGCATCGAATACCTGCGCGAAGTGGCTCACCTGCGCCCGCGTACCAACCTGATCGGCGCCGTGGCGCGCGTGCGTCATACGCTGGCGCAGGCGATTCATCGCTTCTTCCATGAAAATGGCTATTTCTGGGTGTCCACCCCGCTGATCACCGCCTCCGATACCGAAGGCGCCGGCGAGATGTTCCGCGTGTCCACGCTGGACCTGGAAAACCTGCCGCGCACCGACAAGGGCGCCGTCGACTTCAGCGAAGACTTCTTCGGTAAGGAAGCCTTCCTTACCGTTTCCGGCCAGCTGAACGGCGAAACCTACGCTTGCGCGCTGTCGAAGGTTTACACCTTCGGCCCAACCTTCCGCGCCGAAAACTCCAACACCAGCCGCCACCTGGCGGAATTCTGGATGATCGAGCCGGAAGTGGCCTTCGCGACGCTGGACGACGTTGCCGGCCTGGCCGAAAGCATGCTGAAGTATGTGTTCCAGGCGGTGCTGGATGAACGCGCCGACGATCTGAAATTCTTCGCCGAGCGCGTGGATAAAGACGCTATCGCTCGTCTGGAGCGTTTCGTTTCTTCCGATTTCGCCCAGGTGGACTACACCGACGCCATTGAGATCCTGCTGGCCTCGGGCCAAACCTTCGAAAACCCGGTTTCCTGGGGTATCGATCTCTCTTCCGAACATGAACGTTATCTGGCGGAGAAACACTTCCAAGCGCCGGTGGTGGTGAAAAACTACCCGAAAGACATCAAAGCGTTCTATATGCGCATGAACGAAGACGGCAAAACCGTTGCAGCCATGGACGTGCTGGCACCGGGCATCGGCGAAATCATCGGCGGCTCGCAGCGTGAAGAACGCCTCGACGTGCTCGATCAGCGTCTGGAAGAGATGGGTCTGAATAAAGAAGACTACTGGTGGTATCGCGATCTGCGCCGCTACGGCACCGTGCCGCATTCCGGTTTCGGCCTGGGCTTTGAACGTTTAATCGCCTATGTCACCGGCGTGCAAAACGTGCGCGATGTGATTCCATTCCCACGCACGCCACGTAACGCAAGCTTCTAATTTATACGATCACTCGTTTTTTAAACGATTTCGTTACAAAACAAAGGCCAGCCTCGCTGGCCTTTCGCATTTTTTAATATTGACGCACGTCACAAAGTTCCCGAAAAATTACATTTGGTTACACATACTTTCCTTTTGCAACCTGATTGGGACATTGGTATCATTTTCGTCCTAGATTAACCCGCCTGTGAATGGAACACTGCGTTCAGACACAGGACGACACCAATCTATCAACAATAGTTCCCAAAGAATTATTGGCGGCAGTGGCAAAGGTGTCCGAATAACACCAATGAGGGTAATAATGATGAAGCGCAACATTCTTGCAGTGGTTATCCCGGCTCTGTTGGCTGCTGGTGCAGCAAACGCAGCTGAAATCTACAACAAAGACGGCAACAAGCTGGATCTGTACGGCAAAGTTGACGGTCTGCACTACTTCTCCGACAACAAAGGTGATGACGGCGATCAGACCTATGTTCGTTTCGGCTTCAAAGGTGAAACTCAGATTACTGACCAGCTGACCGGTTACGGCCAGTGGGAATACAACGTCCAGGCTAACCACTCCGAATCTCAGGGCACCGAAGGCACCAAAACCCGTCTGGGCTTCGCCGGTCTGAAATTCGCTGACTACGGCTCCTTCGACTACGGCCGTAACTACGGCGTACTGTACGACGTGGAAGGCTGGACCGATATGCTGCCAGAGTTCGGTGGCGACACCTACACCTACACCGACAACTTCATGACCGGCCGTACCAACGGCGTTGCGACCTATCGTAACAACAACTTCTTCGGTCTGGTTGACGGTCTGAATTTCGCTCTGCAATACCAGGGCAAAAACCAGAACGACGGTCGTAACGTCAAGAAACAAAACGGCGACGGCTGGGGTATCTCCTCTACTTATGACATCGGCGAAGGCGTAAGCTTCGGCGCTGCATACGCTTCCTCCAACCGTACCGACGATCAGAAACTGCGTTCCAACGAGCGTGGCGACAAGGCTGATGCATGGACCGTGGGTGCGAAATACGACGCCAACAACGTTTACCTGGCGGCGATGTACGCAGAAACCCGTAACATGACCCCGTTCGGCGGCGGTAACTTCGGTGCAGGCTGTGCAGCTACCGATGACAAGTGCGGTGGCTTCGCGAGCAAAACTCAGAACTTCGAAGTGACTGCTCAGTACCAGTTCGACTTCGGTCTGCGTCCAGAAGTGTCTTACCTGCAGTCTAAAGGTAAAAACCTGAACGTCCCAGGCGTAGGTTCTGACCAGGATCTGGTTAAATATGTTTCTGTTGGTACCACTTACTACTTCAACAAAAACATGTCCACCTACGTTGATTACAAAATCAACCTGCTGGATGACAACGAGTTCACCAAAGCAACCGGCACCGCTACCGACGATATCGTAGCTGTTGGTCTGGTGTACCAGTTCTAAGTTGTCTCGCTTAACGGCGGTTTACCGTCGGCTAAGTTAAAAAACAGGGCTTCGGCCCTGTTTTTATTTGTGTCTTCCGGTAACGTTTTATCCTGCAGATTTCCCCTTCCCCATCATTTTTTCTGTCGAATCCTTCCCGTTCACAAGATCGCGGTGTTTTTATCGCAAACGGTTGGCAAAGCCGATAACTGGCGCTACCCTGATGCTTCTGTCTGCTTAACTCCGAGATTTGGAAGCACCTGACATGTTTGAAAAAATCACCGCCGCACCCGCCGACCCGATCCTGGGCCTGACCGACATTTTCCGCGCCGACGCCCGCCCGAATAAAATCAATTTAGGGATTGGCGTTTATAAAGACGAAACCGGTAAAACTCCGGTGTTAACCAGCGTAAAGAAAGCTGAACAGTATCTGCTGGAAAATGAGATCACCAAAAACTATCTCGGCATTGAAGGCATCCCGGCGTTTGCCAGCTGCACGCAAGTGCTGCTGTTCGGTAAAGAGAGCCCGATCGTCGCCGATCGTCGCGCACGTACCGCACAGACGCCAGGTGGCACCGGTGGCCTGCGCGTGGCGGCAGACTTTATCGCCAACCAGACCAGCGCCAAGCGCATCTGGATCAGCAACCCAAGCTGGCCGAACCACAAGAACGTCTTTAGCGCCGTGGGCCTGGAAGTCCTGGAGTACGCCTACTACGACGCCGCCAACCACGCATTGGATTTCGACGGCCTGCTGAACAGCCTGAAACAGGCCCAGGCCGGTGATGTGGTGCTGTTTCACGGCTGCTGCCATAACCCGACCGGTATCGATCCAACGGCGGAACAGTGGGCACAGCTGGCTGAGCTTTCCGTGGCCAATGGCTGGCTGCCTCTGTTCGACTTCGCCTACCAGGGCTTCGCCAAGGGTCTGGAAGAGGATGCGCAGGGCCTGCGTATTTTCGCCGCCAAACATCAAGAGCTGATTGTCGCCAGCTCCTACTCAAAAAACTTCGGTCTGTACAATGAGCGCGTCGGCGCTTGCACCATTGTAGCTGCCGATGCCGAAACCGCCGAGCGCGCCTTCAGCCAGGTAAAAGCGGCTATTCGCGCCAACTACTCCAACCCGCCGTCACACGGCGCCGCCGTTGTCGCCACCATTTTGGGTAACGATGCGCTGCGCGCGATGTGGGAGCAGGAGCTGACCGACATGCGCCAGCGCATTCACCGCATGCGTCAGCTGTTCGTGAACACCCTGCAGGAAAAAGGCGCCCAACAGGACTTCAGCTTCATCATCCAGCAGAATGGCATGTTCTCCTTCAGCGGTCTGACCAAAGAACAGGTGCTGCGTCTGCGCGAAGAGTTTGGCGTCTACGCCGTGAACTCAGGCCGGGTGAACGTGGCCGGCATGACGCCGGACAACATGGCACCGCTGTGTGAAGCCATCGTCGCCGTGCTCTAAATGCATCGACACAGGTCATAAATCATAAAAAAAGGGCGCTCTATGCGCCCTTGATTATTTCTGCCGGGAAATAATCGCTACCACACTGCCGGCTCTTCGCGCAGGAACGGGTTGGTCTGGCGCTCGTGGCCAAAGGTCGACATCGGGCCGTGGCCAGGAATAAAGCGCATATCGTCGCCCAATGGCAGCAGCTTGGTGCGAATAGAGGCGATCAGCGCCTGATGGTCACCGCGCGGGAAGTCGCTGCGCCCTACGCCACCGTTAAACAGCACGTCGCCCACCAGCGCCAAACGCGCTTGCTCATTGATAAAGACGATGTGGCCCGGCGTATGCCCGGGGCAGTGCAGCACCTTGAGCGTCATTTCGCCCACCTGCATCTCATCACCTTCTGACAGCCAGCGAGTCGGCGTCAGCGGCGCACACTCTTCCAGCCCGAACATCCGGCTCTGCGCCGGCAAACCATCCAGCCAAAAAGCGTCTTCTTTATCCGGGCCGTAAATCGGCACCTGATAATGGTCCGCCAGCTCCGCCGCCGCACCAACATGATCCAAATGGCCGTGGGTCAGCAAGATCTGAGTGATCATCACCCCCTGCTGCGCGACTTCCGCTTTGATTTTTTCCGCTTCACCGCCGGGATCGACCAACGCCGCTTGCTGCGTGTTTTCACACCAAATCAGGCTGCAGTTCTGGCTAAAAGCGGTAACGGGAATAAGATGGTATTTCATAAGGCTCCAACAACAATAACGCCGCTTCCGCAAGGGACGGCGTTATTCACTGACGGCACAGCGGTTACCAGGTCCGAACCGGGCCGGTATCGATGTGTACGAAGTTGCTACGTGGGTAATATCCTACACCACCGGCGCGCATTTTTAACGCCGCTTTACGGATATTACTCAATTGGATACCTTCGATGTGGAAATCCATCGCCTGGCCCTTGGTGTGGTAGCTGTGCTTGGCCACGCCGCGGCTGTGTGCGCGCAATTCGTTGTTGGTATCTACGGAACGGTATCCGGAGATCAGCTGCACCGGCTTGCTGGTGCCCAGCAGCCCCTGCAGACGATAAAGGTGATCAAACAAGCGGGGATCGATCGATTTAACCTTGTTGGCGCGATAATCGCGGAACAGATGATTTAACCGCACCAACTCTTCTTTATTGTAACCTTTGCCGTCAAAGAACTCGGCTTTAATAGATTCACCGGTATTCAGGTTATTCAGCACTAAAATACGCGGTCGAGCGGTGGAAAGACTGGCAAACGCCTGCCCTGGAAGCAGCGCTATGCCCATAGCAGCGCCACCTAGCGCCAGCCATTTACGGCGGTGATGATCAATTTTGTCCATGACTCTGTTAAACCCGGCAAGAATGTCAAAATAAATGCACAAAGCAGCGCACTGTCCGAACCATAACCGCCTGCGTATGCTGAGTCAACCCGCGATACGCCTAGGTTTACAGGCCCCCGGCTACGGGGGCCTGCGGTATAGCCAAACATTCTGACCGTTATTTATTTATAATTACTGCATTTACTGCATTAATTTTTTGGCCTGAGCCAAAATTTGTGCGCCCGATCGCACCGTATTATCATAATTGTAAATATCTGTACGGAATTGCGGTTGGCCGTCATCCGAAACCCAGGCGGTCAGATAATACAGTTTTACGGGAATACGCTGGCGAATATTCACATAAGTGGTATTCCCCTCTTTCAGCGTGGAAGACACGCGGCTGTTGTTCCAGCCGGCGTCCTGCAGCAGCATATTCGCCAAATCGGACGCCTTATTCACCCTCACGCAGCCGGAGCTGAGCGCGCGGATGTCTTTCTGGAATAAGCTGTGGTTCGGAGTATCGTGCAGGTAGATGGCGTCCGAGCTCGGCATATTGAACTTGAAGCGCCCCAGCGAGTTGGTCGCTCCCGGCGCCTGACGGACGCGATACGGGAAGTTACGCGCAGAGACCATGCTCCAGTCGATCATAGACGGGTTGATCACTTCTGCATCGTTGCTCCAGCCCGACAGCACGGTATAGCCATGTTTCTGGAAATAGTTACCGTCGCGCATCGCCTTCGGCACGATATCCTCACGCACCAGCGTGGTCGGCACGTTCCAAGGCGGGTTGACCACCACGTTGTTCAACGCGCTGCTCATCAGCGGCGTCTTGCGGCTCGGCCGCCCGACGATAACGCGGGAGGACAACACTTCGTTGCCGTTCTGATAGTAGGTCAGCGAGTAATTGGGAATGTTCACCATAATGCCGGTGCCGACATGCCCCGGTAAAATTCGCAGACGTTGGATATTCAACGCCAACAGCGCGGCACGGGTTTTCGGTGACACGTTGAGCCACTCGCGAGTGCGTACGCCGATCACGCCGTCCGCCGTCAGCCCCTGCCATTTCTGGAAGCGCTTGACGCCCTCCGCCAGCTCGTCGGTATAGAGATTGTCGCTCACCACGCTGCCGATCTGCGGCGGCGTCTGTTCCGCGGTCAGCTCCGTCACCGGCGCCGCCGATGGGCTGACCGTCACGCGGCTTTTCTCTTCGTCTACCGTCAGCCCGCCGTCGTCGGGCTCATTGCTCTTCGCCGAGACCACCGCCGGTTCCGCTTCCGCTTCCGGCGCCGAGGTGGCCAGCATACCGGTGCGCGTCAGGATCTCACGCAGCGCCGGGATATCATTGCTCATTTGGCCTGGGCGCAGGCTCGGGCCACTGCCCACCTGGGGCCAAGGGCGATTGTCCGCCAGCAAGTCGCGCAGCGCCTGATGCATCTTGGCGTATTGCGGATGTTGCGGCGCGAGCGAATTCACGTAGCTCAGGGTACGCGCCTGGCGCACCGCCAGCTGCCACTGATTAATCACTGCGGTGGGCGGCAAGCCAAGCTTGTAGGGAATATTGCTGTACAGCCAGTTGTTGCCGTTGGCGCCGATCGCGGACACGAACTGCAAATAGCCCAGCATCGCATCGGACAACACCACATCGCGGCCCACTTCATTGAGCGCCGGATCGGTCAACATCTTCACCCACTGGGTGAACTGCGGCTGCACGCCGGACATCGCCAGCTCGGCCAGCTGCTGCTGAAACTGCTGAACGGCTTCGCGATCCTGCCACATCGGCTGCATATGGTTCGCCGCATACAGCGGCGCCAGCGTGGACAGGTAGTGCAAATCCATGCCGCGCGGCAACGCGGCCAGCAGTTCAGAACGGCTCTGCGCAACGGACATGCCTGCTGATGCCACTGGTAACGCCGCTACGGTGGCCGATGCGGAAAACGACGACACAAGACTACAGGCGATAGCGCCACTCAGCGCCAAACGTCGTAGAGAGTTTCCCTTTTTAAGCAACATCCCTTGCCCCCTGTATGCTCACAAAAAAACGTCAAAAACTGCATATAGTTTCAGTATACAAACAGAAAGGCCGTTTCGCCCTGCGGGCGTCGAATTACTGTTTATCTGATTAAACTAACCGCTTTTCAACGGATAAAAAAGCAGGACTATCATCCACGCGTACGAAAAAATAGCCACCCTACGGCGGCTATTTTCGGATTTTTAGGGCGTTTTTCTGCTTTACTGCGTTTCAACCGACGCAGTGCCCAGCGCCGGCGGCTCGCCGGCAAAACCGCGCAGCCCCACCACGTGCACATGCTCGTGGTTCTGGAACACCTTACGCACCAGTTTATAGGTGGTGCCCTTCTCTGGACTGATGTTTTCCGGCGCCGCGATGATGAGCTGCATCTCCAGACGGTCGCACAGTTCGAACAGCGTGGCGATCGACTTGGCATCCAGACGCGCCGCTTCATCGAGGAACAGCAGGCGACACGGCGAGATGTCTTTGCCGCGCAGACGGCGGGACTCTTCTTCCCAGCTCTGTACCACCATCACCAGAATTGACATCCCGGTACCGATGGCCTCACCGGTAGACAACGCGCCGCTTTCCGCACGCAGCCAGCCGTCGGAGCCACGGTACACTTCCACTTCCATCTCCAGATAGTTGCGGTAGTCCAGCAACTCTTCGCCGATGGTCTGTGGCGTGCGCTGCCCCATGTCGATCTGCGGATTCAGGCGCTGGTAAAGCTTGGCCAACGCTTCGGAGAAGGTCAGGCGGTTACTGTTAAACAGATCCTGATGTTGTTCCTGTTGCTCAGAGAGCACGTCCAACAGGGTGGCGTGCGCTTCTCGCACATTGACGTTCAGGCGCACGCTCTTCACCTGGCCGAAGGAAACGGCCTGCAGCCCCTGGTTCAGCATGCGAATACGGTTCTGTTCGCGCTGAATGGTTTTGCGAATGATGTTGGCCACGCTTTTCGAACTGATCGCCAGCTTCTGCTCGCGCGCGGTCAGCTCTTCGGTTAGACGGCCCAGCTCGATCTCCATCTGCTCGATGGCCTCGACCGGATCGTCGGTGCGAATGATGTCCTGACGGATACGCTCGCGCAGGTGTTGGTACACCGCGATATAGAACTGAATCTTGCGCTCCGGCCGCTTCGGATCTTCCGACAGGCGCAGCACGTCTCGCAGGTGTTCGTTGTCCGCCACGGCCAGACGCAGCGCACCGAGCGCCTTATCCGACATCGAACGCAGCTCGTCGCCATCCATATACGCCAGCTCGCGGCGATGCAGGCGGCGTTCCACGCCATTGTCTTTCACCAGACGCATCACCGCGCACCAGCCCGCCTTGGCGGTCACTACCTGCTCGCGCAGCTGATGATAGTCGCGTTCCAGCTTGCGCAGTTTCTTCTGCAGGCCATCCATTTCGGCTTCGCAGAAGGTCAGCTGTTTCTCCAACTGATTGCGACGAGCACGGTTGTTGCTCAACGCCGTATGCAGCTCGTCGCGGCGCTGGCGCGCACGCGCTTCGGCGTTGGCGTCGGCCTGCACGCCGATATCCACCAGCTCCTGGCTCAGCTCTTTCAGCATGTCGCGCTTGGCGTCATACGAACTTTTCAGCGAGGCCAGCACCTGGCTGTACTGGGTGAACTGGGTTTGATACTGACGCAGCTGTTCACGGGCACGGGCGCGTTCGGCTTCCGCCTGCTCCAGGCGCTGACGCAGCTTGTCGTTGAGATCGTTGTTGGCATTCTGCATGCCGGCGGAGTCGGTATAGCTGAAATGCGCGCGGCGCTGCACCACTTCCGTCAGCGCGAACGCCTGCTGTTTGGCCTGGCGCTGCACGCTTTGCGCCTGCGCGTAGTCCTGCTGCAGCTGTTCATGCTGCTGCGGATCGCTCTGCAGCACCGACAGCAGCGGCTCCAGCTTGGTCAGCGACACGCCGTGCTGCTGAATATGACGCGCGGCGTCCTGCGCCTCTTCCAGCTCTTCGCGGATCTCGTCGACGCGATCCTGCAGCGTTTCATCGTTCAGCAACGATACCAGCGGCATCAGGCGGTTGAGCGCGGAAATGCCCTCTTTGGCCTGATCGTACTG
Organism: Serratia sp. CY47280; assembly: GCF_052168655.1. NCBI lineage: Bacteria > Pseudomonadati > Pseudomonadota > Gammaproteobacteria > Enterobacterales > Yersiniaceae > Serratia > Serratia sp. CY47280. The sequence goes on along the minus strand of NZ_JBJNMG010000002.1, from coordinate 900,805 downwards.
CTGACGCTGCTGCTGGTTCTGTGCTTCGTGATTGTTCAGCGCGCGTTCGATTTCGCCACGGCGGGCGCTCAAACCGCGGATCTCCGCTTCCGGATCAGCGTCGAACGCCACCGCCAGATGGGTGCCGATAAAGCGGCTGAAGGCCTGGTGTGAACGCTGGGTTTTCTGCACGTCGAACGACAGCGTGGCGTAGCGCTCCGCCAGCGTTTCACGCTCGGCATGCAGCACTTCCAGACGGTTTTCGCGCGCCGCGCGGCCGAACAACGGCACTTCCGGATAACGAGAATAACGCCACTGGCGATCGGCGATCTTCACCACCACCGCTTTGTCCTGCTCTTCGACGGCGAACACGCTGTCATCGAACGACTGCGGATCCCCTTCGATCAGGTAAAGATCTTCCGGGCAATCTTCCAGCCCTTCCAGCATCTCGCGCACCAGCGACAGATCCGGCACCACGATGGCGTGGCGCGAAGGGCCGTACAGCGCCGAGAAGTAAGGCGCGTCGTCGATGGTGACATCATCGTAAATTTCCGACAGCAGCACGCCGCCGAAACGTTCGGCTAGCGTGACCAGGCGTTGATCTTCCGCGCCGCCCGGCTGGCTGAGACGTTCGATCTGCGCTTCCACTTCACGTTTGCGGGCCGCCACTTCGTCGCGCTCGACGGTGGTTTCACGCTCGCGCTCCAGCAGCTGCTGCATGTATTCGGTCACCTGCTGGCTGTTTTCCAGTGGCTCTCCGCTCTGATCGCTGAGCTGGCCCAGGGCGTCCTGCGCCGCCAGCCACACCGGGGCACGCGCCGTCAGCTCACGGATGCGCTGCTGGATCTGCTCCAGTTCCTGGCGCATCTCCATACGGCGTTCACCGGCTTCGCTGACATTCTGCGACAGCGCTTCCAGGCGCTCTTCCAGCTCCTGTTGCAGCATGTCGAGATCGTCCGGCTGGTACTCTTGGCCATGGCGTTTGCAAAATTCGTTCAGCAGGCGTTCGGCGTCCTGCTGCGAGCGCAGGCGCTGTTCCAGTTCGCTCAGGCGCAAACGCAGCGGCTGAACGCGCTCGGCGAGGTGTTGCTGCGAAGGCCAGTCGCGCAGCAATTCGCGCGCGCACTGCCAGGCTTCGCTGCGGCTGACCTGGCCGGCAATTTTACCCACCAGCTGATAGGCCTGTTCGAACTGGCCGTGTGCGGCGTCGGCCACGCTCAGCTTCTGTTCCAGCATCAGCAACGCTTCGGTCGCTTCCTGCTCGCGGGCCTGGAAGGTGTCCAGCCACTGTTCTGCGTTGTCGGCGGTCAGGTCCGGCAGTTGGCACAGCGCGCGCGCGCGCTCCAATGCCTGCAGCGCCTGTTGGTACTGAATGGCGCGGGTCTGCTGCACGTCGAGCGCCTGCTGGTAGTCGGCCAACTGGCTCTTCAGTTCGTCCACTTCCAGCTCGGCCGCTTCGGCGCGCGCCTCGTTTTCGGCCTGCTGCTCGCTCGCCTCGGCCACCACTTCGTTCTGCTCTTCCAGACGGTAGGTCAGCTCTTCCAGATCGGCTTCATAGCGTTCGATCTTCTCCTGCTGACGCATCGCCGTCTGCACCAGATTCAGGTGGTCGCTGGCGGCCTGGTAATCGGTTTCCAGATCGGATTCGGCGCCGCTCTGTTCGCTCAGCTCGCGCGCCATTTCCACATGGCGATACTGTTCGGCGGCCAGCTGCTTGCGGCTGCCCAACAGATCGCTGCGCAGCGCCAACGCGCCGTCCAGATGGATGCGGCGTTCGTTGGCGTGGCGCATATAGTCCGCCGCCACATAGGAGGTGGCCTCGGAGATCAAATGCTTGAACAGGTCGCGATCCGACTGGGTGACGCGGATCGCTTCCAGCGTCATGCGGTTTTCGCGCAGCGCCGCTTCCATGTCCTGGAACGCCTTGCGCACGCCGCTGTTTTCCGGCAGCAGGTAATCGCGCAGCGAGCGGGTGATGGCGCTGGAGATACCACCGTACAGCGACGCTTCAATCAGACGGTAGAATTTGCTGCGATCGGCGGACGAACGCAGGCGTTTCGGGATCACGCCCAGATCGAACATCAGCGAGTGGTAATCGGTGATGGAGTTGAACTGCTTGAACTGCACACCCTCCATCTCTTCCACGCGCTCTTTCAGCTCTTGCAGCGACAGCACGCGCGCCTGGCGATCGCCCACGGTCTGGGTCAGCAGTTCGGTCGGCTGTACCGCGGTCGGCAGGCCCTGGATGGTGAAAGGTTTGATGTCGACCTTACGATCGCGCCCTGCCACCTGCTGCAGGCGCACACCGACCACCACGCGCTGGTGGCGCGAGTTGACGACGTCGAGGGTGGAGTAACACACGCCGGCACGCAGCTTGCCGTGCAAGCCTTTGTCGCGCGAACCGCTGGTGGCGCCAGCTTCGGTGGTGTTACGGAAGTGCAGCAGCGTCAGGTCGGGGATCAGTGCGGTGACGAAGGCCGCCATGGTGGTGGACTTCCCCGCCCCGTTACCGCCGGACAGCGTGGTCACCAGCTCATCCAGATCAAAGGTACGGGCGAAGAAACCGTTCCAGTTAACCAGCGTCAGCGAGCGAAATTTACCGCGTTCAATCATTCCTGTTCATCCTCTGCACCGTCAGGAGCGTTATCAACCTGCTGATCCTCAGCGTCATTCTCATCGTTCAGCGACAGGCTGGTTTCAACCGGCATCGCCTCGCCGTCGCGAATCATGCGCAGCTGCGCTTCACGCGGATCGTCGCCGCTGCGCACGTCGGCGCCGAAGCGGAACACCGCCTCGGTAATGCGGAACTTGCTGCTGTCATTGCCCATGAAATAGACCATGCCGAGGCGGCGCAGGCGGTTCAGCGAGGTGCGCACCTTCTCGTGCAGCTTCTGCCGATCGAGATCCGAACCGGTGGAGCGCTGGTTGACGAACTTCAGCAGCTTGTTCTCATCCGCCAGGCTCAGCAGCTCGTCGTACAGCTCCTGATGGCTGAAAATGCCTTCGTGCGCCAGGCGCTCGGGGCTGAGATACAGGTAGCACAAGATCTTGCCGACCATCATATCCAGCTCGGACAGCACCGAACGCGGGATCAGCGTGGTGGAGCGCGGGCGCAAATAGAAGAAACCTTCCGGCGCCCGAATCAGCTCGACGCTGTAACGGTTGTAAAATTCTTCCAGCTCATCCTGGAAATCCATTAAAAAGGCGTGGTTGTCCAGTTCATCGATACCGATGTGACGACCCGCGCGCAGTTGGCTATCCAGCGCCGGGAACAGCGAGTTGGACAGCGCCTTGGCCAGCTTGACTGGCATTACTTGTTCAATATTTGTCGATGACATGGGCCTGGACCTTGGCTCCGTAATCATTGATTGCCTGCCATTCCGCCGGCAACCCTGAGAAATCTGCTTCAGCCACACCGAGGCGCACTGCCTGGTCGACCACTAAACGTGCCACGTCGAAATGACGCGCACGCGGATATTGCGCCAGGTAATCGCGCATCACCGCTGCAAGATTGAGCGGCATCTGCTGTTCCTGGTACACCTTCAGCGCCTCTTCGATCATCGCCGCCAGCTGTTCGCGAATTTCGCTGAACTCTTCGAACTCCAGATCCGGCGGCAGTTCCCCGGTCACTTCCTCGCTGCGCAGCGCCAGTTCTTCGTCGCGCATGTCCAGCAGACGATCGGCATTGGCGTGGGTCAGCGCCCAAGGGTGGTCGAAATAGGTTTGCACCGACTGGCGCAAGCGTTGGGCGAACACGCGGTTTTTATCCATATCGATAGCGGTACGGATAAATTTATGGACGTGGCGATCGTAGCCGATCCACAGGTCGATCGCCTGCTGACCCCAACTGATGATGCGATCCAGCTTGCTCTGCAGATCGAACACCAGCTTGTCGACGAAACCGAGCTCCACGTTGCCGAGGGTTGCGTCCTGGATGCGCAGCAGATTGGCCTGCAGCTTGTCGCCCGCCGCATCCAGCGTATCCTGCAGTTCGCGCAGGGTGCCCGAGGTTTCCGACAGCAGCATTTCGCAGCTGGAGATCGCCGCCCGCCAGTCTTTGCTCAGCAGCGCCGCGATGTCGTTTTTCACGCTCTGCTGCTGCTCGTCCATCACACGTTGCGTCATGTCGATGCTGTCGAAGATTTCCGCCACCGAATATTTCAACGGCGCGAACACGTTGCGATGCCAATGGAAATCGTCGCCGCCCTCGTCGGCGGCATCGGCGGCGCGTTTGAGTTCCTGCGCCACGATCGACAGCTGCATCGACAGACGCAGCGTGGAGAATTCGCGTTGGCGAATATAGTAATCGGTAATGCCGATACCCAGCGGCGTCAGGCGGTAAATCGCGTTGCCGTCCGCCAGTTCGCTGGTAAAGCGGTTCAACAGGCGCTGGCGCACCATGTCGTTGATCGCATTGTTGGCGCGCATCGCCACCGTTTCATGCGTCTGTTCAAAACCCTTGCTGACATGGCGAAATGCATCAACCAGCTCACCTTCGCTCATCTCGCCGTCCAGCCGTTCGCCGTTCAGGGTGGCGATGGCGAGCAGAAATGCGAGACGCTCCGTAGGGAGCGAAATAGAGAAATCATTTTTCCGTGCCCAGGCGACCAGTTCGGGTACTGTCTGGGAAAATTCACTCATAGTTCGTCCTTCAGGTTTGGTTTATGCGCCATGACGTGAATATAGCGCCCCAAACTCACGTACGGCTCCTGCCGGCAATAGTGCTGTTCAAGCGCCAGTAACTCTTCAAATTTTTGTGTTTGCAGCTGTCTGCTCTGCAGGTAGTCGTGAAACACCCGCACGCCGGTTTTGCCGCTGATGCGCATGCCCAGCTGTTCCAGCCAGCCGTAGACCAATAGCGGATCGTGCGGATATTGTGGCGACAGCGAACGCTTGCGGCGCCGTCTGACTTCGGGATCCACCAGTTGGAAGTTACCCAACACCACGTTACGCATCAAGAGGCCGTTAGCGTTGAAGAACATCAGCGACAGCGCGCCACCCGGCGTCAGACAATCACACAATGCCTGCAGTGCCGCTTCGGGTTCTGCGATCCATTCAAGCACTGCATGAAACAATATCAGATCAACCGGCTGTTCCAAATGTTGAGCGATATCCTGCGCAGAACTTTGTACGAATTGCATGTTCTGGCTCACACCTTTCTGCTCCGCCAGCTGCGCGGCGCGCTGGATCATCTCACCAGAAAGATCGCACAACAACACCTGGTGTCCTAATTCTGCCAGTTGGCAGGCCATATGGCCTTCCCCGCCCCCGGCGTCAAGGATGCGCAGCGGCCGCTGCGGCAACTGCGCCAGCAGCCCGGTCAGATCCTGCCAAACCACCGCCTGGCGGATTTTTCCTTTCGTGGTGCCGTAAATATTACGCGCAAATTTTTCAGCAATATCGTCAAAATTGCGATCCTGCATGGACAACGGCTCCGCTGATCTCATTCTTGCGGCGGCAAAGCGCACGCCCATTCAAACCTGCTATTTTGGCACAGACTGGCTTAGAATGTATCTTCTTGCGGCCTGTTTATGCCTGGATGCCGCTTTTTCACTCAAAAGGATCTGATTTTCGATGCTGTTCAACCTGAAAAAGTTCTTTGGCGCCCTGCTGATGCCGCTACCGCTGTTGATGCTGCTGATGGGGCTGGCGCTGTTACTGCTGTGGTTCACCCGTTGGCAAAAAAGCGGTAAGACGATTTTCACGCTGAGCTGGCTGTTTTTACTGCTTTTCAGCCTGCAACCGGTGGCCGACCGACTGCTGCGGCCGATCGAAGCCGAATACCAGACTTATCACGGCAACGATCCGGTCAGCTACATCGTGGTGTTGGGCGGGGGCTATACCTACAACCCCGACTGGGCACCTAGCTCGAACCTGCTCGGCAACAGTCTGCCGCGCGTGACGGAAGGCGTGCGGCTCTACCTTGCGCATCCCGGCGCCAGGATGGTGTTTACCGGCGCGTCCGCCGGACGCATGCAAAGCAACGCCGCCACGGCGGCGCTGGTAGCCGAAAGCCTGGGCGTGCCGCGCAGCGATATGGTGATTTTGAGGGAACCGCGCGATACCGAAGAAGAAGCCGCTCAGGTCGCCAAGTTGGTCGGCGAGCAACCGTTCATTCTGGTGACCTCCGCCAACCATCTGCCGCGTGCCATGCGTTTTTTCAAGGCTAAAGGCCTGCACCCGATCCCAGCACCGGCCAACCAGTTGGCGATCGACTCGCCGCTGAATATCTGGGATCGCGCCACACCGTCGTCGATGTTCCTCGGCCATACCGAACGTGCCTGGTATGAAACGCTGGGCAGCCTGTGGCAGTGGCTGAAAGGCGCGGATAGCGCCGGCGCCGAGTAAAACCCGTTCAACCGGCCAGCCAGGGCAGCAGCTGTTGCGACGCATAGTCGAACGGCCGCCGCTCCAGCTTGCCGGTATGGATCAAACGCCCTACCGCTTCCCACACCACGTATAGCCAGCGCCGCGCAAGGAAAGCGTCGGCGACCGGCGCCCGCTGCAGATAGCTGAACAGCAGTTGGCTGGGCATGCCCGGCTCGCAAAGGCGGAAAAGATCGTATTCGCGCGGCGCCCACAGCACCACACCGGGATTGAGCATCGCCAGCAGTTGATCGCTTTTGGGATCTTTCAGCATACTGCGCAGCGACAGGTTGCCGTGCACCAGGACGCAGGGATCGTCGAAGCCGACGAAGAAATGAGTCAGCGCTTCGCGCGTGCGATACAGCAAACGCCGATCCGCCATGGTCAGCTGCGGGGTAGTGAGATTGACCACCGTCGCCCACAGCACTTCAACCCGCTGTTGATACCAACAAAACCAGTCGTTCTCCTGCGTGCTGTCAACGCTGCCGACGCTGCCGTGACTGTCGATGCGGTGCCAGGCCAATACCCCGTCGACGATCTGCTCCATCAACATGTTCCAGCGATCCGGCGAACGCGTTGGCGCTTCGGCCGACACGCCGCGCAGGCGTTCGATCAGCAGGATTTCCGTATACGGCGCCTGGTGGGTGCACACTACGCCGTACACCGTCGGCAGGCGAATATCCCCGTCGCGCGCCAACATCGACAACTTATACGCCTCCTGTTGGGCAATACCCTGACAGATAAAACTTTTCGCCATCAGCGGGATGGCGTTGCCCTGCCGATCGTACAGCGAATACATATGCGCATAAGGCTGCTCGCTCACCCGCTCCAGCCGGCTGATGGACTCACCCAGCACAATGCTCAGTTCTGCGCGTAACTGCTCCATAAGGCATTCACCTCAGGCTAATATGGGGGGATGCGTAACATCATCGAACGGTGAGCGGAAAAATTCTTCAACGCAGATCAACAAAACGGGGATCAATAGGGGAGGAATTACATCGTCGGCGCGTTGCGCGCCGCGCCGACGAAATCAGGCTCAGGGTTGAATGCTGTCGCGCACGCGCTGGAGATCTTCCGGCGTATCGACCCCCACGCTCGGGATCGCTTTCGCGACCGCCACGTGGATTTTTTCACCGTACCACAGCACGCGCAGCTGTTCCAACAGCTCGATCTGTTCCAGTTGGCTCGGCGCCCAGCTGACGTAGCGGCGCACGAAACCGGCACGGTACGCATAGATGCCGATGTGACGCAGCAGGCTGTCGCCGATGCTCTCTTTCGACGCAGCGAAACGTTCGCGATCCCACGGAATGGTGGCGCGTGAGAAATAGAGTGCGTAGCCCTGTGCGTCCATTACGACCTTCACCGCGTTGGGGTTGAAAGCCTCTTCCGCGCTCTCGATCGGCACTGCCAACGTCGCCATGCCGGCCTGGCTGCCCGCCAGATTCTCTGCGACCTGACGCACGATCACCGGTGGGATCAGCGGTTCGTCGCCCTGCACGTTAACGATGATCTGGTCGTCGGCAAAGCCGTAGTGCGCGATCACTTCCGCCAGACGCTCGGTGCCGGAATGGTGATCCGGGCTGGTCATGCACACTTCGCCGCCGGCGGCTTCCACCGCTTTGGCGACCTCAAGGTGATCGGTCGCCACGATGACGCGGCTGGCGCCGGACTCACGGGCACGCTCCATCACGTGCACCACCATCGGCTTACCGTGAATATCGGCCAGCGGTTTGCCCGGCAAACGGGTTGAGGCGTAGCGGGCGGGAATAATAGCGATAAAACTCATGCGTGCTTCTCGTCCAGCGACAGTGCACGCGCTTCATTTTCCAACAGCACCGGGATGCCGTCGCGCAGCGGGTAAGCCAACCCGTCCGCTTTGCACACCAGCTCCTGGTTTTCTTTATTGAAATAGAGTTTGCCGTTGCATACCGGGCAGGCAACGATTTCGAGTAAACGGTGGTCCATGCATCCTCCGCAAGGGGATTGGTCATCTGGGAAAGGCAGTGAGGATAGCATAACGCCCGGCCTCAGGTTAATCATCGGCGGCACCAACCCGCCGATATTTCCTCACCGCGCCGGCGCAACAGCTTGAACTGCGGCGCATCCCGGCGTAGAATTTTGTGATACAAATCACAAAAAGGTAGTAATACGTGATCAAACGTCTGCATAAAATCATCGCTCTGTTCGCTAACTTCAGCCACTGAGCCCCTTTGTAACGAGCGACGCTTAACTTCGTTTTACCCCACCGACGGCGTCGCTCGTTATCCCACTTCCCAGCCGGCACCCCATTCAGCGGCCAACACCGCCGGAATGTCGCCCAGCGCGACGCGTTGTGCACCGTGCCATTTGGCCGTGCGCGCGATGGCCTGTCGGATATCTTGCGTTCTCTGTTTGCCGAAGCGCACCTGCGGTTCCGCATGGAAGCTGATGATCTCGAAGATGCCCTGGCGACGGTGCGCCTTGGCGTCAATCCGCCCCACCAGCTCGCCGCGATGCAGCACCGGCAAGGTGAAGTAGCCATAGCGACGTTTTTCTTTCGGCGTGTAACACTCTAGCCGATAGTCAAAGTTGAACAGCTCGAGCGCCCGACGGCGATCCCACACCACCGGATCAAAAGGCGAAAGCAGGCTGGTGACCGTCGATTTGAGTTTGCCCTGCTCCGCCAGCGGCAGCAATTCCGCCAGTGATTCATGCACATAGAATTGTCCTTCCAGCCCCTCTACCTGCACCGGCGTAATCTCGCCCTGTTCCTGCAGCGCTGCCAGCAAGGCTTTTGGCGCCACGCGCTTCAGCCGATAGTAATCCGCCAACCACTCGGCGCGGAAAATGCCCAGATAGCGGCAGGTGCGGCACAGCATCTGCCGGCGCGCCTGCTCCACAGGCAGCGTATGGCGCACATCGTCCCAGGCCGGCAGCAGCCTTTCGGTCAGATCGTAAACCCGGTGGAAGTTGCGACGTTCGGCCACCATCAGCTTGCCGGCGGTAAACAGAATTTCCAGATGACGTTTCTCCGGTTTCCAGTCCCACCACCCGCTGTTGCCCTTCTTCTCGGCGCTGAAATCGGCGGAGCGCACCGGCCCCTGTTGTTCGATGTGCCGCAGCAGGTTGTCCATCGCGGCCTGGTGCTGCTGCACCCAGTCGGCGGAGTATTTCCAGCCCATATCATGCGGCGCCAGCATGCGGTGGCGCAGCAGGCCAAAATCTTCGATCGGCAGGAAACAGGCCTCATGCGCCCAATACTCGAACAGCTTGCGGCCGGCAAGCGCCTGCTCAAGCCACTCCGGCTGATAGGCTCCCAAACGGCTGAACAGCACCAGATACGGGCTGCGAGCAACGACGCTAATGGTATCGATTTGTAACAACCCCATGCGCTGGATCGCACTCAAGACGTCATCGGGCCGAGCCTGGCGTTTAAGCGGAGAAAGCAGCCCCTGGGCGGCAAGGTGCAGCGCGCGAGCGGCGGTAAGGGAAAGGGTCGGGATGGTCATCCTGATATCCGTGGCGAGTAGGCAATGGCCTGATAATAGTGGATATCGCGGGATTTATCTTCGCCAGTGCTTGCGGGTGGCGACACCGGCACTGGCGAGGAAGGTGGGTGCGATCAGAACGCGATAACGTCTGCCGCGGACAGCCCATGCGAGCTGCGATAGATCGAGAACTCAACGTTCTGACCTTCGTTCAACGACTTATTTTTGGTGTTGGCGATAGCGTTGCGATTGACATAGATTTCGTCGCTGCCATCTACCGGTGAAATAAAACCATAGCCTTCGGCCTGATTAAACCATTTCACACGGCCCATTTTTAACACAGTATTTTTAAACATAACTTATATCCTTTTACTTGAGCATCCTTGACAACGTCATTTTTTATATTGTCTGGACGCTACCAGCCCATCCTAAAGTTTTTCGTAACAAACCTCTCGTGAGCAAAAAATTAAAAAACCCGCACGAAGGCGGGCTTGTTGAACTTAATATCTTCCGCATGATTCAGCGCTGAGGCATCACCATGGTTGTATTAAGATCTCTTATACGCGTTCCCTGTCTTCTTACAGAGCAACTACGTTAGCGGCAGCCGGCCCGCGCGGACTGTCCTGGATGGTGTACTCGACGCGCTGGCCTTCAGCCAGGGTCTTGAAACCGTCGGTCATGATAGCGGAGAAGTGTACGAATACATCTTTGCCGCCGTCGTGCTGCTCAATGAAACCAAAACCTTTGCTTTCGTTGAACCACTTAACTTGACCCGTCTTCTTAGACATTACTTTTACCTTTAAATATATTTACAAAACCTGCCATAAGAGGCAATTGTGACCATGTCAGAAACATTACTTATGGGAGGTACTTAGAAGGTTCGTCTTTGAAGCGGAATCGGATGATAACGTTTTTGGAGGAACTGCTTAACTCTAAACTCGAACATAAATAGGTCTGGATTACAGGCCGACTTGCATTTACTCATAAAAATGATGAATGCACAAGAGGTTTATTGCCTTTAATTCATAAATACGCCGAATTTATTTTTATCCCCATGAATATACATGACTTAATTTAACGCTCGCCGCGGCCGATCCACCGCGTTCTTCTCCTCACCGGGGCATCGTTTGCCCGTCCGTGCGCTACAAATGAGAGCTAACGCATAAAACTCTAATATGCTTGCCACGTCTATAACAAATCCCAAATCAGATGGCTAAACTTGAGGGGAAAACAAGGCAGACGGCTTTTTCGCCAGCACTTTTGCCGCTAAAAACACGATTTTTCAGATTATGCTGAATCAAGGAGCTATGCGCATGACCGCCCAGCAGTTCGTTTCACCTAATGAAATCCGCGCCAGATTCTCTCACGCGATGTCGGACATGTACCAAAAGGAGGTACCGCTGTACGGCGATCTGCTGGAGCTGGTGGCGGAAACCAACCGACAGGTTCTGCGCGAAGATGCCGCACTGGCTCATCAACTGCAAATCACCGGCGAGATCGAACGCCTCGCGATGGAGCGCCACGGCGCGATCCGGGTCGGCACTGCTGGCGAACTGGCCACCCTGCGCCGTCTGTTCCGGGTGATGGGCATGGCGCCGGTCGGTTACTATGATCTGTCTGTGGCGGGCGTTCCCGTGCACTCGACCGCCTTTCGCGCCGTACACGAAGACGCGCTGCAGGTCAGTCCGTTCCGCGTATTTACCTCCTTGCTTCGCCTGGAGCTGATAGAAGATCCCGCGCTGCGTGAGCTGGCCGAACGCTTGCTGGCGCGCCGCCGTATCTTTACCGATCGCGCGTTGGAACTGATCGCGTTGCAGGAAGCGCAAGGCGGGCTGAATGAGGTGCAGGCGCAAGAATTTGTCGAACAAGCGCTGGAAACCTTCCGCTGGCACAACCAGGCGACGGTCAGCGCAGAAGAATACCGGCAGCTACACGATCAGCATCGACTGATCGCCGACGTGGTGGCGTTTAAAGGGCCGCATATCAATCATCTGACACCGCGCACGCTGGATATCGATCGCGTTCAACAGGCGATGCCCGCCCGCGGTATTACGCCCAAAGCGGTCATCGAGGGCCCGCCGCGCCGCCGTCGCGCGATCCTGCTGCGCCAGACCAGCTTCAAGGCGTTAGAAGAACGCGTCGATTTCGTTGAGCGCGACGGCCACGCTATCGCCGGTCACCACACAGCGCGGTTCGGCGAGATCGAACAGCGTGGTGTGGCGCTGACGACGAAAGGACGCGAACTTTACGATCGTCTTCTGCAGGCCACCAACGATGCGCTGCAGGCGCCGCCGAGCGAGAAAAATGCCGAACGCTATTATCAGCTGCTGGAAGAAAACTTCCGGGCGTTTCCGGATGATTACGCCACGCTGCGCGAGCAACAGCTGGCCTGGTTCCGCTATTTCCCGACCGAATGCGGCCTGGCGGCCAAAGAATCGCTGGATAAGCACAGCACCCTGGAGCAACTGATCGAGAAAGAACACGTTCGCTTCCAGCCACTGGTGTATGAAGATTTTCTGCCGGTCAGCGCGGCGGGGATTTTCCAGTCGAATCTGGGGGACAGCCGCCACGCGCAGTACAACGCCGCTTCCAGCCGGGCAGCGTTTGAACAAGCGTTGGGCAGTGAGGTGATCGACGAGCTGGCGCTGTATCAACAAACCCAGCAGCGTTCGCTGGAAGCCTGCGCGCAAGCCCTGGGGCTTGTCACGCTGGCGTCCTGAGGTTACTTAGCCAGTAGAGATTCGATATCCTGCAGCAGTTGCTCAGCCTGAGCGGAAGGTAGCACCGCATCAACCGGTAAATACCACCAATTAGGCTGGGCAAAGGCGCGGCATTTTACCGCGTCCTTCTCCGTCATCAGCAGCGTTTGCTCTGCGGTAACCAACGCCGCCAGCTGCGCCTGCTGATATTCCTGATGATCGGCAAACGCCACTTCCTGCACCACCTCGACGTTCAGCTTTTCCAACGTCGCGAAGAAACGCGGCGGATGGCCGATACCCGCCATCGCCACCACGCGCGGCAGCTCGGCCGCCGGGCGACGTTCACCGCTTAGCAGGTTCACTGCGTCACGCGCCTGCAGACGCATGGCAATTTCCCCGGCCTGCGCCACGCCGCCATTGGCGACGCGCGCATCGACGCTGCCAAGCCGCGCAGCGCGCTCGCGCATCGGCCCGGCCGGCAACCACCAGCCGTTACCGAACCGACGCACACCGTCGATGACCACCAGCTCGAAGTCACGCTGTAAAGCGTAGTGCTGCAAGCCGTCGTCGGTGATGATCACATCCAGCGGCTGTTGTTGCAGCAGAGCCTGCACCGCCTCGGCGCGCTTGGGCGCGATCGCCACGGGCGCCCCGGTACGCTGATAAATCAGCACCGGCTCATCCCCCGCCTCGCGGGTCGATGTATTCTGACCCAGCACCAGAGGATAGACCGCCGACTTGCCGCCGTAGCCGCGCGACACCACCCCAACGCGGTAGCCCCGCTGCTGCAGGTGTTCCACCAGCCAGATCACCATCGGCGTTTTGCCGTTGCCGCCGGCGGTGAGATTACCCACCACCACCACCGGCACCGGCGAACGCCAACTTTTACGCAAGCCGCAGCGGTAACTGAGGCGGATCAGCCAACTGAGCAGGCCATACAGCCACGAGAGTGGCAATAGCGCCAGATAAAGCAACGAACCGCCGGACCAGATGCGCTCAATCATTATTGACCAAACTGCATACGGTGCAGCTGCGCATAGGCGCCCTGCCGCTCAAGCAACTCGGTGTGTTCGCCGCGTTCGACGATGCGACCATCTTCCACCACTAGGATCTCATCCGCCTTCTCAATCGTCGACAGGCGGTGCGCGATCACTAATGAAGTACGGTCTTTCTGCAACTCGTCCAGCGCAGCCTGAATGGCCCGCTCGGACTCGGTATCCAGCGCAGAGGTCGCCTCATCCAGGATAAGGATCGGGCAGTCACGCAGCAGCGCGCGCGCGATGGCGATACGCTGGCGTTGGCCACCGGACAGCATCACGCCGTTCTCACCGATCACCGTATCCAGGCCGTTCTCCATCTTGTTGATGAAGTCCATTGCGTACGCCATTTCGGCCGCTTTCTCAATCTGCTCGCGGCTGTATTCACTCTCGCGTGCATAGGCAATGTTGTTGGCGATGGTGTCGTTGAACAGGTGCACGTTTTGCGAGACCAGCGCTACCTGATTGCGCAGCGAGGCCAGGGTATATTCGCGCAAATCGTGGCCATCCATCAGGATTTCGCCTTCTTGGATATCGTAAAAACGCGTCAACAGGTTGGCGATGGTGGATTTACCCGAACCGGAACGGCCCACCAAGGCGACGGTCTTGCCTTCGGCGATTTTCAGGTTGATATCACGCAGCGCCGGCGTTTCCTTGGATGGGTAGTAGAAAGTGACGTTACGGAATTCGATATCGCCTTTCGCACGCTTCACTTCGCGGGTGCCGGTGTCTTTTTCCTGTTCCATATCCAAAATGGAGAACAGCGTCTGGCATGCCGCCATCCCGCGTTGGAACTGGGCATTGACGTTGGTCAGCGACTTCAGCGGGCGCATCAGCGCGATCATCGATGAGAACACCACGGTAATGGTACCGGCGGTCAGGGTCGCCATCACGCTTGGGAAGCTGGCGGCAAACAGCACAAACGCCAGCGCCAGCGAAGCGATCAGCTGAATGATCGGATCGGAAATCGAAGACGCGGAAACCAGTTTCATGCCCTGTTGACGCATGCGGTTGCTGACCGAGTTGAAGCGCTCGGTTTCCACCTGCTGGCCACCGAAGATCAGCACTTCTTTATGGCCTTTCAGCATCTGTTCGGCGCTGGTGGTCACCTGCCCCATCGTGTTCTGCATGTTCTTGCTGATGTTGCGGAAACGCTTGGAGACCAGGCGAATAGCGATGGAGACGATCGGCGCCAGCACGATCAGGATCACCGACAGCTGCCAGCTGTAGTAGAACATCATGATGAACAGGCCAATGATCGAAGCCCCTTCACGCACCACGGTCACCAGCGCGCTGGACGAGGAGGAAGCTACCTGCTCGGAATCATAGGTAATGCGCGACAGCAAAGTCCCGGTGGACTGCTGATCGAAGAAGGCCACCGGCATTCTCATCATATGGCCAAACAGGCGGCGGCGCATCTGCATCACCACCATGCCGGAAACCCAGGAAATGCAGTAGCTTGAAACAAAGCTGGTCACGCCGCGCATCAGCATCAGCGCAATGACCGCCAACGGCATCCACACCAGCACGCTGCTGTCGGTTTTTCCAAACCCATCGTCCAATAGCGGTTTAAGCAGAGACAGCATCAGCGTGTCACCCGCTGCGTTCATAATCAACGCAATGGCGGCCACAATCAGCCCGGTCTTAAAAGGAGTGATCATCGGCCAGAGTCGACGGAATGTCTGCCAGGTCGAGAGATCTTTATCATTCATCATGCAAATACCAGCATCGGAAGAAATAGCGGCCTATTTTACTCATTATCACCCTCTACGCCAAACCGCTGATGGTACCAACGGGGCATTAATTGTTCGCGAAAGCCTTTAATTTGCCAATCGTTGTCGAAAAAAAGTACCGATAACTGACCAGAGCGTGTCGTATCGCGCCATGTAATGCCATTTGCCCGGTATCTGGCGACCACTTTACGCGCCGGTAATCGCCACTTGTTGTAACGTGATGCTGACGCCAATGCCGCCTCAGGATTGACCGCGCGCAGAAACGGCGGCGTCGAAGAGGTTCTGCTGCCATGATGCCCCACCTGCAATACCGTGGCGGCTAAACGGTCGCGCCGCAATCGAATCAGCTGCGCCTCTGCTTTCTTTTCGGCGTCGCCGGTGAGCAGCAGACTGTATTTCCCGTCGTCGATACGGATCACGCAGGAGTCGTCATTGCCCGGCCTTTTGAGCGTTTTCGGTGGCCACAGCACTTCGAATTGCAACGACTGCCAGCGCCAACGCTCACCGGCGACGCAGGGCAAATGCCCCTCCCCGCGTATCGGGCTGCGCACCGTCGCCTGTGGAAACGCACTCTGTACCGTCGGCAGCCCGCCGATATGATCGAGATGAGCATGGCTGATAATGATCTGTTCCAGTTCAATGCTCCGCCAGTTCAGCATCGGCAAAATATGGCGCTCGGCGGCACTGCCACCCGGCCAACGATCGCCGGTATCATACAGTACTCCCTTACCGTTTTGTTCAATGACCACCGCCAAACCGTGCCCGACATCAAGCATATCGACTCGCCAGCGGTAAGTCGGTTCTTTTTCCCGCCACAGCACGCAGCATATCGCTATCGTCGCCAGTCCCGACGCATAACGCCACCACCAATGAAAGCGCCAACAGACGACGATGAGCCATCCCGCCGCGCTGGCCAACAGCGAAGCCGCCCCCAAATCCACCCAACCACGTTGCAGGTAATTCAGAGGTACAAATACCCACTGCAGCGTGAAGTCCGCCAGCCACCATAGTCCGTAGCTTAACGAAGGGAAGAAACCGAACATCACCGCCAGCAAAATCAGCGGCACCGTCACCAATGAGACAATCGGTACCGCCCACAAATTGGCCGGCAGCGAGGTCAGCGTCAGGCCCAGAAACAGCGCGGCCTGCATCGGCACCAGCAGCAACGTCATACCGAGCTGAATATGCAGCCAACGCACCGGTGCCCAATACCAGGCCGATCGGAATCGCTCGCCGAGCGGTGCCCATTCGAACCAAAAAATCAGGCACCCCACCGCCAGTACCGACAGCCAGAAACTGTCTGACAAGACCGCCAGCGGATCGCACAGTAAAATAAGCCCGACACACCACAGCCACACTTGCCAAGAAGAACAATGGACGCCGCGCAAGCGCAGCAGCATCCACAGCGTCATCGCCAACGCGGTGCGCACCGCCGGCGGCTGGGCGCCTACCAACCAGACATAGATCAGCGTCGCCACCCAGCCCGCGACCAGCGGAAAGCGATAGCCAATTAGATGAGAAGGAAGAAAAAGCTGCAGCGCACGCAATGTAACCCAGAACAAGATGGCGACCATCGCCACATGCAACCCTGAGATCGCCATCAAGTGTGCGATGCCGGTTTTCAACATCAGCATGCGCAAAGCCTGCTCCAGCGCGGTTCGCTCCCCAAATGCCAACGCCAGCAATACAGCCTTGTAACGCAGCTCGCCGATATTGGTTTCCGCATGGCTGATTATGCGCTGGCGTAGGCCGCAATCGCCATCCAGCAAACGAGCCTGCCTGACTTGCCCAGTCAACGGCTGGCGTTGTGCGATCGCCCACCGTTGGCTGTCGAAGCCGCCTTCATTGAGTTTGCCATGTACCGGCCGCAAACGCAGTTTCAATTGCCAACGCTGCCCAGCGCACAGCTGCTGCTGTTCTGGGGCCCACGTCGTGGTAAACGCCAGCGCAGGCGCCAACCAATGGCCGTTGACACGCTCGATGCGCATCAACGTCTGTTTACTGGCGGCGGGCTTCAGCGCGATGCTGCTAACCTGCACCACCGCCGTCACTTCCGATCCGCGGCTTAAGCGCTCCATTTGCCCAATCAGGCTTCCGGCGTTGAAAACCGCCCAAGTGAACCCCAACCCCAGGCAGGCCAAATAACGGCAGAACGGCCAACGAATGCGCAGCAGTAAACCGGCAACAAGCAACATCGGCCACAGCTGCCATTGCTCAGGCAACTGAGGTAAAACCAGCAGCGGCAGGATGC
Organism: Serratia sp. CY47280; assembly: GCF_052168655.1. Taxonomy (NCBI): domain Bacteria; kingdom Pseudomonadati; phylum Pseudomonadota; class Gammaproteobacteria; order Enterobacterales; family Yersiniaceae; genus Serratia; species Serratia sp. CY47280. Next base: position 883,273 of record NZ_JBJNMG010000002.1, on the reverse strand, counting down.
CGCAGATAACGGCGAATATCGCCAGATCCAGCGAAATTTTGATCGCTCTTCTCCCATCGTACCCGCCACGAACGCAAGCGCGTTACGGCAGGCAAACAGGATGATTCAAGCGGCATGTCGTCGCCAGCGGGCTTTAATGAAGATGCGGTGAACATGGCAGGATAAGAGAGATCTATGCAGGAGCCACATCGTAAATGCGGCGCGGTGCGCAATTCCTAAGCGGAGCAGGGAGAACCGCAGGCGAAAAAAAACGGCGCCTTAAAGGCACCGTTTTATATTCTTTACAAGCAACAACGCTATGAGCAGTCAGCGACTAGCCATAGATATTGGCGCGGTCACGCAACTCTTTGCCAGGTTTGAAGTGAGGAACGTACTTGCCGTCCAGCTCAACTTTGTCACCGGTTTTCGGGTTGCGGCCTACACGCGGGGCACGGTAGTGAAGAGAAAAACTGCCGAATCCGCGGATCTCAATGCGTTCGCCCTCGGCCAGCGTTGCGGCCATGTGCTCAAGCATCTCTTTCACTGCATCCTCAACGGCCTTCGCCGGAATATGAGATTGCTGGCCAGCAAGTCTTTCAATAAGTTCAGACTTGGTCATAGTACCTCCAAGCTTTGCAGCTAAACTACCGTATCGGGGCGGTCAGAAACCGCCCCCCGTCATTACTCGCCTTTAGCCGCTTTGAAAGCTTCAGCCATTGCGTTAGAGAAGTTGCCTTCTTCCTGTTTGTTGTTAACAGTTGCGATGGCGTCTTTCTCGTCAGCTTCGTCCTTAGCACGTACGGACAGGCTTACAACGCGGTTCTTACGGTCAACGCCGGTGAATTTAGCTTCAACTTCGTCACCTACGTTCAGAACCAGAGTTGCATCTTCAATGCGGTCGCGAGAGGCTTCAGATGCACGCAGGTAACCTTCTACGCCGCCTGCCAATTCAACTGTAGCACCTTTGGCGTCAACTGCAGTGACTTTACCAGTAACAATAGCACCTTTCTTGTTCATAGACAGGTAGTTATTGAACGGGTCTTCAGCCAGCTGCTTCACGCCCAGGGAGATACGCTCGCGCTCTGCGTCAACTTGCAGAACAACCGCAGCGATTTCGTCGCCTTTCTTGTATTCACGTACTGCTTCTTCGCCTGCAACGTTCCAGGAGATGTCAGACAGGTGAACCAGGCCGTCGATGCCGCCGTCCAGGCCGATGAAGATACCGAAGTCAGTGATAGACTTGATTTTACCTTCAACGCGGTCGCCCTTGTTGTGGGTCTCTGCGAACTGCTGCCATGGGTTGGATTTGCACTGCTTCAGGCCCAGGGAGATACGACGACGTTCTTCATCGATGTCCAGAACCATCACTTCCACTACGTCGCCCACGTTAACAACTTTGGACGGATGGATGTTTTTGTTGGTCCAATCCATTTCAGAAACGTGTACCAGACCTTCAACGCCTTCTTCGATTTCTACGAAGCAGCCGTAATCAGTCAGGTTGGTTACACGACCAGTCAGCTTGGTGCCTTCTGGGTAACGTTTCGCGATAGCAACCCATGGATCTTCGCCCAGCTGTTTCAGGCCCAGGGAGACACGAGTACGCTCGCGGTCGAACTTCAGCACTTTAACAGTTATTTCATCGCCAACGTTGACGATTTCGCTTGGGTGCTTAACGCGTTTCCAAGCCATGTCAGTGATGTGCAGCAGGCCGTCTACGCCGCCCAGATCAACGAATGCACCGTAGTCAGTGAGGTTCTTAACGATACCTTTGACTTCCATGCCTTCCTGCAGGTTTTCCAGCAGTTGATCGCGCTCAGCGCTGTTCTCGGATTCGATAACCGCACGGCGAGAAACGACAACGTTGTTGCGCTTCTGATCCAGCTTGATGACTTTGAACTCAAGCTCTTTGCCTTCCAGGTGCAGAGTGTCACGTACCGGACGCACGTCAACCAGGGAACCTGGCAGGAACGCGCGGATGCCGTTCAGCTCGACGGTGAAGCCACCCTTCACTTTGCCGTTGATAACACCGGTTACAGTCTCAGCTTCTTCGTAGGCTTTTTCCAGCGTGATCCAAGCTTCGTGACGCTTAGCTTTCTCACGGGACAGCAGGGTTTCACCGAAGCCGTCTTCAACAGCATCCAGAGCAACGTCAACTTCGTCACCAACCTGGATTTCCAGCTCGCCCTGGGCGTTTTTGAATTGCTCAGCCGGGATGGCAGACTCAGATTTCAGACCGGCGTCAACCAGTACGATATCTTTGTCGATAGCAACAACGACGCCACGAACGATGGAACCCGGGCGGGTTTCGATTTCTTTTAAGGATTCTTCAAAGAGTTGAGCGAAAGATTCAGTCATGTTGTTAATCTTCAGGGTTCTTTAGTTTAACGTCCATTTAGCGTCCCGCCGAATGGGGTTGTTTCACATACCCCGCCATTGGCTCCATGCCGACAGGGTTTAAGGTTACAGGGGTAAAATTTTACCCGATATATTGCGATACCGCTATGACAAATATGACAAAAAGCCAATAGCGCCGCCGCGCTTATTGCTGCGGCAACGCCAACACTTTCTGTGCATACGTCAACGCCTGCTGGATCACTTCTTCGATCGACATGCTGGTAGAATCCAGCACGAGGGCGTCAGAAGCAGGCACCAGAGGCGCGATAGGCCGATTACGGTCACGGTCGTCCCGTTCCTTTATCTCGGCTAAAAGACGTTCAAAGTTAACATTAAAGCCCTTTTCCTGCAACTGCAGCATGCGGCGGTGTGCGCGCTCCTCCGAGCTGGCGTCGAGGAAAATCTTGACCGGCGCGTCCGGGAACACCACCGTGCCCATATCGCGACCGTCGGCAATCAGGCCGGGCGCTTCGCGGAATGCGCGCTGGCGGCGCAGCAACGCCTCGCGCACGCGAGGAAACGCCGCCGCTTGCGACGCGGTGTTGCCGACGGTTTCGGTGCGGATCTCATTGCTGACGTCCTCACCTTCCAAAATCACCTGCAGCTTGCCGTCCTGGGCAACGAAGCGAACATCGAGATGTGCGGCCAGCGGAACCAGCGCTTCCTCAGAAGTGATATCCACCTGATGATGCAACGCCGCCAGCGCCAGCACGCGATAGATCGCGCCGGAATCCAGCAAACGCCAACCAAGGGACTCGGCCAACGCTTTACACAGCGTGCCTTTACCTGCGCCACTTGGTCCATCAACGGTTATCACCGGGGCTGTAGCCGTCATTTCTCTCTCCTTCAGGTAGAAAACCTCACAGAGACACGGCGCGCTTCGACTCGAAGCCCGTGCGCTCTGCCACCTGCCCAATCAGGGGCAAATACGGTGGCGTATTATACGCTGCCCTACGGCAATCTGTTACCCTGGAACTGTCCGGTTGTTGAAAATAAGCGCACAACCGCGAAAAAGTATAGAAGAAACGCCGGTCGCCGAAGGTTAAAAACGATAAAGGCCCACAAAGGGGCCTTAAAATAAACGATTTGACGGGTTACTACGCCGGCTGGCTGATGCGCGCCAACTGCTCGAAATAATCCGGGAAGGTTTTCGCGGTGCATTTCGGATCGAGAATGGTGACCGGGGTATCCGACAGCGCCACCAGCGAGAAGCACATCGCCATGCGGTGATCGTTGTAGGTACCGATCTCGGCAAACTGCAGTTTGGCCGGCGGCACGACGTGAATGTAGTCTTCGCCCTCGTCCACTTCCGCCCCCACTTTACGCAGCTCGGTGGCCATCGCCGCCAGACGGTCGGTCTCCTTCACCCGCCAGTTGTAGATATTGCGGATGGTGGTCGGCCCCTCGGCGAACAACGCCGCGGTGGCGATAGTCATCGCCGCGTCCGGAATGTGGTTCATGTCCATGTCGATGCCGTGCAGTTCACCGCGGCTGCACTCGATGAAATCGTCGCCCCAGGTGATGCGCGCGCCCATTTTCTCCAGCGCATCGGCGAACTTGGTGTCGCCCTGCACGCTTTTGCGGCCGATGCCGGTCACGCGCACGGTGCCGCCTTTGATCGCCGCCGCCGCCAGGAAGTAGGAGGCGGAAGAAGCGTCGCCCTCAACCAGATAATCGCCCGGCGCGATATACGTCTGGCGCCCTTGGATATGGAACACCCGGTAGTTGTCGTGGCTCACCGATACGCCGAAGGTACGCATCAGATGCAGCGTGATGTCGATGTACGGCTTGGAAACCAACTCGCCCTTGATGTGGATCTGCGTATCCTGCGGCGCCAGCGGCGCGGTCATCAGCAACGCGGTCAGGAACTGGCTGGAGACGCTGCCGTCAACGGTGACGTCGCCGCCCAGGAAGCCGCCGCGCAGGCGAATCGGCGGGTAATCGGTCTGCTCGAGATAATCAATCTGCGCCTCGCCCTGGCGCAACGCGTCCACCAGATGGCCGATCGGGCGCTCTTTCATGCGCGGTTCACCGGTCAACACCACGTCGCCTTCGCCGAGGCACAGCGCCGCCGCCAATGGGCGCATCGCCGTACCGGCGTTGCCGAGGAACAGTTCCAGCGGCTGGCCGGCCACCAGCGGCCCGGCCACGCCGGTCACTTCGCACACGGTACGATCGGCGGAAAGTTGATAGTTCACACCCAACGCCTGCAACGCGTTCAGCATATGACGCACGTCGTCGCTGTCCAGCAGGTTAGTCAGCCGGGTCGTGCCTTTCGCCAGCGCCGCCAGCAGCAAAGCGCGGTTAGAAACGCTCTTCGAGCCGGGTAAGTTGACGGTGCCATTGACCAGGGCGACCGGTTGTAACGTCAGGGAATCCACCATGTGAACAAAACTCTCCAATTCTGATAAACGAAACGGCTCCGGAATAATGCCGGAGCCGCTTTAATGCAAAAGGACAACAGCCTGAGGCAGCCCGCGCCTGGCGGGCTGACGGAATCAACCGTGACGACGTTCGAAGTCGGCCATGAAGTCGGTCAGCGCCTGCACGCCGGCCAGCGGCATCGCATTGTAAATAGAAGCGCGCATGCCGCCAACTACCCGGTGGCCTTTCAGCGCCTGCAGGCCGATGGCCTCGGCTTCGCTGAGAAACACTTTGTCCAGCGCCGCATCGGCCAGTTGGAACGGCACGTTCATCCACGAGCGGTTGGCGATCGCCACCTGGCTGCGGTAGAAGTCGGATTTATCGATGGTCGCGTACAGCAGCTCGGCCTTGGCCTGATTGCGTTTTTGCATCTCCACCAGGCCGCCCTGCTCTTTCAGCCATTTGAACACCAGCCCGGACAGGTACCAGGCGAAGGTCGGCGGGGTGTTGAACATCGAATCGTTCTCGGCCAGCACGGTGTAGTCGAGGATCGACGGCACTTCTTTGCGCGCCTTGCCCAGCAGATCGTCACGCACGATCACCAGCGTCAGGCCGGCCGGGCCGATATTTTTCTGCGCGCCGGCGTAAATCACGCCGAAGCGGCTGACGTCGAGCGGGCGGGACAGGATGGTCGAGGAGTAATCGCCGATCACCACTTTGTCGCCGAAGTCCGGCGTTTCATCGATGGCCACGCCGTCGATGGTCTCATTCGGGCAATAGTGCACATAGGCCGCGTCGGCGCTGAGTTGCCACTCTTTCATCGGCTTGATGCCGCTCAGGCCGTCGATGCGGGTTTTCACGTCGATGACGTTCGGGGTGCAATACTTTTCTGCTTCCTTGATGGCGCTGTGCGCCCAATAGCCGCCGTCGATATAGTCAGCGGTGACCTTGTCGCCCAGCAGGTTCAGCGGCAGCGCGGCAAATTGTGCGCGGGCGCCGCCGTGGCAAAACAGCACCTTATAGTTGGAGGGGACTTTCAGCAGATCGCGCAGATCCTGTTCCGCCTGCTCGGCAACGGCGATGAATTCTTTGCTGCGGTGACTGATTTCCATCACTGACGTGCCCAGGCCGTGCCAGTTGCACAGTTCCTGTTCCGCACGACGCAACACTTCCACCGGCAGCATCGCCGGGCCAGAGCTAAAATTATAAACCTGAGTCATTTCCCCTCACCACATTCACTGTTCGCCGCAGAAAAGCGACCTGTCGAAAAGATGCCCGAAGTTAACGCTCGCGTTAACCAACCCATCGGTTTTATCACTCACGCCCCATGGCTGCAACGCTTATTCGCCCGCCGGCGGCAAACGGTCGCGCCGGGTGATGACAGGCTCTGCGGCCATCGCGATTGTTTGGACGATAAAACCCTGCGACATGGGGAAATTCAGCGGGTTAACGCGGTGCTTTATGCTGTATTCAGCCGAGATGGCTGCGGGAACCCGGTCGGCCCCCGCAGGAGAGAAAACGATCAGTACTGATTGAACATCTGCTGGATTTGCTTCGCGCCTTTGGCTTGCGTCAGCGCGAGCTGCAGCAAAATGCGCGCTTTTTGCGGATTCAGCGTGCCAGCGGCCACGAAGCCGTACTTGGCGTCGTCCACTTCCGCATCTTCGGTAGTGGCGCCGGTCGGTACGCGCGAAGAACGCACCACCGCCACGCCGTTGTGTGCCGCCGTCGCCAGTGTGTCGAACACCGTTTTATACAGGTTGCCGTTGCCGACCCCGGCGCTGACGATGCCCTGGTACCCTTCGGCGATCAGCGCCTTGACCGGCGCATCGGAGGCGTTGGCGTAGTTGTAGACGATGCCGACCTTCGGCAGTTCGTTCAGCTTGCTGACGTCGAACGGCGTATCACGGGTATGCTTGCGCTGCGGTGAGCGCTGGTAATCGACCTTGCCGTTGTGGATATACCCGAGCGGGCCGAAGTTCGGCGACTGGAAGGTCTGCACGGCGGTGGTATTGGTCTTGGTGACGTCGCGCGCGTCCAGCACGGTGTCGTTCATCGCCACCAGCACCCCGCGGTTGGCCGATTGCGGATCTGCCGCCGTCACCACCGCATTATACAGGTTGAACGGGCCATCGGCGCTCATCGCCGTCGCCGGCCGCATCGCCCCGACAAGCACCACCGGCTTGTCGCACTTCACCGTCAGATCGAGGAAATAGGCCGTCTCTTCCAGCGTATCGGTGCCGTGGGTGATGACGAAGCCGTCGGTTTTGCCGCAGTCGGCGTCAATTTTCTTCACCAGCGTCAGCCAGACCTGATCGTTCATGTCCTGCGAGCCGATGTTCACCACCTGCTCCCCCTGCACGTTGGCGATATCTTTCAGCGCCGGCACCGCATCGACCAGCGCCTCGACACCCAGCTTGCCCGCGGTATAGTTAGATTTCGTCGCCGAATCGCCGCCACCGGCGATGGTGCCGCCGGTCGCCAGCAGGGTGATGTTGGGCAGCGCCAGCGCCGAGGCGCTGACGCCGCTCAACAAGAGGATTAACACGCTGAGTTTCACTGATTTCATTAGATTTCTCCGTGACAGATAACTCGCTGAATTATGGCCTTTATCCTTAAAAAAACTGTGACTTTGCCACCGCTTTAGGAATACGTGGAGCTCCAGCGTAAAACCCCGTATCATTGCGCGTTTTTAGTACGCGCAAAAAGTGAAGACAATGACGCAAACTTTTATCCCCGGTAAAGACGCCGCTCTGGAAGACTCCATCGCCCGTTTCCAGCAGAAACTGAGCGACCTCGGTTTCAACATCGAAGAAGCCTCCTGGCTGAATCCAGTGCCGCACGTGTGGTCGGTGCACATTCGCGATCGCGATTGCCCGCTGTGCTTCACCAACGGCAAAGGCGCCAGCAAAAAAGCCGCGCTGGCCTCCGCGCTGGGTGAATATTTCGAGCGCCTGTCCACCAACTACTTCTTCGCCGATTTCTATCTGGGCAAGCAGATCGCCGAAGGCGACTTCGTGCACTACCCGAATGAGAAATGGTTCCCGATCCCGGCGGACGATACGCTACCGGCCGGCATCCTCGACGAGCGTCTGCACGCCTTCTACGATCCGCAACAAGAGCTGAGCGCCAGCGATCTTGTCGATCTGCAATCCGGTAACGCCGATCGCGGCGTGTGTGCGCTGCCGTTTACCCGTCAGTCCGACCAGCAAACCGTGTACATCCCGATGAATATCATCGGCAACCTGTATGTTTCCAACGGCATGTCCGCCGGCAACACCGCCAACGAAGCGCGGGTGCAGGGCCTGTCGGAAGTGTTCGAGCGCTATGTGAAAAACCGCATCATCGCCGAATCCATCAGCCTGCCGGCGATCCCGGACGAAGTGCTGAATCGCTATCCGGGCGTGGTGGAAGCCATCGCCAAACTGGAAGAGGAAGGTTTCCCGATCCTCTCCTATGATGCCTCGCTGGGCGGCAACTACCCGGTAATCTGCGTGGTGCTGTTCAACCCGACCAACGGCACCTGCTTCGCCTCGTTCGGCGCGCACCCGGACTTCGGCGTGGCGCTGGAGCGCACGGTAACCGAGCTGCTGCAGGGCCGCAGCCTGAAAGATCTCGACGTGTTCACCGCACCGACCTTCGATGACGAAGAAGTGGCGGAACACACCAACCTGGAAACGCACTTCATCGACTCCAGCGGCCTGATCTCCTGGGATCTGTTCAAGCAGGATGCGGACTATCCGTTCGTTGACTGGAGCTTCAGCGGCAGCACGCAGGAAGAGTTCGCCACCCTGATGAGCATCTTCGACAAAGAAGACGCGGAAGTGTACATCGCCGACTACGAGCACCTGGGCGTCTACGCTTGCCGCATCATCGTGCCGAGTATGTCCGACATTTACCCGGCGGAAGACCTGCTGCTGGCCAACAACAGCATGGGCGCGCACCTGCGCGATACGCTGCTGGCGCTGCCGGGCAGCGAGTGGGAGCCGGAAGAGTACCTGGCGCTGATCGAGCAGTTGGACGACGAAGGGCTGGACGACTTCACCCGCGTACGCGAACTGCTGGGCATTGCCAGCGGCAAAGACAATGCCTGGCATACCCTGCGCGTGGGCGAGCTGAAGTCGATGCTGGCGCTGGCGGGCGGCGATCTGGATCAGGCGCTGATCTGGACCGAATGGACGCAGGACTTCAATGCCTCGGTGCTGAGCCCGGCGCGCAGCAACTACTACCGCTGCCTGCAAACGCTGCTGCTGCTGGCGCAGGAGCCTGAACGCGAAGCGGCGCAGTACTACACCGCGTTCGTGAAGATGTACGGCCAGGAAGCGGTCGACGCCGCCTCCGCCGCCATCAGCGGTGAAGCGCGCTTCAACGGGCTGTTCGCCGTCGATGCCGATCTGAAGGCGCTGCCGGCCCACCAGGCGCTGCTGGCGGCCTACGAGAAGCTGCAGGCGGCCAAACGCCGCCACTGGGCCAAGGCCTAAGCATCATCAGGGGTACTGCCACTTTGGGAGTACCCCTGCTGCCAAACGCCGCACTTCGCTGCGGCGTTTTCATTTTTGCGGTGTATTTCAACGCATTCGCTTTTATTTTCTCGCGGGAAAATTGGCGGTTAAACGACCATAAAAATAAATAAACCGTCAATTGTTGCCGGACGGTGAAATAATAATTAACCGATAATTAAACTTTCAGCGCTGCGCGGCGACAAAACGCCTAAAAATTTAACTTTACCCTACGCCGTCTACCCGGTGAATTCAAAAAATTTTGCAAACATTAAAAAAATGTTTTTACTTAAAAATCAATAAATTAACCATAAAAACCACACAAAAAACACGTCATTTTGCCGCTCTACTTCCCCGCCTTATGATCCAAATCAAATTTTCCCCTATACTGCTTTGCTAGTATCTCATTGCGTTGTTTTAACCCTTAAGAGCGAGAGTTAGTTTGAAAACTGACAGCCCCTTCGATCTGATTTTACCTGCGGCCACGGCGAAAATCGCTGAAGATGCCGGCGTGTATAAAGCCACCAAACATCCGCTGAAAACGTTTTATTTGGCGATCACCGCCGGTGTCTTCATTTCCATCGCCTTCGTCTTCTACATCACGGCGACCACCGGTACCGCCGGCGTGCCTTTCGGGCTGGCGAAACTGGTTGGTGGCATCTGCTTCTCTCTCGGGTTAATGCTGGTGGTGGTGTCGGGCGCCGACCTGTTCACCTCTACCGTGCTCATCGTCATCGCCAAGGCCAGCGGCCGTATCAGCTGGGGCCAGCTGGGCGCCAACTGGCTGAACGTTTATCTCGGCAATCTGATCGGCGCGCTGTTCTTCGTGGCGCTGATCTGGTTCTCCGGCGAGTATATGGTCGCCAACGGCCAGTGGGGCCTGAATGTCCTGCAAACCGCAGACCATAAGCTGCATCACACCTTTATCGAAGCCGTGTGCCTCGGCATTCTGGCCAACCTGATGGTCTGCCTGGCGGTCTGGATGAGCTACTCCGGCCGCACCCTGACCGACAAGATGCTCGCCATGGTGCTGCCGGTCGGGATGTTTGTCGCCAGCGGCTTCGAACACAGCATCGCCAACATGTTTATGATCCCTATGGGCATCGTGGTCAAACACTTCGCCACGCCGGAATTCTGGCAAGCCGTAGGGGCGGTACCTGAGCAATTCGCTCATCTGACAGTAAGCAACTTCATCATCGACAACCTGATTCCGGTCACCATCGGCAACATCATCGGCGGCGGTCTGCTGGTTGGGTTGACTTACTGGGTAATTTATCTGCGCGGGGGCCGCGAGCAGCACTAAGCTGTGAGTTACCACGCGCAGAGTTAGAAATCCACAATCAAAGGTAGGTGTACAATGACCGAACTTAACGAGAAATTAGCCAACGCTTGGGAAGGTTTCAGCAAGGGTGACTGGCAGAATGAAGTCAACGTTCGTGACTTCATCCAGAAAAACTACACGCCTTATGAGGGTGACGAATCCTTCCTGGCTGGCGCTACTCAAGCCACCACCACCTTGTGGGACAAGGTTATGGAAGGGATCAAACTGGAAAACCGCACTCACGCGCCGGTTGATTTCGACACCAACGTTGCTTCAACCATCGTTTCTCACGACGCGGGTTACATCGCCAAAGAGCTGGAAACCATCGTGGGGCTGCAGACCGACGCCCCTCTGAAACGCGCGCTGATCCCGTTCGGCGGTATCAAAATGGTCGAGGGTTCGTGCAAAGTGTACGGCCGCGAACTGGATCCGCAGCTGAAAAAAGTGTTCACCGAATACCGTAAAACCCACAACCAGGGCGTATTCGACGTTTACACCAAAGACATCCTGAACTGCCGTAAATCCGGCGTGCTGACCGGTCTGCCAGACGCTTACGGCCGTGGCCGCATCATCGGCGACTACCGCCGCGTGGCGCTGTACGGCATCGACTTCCTGATGGCCGACAAGCTGAACCAGTTCAAATCGCTGCAGGAAAAACTGGAAAACGGCGAAGACCTGGAAATGACCATCCAGCTACGCGAAGAGATCGCTGAACAGCACCGCGCTCTGGCTCAGATCAAAGAGATGGCCGCCAAATACGGTTACGACATCTCTGGCCCGGCCACCAGCGCCCAAGAAGCGGTGCAGTGGACCTACTTCGGCTACCTGGCCGCGGTGAAATCCCAGAACGGCGCCGCCATGTCCTTCGGCCGCGTGTCCACCTTCCTCGACGTGTTCATCGAACGCGACATCAAGGCGGGCAAACTGACCGAAGAGCAAGCGCAGGAACTGATCGACCACCTGGTGATGAAACTGCGTATGGTGCGCTTCCTGCGTACCCCTGAGTACGATGAACTGTTCTCCGGCGACCCAATCTGGGCGACCGAATCCCTGGCCGGTATGGGCGTCGACGGCCGTACCCTGGTCACCAAAAACAGCTTCCGCTTCCTGAACACCCTGTACACCATGGGGCCGTCGCCGGAGCCGAACATGACCATCCTGTGGTCTGAGAAGCTGCCGCTGAACTTCAAGAAATTCGCGGCGAAAGTGTCCATCGACACCTCTTCCGTACAGTACGAAAACGACGACCTGATGCGTCCTGACTTCAACAACGATGACTACGCCATCGCCTGTTGCGTCAGCCCGATGATCGTCGGTAAGCAAATGCAGTTCTTCGGCGCCCGCGCCAACCTGGCGAAAACCATGCTTTACGCCATCAACGGCGGCGTTGACGAGAAACTGAAAATGCAGGTCGGCCCGAAAGAAGCGCCGATGATGGACGAAGTGCTGGACTATGACAAAGTCATGGCCCGCATGGACCACTTTATGGATTGGCTGGCCAAGCAGTACGTGACCGCGCTGAACATCATTCACTATATGCACGACAAGTACAGCTACGAAGCTGCGCTGATGGCGCTGCATGACCGTGACGTTTATCGCACCATGGCTTGCGGCATCGCCGGCCTGTCCGTTGCGGCCGACTCCCTGTCCGCCATCAAGTACGCGAAAGTCACCACCATTCGCGACGAAGACGGCCTGGCTATCGACTTTAAAGTGGAAGGCGAGTATCCACAGTTCGGTAACAACGACGCCCGCGTCGATGACATCGCCTGTGACCTGGTGGAGCGTTTCATGAAGAAAATTCAGAAACTGCGCACCTACCGCAACGCGGTACCGACTCAGTCCGTACTGACCATCACCTCCAACGTGGTGTACGGTAAGAAAACCGGTAACACCCCGGATGGCCGCCGCGCCGGTGCACCGTTCGGCCCAGGCGCCAACCCGATGCACGGCCGTGACCAGAAAGGCGCAGTAGCCTCCCTGACCTCGGTAGCCAAACTGCCGTTTGCCTACGCGAAAGACGGGATCTCTTATACCTTCTCCATCGTGCCTAACGCGCTGGGTAAAGACGACGACGTGCGTAAAGCCAACCTGGCAGGCCTGATGGATGGTTACTTCCACCATGAAGCCTCCATCGAAGGCGGTCAGCACCTGAACGTCAACGTAATGAACCGTGAAATGCTGCTGGACGCGATGGAAAATCCTGAGAAATACCCTCAGCTGACCATCCGCGTCTCCGGTTACGCCGTGCGCTTCAACTCGCTGACCAAAGAGCAACAGCAGGACGTCATTACTCGTACCTTCACTCAAACGATGTAATACGCCAACCGGGCGGGAAACCGCCCGGTGCCAACGACAGGGCCGGTTCTGCCGGCCCTTTTCTCCCACCGCTCTCCCCTGACTCTGTGCGAGTCTGTTTTGCCGGACATCTATACTGAATGGATAGCCGGCAAAACAGTTATCCGGCAACTGACCGGCCGACAGGCATCATTACCCCCGGTGGCGGCTCCACCCGCTGCTGCATCGCAGATACCTGGCCGGCGGCCACGCGCCTATTTTTAGACTGCGTTTGACAGTCAATATTGGAGAAAACCCCGCAATGTCAGTAACTGGTCGCATCCACTCCTTCGAATCCTGCGGCACCGTCGATGGGCCCGGGATCCGCTTTATCGTCTTCTTCCAGGGCTGCCTGATGCGCTGCCTCTATTGCCATAACCGCGACACCTGGGACACCCACGGCGGCAAAGAAGTGACCGTCGAAGAGCTGATGAAAGACGCGGTGGCCTACCGCCACTTCATGAACGCCTCCGGTGGCGGCGTCACCGCGTCCGGCGGCGAGGCGATCCTGCAGGCTGAATTCGTGCGCGACTGGTTCCGCGCCTGCCATGCCGAAGGCATCAATACCTGCCTGGACACCAATGGCTTCGTGCGCCGCTACGATCCGGTGATCGACGAGTTGCTGGACACCACCGATCTGGTGATGCTGGATCTGAAACAGATGAACGACGATATCCACCAGAATCTGGTCGGCGTCTCCAACCACCGCACGTTGGAATTCGCCCGCTACCTGGCGAAACGTAACCAACGCACCTGGATCCGTTACGTGGTGGTGCCGGGCTGGTCAGATGATGACAAATCGGCACACCTGCTGGGCGAGTTCACCAAGGACATGACCAACATCGAGAAAATCGAGCTGCTGCCCTACCACGAACTGGGCAAGCATAAATGGATAGCGATGGGGGAAGAGTACAAACTGGACGGCGTACATCCGCCGAAGGCCGAGACCATGGATCGCGTCAAAGGCATCCTGGAAAGCTACGGTCACAAAGTGATTTACTGATTGGCGCACGCCAAAAGAAAAAACCGGCTCATGGCCGGTTTTTTTATGCTCAGGCGGCGGCGAACGGCGTGTGGTGGTGATCCGGCTTCTGCTTTTTCAGCAGCATCAGCAGGTAAACCAGCGCTACGGCGGCGATCATCACGAACAGCACACGGTCGGAGTAGTTTTGCATCAGCAGCGCCGTCATCGACGGGCCCAGCAGGCTGCCGATGGTGTAACTCATCAACAGCGCCTGGTTCATCGCCACCAACTCATGCGGCAGCGCCTTCTCGCAGGCCCAGGACATCGCCACCGGATACAGGGTAAAGCCGGCGCAGCCGAGGATGAACAGCGAAGGCGCCATGGCGTAGTTGCCGAGCATCGCCACGCTGGCGAGGATCACCACGAACACCTGAATGCGCAGCACCAGCAGGCGCCCGTAACGATCGGCCAGGCGCCCGACCGGCCATTGGCCGACGATGCCGGAGCTGACCAACAGCGCCATCCAGTAACCGACGTTAGCGTCGCTCATGCCCTGATGAGAGAGATACAGCGGCATCAGGCCATACAGCGAACCGAGCACAATGCCGGAGATGATGCAGCCGTTGATGCCCAGGCGCGCGCTGCGGCGTCTCAACATTGTCCATACCGCCGCCTGCTGCGGCTCGTCTTCATGGCGGTTTACCCGCGCGAACAACATCGGCAACATGGCGCTGATCACGATCGCGGTCACCCACGGCACCACATGCAGCAATTCGGTCGAGGTCATGCTCAACAGTAATTGGCCGGTCACCGTACCGAGGTAATAGACAATCATATAGGCCGCCAGCAGCTGGCCGCGGTTGCTCAAATTGCCGCTGCGCAAAAGCGCGCTCTCCACGATCACCCAGATCCAGGCGCAACCGACGCCGGCGAAGAAGCGCCAGCCCAGCCAGCTCCAGAAATCGATCGACAGCACCATGCCGGCGGTCGCGGCGGCGAACAGCAAACAAGAGAGATGATAGCTGCGGGTGAAGCCGACGCGCTGGATCAGTTTGCCCGCCACCAACGTGCCCAACAGGTTACCGCTGAAATAAGAGGAGCTGACCATTCCCACCTGCCAGGTTGACAGCTGAGCATGGGTTAACCAAAGCGGCACTAACGTATTCAAAACGGCAATGGATACCGTGAGCAGCAAAAGGCCGCAGAGCAATAGGAGCACTGGGCGGGAGTATGCGGACATAGTGAAATTGTGACCGAACGCGCAATGAGAGTGCGCGCATCATGCCACTGGCGATAAAAAAGTCAATCGCCTCTTATCATTCCACCGCACGATTTGTTTCCGGCTAACCGGCTGAAAAAGCGCTATGCTCAGCGCAGAGCGAATTTGACGACGGAGAAGCAAGATGAGTCAGGCAAATGATGCGGCGGTAGAGGCCCTGCTGGCGGACATCGGCAGCACGCAAGGTGACCTGCTGGCCATTATGCAGCAGGTGCGGCGGATTGCTGCGGCGAGCGGCAACGGCGTAACCGAATCGGTCAAATACGGCGGCATCATGTTCTCGCATAGCCAATTTTTCTGCGGCGTTTTCGCCTATCGCCACCACGTCACGGTGGAGTTCGGCCACGGCTACCGATTGGAAGATCGTTATCACCAGCTCGAAGGCAGCGGCCAGTATCGGCGGCACATCAAGCTCCACTCGCCCGACGAGGTGAAAAGCAAGCATCTGGCGGACTACATTCAACAGGCTTATGCGCTGGCGACGGGCTGAATTCTCGACATAAAAAAAGCGCCCGCAGGCGCTTTTTTCGTGGTTTGCCGTTTAGCCGATATATTCCAGGCCGCCCATATAAGGACGCAACACTTCAGGCACCTGAATGCGACCGTCGGCCTGCTGGTAGTTTTCCAGCACCGCCACCAGCGTACGGCCGACCGCCAGGCCGGAACCGTTCAGCGTGTGGACCAGACGCGGCTTCTTGTCGGCCTTGCTGCGGCAGCGAGCCTGCATGCGGCGCGCCTGGAAGTCCCACATGTTGGAGCAGGACGAGATCTCGCGGTAGGTGTTCTGCGCCGGCAGCCACACTTCCAGATCGTAGGTCTTGCAGGCGCCGAAGCCCATGTCGCCGGTGCACAGCAGCACCTTGCGGTAAGGCAGGTTCAGCAGCTGCAGCACTTTTTCCGCATGGCCGGTCAGCTCTTCCAGGGCATCCATCGAATCTTCCGGACGGACGATCTGCACCATTTCGACCTTGTCGAACTGGTGCATGCGGATCAAACCGCGGGTGTCACGGCCGTAAGAACCGGCTTCCGCACGGAAGCATGGCGTGTGCGCGGTCATCTTCAGCGGCAGAGATTCCTCTTCCACGATCTCGTCGCGCACCAGGTTGGTCAGCGGCACTTCCGCCGTTGGGATCAGCGCGTAGTTGCTGCTGTCGGCTTCTTCTTCCAGCGGACGGGTATGGAACAGGTCTTCGCCGAACTTCGGCAGTTGGCCGGTACCGTACAGCGTGGCGTGGTTGACCAGGTAAGGCACGTAGGCCTCCAGGTAGCCGTGCTGCTCGGTGTGCAGATCCAGCATGAACTGGGACAGCGCGCGGTGCATGCGGGCGATTTGCCCCTTCATGACCACGAAGCGCGAACCGGTCAGCTTAACCGCGGCGGCAAAATCCAGCCCGCCGGACATTTCGCCCAGATCGACGTGATCGCGCACCGCGAAGTCGTACTGGCGCGGTTCGCCCCAGCAGGCGACTTCCAGGTTTTCACTGTCGTCTTTACCATCCGGCACGGCGTCGTCCGGCAGGTTAGGCAGCGTCAAGGCGTAATCGCGGATCTCGCTCTGCAGCGTGTCCAGCTCTGCCTTGGCGGCATCCAGCTTGTCACCCAGCTCGTTCACTTCGCGACGCAGCGGCTCGATGTCTTCCCCACGCGCTTTGGCCGCGCCGATGGATTTCGATCGGGAGTTGCGTTCCGCTTGCAGCGTTTCAGTTTCTACCTGCAGAACTTTGCGGCGTTCTTCCTGCGAACGCAGCAGATCCAGATCGAGTTTAAAGCCTCGGCGAGCCAGTTTGACGGCGACTGCGTCTAGCTCATTACGCAGCAGATTGGGATCGAGCATGCTAATCCTGTGCTTGTTGTTATTGAAAGAAGTGTTGTTGTTCTATGCGGCTGATTTATAGCCGCATAAAAGAAGAGTGATACCCGCTAACCTTACCGCAACGGCCTCGCTAGCGGTAGCGTTTTGTCGGGCTATTTTGATCCTGCTCAGCCAGCCATGCCAACTTTTCGCCGATTTTCCCTTCAAGCCCACGCGAGGTCGGTTGATAGTAGCGTGTCTTGGCCATTTCGGGCGGGAAATAGTTCTCACCGGCGGCGTAGGCGTTGGGTTCGTCGTGGGCGTAGCGGTACTCCGCCCCCAGCCCCATCTCCTTCATCAGCTTGGTCGGCGCGTTGCGCAGGTGCTCTGGCACGTCATAATCGGCCTGCTCTTTGGCGTCGCGCATGGCGGCCTTGAACGCGGTATAGACCGCGTTGCTCTTCGGCGCGCAGGCCAGGTAAACAATCGCTTGCGCGATGGCGCGCTCGCCCTCTGCCGGCCCCACGCGGGTGAAGCAATCCCAGGCGGCGATCGCCACCTGCATGCCGCGCGGATCGGCGTTGCCCACGTCTTCAGAGGCAATCGCCAACAGACGGCGTGCCACATAGAGCGGATCGCCGCCGGCGGTAATAATGCGCGCATACCAATACAGCGCCGCGTCCGGCGCCGAACCGCGCACCGATTTATGCAGCGCGGAAATCAGGTCGTAATAACGGTCGCCCTTGTTGTCGAAGCGCGCGCTGCGCTCGCCCGACACCTCCTTGAGCAGCTCCGGCGTCAGCACCCGCACGCCTTTGGCATCGATCTCCGCCATGTCCGCCATCATTTCCAGGCTGTTCAGCGCCCGGCGCGCATCGCCGCCCACCAGCTCCGACAGCAGGCGGCGCGTTTCCGCGGGCAGCTCGACGTTCTGATTGCCAAAGCCGCGCGCCTTGTCGCTCATCGCCTGATCCAGCACCTGGCCGATATCTTCGGCGGTCAGCGCCTTCAACAGGTAAACGCGGGCGCGGGACAACAGCGCCGAGTTCAGCTCGAACGACGGATTTTCGGTGGTGGCGCCGATAAAGGTGATGGTGCCGTCTTCGATGTGCGGCAGGAAAGCGTCCTGCTGGCTCTTATTGAAGCGGTGCACTTCGTCGACGAACAGGATGGTGCGGCGGCCGGCGTCGCGATTTTGCCGCGCCCGCTCGATCGCCTCGCGGATCTCCTTGATGCCGGAGGTCACGGCGGAGATCCGTTCGACATCCGCCTGACCGTAACGGCCGATCAGCTCTGCCAACGTCGTCTTCCCGGTGCCCGGCGGCCCCCATAAAATCATCGAGTGCAGCTGCCCGGCCTCGATGGCGCGCGGCAGCGGCTTGCCGGCGGCCAGCAGGTGCTGCTGGCCGATATACTGCGCCAGCGTGGTCGGCCGCATACGCGCGGCCAACGGCTGGAACTCATTCTGGGAAAAATCGAGCGACAGATTATTACTCACTTGCACCTCACTGGCGCTGGTCGTCCAGCGTCACCCCCTTCGGCGGGGTAAATTTGAATTTGGCCGGATCGGCGGCAACGTTCTGCTGGCTTTTCAGCGTATAAGCACTACGCTGGCCATCCTGCTCCACCGCGGCAAAGCTGCGGATGGTGCCGCTGTTGGTCACGCTGATGGCGAATTGCTTCAGGTTGCCGCTGGCGGATTTTGGCGTCAATTCGAAATCATCGCCCTTTTGCTTCACGTTGTACTGCTTCCAGTCGCTGGCGTTATTGCGGGTGATCAGCATAAACGGCGTATTGCCGGTGGCGTTCTTCAGCCAGGTCGCCGTCACCTGCTCGACGAACGGGTTGTAGAACCACAGGGTCTGGCCATCGGAAACCAGCACGCTCTCATCGGGTGACGTCATGTGCCAGTTGAACAGGTTCGGCCGCTTCACCCACAGCTCGCCTTCACCCTGTTGCACCGCGGCGCCTTCAGCGCTGGTCACGGTTTGCGAGAAGCTGGCGTGGAAACTGTTCACCTTCGCCAGGCGACTTTGTAGATCCTGTGCGGCATCGGCCAGCACGGAGGTAGAAGCGAATCCCGAAAGCAGACAGCAGGCAACTAACAGTTTTTTCATTATTCCAGATACCTTATGAAATGCGTTAACCGCAGGGCGACGCCGTGCGGGTCAATCAACCCTTTACTCCGTTACTTTACCTGAAGCCGGCGATCGGCCGGTAGGCCAATGTTCCGAGAAGAAACGGGTTTACGCTTCTTTGCACAAGGGCCGCTTAAGCGGCCCTTTCTTATTGAATTACAATGGCTAAGCGAGCATCAATCGTGCCGCGGCGGCGCCAGCACCTCGCGGTTGCCGTTGTGCCCCTGCTCGCTGACGATGCCCTGCGCCTCCATCTGTTCGATGATGCGCGCGGCGCGGTTATAGCCGATGCGGAACTGGCGCTGTACGCCGGAGATGGAGGCGCGGCGTTTATCCACCACGAAATCCACCGCCTGGTCAAACAACGGATCCAGCTCTTCGTCGCCGTCCATCCCGCCACCGGCACCGCCCTCGCCATCTTCGCCGCCGCTGAGAATGCCCTCTTTATATTGGGGCCGCTCGCGCGCTTTCCAATCCTTGACCACCGCGTGCACTTCCTGATCGCGCACGAATGCGCCATGTACACGCACCGGGATCGAGGAGTTCGGCGCCAGATAGAGCATGTCACCCATACCCAGCAAGGACTCGGCGCCCCCCTGATCGAGGATGGTGCGGGAGTCGATCTTGCTCGACACGGTAAAGGCGATACGCGTCGGGATGTTGGCCTTGATAAGACCCGTGATCACATCCACCGACGGACGCTGGGTCGCCAGCACCAGGTGGATACCCGCCGCACGCGCTTTCTGCGCCAGGCGAGCGATCAACTCTTCGACCTTTTTGCCGACCGTCATGATCAGATCGGCGAATTCGTCGACCATTACCACGATGTACGGCTCTTTCTCCAACACCGGCGGCGTGATGTCCATGCTGTCGGTCGGTTTCCAGAACGGATCCGGGATCGGGCGCCCCATCGCTTCGGCCTGATCGACGCGCTCGTTGTAGCCGGCCAGGTTACGCACGCCCAGGGCAGACATCAGCTTGTAGCGACGTTCCATTTCGCCCACGCACCAGCGCAGCGCATTGGCAGCGTCTTTCATGTCGGTGACCACATCGGTCAACAGGTGCGGAATACCTTCGTAAACCGACAATTCCAGCATTTTCGGGTCGATCATGATAAAGCGCACTTCTTTCGGCGTGGCCTTATACAGGATGCTCAGGATCATGGCGTTGACCCCGACCGATTTACCGGAGCCGGTAGTACCGGCGACCAGCAAGTGTGGCATTTTGCCCAGATCGGCCACGACCGGTTCGCCGGAGATGTCCTTACCCAATACGATGGACAGCGGCGACGGGTTGTCGCGGAAGGCCGGGCAGTCCAGCACTTCGCGCAGGTACACCGTTTGACGCTTGGCGTTCGGCAGCTCCAGACCGACGTAAGGCTTACCGGGGATCACTTCCACCACGCGCACCGCCGAAGTCGACAGCGAGCGCGCCAGATCGCGCGACAGGTTGGAAATGCGCGCCGCTTTAACGCCCGGCGCCAGATCCAGCTCGAAGCGGGTGATGACCGGCCCCGGTAGGATATCCACCACGTCGGCTTTTACGCGGTAATCGGCCAAACTGGCCTCCACCAAGCGCGCTTTCTGTTCCAGCGCGAAGGAGTCGACCGGCTCCACCTCTTTCGGCGCTTCGGTCAGCAGATCCAGCGTCGGCAGCGGCGTAGTCGGCTTCTGCAGCGGCTGATCGTTGCGCATCAGGAACGGGTGAATCAAGCTGTCCATCGCCGGGTGCGGCTCGGCCGGAGCTTGCTGAGGCTGCTGCTGCACCGGTTGCTGTGGCTGCTGATATTGCTGCTGCGACGGCTGTTGATACTGCTGTTGTTGCTGCGGCTGCTGATAAGGTTGCTGCTGCGGCTGTTGGTATTGTTGCGGCTGCACATGCGGTTGCTGAGGTTGAGCAGCCGGCGCCGCAGGCTCAAACTGGCCAAACGGCACGTCGTCCTCTTGCTCGCTTTGCTGTTCAATGCGCTCTTCAAGCTGTGGGGACAGCGTGAACATCGGCTCGCTCGGGCCATCGTCCACTAAATCCGCCATCGGCGAGAAGCTGAAAGCATTGCGGGTATCGACCGGGCTGGCGGCCGGCGCCTGCGGGGCAGTCTCTTGCTGGCCATAACGCGCCTGCTGCTGCTCGGCGAAAGCCTGACGCAGCGCAGCCTCTTGCCGCGCCTCTTCATCGTCCTGTTGGACTTCACCGTAACGTTGGTTCTGTTGTTCGGCGAACGCTTTACTCAGCTCGGCTTCCTGCTGAGCCTGTTCATCATCCTGCTCCGGCGCGTAGCTTTCGCCATAGCGCTGGCTTTGCTGTTCGGCGAACGCCTGGCGCAGCGCGGCTTCTTGCTGCGCCTCTTCTTCCTGCGGGCTCACCGCCGTCGGCTGTTGAGGCTCCGCCTGGCGCTGTTCCTGTTCGGCAGCACGCTGCGAAGGCAGCTTGATGCCGTAGGAAGCCAGCTCACGACGGGTCGGAATACGCACCGGATTCGGCCGCGGCAACTCAGGGCCGATACCCTGTTTAACCTGAGAATTGCCGTCGCTGGTCGCCGTGAAGGCCGGCATAAAGGTCGCCGCCGCGGCGCCCGCAGCGGCGGCGGCTGCCGTATCCAGTTGTGGCTTGGCGCCGGTGGCGCTGAAACCACCTGCTCCGCTGACGTCGGCACTGTCGCGCTGCGCGGCGGTAAAATCAAAGGGAGAACGCGCTGTCGGCTGCGGGGCCGGCTCTTGCCAATTGCCCAGGCGCGGCTCATCGTCATCCTGATAAGGATCGACAGGGCGCGTCGCCTTAGGCGCTGGTGTTTCTTCCGGGATTTCGAAGGAATACAGCGGCGGCGTGGCGTCTTGCGCCGGGGTGCTCACCGGGTGCTGATTGACCGAGGCCGGCGCGGCCGGCGCCACCGTTACCGACGGCGCCTGTGTGGCGATCGGCGCGGCAACGGGCTCGTGGATCTCTGCCTTCACCGCTGGTGCAGGCGAAGCCGCCGGCGCGATTGGCGCGGCGTCGGCTTCAACCTCACTATCGTCGGCTCGCAGGCCGCTGAGCAACGGATCGGCGGCGTCTTCCCCCGCCTCTTTGGCGCTTTCGGTGACCGAGGGTGCGGAGAACAGCACGTCGTCATCGGCAGCCGCGGCTCCGGCGGCGGTCGCCGCAACCGCTGCAGCGGCGCCCTTCCCTGCCTGCTCAGGCTCGTCGTCAACGTAACGCTCGTCATCCTCGAAATAGCGATCTTCGCGGCGTGAGCGATTGGTCATCACCGTCGCGACGCCCAACACCGCACCGCCGATCTTCTCGGCGATCACCAGCCAGGACCAGCCGGTAAACAGCGTCAGCCCCGCCGCCCACACGCACAGCAGCGCCAGCGTAGCGCCGATGCCGTTGAACCACGGCAACATGGCGTTGCTCAGCAGGCTGCCGATCACGCCGCCGGAAGCGAAGTAATAGAGATCGTCAACGTTCAGCGCCGCCAACCCGCAGGAGGTAAGCACTAACGCCAAGGTACCGATCAGGCGCAGGGAGAGCGCGAAATAGTCGACGTAGTCTTTGTTGCCGCGTTGGCGATAGGCTGCCCAGCACAGGATCAGCATGATCGGCGGTATCGCGTAGGCGAGCACCCCGAAGGTGAAGAACAGCGTGTCGGCCAACCAGGCCCCAACACCGCCGCCCAAATTGTGAATCGGCTCATGCCACGCGGTCTGCGACCAGCTTGGGTCAGACGGATTGAAACTGACCAACGCAGCCATGAGGTAAACGGCAAAAATCGCTACCACGATAAGCGCAGCCTCCAGCAAACGCCGGCCACTGCTGAGTCTTTTCAGGGTAACTTCTTTATCTTCTGTATATTCCTGGCTCAAGAAAGGCTCTCCAGGTTCCTGTTAGCTGACATAGCAACAGCGCCGAGAAGCTTCCCCGGCGCCGAAACTGTATGAATAAACAGGAGTGTAACCAATTTAATCAGGTTTTGCACCTGCACCTTACCGTGTTTTGATAACCAGACGGTTACTCTGTTTCACTTCTTCCATCACTACGTAGGTACGGGTGTCGTTAACCCCCGGCAAACGCAGCAAGGTTTCGCCCAGCAGTTTGCGGTACGCCGACATGTCCGGTACGCGGGTTTTCAACAGGTAGTCGAAATCACCGGAAACCAGATGACACTCCTGAATCTCTTCAAGCTTCTGCACTGCCGAGTTGAATTGCTCAAACACATCCGGCGCGCCACGGTTCAGCGTGATCTCCACGAAAACCAGCAGGGACGCATCCAGATAATGCGGGTTAAGCAATGCGGTATAGCCATGAATGAAACCCTGGCGCTCGAGACGGCGCACGCGTTCTAAACATGGTGTCGGGGATAACCCCACGCGCTTCGAAAGCTCGACGTTCGAAATACGCCCATCCTTCTGCAGCTCATTCAGGATGTTGCGGTCGATACGGTCGAGATCTTTACCCGGGCGTTTCTTGTTGTCTGCCATTATTATTGTCTCTCTTATTTTCTTCCGTGCACTTGCCACACCCTAGCCAACGTCAATGTGTAAGGGTTCGTTCCAAGCGAAGACCCGATGCCTGTCATGTGCTTCTTCACTACCATCATTCCACGCCGCGCAGCCTGTCTGTCCAACCCCGCGCGACGCCGGCAACGACGTTTAGGTCGAGAAAAAATCAGCAAACGCTTGCGCGCCCTGCTCCGCACATCCACCACGCATTGCCGCCTCGCGGCGCAAATACGTACGATTTGCTGGTGTTACGGGGATAATTTCTTCTTCCTATGATGTTTTCGCAAATGCGCAGCGGATTGTCAAAGTAAAAGAAGCAAAATCAGAACAACGTACCGTCATGAAAAGTCTGCATCCCATTTTTGGTTATGAATCGCTGGCAGATAAACCCCGGTAGGGAGCGGCTGAAGTCGCAGAATGCGCCGTTTTTGCGCGGTTGGCGATTCGGTAGCCGAATGCGGCTTTGATAAGGTAAATTTCTGCGTTCGGCGTACGATTTGCCGACAGCGGGCGCATTAATAGGCGACAACTATCATACAAATCGTTAACAACGTCGCCCGGCGCTTTTTTTAATGCGCCATTTTCCCTACAATCGGCTTCATTGTCCGCCATTGTGGAATAAAGAGGTTATTCATGGGCACGGCTAAACATAGCAAATTACTGATTCTGGGCTCCGGCCCGGCCGGTTACACCGCCGCCGTCTACGCGGCGCGCGCCAACCTGAGCCCGGTGCTGATCACCGGTCTGGAGCAAGGCGGCCAGCTGACCACCACCACCGAAGTGGAAAACTGGCCGGGCGACGCCGAAGGCCTGACCGGTCCGGCGCTGATGGAGCGCATGCGCGAACACGCGGAGAAGTTCCAGACTGAGATCGTCTTCGATCATATCAACAGCGTCGATCTACAGCAGCGCCCGTTCCGCCTGTTCGGCGACAGCGGCGAATACAGCTGCGACGCGCTGATCATTGCGACCGGTGCCTCCGCCCGCTACCTTGGCCTGCCTTCCGAAGACGCCTTCAAGGGCAAAGGCGTTTCCGCCTGTGCGACCTGCGACGGTTTCTTCTACCGTAACCAGAAAGTCGCCGTGGTCGGCGGCGGCAACACTGCCGTTGAAGAAGCGCTGTACCTGTCCAACATCGCCGCCGAGGTTCACCTGATCCACCGCCGCGACAGCTTCCGTTCAGAGAAGATCCTGATCGACCGGCTGATGGAAAAAGTGAAAAGCGGCAACATCGTGCTGCACACCGACCATACGCTGGACGAAGTGCTGGGCGATGAAATGGGCGTGACCGGCGTGCGTATCCGCAGCACCAAAGCGGAAAACGAAACCCGTGAACTGGAACTGGCCGGCGTGTTCATCGCCATCGGCCACAGCCCGAACACCGGCATCTTCGGCGGCCAACTGGAGCTGGAAAACGGCTACATCAAGGTGCAGTCCGGCATTCACGGCAATGCGACCCAAACCACCATCCCCGGCGTCTTCGCCGCTGGCGACGTGATGGATCACATCTACCGTCAGGCAATCACCTCCGCCGGCACCGGCTGTATGGCGGCGCTGGACGCAGAGCGTTACCTGGACGGCATCGCCGGCGCAGAAGTCTGCTAAGACGTTCTCTTCATCAGCAAAAAGCGGCTCTCGAGCCGCTTTTTTTGTCTTCAGCCCCAGGAGGATGCACGCCGATGCATAATCTTCTTCACTGGCGCCTGCTGGTTGCCGTCGCCGACAACGGCACCATCACTCAGGCTGCGGCGCTCTGCGGCATGACGCAGTCTGCCGCCAGCCAGGCCATCGCTCAACTGGAGACGATGCTGAGCACCCGGCTTTTGGTGCGCCAGCCACACAATGTCGTCCTGACCCAAAGCGGCCTACAGATCGTCGCCCATGCCCGCACGATGTTGGAAGGACTGCGGGCCATTCAACAATGCGCGCAGCAAGCCGGTAACGCGCACGCGGGCAAAATACGCCTGGCCAGTTTCCCGTCGGCATTTAGCAAGCTGTTGCCGCCGCTGCTGCGCAAGTTTCGCCGTCTGTATCCCGACATTGAGCTGATTACGCTCGAGGGCACCGACCACGAAGTGGAGAGCTGGTTAACATCGGCAACGGCAGACATCGGCGTGGTGCTCAATCCGGCACCGGAGCGGCTGTGTTTCCCTTTGGGGGAAGACACCTGGTTGGCGGTCGTGCCCAGCGCGCACCCGCTGGCGCGAGAACGGTGGCCGGTGGCACTCGATGCCCTGTTCCGGCTACCTTTCATCCTGGCGACCGGCGGATGTGATGTGAATGCGCAAAGTTTAGCGCAGCAGTCGGGCCTGGCGCTGGCCGATATCCGCGCCACCGTCAGCGACTGGCAAACGGCGTTGACGCTGGTCAGAGAAGGCACGGGCGTTGCGCTGATGCCCGCGTCGGTGATCCCGCCCGATGCGCTCGGAGTTTGCGCTCTGCCGCTCGTTGCGCCGGTTTATCGTCGTTTCGGCCTGGCCTGCTCATCCGAGGCGGCGGCCCTACCGCCCGTCCAAACCCTGCTGAATTACCTGCGCAAACAGGAGCAAACCCTGGCCAGTCGCTGAGCTAATAGCGGCTTTCTGAAATTTCCATTTTCCCGCCGGCATCCGCGTCGGCATGCTGTGGCAAGCGCTCTCATTGACCCACAAGGAAATAGCATGAAGCTGTATTTTGCTCCCGATGCCTGCTCGCTGGCCCCACATATCGTCCTGCGGGAATTAGCGATCCCTTTCACCCTGGTCAGGGTAAACAATCGCAGCAAGCGCTGCGCCGACGGTGAGGATTTCTATCGCATCAACCCAAAAGGTTACGTCGCCGCCCTGCAGCTGGACGACGGCAACGTGATCACCGAAGGCCCCGCCATCGTTCAATACCTCGCCGACCAGCGCCCAGAGAGCCGGCTGGCACCGCCACCGACGGCCTTTGAGCGGGTAAGGCTGCAGGAATGGCTTAATTTCATCACCAGCGAGATCCATGCCGGTGCCGCCCCCTTGTTCAATGATGCCCTGCCCGAAGATGCCAAGGCGTTGCTGCGCGACAAGTTGAGACGGCGATTGGGTTATCTCGCACAAGCGTTGGCACAACAAACTTACCTATTGGGAACGTATTTCAGCGTCGCTGACGCTTATCTGTTTACCGTGTTGCGCTGGATGGCGCGCTTCGAGATTTCGCTGAGCGAGTGGCCACCGCTCCAGCATTATGTGACGCGGATCGCAGTGCGAGCGTCGGTGCGCGCCGCTCTGGAAGCCGAGGCCACGAGTGAGCAAGTCAAATAGTCGGTAACGCGTCTGTTATAGCCACATTTGGCCGCTTTATTATTTTCAGTCTGCCGGGTGACGAGGTAACATGGGACCTCGCTTGTTTGTCGCCGATTGCGCCAAACACTATTATTTAACAGTACGTTAACCCAGCCTGTAACAAACGGGCACCGGCAACGCAGACGCATATCTGATGAAAAAAAACAGACAGCAACAGTTAACCCGTTGGCTTAAAACCCAGAGTTCGTTGGCGCAGCGTTGGCTGCGCCTTTCCATGCTGTTGGGGCTGTTCAGCGGCCTGCTGATCGTGGCGCAGGCGTGGCTGTTGGCCAGCCTGCTGCACGCCCTGATCATCGAACATACCCCGCGCGAACAGCTGATCCCTTCGTTTATCTGGCTGGCCGTCGCGTTCGCATTGCGGGCGCTGTTGAGCTGGCTGCGGGAACGGGTCGGTTTCCTGTGTGGCCAGGTGATCCGTCAGCGCATGCGCCAGCAGGTGCTGGATAAACTGCAGCAGCTCGGCCCGGCCTGGATCCAGGGCAAACCGGCGGGCAGTTGGGCCAGCATCATCGTCGAGCAGATCGAGGATATGCAGGACTATTACTCGCGCTATCTGCCGCAGATGTATCTGGCAGTCTTCATCCCGCTGCTGATCCTGATCGCCGTCTTCCCGATCAATTGGGCCGCAGGCATCATTTTGCTGGCGACCGCGCCGCTGATCCCGCTGTTCATGGCGCTGGTCGGCATGGGAGCCGCCGATGCCAACCGCCGCAACTTCGTGGCGCTGGCGCGATTGAGCGGCAACTTCCTCGACCGCCTGCGCGGCCTGGACACCCTGCGGTTGTTCGACCGCGCGCAGGCCGAAACGGCGCAGATCGCCAAATCCTCCGAAGACTTCCGCAGCCGCACCATGGAAGTGCTGCGTATGGCCTTCCTCTCTTCCGGCGTGCTGGAGTTCTTCGCTTCGATTTCCATCGCCGTGGTGGCGGTGTACTTCGGCTTTTCTTACCTCGGCGAACTCAACTTCGGCAGCTACGGCCTCGGCGTAACGCTGTTTTCCGGTTTTCTGGTGCTGATTCTGGCGCCGGAGTTTTTCCAACCGCTGCGCGATCTCGGCACCTTCTACCATGCTAAAGCGCAGGCGGTCGGCGCGGCGGAAGCGCTGGAAACCTTCCTTAGCGCCGAAGGCGAGCAGATGGGCAACGGCACGCGGCAACTGCCCGCCGATCAACCGCTGACGCTGCAGGCGAACGCATTGGAAATCCTGTCGCCGAACGGCGTACTGCTGGCCGGGCCGCTGAGTTTCACCCTGCAACCGCAGCAGCGCGTAGCGCTGGTCGGGCTGAGCGGCGCCGGCAAAAGCTCGCTGCTCAATCTGCTGCTCGGTTTCCTGCCCTACCGCGGCTCGTTGACCGTCAACGGCATCGAGCTGCGTGAACTGTCCGCAGAAAACTGGAGGCAACAGCTGAGCTGGGTCGGTCAGAACCCACACCTGCCGGCGCAAACCTTGCGCGCCAATATCCTGCTGGGCTGCCCGCAGGCCGACGAAGCGCAGCTGCAGCAGGCGGTGGAACTCGCCTACGTCAGCGAACTGTTGCCGTATCTGCCGCAGGGGCTCGACACCGAAGTGGGCGACAACGCCGCCCGCCTGTCGGTCGGCCAGGCGCAGCGCGTGGCGGTCGCCCGGGCGCTGATCGGCCCGCGCCGCTTGCTGCTGCTGGATGAACCGGCCGCCAGTCTCGATGCCCACAGCGAACAACGGGTGATGCAGGCGTTGAATGCCGCTTCGCATCAGCAAACCACCCTACTGGTCACGCACCAGTTGGAAGACACCGAAGACTACGATCAGATCTGGGTGATGGATAACGGGCGCATCGTGCAACAGGGCGATTACGCCACCCTCAGCGCCCAGCCGGGCCTGTTCGCCACTCTGATCGCCCATCGCCGCGGGGAGCTTTAATCATGCGCGTTTTGCTGCCGTTTTTGGCGTTGTATCGCCGCCATAGCCTGCTGATTAGCCTGGGCATCCTTTTGGCGATCGTCACCCTGCTGGCCAGCATCGGCCTGCTGGCGCTTTCCGGCTGGTTCCTGGCCGCCTCTTCGCTGGCCGGATTGGCGGGCCTGCTGACCTTCAACTACATGCTGCCGGCCGCCGGCGTGCGCGGCGCGGCGATCTTCCGCACCGCCGGGCGCTACGCCGAGCGCGTGGTCAGCCACGACGCCACCTTCCGCGTGCTGTCGCACTTGCGAGTGTTCACCTTCAGCAAGATCCTGCCGTTGGCGCCGGGCGGCATCGCTCGCTTTCGCCAGGCCGACCTGCTCAACCGCCTGGTGGCGGACGTGGACACGCTGGATCACCTTTATCTGCGGGTGATCTCGCCGCTGATCAGCGCGGCGGTGGTGATCCTGGTGGTCACCTACGGCCTGAGCTGGCTGGATCCTGCGCTCGCCCTGACGTTGGGCGGCATTCTGTTGCTGCTGTTGCTGCTGGTGCCGCCGGTGTTCTACCGCGCCGGCAAACCGATCGGCGGCCAACTCACCGCGCTGCGCGGCCAATACCGTACCGACCTAACCGCCTGGCTGCAGGGGCAGGCGGAGCTGGTGGTGTTCGGTGCCGTCAACGACTTCCGCCAGACGCTGAACGCCACCGAACAGCGGTGGCAACGCCGCCAGTGGCAGCAGGCCTCGCTGAGCGGCAAGGCGCAGGCGCTGATGATTCTCGCCAGCGGGCTGACGGTGACGCTGCTGCTGTGGCTGACCGCCGCCGGCATCGGCGGCGATACCCAGCCCGGAGCCCTGATCGCGCTGTTTGTCTTCGCCGCGCTGGCGTCGTTCGAAGCGCTGATGCCGGTCGCCGGCGCCTTCCAGCATCTCGGCCAGGTGATTGCCTCCGCCACGCGGGTCAAACAGATCATCGATCGTCAGCCGGAGGTCACCTTCCCTGCCGTCGGCCCGGCCGCGGCCGATCGCGCTCAGCTCAGCCTGCAGCAGCTGAGTTTCACCTATCCCGATCAGCCGCAGCCGGTGCTGCGCGACGTCACGCTCGAGGTCGCGGCCGGCGAACACATCGCCTTGCTCGGCCGCACCGGCTGCGGCAAGTCCACCCTGCTGCAGCTGCTGACCCGCGCCTGGCGCACCGACGGCGGCAAAATTCTGCTCAACGGCGAACCGCTGGAGGATTATGATGAAACCACGCTGCGTCGGATGACCACGGTCGTCAGCCAGCGAGTGCATATCTTCAGCGATACGCTGCGGGAAAACCTGCGGTTGGCCGCACCGAATGCCGACGACGCTCGCCTGAGTGACGTACTGCAGCAGGTTGGGCTGGGCAAATTGCTGGACAGCGACGGCGGGCTGAACGCCTGGTTGGGCGAAGGCGGCCGGCAGCTGTCCGGCGGCGAACAGCGCCGACTGGGTATCGCCCGCGCGCTGCTGCATCCGGCCCCGCTGCTGCTGCTTGACGAACCGACCGAAGGGCTGGACGCCGAAACCGAACAGCAGATCCTGGCGCTGCTGCGCCGGCATTGTCAGGGCAAGACGCTGATCCTGGTGACGCACCGTTTGTACGGCCTGGAACATCTCGACCGCATTTGCGTAATGGATGACGGCCAAATTGTCGAACAGGGCGATCACGCCACCCTGATGCGCCAGCAGGGCCGCTATGCACGCTTTCGCAACCGTATCAGCAACCTGGCGCCGTAATCGGCCCGTAGAGGACGCAGAGACCTTGTATGCGCATCGTTAAGCTTTCCCCCCAGTCGCTGGCGTTTCCCTCGCCTGAGGGCGCCCTGCGCGATCCCAACGGCCTGCTGGCGATCGGCGGCGACCTCACGGCGCCGCGACTGTTGGCAGCCTACGAGCGCGGCATCTTCCCCTGGTACTCGCCGGGGGAAGCGATTCTGTGGTGGTCACCCGATCCGCGTGCGGTGCTGTTCCCTGCCGAGTTTCATCTCAACCGCAGTCTGAAACGCTTTTTGCGCCACGATCCGTTTCGCATCACGCTCAATCACGATTTCGCCGCGGTGATCGCCGCCTGCGCCCACCGGCCGGATGAAGGCACCTGGATCGGCCCGGAGGTACAGCGTGCCTATCAGCATCTGCATCGCCTCGGCTACGCACACTCGGTGGAAGTATGGCAGGATGATCAACTGGTCGGCGGCATGTACGGCGTGGCGCAGGGCGCGTTGTTCTGCGGCGAATCGATGTTCAGCCGCGTCACCAACGCCTCAAAATGCGCATTGATGGCCTTTTGCCGCCATTTTGCCGCTTATGGCGGGGAATTGATTGACTGCCAGGTGCTGAACGCTCACACTGCCCGCCTTGGCGCGCGTGAAATTCCGCGCCGTCAATTTTTGCAGCAGCTCAGCACCCTTCAACGGCGGCCTTTGGCGTCGGCGTGCTGGGCGCCGCAAGTCATATCCCCACAGCCGGTTGAACCGCCCTCTCCAGTAAACTAATTGATGGAAACGGTGCAATGTTCACCGACACATCTTTACATAATGGGGGTTTTTCGGCATTATCTTGCCGGTTAAAAACTAAGGTAGTTAGACCTAGAGGATTCGATGGCCAAAGAAGACAATATTGAAATGCAGGGCACCGTTCTTGATACGCTGCCGAACACCATGTTCCGCGTTGAATTGGAAAACGGGCACGTGGTAACCGCACACATCTCCGGTAAAATGCGTAAAAACTATATCCGCATCCTGACGGGCGACAAAGTCACTGTAGAGCTGACCCCGTACGACCTGAGCAAAGGCCGCATTGTCTTCCGTAGCCGTTAATCGGCTCACCGCGCGCCACATGCTGGCGGCATCGAGGATGTAATCCCTCGGGAGCCCTTTCCGTTTACCCCCGCAGCGACGTTACACAACGGGTTGCAGGTGCGCAGGTAAACTGAGAGGGCTCACTCGTTTCTGTTGTACGGTGAATCTCACCCATAAAAAAAAGCGATGCCGAAGCATCGCTTTTTCTTTGCCTGAAGCGGCCTTAATGCACCGCACCCTCGTCCGCCTTGCGCTTGGCGGCACTGAGGAAGTGGTAGGTCAGCTGTTTCTTGTCCTTGTCCAGCTCGACCTTCACGGAACCGCCGTCCACCAGCGAACCGAACAGCAGCTCGTTGGCCAACGGTTTCTTCAGGTTTTCCTGCATGACGCGCGCCATCGGACGAGCGCCCATCGCACGGTCGTAGCCCTTCACCGACAGCCAGTCGCGTGCTTCGTCGCTCACTTCCAGCGAGACGCCCTTCGCATCCAGCTGCGCCTGCAGTTCGACGATAAACTTGTCGACCACCTGCTGGATCACCTCGGTAGACAGATGGTTGAACCAGATGATGTTGTCCAGACGGTTGCGGAACTCTGGCGTAAACACCTTCTTGATCTCTTCCATCGCGTCGGTGCTGTTGTCCTGCTGCACCAGACCGATCGATTTGCGTTCGGTTTCCCGCACCCCGGCGTTGGTGGTCATCACCAGGATCACATTGCGGAAGTCCGCCTTGCGGCCGTTGTTGTCGGTCAGCGTGCCGTTGTCCATCACCTGCAGCAGCAGGTTGAACACGTCCGGGTGCGCCTTCTCGATCTCATCGAGCAGCACTACCGCATGCGGATGCTTGATCACCGCATCGGTCAGCAGCCCGCCCTGATCGTAACCGACATAGCCCGGAGGCGCGCCGATCAGACGGCTGACGGTATGCCGCTCCATGTACTCGGACATGTCGAAACGCAGCAGCTCGATATCCATCGCCTTGGCCAACTGTACGGTGACCTCGGTTTTCCCGACCCCGGTCGGCCCGGCGAACAGGAAGGAACCGACCGGCTTGCGCTCGTGGCCCAGACCGGCGCGGCTCATCTTGATGGCTTCCGTCAGCGCTTCGATCGCCTGATCCTGGCCGAATACCAACATCTTCAAACGATCGCCCAGGTTTCTCAGCACGTCGCGATCGCTGGCCGACACGGTTTTCTCCGGGATACGAGCGATGCGCGCCACCACGGATTCGATATCGGCCACGTTGACGGTTTTCTTGCGCTTGCTGGCCGGCATCAGTCGGCTGCGGGCGCCCGCCTCGTCGATCACGTCGATCGCCTTGTCCGGCAGATGACGATCGTTGATGTATTTCACCGACAGCTCCACCGCGGCGCGGATCGCCTTGGCGGTATAACGCACGTCGTGGTGCGCTTCATACTTGGTCTTCAGGCCGTTGATGATCTGAACGGTCTCTTCCGCCGTCGGTTCGGTGATATCGATCTTCTGGAAACGGCGCGCCAAAGCGCGATCCTTTTCGAAGATGTTGCTGAACTCCTGGTAGGTGGTCGAGCCGATCACCCGGATCTTGCCGCTCGACAGCAGCGGTTTGATCAGGTTGGCGGCATCCACTTGCCCACCGGAAGCCGCACCGGCGCCGATGATGGTGTGAATTTCATCGATGAACAGGATGCTGTTCTGATCCTGTTCCAGCTGCTTGAGCAGCGCCTTGAAGCGTTTCTCGAAGTCGCCGCGGTATTTGGTGCCGGCCAGCAGTGAACCGATATCCAGCGAATACAGCGTGCAGTCCGCCATCACTTCCGGCACGTCGCCCTGCACGATACGCCAGGCCAGGCCTTCGGCGATGGCGGTCTTGCCCACGCCGGATTCGCCGACCAACAGCGGGTTGTTTTTACGACGACGGCACAGCACCTGAATCGCGCGCTCCAGCTCACGATCGCGGCCGATCAACGGATCGATGCCGCCCACACGGGCCAACTGATTGAGGTTGGTGGTGAAGTTTTCCATACGGTCTTCCCCTCCGGACTGCTCTTCGTTCACCGGGTTTTCCGCATTCGGCGCTTGGCCCGGCTCGTCTTTACGCGTGCCATGTGAAATGAAGTTCACCACGTCGAGACGGCTGACGTCGTGCTTGCGCAGCAGATAAGCCGCCTGCGACTCCTGCTCGCTGAAGATGGCCACCAACACGTTGGCGCCGGACACTTCGCTGCGGCCGGAAGATTGCACATGGAAGACCGCGCGCTGCAACACGCGCTGGAAGCTGAGCGTCGGCTGAGTGTCGCGCTCTTCTTCGCCGGCGGGCAGCGTCGGTGTGGTTTGTTCGATGAAGGCTTCCAGCTCCTGGCGCAACGCGGCCAGATCCACCGTACATGCCTCAAGCGCTTCTCGCGCGGCAGGGTTGCTCAGCAACGCCAGCAACAGGTGCTCCACGGTCATAAACTCGTGTCTGTGCTCACGCGCCCTGGCGAAAGCCATGTTGAGACTGAGTTCCAGTTCTTGATTGAGCATAAGCACCTCCCCAATAGATTGCCTTATTCAGGCTTTTTCCAGCGTACAAAGCAACGGATGCTCGTTCTCCCTTGCGTACCGGTTCACATGGACGACTTTGGTTTCCGCCACCTCGGCGGTAAAAACACCACAGATCGCCTTGCCTTGATAGTGGACCGTGAGCATCAGTTGCGTTGCGCGTTCAATATCATAAGAAAAGAACTTTTGCAGAACGTCAATCACAAATTCCATCGGTGTGTAATCGTCGTTGTTAAGTATAACTTTATACATAGACGGCGGTTTTACCGCATCGATTTGTTTTTCTTCGGCCAAGTGTTCAAAATTTAGCCAGTCGTTGTTATTGCCCATCGCTGCTCATCTTCTCTGCTCTGCCCTCTGATATGGGGGCAGGTTTCGGTTATTCAAAGTGGGGATAGTTACTATTTTATCATCTTCGGCATCGTCCCGCCGCACTGTAACGTGCGCAAAAAAACGGGCCAATTGTGACTGAATCGTGGCAATAGCGTTACCTGCTTCAAACTTTGGTGAACTGCTCCCCGCCGACAAAAGCCGATCCCTTGACGCCCCGATCATTTGCTCTAGAGTGTAAATTCGTGGCTGGTGGTCTTTTAACCACCCCTTGTCCACCCTGCTACCCGCCTACGGCGGGTGCGAATTCAGTTATTCATCTCACTTAAAATAGCGTTGCGAGGGATGTAAAAGCATGGAGACGGGTACTGTTAAATGGTTTAACAACGCCAAAGGCTTTGGCTTCATCTGCCCAGCCGGCGGTGGCGAAGATATTTTCGCGCATTACTCCACCATCAAGATGGATGGTTACAGAACGTTGAAGGCAGGCCAGCAGGTCAGCTTCGACGTGCATCAAGGGCCAAAAGGGAACCATGCCAGTCTTATTGTGCCGGTGGAAAGCGAGGCGCTGTCCTAAACGCTTCCGGCAGCGTCGCGCTGCATTGACCCTGACTGCGATAAAAATGCCAGCCGCCGTGTGACTGGCATTTTTTATGCCTTTTACTTACTCGCGCGCCAGCGCATCGATCGGATTCAGCCGCGCGGCATTGCGCGCCGGCAGATAGCCGAACACCACGCCGATACCGGTGGAACAGAGGAACGCGCTCAGCAACGCCGCCGGCGGGAAGCTGATCTGCCAGCCCGGCAATACCAACTGCACCGCCAGACCGATGGCGAACGACAGCGTAATCCCCAGCGCGCCCCCCACCAGGCAGACCAACACCGCCTCGATCAAGAACTGCTGCAACACGTCGCCGGAACGGGCGCCCACCGCCATGCGGATGCCAATCTCGCGCGTGCGCTCGGTCACCGACACCAGCATGATGTTCATCACGCCGATGCCGCCGACCACCAGCGAAATCACCGCCACCAGCGTCAGGAACAGCTGCAGCGTGCGGGTGGTTTTCTCCGCGGTTTGCACCAGGCTGTCCATGTTATAGGTGAAGAAGTCCTTTTTGCCGTGGCGCAGCGTCAACAGGCGCGACAGCTGCTGTTCCGCTTCCTTGCTGTCGTAGCCGTCGCGAATGCGCACGGTGATCGAGTCGAAATAATTGTTGCCCATCAGCCGGTTGGCCATGGTGCTGTAAGGCACCCACACGTTCAGTGTCTTGCTGCTGCCAAACATCGACTGCTTCTCCTTGGCCACGCCGACCACCGTCGCCGGCATGTTACCCACCAGGATCACCTCGCCCACCACGTTCTTCTGGTGCGGGAACAACCGCCGTTGGGTATTGGCGTCGATCACCACCGTCTGCGCCTGAGACTGCACCTGCAGCGGATCGATGCCGACGCCCTGGGTAAAGCTCATACCGTACACGCGGAAGAACTGTTCGCTGACGCCGTTGACATTGGCCGCCGCGTCGACGTTACCCAGCCGCAGCCGCATGCTGCTGCTGATGCTCGGCGACAGCGCGCTGATATACGGCTGTTCGCGCAGCGCATCGAGATCGCCGTATTTCAGCGATTGCCGGTAGGTTGGATCGTCGTCGCCGAAGTCCTTGCCGGGGTAAATGTCGACGGTGTTGGTGCCGATCGATTTGATGTCCGCCAGCACCATCTGCTTGGCGGCGTCGCCGATCACCAGGATCGATACCACCGAGGCGATGCCGATAATGATGCCGAGCATGGTCAGCGCGGTGCGCATCTTGTTGGCCGCCATCGCACGCCAGGCCATCACCAGCGCTTCGCGAAAGCGGCCGCCCATCTGCCGCCAGGAAGGCGCCGCGGCGGCCAGCGCCAGCGGCTTGGCCTGGGTATCCTCCGGCGGCGCCGGACGCGAGTCGGCAATGATTTCGCCGTCGCGGATCTCGATGATCCGTTCAGCCTGGCGCGCCACCGCTGGATCGTGGGTCACCAGGATCACCGTGTGGCCCTGGGCGCACAGCTGTTTGAGGATCGCCATCACCTCTTCGCCGGAGTGGCTGTCGAGCGCGCCGGTCGGTTCATCCGCCAGGATCACCTGCCCGCCGTTCATCAACGCGCGGGCGATACTGACGCGCTGCTGCTGGCCGCCGGAAAGCTGGCTCGGCCGGTAGTTGACGCGCTCCCCCAGCCCCAGGCGCCACAACAGCGCCTCCGCCCGTTCGCGCCGCGCCGCTTTGCCCAGCCCCGCGTACACCGCCGGCACCTCGACGTTATGCGCCGCACTCAGGTGCGGCAGCAGATGATAACGCTGGAAAATAAAGCCAAAATGTTCGCGCCGCAGCTGCGCCAGCGCATCGTCGCTCAGCGTCGCCACATCCTGCCCGGCCACCCGATAGACCCCGGCGCTCGGCTTGTCCAGACAGCCCAGAATGTTCATCAGCGTCGATTTGCCGGAGCCGGAGGCCCCCATGATCGCCACCATTTCCCCGGCGTCGATGCTCAGACTGATCCCCTTCAGCACCTCCACCGTCTGCTCGCCGGAACGGTAGCTGCGGCGAATGCCGCTCAGCTGCAACAGCGCCGCCATCAGCCGGCCTCCACGCCGCCGCGGCTGACAATCACCTCATCGCCCGCCTCAAGCCCGCTGAGGATTTGCACATCGATATTGTTGCGCAGACCGATAGCCACCTCACGCTTCTCTTCCTTGCCCTGTTTCAGCACCGAGACGTGGTAGCGATTGTCGGCGATCTGGTCACCCAACGCCGCCAGCGGGATCACCAGCGCCTGCTCGACGCCGGCCAGCTGAATATGCACCTGCGCCGTCATTTGCAAGCGCAGCAGCCTTTCCGGGTTGGGCACTTCGAAACGCGCATAATAGAAGATGGCATTATTGACCTTTTCCGGCGTCGGCTGAATGTCTTTCAGCACGCCGTCGAAGCGCCGAGTCGGATCGCCCAGCACCGTGAACCAGGCCTTCTGACCCGGCTTGAGGTTAATGACGTCAGCCTCCGAGACCTGCGCCTTCACCAGCATGGTGCCGAGATCCGCCAACGTCAGAATGTTCGGCGCCTGTTGCGCCGCGATCACCGTCTGGCCCTGCAGCGTGGTGATCTGCACCACGTCGCCATCCATCGGGGCTTCGATGCGGGTGTAGGCCAGGTTGATCTTGGCGGTATCCAGGCTGGCCTGGTTGCGGGCGATCTGCGCATTGATGGTGCCCACCTGCGCTTTCTTCACCGCCAGCTGCGTCGCTGCCTGATCCAGATCCTGACGCGATACCGCCTGCAGTTTGGCCAGTGCCTGGTTGCGCTGCAGCGTGACCGCCGCCAATTGCTGCTCGGCCTGTGCCTGCAGCAGCTGCGCATGCAGCTCGCGCAGCGTCGCCTCGCCTTCGCGAATGCTGTTCTGCGCCTGTTGCGGATCGATAACCCCCAGCAACTGGCCTTTTTTCACCTTGTCGCCGATCTCGACATACAACTTTTCCAACTGCCCGCTGACCTGCGCGCCGACGTCAACCTTGCGCACCGCGTCCAGCTGGCCGGTCGCCAACACGTTCTGCTGCAGATCGCGCTTGGTGACCTTTACCGTTTTGAAATCGGTTGGCGCCGGATGGCGGAAGTGCCAAACGGCCGCCGCGGCAACAAGCAGCAACACACAAGTCAAGACTCTGTATACCTTGTTTACAACACGCCCCATATGCCCCCAACGAATTGAAATTTAAACAAAAAAAGAAAGAAGATCGTCAAAAGAGATATTATTATCTCTGTTCTCAACATACTTACAACAAACTTCTGTTTTAAGGACTAAAATTTGTAGCGCGAATTTAGAAAGTTACTTTATCATTGGACTTACAATATAGTGTTAACTGAGGGGTAATACATGCGAGATGAATCACTCGATTCAATCAGAGGGCTGGCGATAATTTTTGTTGTCTTAGGCCATGTAAGTAATTTGCCAGATGAAATTAAAAAAGCCATCTATTTATTCCATATGCCACTTTTCTTCATTGTTTCGGGATATCTTTTTAGCATAAAAAAATCACGCGATAACCTCCCAGGATATATAAAGTCGAAGTTTCGAAGACTGGTCATTCCTGCATGGTTCATGGGAGCTATTTGCGGCTTACCGTTTATTGTACTGTTAGCGCTGGGTAAAATACAATTCAGTGAATTTTTATTTAAAGCCCAAGGAACATTTTTAGGATACCCTACCGCCGATCATACATTCAATTGCACTCCAATTTGGTTTTTGTTTTCTATATTTATAACAGAACTGATATCGGCTTTTTTTTCAAAGACAAATGTGTCATTCATTTATCTATCCATCCTATCGCTCGCTTTCATTATAATAACATCAAATAGTTTTACGTTCATACCGTTTAACGCCTTTGTCTCCATATCATCATTGTTTTTCTTTTGCATTGGAATTTTAATTAAAGGAAGTATTTACAATGTTATTAAATCGAAGAAGCCATTAGCAATCCCATTATTTATCGCTTTCATCATGTGCTTCTCACTGAGCAGTCAGGCTGTTGACATGTCAGCAAACCAATATGGAGAAGGCTACACAATCATATTAAATATCCTTGGCTCTTTAGCAGGAGCCACATTTATCATATCTATTTCCGGGTTTATAACCAACAAGGTATTAATCTGGTTTGGTAAAAATACTTTACCTATAGTGGGCTTTAATTATTTTGCCAACTCCATAGTTACTAAAGCGTTAGAAAAAATCAGTGTAAATAATTTCATTTTCAGCTTTGTCATTCAAGTTATCTTGCTAGTTGCTGTTATACACGTTGTAAAGAAATTAAAATACACATCCTTTGTCATTTACCCTAAAAAAACAAACAGTTAGATTCCTCCCCCCATGTTTGAGATATCATTTAGAACTCTCACAGCATGGGGACGCTCACAACTTATCTTTCAACCACACAGCCATCAGGAATGCTACGGCTAACTGCTGCATATAACTAAACCTTAGCTCAACACAATGTGGAGACACGCCTGGTTACAGTTCAGCATTGAACTCTCGTTTAGTGAAGCCTTGATGAAATAGCGCCATTCAACACAGCCAAGGATTTCATCATGTCA
Source organism: Serratia sp. CY47280 (assembly GCF_052168655.1). Taxonomy (NCBI): domain Bacteria; kingdom Pseudomonadati; phylum Pseudomonadota; class Gammaproteobacteria; order Enterobacterales; family Yersiniaceae; genus Serratia; species Serratia sp. CY47280. The sequence continues at coordinate 843,737 of NZ_JBJNMG010000002.1, read as the reverse complement.
CAGCTCAGCTACCCACTCGCCTCCGCCCGGCCGCTTAACGGCTGGCAACTGATGACGGCGCTGATCAATGGCGAAAAGGCGCCAAGCAACGCCTGGAAAAAAACCTCGTTTCGCCTGAAGTTTCTCGGCCGCTCGCTGCTCAACTGGCGCACCACCAGCGGCCTGCTCAGCACCCTGGCCAGCAACCCACTGCTGGAGGAGATCCTGAGCGCGCAGCCGAACCTGCCGTGCAAGCTGCATCGCCCCTACCTGGCGGCCAACATGAGCAAGATCGAATGCCTGTTCGCCCTGCGCGATCATTACGATCTCATCGTGCAGCGCATGCCGCTAAAGATGCGTCTCGGCCACCTCGGCCCACAGCCTTTCGTGCTGGCCCGCGCGATGGGCAAAAGCGAAGCGCCGATCACGCTGGAACTGGCGGCGATCGACAAACTGAATAAGGAAGGGGAAGCCACGCTGCTGCTGCGCAACGCCAACGGCGTGATGCTGGCGGAGATCACCTTTGCGCTGATGCATTATCAGCAGCAGCCGACGCTGTTCATCGGCGGCCTGCAGGGCGCGAACCATGAGGTGCCGCACGCCGAGATCCAGCACACCACCAAAGAGTGCCACGGTCTGTTCCCCAAACGGCTGGTGCTGGAAGGCATTTGCACGCTGGCGCGGCACCTCGGCATCCGCCAGATCGTAGCCGTCGGCAATGCCACCCATATCTATCAAAACTGGCGTTACCAAAGTAAGAAGAAGGATCAACTGCACGCCGATTACGATCAGTTCTGGCTGTCGATGGGCGCCAAACCGCTCGACAACGGCTATTTTCTGCTGCCCGAGCGCATCGCCCGCAAACCTATCGAAGAGGTTGCCAGCAAGAAGCGCGCCGAGTATCGCCGTCGCTATCAGTTGCTGGACGAGCTGGAACAGGGATTGGCGGCGCATTTCTGCGCCCGATAACGCCCGGCGGGCCGTCAGTCCGCCCGGCCGCGCGCCAGCCAGATCACCCGTGAGAACATTTTCTTCAGCAGCGGCGGCACCGAGTCCGTGCCCCATTCGCCGGCCTGCATCGCGACCTCGATCGCCAGATCCGGCTTCGACGAGTGGTGGACCGCTTTCAGGATCACCTTGCGCACCGGCATCTGCGCGTTGATCGGCACCGACGCCATTCGGTGATAGACCGGGGCGAACCCTTCACGGAACATGAAGTGTTCCATGTCCGGCGCCGGCAGCGCGGTCAGCCGATCGCGTTCGTTGTCTTCATGATTGTCCAGCAGGCTGCGTACGGTGTTGGCGTACTTTTTTCCCGCCTCATCGCCGTCCACCAGCGCATGCCACTCGATGCCCATGCGGCGGGCGAAGCGCAGCAGCGGCTTCAGGCCGCACTGAGCGAACTCGATGACCCTCACCCCTTCTGCCTCGAAATGGTAGCCGCACTGGCGCGCCAGCTCGTTCAGCAGCCACACTTCGGTTTCGCCCTCCACCAGCAGCCAGCAGCGGGCGAACAGCGACGACGGCCGGTTGAAACGGATGTGAAACGCAATGCGCCGCCCGTCTTCGGCGCTCAGCCCGCGCGGCCCGAGACGGTAGGTCGCGACCCGGCCCGACTCGCGCACCAGCCGGCAGACGTGCTCCACCGGCACCAGCGACACCAGTTCGCTGGAGTTGGTGGTGGTGATGCGCTGCAGCGGCAGCTGATTGAGCAGCCCCCAGGCCACCGACAGCATGATCGGATGCAGGCGAGTTTCCGGGTCTTCCACCAGCAGCAGCGGCCGGGCGTGCGGATCCAGCTTGACGTCGCCCTTGGCCTGCAGCAGGGTGGAAAACATGCCCAGCAGGATCAGGCGCATGCTGCGGCTGTTCGGCTCGGCGACCATGCGGTTGATGCCGTCCAGCGCGCGCCAGGCGTCCTGCTCCGGTTCACCGCCGCGGCGGCGCGGCCGCGCCACCTGCGAGCTCTGCTCGGCAAAATAGTGCTCCAGCAGCTGCTGCATCGCCGCCAGCCCCTGACGCAGCTCGCCGTTGGTCAGCTTCTGCGGATTGCGCACCAGCTCGCGCGTCAGCTGATCCAGCTGCTGCGCCAACGCCTGGGTATCGGGTTTACGTTCATCGCCGAGGCTGCTGGGGCGCAGGCGGCGAATAAAGCGCGCGTCGCGCAGGCGCAGTACCGGATGAATGCGGATGATGGCGTGGGCCAGCTGTTCGATATGGTGCAATTGAAAGGCATTGCCGTCGGCGTCGAGAAAACCGCGCCAGGTGCACACCGTGCCGTCGTCGGCCAGCTCGCCCTCGCAGCGGTAATGAATGCGGCTCAGGCCATCCTCGCCCTTGACCCACAGCGGCGTCAGGTGGCGATAACGCGGTAGGTGCGCATGGCCGATGTCTTTTTCGCAGAAGGTGAACACCACCTGCAGGTGGCGCTCTTTGGCCGACTCTTCACCGGGGGGGAAATGGAAATCGTGCGCTTCAAACCGATACAGCTTCTGCTCCGGCGCCAGCAGCAGCGTCAGCGCATCCAGCAGGCTGGATTTACCCCAGGCGTTTTCGCCGAGCAACAGCGTGTTGTCGTCCAGCATCAGGGACAGCCGATTAATGCCGCGAAAACCTACAATTTCGATACGCTCCAAGAACATCCGCCGCCTCCCGTGCGCGCCGTCGCCTCTTCAATGAGGCGACCTTCACAGAGCATGGTCAAAAAACCCCTTGCAGGTCAAGCGGCCAGCGTCAAATCTGCCGCTTTACTCCGGCCGGGCTTTTGGTTAGCGTGTGCTCCTCGCCGCCGTTCGGCGCGCATCAAAACTCAAGGACACTCGTTGCACCATGTACTCAGGACTGTTGATTATTCTGTTACCGCTGATTGTCGGTTACCTCATTCCCTTACGCCATCGCCCGCTGCTGGTGCTGATCAACCGGCTGCTCAGTTGGATGGTGTACGTGATCCTGTTTTTCATGGGCATCAGCCTGGCGTTTATGGAAGATCTCAGCAGTAACCTGGTGCTGATCTTCCAGTACAGCGCGGTATTCTTCTTCTGCATTCTCTGCGCCAATCTGCTGTTGCTGGCGCTGCTGGAGCGGCGCATGCCGTGGCGCAGCAGCCATAAACAGGAAAAGCTGCCCTCGCGCGTGCATATGGCGCTGGAGTCGCTCAAGCTGTGCGGCGTGGTGCTCGGCGGCTTCCTGCTCGGCCTGACGCAGTGGCAATGGCTGCAGTTCGCCCATAAAGGCAGCGAATATGCGCTGATCTTCCTGCTGTTGCTGGTCGGCATTCAGCTGCGCAACAGCGGCATGACGCTGCGCCAGATCGTGCTCAACCGCCGCGGCACGCTGGTGGCGTTGGTGGTGACCGTCGCGTCGCTGGCCGGCGGCGCGCTGGCGGCGCAGCTGCTGGGGTTGCCGATCAAGGCTGGGCTGGCGATGGCCTCCGGTTTCGGCTGGTACTCGCTGTCCGGCATTCTGATCACCGACGCCTACGGCCCGGTGATGGGCAGCGCCGCGTTCTTCAACGATCTGGCGCGCGAGCTGGTGGCGATCATGCTGATCCCGACGCTGGTGCGCCGCAGCCGCTCCACCGCCCTCGGCCTGTGCGGCGCCACCTCGATGGACTTCACCCTGCCGGTGCTGCAGCGCAGCGGCGGGCTGGACATGGTGCCCCCCGCCATCGTGCACGGCTTCCTGCTGAGCCTGCTGGCGCCGGTGCTGATCGCCCTGTTCTCCTGATCCTTTCCCCTGGGGGCCGGCCGGCCCCCAAAGCGTAATCATTCCCATCCGCACGGCAAAATTGCGCTAAATCAAACTTGCCCGCAGTAGTCGCACAAAAGCCTTTTGCAACCCCGATCGCCGATCTATGCTTTTAAACAAGCATTATAAATGCAACTTTAAAAATAAAAGGAAGCGACTATGTTCTGTGTGCAATGTGAACAAACCATCCGTACCCCGGCAGGCAACGGCTGCTCGTATGCTCAGGGCATGTGCGGCAAAACGGCGGAAACCTCCGATCTGCAGGATCTGCTGGTGGCGGCGCTGCAGGGACTCTCCGCCTGGGCGCTGCAGGCGCGTTCGCTGGGCATCGTCGACCACGAGATCGACAGCTTCGCCCCGCGCGCCTTCTTCTCCACCCTGACCAACGTCAACTTCGACTCCCAGCGCATCATCGGCTACGCGCGGGAAACCCTGCTGCTGCGCGACTCGCTGGCCGCCCGTTGCCGGCTGCTGGATGCCGGCGTGCGCGTCGATCACCCGATGGCGGCGCTGCAGCTGGCCGGCAACGATATGCCTGCGCTGCTGCAGCAGGCGGCGCAGTTTGCCCTCAACAGCGACAAAGCCGAGGTCGGCGACGACGTACACGGTTTGCGCATGCTGTGCCTGTACGGCCTGAAAGGCGCGGCGGCCTATATGGAACACGCGCACGTGCTCGGCCAGTTCGACGAGCAACTCTATGCCGACTACCACGCCTTTATGGCCTGGCTCGGCACCCGGCCGCGCGACGTCGACACCCTGCTGAACAACGCCATGGGCATCGGCAAGATGAACTTCAACGTGATGGCGATCCTCGATCGCGGTGAAACCCAGGCCTACGGCGATCCGCAGCCCAGCGCAGTCAACGTGCGCCCGGTGGCCGGGAAAGCCATTCTGATTTCCGGCCACGATCTGAAAGATCTGCGCATGCTGCTCGAGCAAACCGAAGGGCAAAACGTCAACGTCTACACCCACGGTGAAATGCTGCCGGCGCACGGCTATCCGGAACTGAAAAAATTCAAACATCTGGTGGGCAACTACGGCAGCGGCTGGCAGAACCAGCAGACGGAATTCGCCAAATTCCCCGGCCCGATCGTGATGACCTCCAACTGTATCATCGATCCTAACGTCGGCAACTACGGCGATCGCATCTGGACCCGCAGTATCGTCGGCTGGCCGGGCGTCAACCATCTGGAAGGCGACGACTTCGGCGCCGTGATCCGCCAGGCTCAGGGCATGAACGGCTTCCCTTACACCGAGATTGAACACCTGATCACCGTTGGCTTCGGCCGCCAGACGCTGCTGAACGCCGCCGACACGGTCATCGACCTGGTGTCGCAGAAAAAACTGCGCCACGTCTTCCTGGTGGGCGGCTGCGACGGCAGCCGCGACGAGCGCAGCTACTTCACCGACTTCGCCCGCAGCGTGCCGCAAGACTGCCTGATCATGACGCTGGCCTGCGGCAAGTACCGTTTCAACAAGCTGGACTTCGGCACGCTAGAAGGGTTGCCGCGCCTGTTGGACGTCGGCCAGTGCAACGACGCCTACTCCGCCATCATGTTGGCGGTCAAGCTGGCGGATACGCTCGGCTGCAGCGTCAACGAGCTACCGCTCAGCCTGGTGCTGTCGTGGTTTGAACAGAAGGCGATCGTCATTCTGCTGACTCTGCTGTCGCTGGGGGTGAAAAACATCGTCACCGGCCCGACCGCGCCGGGCTTCCTGACCGACAACCTGATGGCGATCCTCAACGAGAAATTCGGCCTGCGTCCGATCACCACCGTCGAGCAGGATATTGCAGCGCTGCTCGCCTGATGCCGTTACGTTATGGGGCCGCCTACGCCGGCCCCTTTGTTTTTTGAGGTGCCTCGATGACTCAACCCACTCCGCTTTGCCCGAACCGCATGCAGGTGCATTCCATCCAGCGTGAAACCGCCGACGTCTGGACGCTGAACCTGATCTGCGACGTTTTCTACCCTTACCAGGCTGGCCAGTTCGCGCTGGTCAGCATTCGCAACAGCGAGGAGACGTTGCGCGCCTATACGCTCTCCTCCTCGCCCGGCCAGAGCCGCTTTCTCAGCATCAGCGTGCGCTGCCTGCCGGACGGCATCGGGTCGCGCTGGCTGACGCAAGAGGTCAAGCCCGGCAACACGCTGTGGCTGTCCGACGCGCAGGGCGAATTCAGCTGCGAGCGCCACCCGGCCGATCGTTATCTGATGCTGGCCGCCGGCTGCGGCGTGACGCCGATCGTCTCGATGTGCCGCTGGCTGACCGCTAACCGTCCGGCCTGCGATATCGCCGTGATCTTTAACGTACGCACCCCCGCCGACACGATTTTCGCCGATCAATGGCGCGCGCTGTGCGCCGCCCATCCGCAGCTGCGCCTGACGCTGATGGCCGAGCAGGATCTGCAACCCGGCTACCTCAGCGGCCGTATCGATGAACAGACGCTGCGGCAGGCGGCGCCGGATATCGCCGAACGCACGGTGATGACCTGCGGCCCTGCGCCCTACATGGATCAGGTGGAGCAGCTTTGTCGCCGGCTCGGCGTGCCGGCCGAGCATTTCCATAAAGAGCAGTTCCACACGCCGACGGCGCAGGCCGACGCCACCGAAGGACTGACGCTGCGCGCCGCGCGCCCGCTGCGCGAATTCCGCGTGCCGGTCGGCAGCACGCTGCTGGCGGCGATGGAGGCCAATGCCCTGCCGGTCAACGCCGCCTGCCGCGCCGGGGTGTGCGGCTCGTGCAAAACCCGCATCCTCGAGGGCGACTACACCACCACCAGCACCATGACGCTGAGCGCGGAAGAGATAGCGCAAGGCTACGTGCTGGCCTGCAGTTGCCAGTTGCAGGGTGACGTCACGCTGGCGTGATCCCCTGGCCCCATCGCCGCGATGGGGCATTTATCGGCAAGTTCCCCGTGGCCAGCCCAGTTACACTGCTTCCCGTCCTACGCTCTTTACCCTTCCTGACCGCATCTCGTTCACAGCCGGTAAGCTATGCTTGCAGTTGTTCTGCTGCCACTCACCGGATCGAGTCCACATCGTTTTTCAAACCATGTTTGGGGGAACCATGAAGCAAACCGTAGCCACACTGATCGCCAAAACGCTGGATCAAGCCGGCGTAAAACGCATTTGGGGCGTAACCGGCGATTCGCTCAACGGCCTCAGCGACAGCCTGCACCGCATGGGCACCATCGAATGGCTGGGCACCCGCCATGAAGAGGTGGCCGCCTTCGCCGCCGGTGCCGAAGCCCAGCTCACCGGCCAGTTGGCGGTGTGCGCCGGTTCCTGCGGCCCCGGCAACCTGCATCTGATCAACGGCCTGTTCGACTGTCACCGCAACCATGTGCCGGTGCTGGCGATCGCCGCACACATTCCTTCCAGCGAAATCGGCAGCGGCTACTTCCAGGAAACCCATCCGCAGGAGCTGTTCCGCGAATGCAGCCACTATTGCGAACTGGTCTCCAACCCGGAACAGCTGCCGCGCGTACTGGAGATCGCCATGCGCAAGGCGATCCTCAATCGCGGCGTCTCGGTGGTCGTCTTACCGGGCGACGTGGCGCTGCGCATGGCGCCGGAAGACGCGACCCTGACCTGGCATACCCCGGCGCTGCCGCTGGTGCAGCCGCCGATGAGCGAGTTGAACAAGCTGGCGGAAACGCTTAACAAGGCGAAGAACATCACCCTGATGTGCGGCAGCGGCTGCGCCGGCGCGCACGATGAAGTGGTCAAGCTGGCCGAGCTGCTGCAGGCGCCGGTGGTGCACGCGCTGCGTGGTAAAGAGCATATCGAATGGGACAACCCCTACAGCGTCGGCATGACCGGGCTGATCGGTTTCTCTTCCGGCTACCACGCGATGATGAACGCCGACACGCTGGTGCTGCTCGGCACCCAGTTCCCCTATCGCGCGTTCTACCCCACCAACGCCAACATCATTCAGATCGACATCAACCCCGGCAGCATCGGCGCGCACTGCCCGGTCAATATGGCGCTGGTGGGCGATATCCACACCACCCTCACCGCCCTGCTGCCGCAGCTGGAGCCCAAGCGCGACCGGGCATTCCTCGACAAGGCGCTGGAGCACTACCGCAATGCGCGCAAGGAGCTCGACGGGCTGGCGACCGCCAACGACGACCAGCCGATCCACCCACAATATCTGGCGCAGCAGCTCAGCCAGTACGCCAGCGACGACGCCATCTTCACCTGCGACGTCGGCACGCCGACGGTGTGGGCCGCCCGTTACGTGAAAATGAACGGCAAGCGTCGCCTGCTCGGCTCGTTCAACCACGGTTCGATGGCCAACGCCATGCCACAGGCGATCGGTGCCCAGGCCACCGCGCCGGATAAACAGGTGATCGCCATGTGCGGCGACGGCGGCTTCACCATGCTGATGGGTGATTTCCTGTCGCTGGCGCAGCTCAAATTGCCGGTGAAAATCGTGGTGTTCAACAACAGCGTGCTGGGGTTCGTGGCGATGGAGATGAAGGCCGGCGGCTACCTGACCGACGGCACCGATCTGCATAATCCGGACTTCGCGGCGATCGCCAACGCCGCCGGCATCAAGGGCATCCGCGTGGAAAAAGCGTCGGATCTGGACGGCGCGCTGCAGGAGATGTTGGCGCATCCCGGCCCGGCGCTGCTGGACGTGGTCACCGCCAAGCAAGAGCTGGCGATGCCGCCGCAGATCAAGTTCGAACAGGCGAAAGGCTTCAGCCTGTACATGCTGCGCGCCATCATCAACGGCCGCGGCGACGAAGTGGTCGAGCTGGCGAAAACCAACTGGCTCCGCTAAGCCAGCTGCCCCGGTGAAATAAAGGGTATATGATGCCATGTACCCTTTTCCTCTCCCTTATATTCCAGGAACCCTATGCTTATCGATCTACGCAGCGACACCGTCACCCGCCCCAGCGCCGCCATGCGCCAGGCGATGGCTCAGGCAGAGGTCGGCGACGACGTCTACGGCGATGACCCGACGGTCAACGCGCTGGAGGCCGAGGCGGTGCGCCTATCGGGCAAAGAGGCGGCGCTGTTTTTGCCCAGCGGCACCCAGGCCAACCTGGTGGCGCTGCTGAGCCACTGCCAGCGCGGCGACGAGTATCTGGTCGGCCAACAGGCGCACAACTATAAATACGAGGCCGGCGGCGCAGCGGTGCTGGGCAGCATTCAGCCACAGCCGATCGAGGCTGACGCGGACGGCACGCTGCCGCTGGACAAGCTCGCCGCCGCCATCAAACCCGACGATATCCACTTCGCCCGCACTCGGCTACTGAGCCTGGAAAACACCATCAGCGGCAGAGTCTTGCCGCAGACCTACCTGCAGCAGGCGTGGCAATTTACCCGCGAGCGGCAGTTGGCGCTGCATATCGACGGCGCGCGCATCTTCAACGCCGCCGTGGCGCTGAACCTGCCGCTAAAAGAGATCGTGCAATACTGCGACACCTTCACCATTTGCTTGTCGAAAGGACTGGGTGCGCCGGTCGGATCGCTGCTGTGCGGCAGCGAGGCTTTCATCCAACGCGCGCTGCGCTGGCGCAAGATGACCGGCGGCGGGCTGCGCCAGGCCGGCATCCTGGCGGCGGCCGGTCTTTACGCTTTGGAGCATAACGTCGCGCGGCTGCGCGAAGACCATGACAACGCGGTCTGGCTGGAGCAACAGCTGCGGCAGATCGGCGTAGAGATCGCCGAACCCGGCGCGCAGACCAACGTGCTGTACCTGCGCCAAACGCCGGCGCTGGCGGCCAAACTCGGTCCGTGGATGCGCGAACGCGGCGTGCTGATCAGCAGCGGCCCGCTGACACGCATTCTGACCCACCTCGACGTCAGCCGTCAGGATCTGCAGCGGGTGGTCGAACTGTGGCGGGAGTTTCTTCAGCAGCACGCCTGATTTCCCTCCCCGGTGCGCCGGGGAGCCTCTTATCGCCCGCCGATGGCGTCGACAAAGCGGCGGGTGATCTGTTGCGGGCGGGTAATGGCGCCCCCTACCACCACCGCATGCGCCCCCAGCGACAGGCAGCGCGCGGCCATCGCCGGCGTTTCGACATTGCCTTCGGCGATGACCGGCACCGATACCGCCGCCAGCACCGCACGCAGAAAGCCGAAATCGTTATCCGCCAGTCGGGCGCCCCGGCTTTCGGCGGTATAGCCGTACAGCGTGGTGCCCACGCAGTCGAAGCCCAATCTGGCGGCCCCTTGCGCCTCCTCCAGAGTGGCGATGTCCGCCATCAACAACAGCCGGGGATACCTGGCGCGGATCGCGGCGACCAACGCCGCCAGCTGCAACTCCCCCGGCCGCGGGTGGCCGGTGGCGTCCAGCGCGATCATCTGCGGCGCCGCCGCCATCAACTCATCGATTTCACGCAGGGTCGGCGTGATATAGACGTCGCTGCCCGCATAATCGCGCTTTATGATGCCGATGACCGGCAGCGCCACCGTGCGCATGATAGCGTTGACGTCTTCGACGCCGTTGGCGCGGATCGCCGCCGCGCCGCCTTGCTCGGCCGCCAGCGCCATGCGCGACATGATAAAATCGCTGTGCAGCGGCTCGTCGTCCAGCGCCTGGCAAGACACCACCAGGCGCCCCTCAATCTGCTGCAAAATGGAAAGCGTCATAAATCCAACAACTCCTCGACTTCGTTTTTAATGATGGTGACGTGCGGGCCGTAGATCACCTGAACACCGTTGCCGCGAACGATAACCGCCCGTGCGCCGCTGGCCTTCAGCCCGCTTTCGTCCAGCAACCGGCTCTGCTTCACCGTCACGCGCAACCGCGTGGCGCAACAATCCAGTTCGACGATATTCTCTTTGCCGCCCAGCGCCGCCAGCACCTGCTGCGAGCGTTCGGTGCCCGTCATCACCGCTTCCGGCGCAGTTTCCGCCTCGCGCCCCGGCGTTTTAAAGTTGAAGCGCAGGATCAGGAAACGGAACGTGAAGTAGTACAGGAAGAACCAAGGCACACCGACCAGCGGGACGTACATCCAGTGGGTTTTCGCTTCACCCTGCAGCACGCCGAACAGCATGAAATCGATAAAGCCGCCGGAGAACGTCTGGCCGATGGTGATATGCAGGATGTGAGCGATCATGAACGCCAGGCCGTCGAACAGCGCGTGCACCACGTACAGCGCCGGCGCGACAAACAGGAAAGAGAATTCGATAGGTTCGGTGATGCCGGTCAGAAACGAGGTCAGCGCCGCCGACAGCAACAGTCCGCCGACGCGTTTGCGGTTCTCGGGACGCGCACTCTGGTACATCGCCAGGCAGGCACCGACCAGGCCGAACATCATGGTGATAAAACGGCCGGACATGAAACGCGCCGTGCCAATGTAGAACTGCTGAGTATTCGGGTCGGCCAACTGGGCGAAGAAAATGCGTTGTGTGCCTTCCACCAGCTGTCCGTTGATCACTTCGCTGCCGCCAAGCGCGGTGGTCCAAAACGGTAGATAGAAGATGTGATGCAGGCCGAACGGCCCGAGCATGCGCAATACGAAGCCGTAGATAAAGGTCCCGAGATAGCCGCTGGCGTCTACCAGACCGCCCATGCCGAAGATCAACTGTTGGAAATGCGGCCACACCACCGTCATCAGGGCACCGACCGCCATCGCCGCCAGCGAGCTGACGATCGGCACAAAGCGCGAGCCACCAAAAAAACCCAGGAACGGTGGCAGCGCTATCTTGTTATAGCGGCCGTGCAGATACCAGGTCACCAAACCGATGACCACTCCGCCGAACACCCCGGTCTCCAACGTCTGGATCCCGAGAATCGTTCCCTGCCCCACCGCGCCCGCGTTCTGCGTGGCCAGCGTACCGTTGATTTTCAACAGCGCATTGATGGTGGCGTTCATTACCAGATAGGCGATCAGCGAAGCCAGCCCCGCCGTGCCCTTGTCGCTTTTGGCCAGCCCCACCGCCACGCCGACCGCGAACAAGACCGCCAGGTTGGCGAACACGATAGCACCGGCACTGGCCATCACGGTAAATATACTTTGCAACCAGCCGACATCGAGGAAGGGATACGCCTCGACGGTATTGGGATTGGACAGCGCACCGCCGATCCCCAACAGCAGGCCGGCCGCCGGCAGCACGGCGATCGGCAGCATGAACGACTTGCCGAACAGCTGGGCTTTTTCGAACCAACCGCCGGAGCGCGGCAATTCTGGTGTTGACATAAATTTTCCCCCGACATCATTTTTATGATGAAAATTTTTACCACATTAAAATTAATTTAATGAAAATTTTATTCATAACGATGATCGGCTTCACAATCCGTCGATTTCACTGGCGAGCCGCGGCGTCTTTCCGCCACAATAGAAACGGGAATACTCAGAAAGGTAACGTGATGAATACAGGCAACTTGTTATTGCGGCTGCGGCAGGATTTGGCGGGGTACAGCCCCACGCTGCAAAAGCTCGGCAACTATCTTCTTGCGGAGCCTTCCCGCGCCGTTTACCTGACCATCACCGAACTGGCGCGTGAAAGCGCCACCAGCGAAGCCAGCGTCACACGGCTGTGCCGCCATCTCGGCTGCAAAGGCTATACCGAATTTAAAATGGCGCTGGCCCTCAGCTTGCAACAAAGCCAGCCGGAAGCGGCGACGCGCCAAAGCGCGGCGGAAAATTTGGTGGAAGAGAGCGTACAGGCGCTGCGGGATACCGGCGCGCTGTTGGATCCGCAGGCGCTGCAACAGGCGGCGGATAGCCTGCAACGTTGTGCTTCGGTGCAGATTTACGGCGTCGCCGCCAGCGCCATCATCGGCGACTTCCTGCACTACAAGCTGTTGCGCCTCGGCAAACCGGCGCAGCTGTTCAGCGACATGCACCGGGCAGCGATGAATGCAGCCTCGCTGAGTGAGCGGGATCTGCTGATCGTCATCTCCAGCTCCGGCTCAACCAAGGACGTGCTGCATGCGGTGACGTTGGCCAAAGGGCGCGGCGCACGCGTGATCGCCGTCAGCAATACCCAACGCAGCCCGCTGGCCAAGATGGCGGATACGCTGCTGGTGGCGGCTAAACCGGAAGGGCCGCTGACCGCTGGCGCCCTGCCGGCCAAGGTCGGCGCCATGCTGCTGGTGGAGTTGATGATCGCCGAACTGACTCAGCGCGATCCCGCCTACGCTCAGGCGATGCAGGCCACCGCCAGCGCGACTCTGCCGCTGCTGCTGTAGTCAGAAGATCCAGCGGCCGTAAACCCAGTACCACAGCCCCAGCACCGCCGCCAGATTGAGCGCCACGCTGAGGATGAACCAGGTTTTAAACGGCTGCTTCTGGGTTTTGTGGCGAAACAGCTGCTGTGCCGCCAGTGCGCCCAACCAGCCGCCCAGCGCGCCGAACAGCAACAGCGTCGCCTCCGGCACCCGTCGCCACCCTTTGCGCGCCGCCAGCTTATCGCCGCCGTAGATCAGAAACGTCAGCAGGTTGGCCAGCAACAACCACATCCACACCGGATGCGGCGAGAACACACTGGCGATCAGCGCCAGGCCCAGCAGGGCGTAACAAATCACATTGAGCTTCATGGCATCCGGTTTTTCGTGCGATAAGGGGCGCGTAGTGTGAACCTGCGCCAGGATGGATGCAACCGACTTATACCCATACAAAATGTGCATTTAAACCCTGAATTTGGCATCCTGTCGTTCTGCCAATCCTCTACCGCACAAGGCGGCCCGATGACACCCCAACGCGTACTGGTTCTTGGAGCCAGCGGCTATATAGGCCAGAACCTGATCCCGCACCTGATCGAACAGGGGCACCAGATTACCGCCGCCGCGCGGCGCATCGAGTGGCTGCAGGAGCAGAACTGGCCGCAGGTCAACTGCCTGTATGTCGATCTGTACCGCCCGGAAACTCTGAGCGCGGCGCTGTGGGAAATCGATACGCTTTACTATCTGGTGCACGCGATGGGCGACGGCGACGACTTTATCGAGAAGGAACGCCAGGCGGCGGAAAACCTGCGCGACGCGCTACGCAATGCCTGCGTCAAACAGGTGATCTTTCTCGGCGCGCTGCAGCCGAACGACGACAGTTCGCCGCACCTGGCGGCCCGCCGCCTGACCGGCGAGATCCTGCGCCAGAGCGGTGTGCCGGTGACCGAGCTGCGCGCCGGCATCATCGTCGGCCCCGGTTCGGCGGCGTTCGAAGTGATGCGCGACATGGTCTATAACCTGCCGGTGCTGACGCCGCCGCGCTGGGTGCGCTCGAAGTCCTCGCCGGTGGCGCTGGAGAACCTGCTGGTTTACCTGGCCGATCTGCTGGCGCACCCGGCGGAGGAACACCGCATCTTCGACGTCGCCGGGCCTGAATACCTCAGCTATCAGGATATGTTCAAACGCTTTATCGCCATCAGCGGCAAGCGGCGCTGGCTGATCCCGATCCCCTTGCCGACGCGACTGATTTCAGTGTGGTTCATCAGCCTGATCACCTCGGTGCCGACGCCGATCGCGCGCGCGCTGATCCAGGGCCTGAAGCACGATCTGCCCGCCGACGGCAAACCGTTGCAGGCCCTGCTCCCGCAACGTCTGCACACCTTCGATCAGGCGGTCACCGCCACGCTGCAGCGCGAACTGGAGGTGGTCGATTCCGCCGACTGGGGCTACGATCCGGCGGCGCGGGCCCGCTGGCGCCCCGGCTACGGCTATTACCCGAAACAGGCGGGGTGTTCGCTCGACACCGCCGCTTCCAGCCAGGCGCTGTGGCAAACGGTGCAGCAGTTGGGGGGCGAGGAAGGCTATTTCTACGCCAATATCCTGTGGCGGATCCGCGCCCGCATGGACGACATGATCGGCAACGGCGTGGTCTATGGCCGCCCGGCGCGCGCGACCCTGGCGCTGGGTGACGAGATTGACGGTTGGAAAGTCATCACGCTGAAACCGCTGCGGCAACTGGCGCTGTTGTTCGGCATGAAGGCGCCGGGGCTGGGGCGGCTGAGCTTCACCATTACCGATCGCGGCGATCGCCGCACGCTGGACGTGCGCGCCTGGTGGCATCCGGCCGGCTTCAGCGGGCTGCTGTATTGGTTCGCCATGATGCCCGCACACCTGGTCATTTTTCGCGGCATGGCGAAGCGCATCGCGATGTTGGCCGAGAACCTGGACCGCCAACAGCGCTGAATGCCGTTCATTTGTCGATCAACCGCACAGTTTGCCGCTGTGCTTCGGGGCTTTCCGATTGCATAGCGCACGAAATCACGGAAGAATGGCATCTTATTTGCTGGGAGCGTCGCAAGCGCCCGCCGGTATTCCGATTTTGGGTGAGAATAGAGTCCGTTATGAAGGTATTGGTCACCGGTGCCACCAGTGGGTTAGGCCGTAACGCCGTTGAATATCTGCGCCGCCAGGGCATCAAAGTGCGCGCCACTGGCCGCAACCAGGCGATGGGCGGCCTGCTGGAAAAAATGGGCGCGGAGTTCATTCATGCCGATCTCACCAACCTGATCTCTTCGCAGGCCAAAGCGATGCTGGCGGACGTCGATGTGCTGTGGCACTGCTCCAGCTTTACCTCGCCCTGGGGCACCGAAGAAGCCTTCGAACTGGCCAACGTCCGCGCTACCCGCCGCCTCGGCGAATGGGCGGCGGCCTATGGCGTGGCGCAGTTCATTCACATCTCTTCCCCGGCGATCTATTTCGACTACCACCATCACCGCAACGTAACCGAAGACTTTCGCCCGCAGCGTTACGCCAACGAGTTCGCGCGCAGCAAGGCCGCCGGCGAGCAGGTGATCCAGCAATTGGCGCTGTCCAATCCGCAGACCCATTTCACCATTTTGCGCCCGCAGGGCCTGTTCGGGCCGCACGACAAGGTGATGCTGCCGCGGTTGCTGCAGATGATCAAACGCTACGGCAACCTGCTGCTGCCGCGCGGCGGCGCGGCGATGGTGGACATGACCTATCTGGAGAACGCGGTGCACGCCATGTGGCTGGCGACGCTAAAAGAAGATACGCCGTCCGGCCGCGCCTACAACATCACCAACCAGCAGCCGCGTCCGCTTCGCACCGTGGTGCAGCAGTTGATCGACGATTTGGGCATGAAGTGCCGCATCCGCTCCGTCCCCTACCCGATGCTAGACATGATGGCGCGCGGCATGGAGCGCCTGGGCAGCAAAAGCGAAAAGGAGCCGGTGCTGACCCATTACGGCGTCGCCAAACTCAACTTCGACCTCACGCTCGATACCACCCGCGCGCAGCAAGAGCTGGGCTATCAGCCGATCGTCTCGCTGGAAGAAGGCATCGCGCGCACCGCCCGCTGGCTGAAAGATCACGGCAAACTGCACGGCCTGTAATCAACGCGCCGCGCCGTACTTCACCAGCAGCGCATCGATAATCGCCTCACTCTCTGCATCCGGCTTACCGCGAACATCGTCGGGCCGGAAATGCATCTGAAATGCCGCCAGCACATTGCGCTGCTGCCGCGCATCCCACGACGGGTCGATCGCGTAGCCGTAACGCGCCAGCTTTTCGAGCAGCGGCGCCATCGGTACCGGCGCATGGCGATCGCGCCCCGCCAGCAACCGCTGCACGTCCCGTTCATCCGGCCAGGCGCCGATGCCGGCCTGCGCCAGCTGCCGCCAGGGGAACAGCGGGCCGGGATCCTGTTTGCGCTGCGGCGCTATGTCGCTGTGCCCCACCACGTCCTGCGGCTGAATGCCATAGCGTTGGATGATATCGCGGCTCAGCGGGATCAGCACGGCGATCTGCTCCGCCGTATAAGGCTGCCAATGGGTGAACAGCATGCTGCGGGTGAATCCCTTGTTGACGATTTCGATGCCGATCGAGGTGTCATTGAGGTTGCTGCGGCCGCGCCAGGCGCTGGCGCCGGCATGCCAGGCGCGCATCGCTTCCGGCACCAGCCGGTACACCGTCGGTTTGCCGTGTTCGCGCTGCGGGTGCGCCGGCAACAGGTAGTGTGCGCTGACGTGTTCATCGGTCAGCGTTTTCAGCGATGAATGAAAGTCTTCCGCCGTATAGTGCATCACCAGAAACCGAATGCGCCGATCGGCGCCCTGCGCCTGATGCAAGGTTTCGAGCTGGTAAGCGCCACGATCGACGAGCGTGTCCTGCTGCGGATTTTGGCATCCCGCCAACAGCGCGGCGGCGATGATCCCTGGCCAAATTTTCACTTATCCTCCTGATTGACGTCCGTGAGATGTAACGCGACGCGATTGACCTGTATCCAATCATCACGTTCGTCGAGAAATGATGACAGACAACGCCGATGTGCAAGCGAGTGTTGCTCCCGACTGGCGGCCTTTCCCGCCCATGATAGTCTCAAAGTATCATCTGCGCCGAAAGAGCGGAGTCGAACATGTTGACGCCACGCTATCTGTCCTGGTTGATCTGTGCCGCCATGCTGCCGCTCAGCGGCTGCGATCGGCAAAAAGTCGCTGACGCGATGGGGGCAAGCGCACCGTCCCCGGCCGCGCCCATCGCGAGTGCCAGTACGCCGGCCTATACGCCGCTGACTGCCGACCAGCTGTACCAGTTGGTCAGCCCGGTGGCGCTGTTCCCCGACAAGCTGCTGGCGCAGGTGTTGGCCGGCGCGGGTTATCCTGACCAAATCAACGCCGCGGATGCCTGGCTGGCGCAAAACCGCGGGTTGCAACCGGCGGCGCTCAGCTCGGCGGCCGACGCTCAGCCCTGGGATCCCAGCGTGCGCGGCCTGGTGCAATTCCCCGACGTGCTCGATCAAATGGCGAAAAACATCCCCTGGACCACCGCCCTGGGCAGCGCCTACCTGAACGATCCCACCGACGTGATGAACGCCATTCAGGTGATGCGTCAACGGGCGGCCAGCCAAGGCACGCTGAAAAACACCCCGCAGCAGCGCATCGTCGTGGCCCCCACCACCCGTTACGTTGAGCAGCAGCCCTATCGCCAGCGCGTGGTAGCGGCGCCGGGCGAAACCATCGTCATCGAACCCAGCCAGCCGGATACGGTTTACGTCCCGCATTACGATCCCTGGGTGGCCTACGGCACGCCGATCCCAGCCTATCCGAGCTATCGGTATCAACCTTCGGGCTACAGCGGCGGCGACATGTTGGCGGCCGGCGTGATCAGTTTCGGTGTCGGCATTGCGGTCGCCTCATTGTTCAATCAGCACAACAGCGGCTGGCACAACTGGGATATGCGCTGGGACGATCGACGCCAACCGGTGGTCTACCGCGATGCGCCCTACGTATCGCATTCCACCACCGTGGTGAATCGCGTCACCAACATCAACCAATATAACAACGTGAACAATGTGAATCGCAGCACCCATACAGTGAATAACTACAACAATACGACCGCCGCACCGACGCCGCATTTCAACCCGCCGACGCCTAACGCGCAGCCGCACGTCGCGCCTGCGGCCCATGCGCCGATGACCCTGCCGACCTTTGCGCACACCCAGCCGGTAGCGGCCGCGCCGCACGTGCAACAATCGGTCAACGCGCCCCATGTACAGCAGCCGATGAGCATGCCAACGTTCACGCATGCCGCGCCGGCAGCGCCTCACACGCAGCAACCGATGGCCGTGCATGCGGCTCCGGTACAGACGCATCCGATGCAGGCCGTCGCGCCGGTGCATCCATCCGCCGTGCGGCCACTGGTTCAGGTCGCGCCGCACGTCGTTCAGCCGGGGACGCGCGAACCGGCCGCAACGCGGCATCCGACGATAGAACGCCCGTTGGCAGTGCCGCAAGCGCGCATCATGCCGCATCCAGCCCCGGCGCCGCAGATCCATCAGCCGCCCGTTCAGCCGATGCCGCATCGCCAAGCGCCAGCGCCGGTGAAACCGCAGGAACACCGCCCGATCGTCGAGCAGCACAAGGTGGGATGAACCTACAGGATGTCGCCCCGGCGGAACGGCCGGGGCGCGGAGAATGGCGTTAGCGGCTAACTTTCACCGCGGTGCCGCTGACGGTCACCATCAGCATGCTGCCGTCTTTGCCAACGGTTTCATAATCGATATCAATGCCGACCACCGCGTTGGCGCCCAGCTCTTTTGCCTGATCTTCCAGCTCTTCGAACGCAATCAAGCGCGCCTTGCGCAGCTCTTTCTCATAAGCGCCCGAGCGACCACCGACGATATCGCGCACGCCGGCGAAGAAATCACGAAAAATGTTGGCGCCGAGGATCGCTTCGCCGGTGACAACGCCGCAGTATTCGGTGATGGTGAACCCTTCCAGGGTCGGGGTAGTTGAAAGCTGCATCAGAACTCCTTGTTTGATTAATTCAACGTATCTATGACCAGAAGATTGGCGTTATGTTCGCTTAATCAATGGCACGCAGTACGAATGCAAGGCCAAAAAACGCATTTATACTGTAAGCTATCGGTCTTCATGGTAGAGACTTTCACATAAGGTAATAAGATGAAAACAAAAACGATTGCGGCTGTTTTACCCTTAGCGCTGTTGCTGAGTGCCTGTACCACGGTGGAACCGGCATACAAGGATATCGGCACTCGCAGCGGCAGCTGTGTGGAAGGCGGCCCGGATACAGTCGCGCAAAAGTTCTATGACCTGCACATCCAGCAGGGCGCCGGCCTGCCGGACAGTAACCGCCTGGCGCAGCTGCAGCCCTATCTGAGCAAAGTGCTGTATCAGGATCTGGTCAGCGCCGGCCAGAACCCGGGCAAGCACCGGATAACCGGCGATCTGTTCTCCGGCAATGCGCAAGGGCCAAGCAGCGCCTCCGTCGCCAGCGCCTCGACCATTCCTAACACCGATGCGAAAAACATTCCGCTGCGCGTCGACTTAAGCTATCAAAAAGACGCCAACAGCACCGTGAACTGGCAGGACGAAGTGCTGATGGTGCGCGAAGGTACCTGCTGGGTGGTTGATGATATTCGCTACCTGAATGTTCCAGCACACGCCACCAACGGCAGCGTGCGCCAGGTGCTGGAAAACCAGTAACCCGCGATACCCCGGCCGACGCGGGCTTGCCGCGTCGGTCATCCCCGCCGTCAGCCAGTAGCTCAAATTTCGTCTAATAGAAAAAATTTCGCTACCGATATCACAGCCTGCGCCACAAATCCCCTCCCTCGGCCTGAGTCGCGGTATCTTGTGCTAATCTTTTACTTTCCCGCCGCACACTCATAAATTTTAACGCACAAAGATTGCATAAGTATTCTGTGGAAGTTAACATTTGCGGCATCAATGTCTATTCAATTCTGGCGCATGAGTATTCAACTTAACGGTATCAATTGCTATTACGGCGCTCACCAGGCGCTGTTTGACATCACGCTGGATTGTCCAGCTGGGGAAACCCTGGTGCTGCTTGGCCCAAGCGGCGCCGGGAAAAGCTCATTGCTGCGGGTGCTAAATCTGCTGGAAATGCCGCGTTCGGGCCAACTGCAGATCGCCGGCAACCAATTCGACTTCAAACAGGCGCCGGGCGAGAAAGCCATTCGCGAACTGCGTCAAAACGTCGGCATGGTTTTCCAGCAATACAACCTGTGGCCTCACCTCACCGTGGTCCAGAACCTGATCGAGGCGCCTTGCCGCGTACTGGGTCTGACCAAGGCTCAGGCGATGGAGCGCGCCGACAAGCTGCTCAAGCGTCTGCGCCTGACCGACTTCGCCGATCGCTTCCCGCTGCACCTTTCCGGCGGCCAGCAGCAGCGCGTGGCGATCGCCCGCGCCCTGATGATGGAACCGCAGGTGCTGCTGTTCGATGAACCGACTGCGGCGCTGGATCCGGAAATCACCGCTCAGATCGTTAGCATCATTCGCGAACTGGCCGGCACCGGCATCACGCAGGTGATCGTCACCCACGAAGTGGAAGTGGCGCGCAAGACCGCCAGCCGCGTGGTGTACATGGAAAACGGCCACGTTGTGGAGCAAGGCGACAGCAGCCACTTTGCGCAGCCACGGACCACCGAGTTTGCCAACTACTTATCACACTAACAATTAACTTGCTGTAATTTGGGGATTTTGCGATGAAAAAACTAATAATCGCCGCCGTTCTGGCCGGCATCAGCGTTTCCGCCTCCGCAGCCGAAACCATCCGTTTCGCTACCGAAGCCTCCTATCCTCCATTTGAATTTATTGACGCCAGCAACAAGATTCAGGGTTTTGATGTCGATCTGGCCAACGCACTGTGCAAAGAGATGCAGGCCGAGTGCACCTTCACCAACCAGGCGTTCGACAGCCTGATCCCTAGCCTGAAGTTCAAGCGTTTCGATGCGGTCATGGCCGGCATGGACATTACGCCGGAACGTGAAAAGCAGGTGCTGTTCACTAAGCCGTACTACGATAACTCGGCGCTGTTCATCGCGCAGAAAGGCAAAATCGCCGACGTGGCGGCGCTGAAAGGCAAGAAGGTGGGCGTGCAAAACGGCACCACCCACCAGAAATACCTGACCGACAAGCACCCGGAAATCACCACCGTGCCTTACGACAGCTACCAGAACGCCATTTTGGATCTGAAGAATGGCCGCGTTGATGCGGTGTTCGGCGATACCGCGGTGGTCAACGAGTGGCTGAAGCAGAATGACGCGCTGGCGGCAGTGGGCGCCAAAGTGACGGATAAAGACTACTTCGGCACCGGCCTCGGCATCGCGGTGCGCCAGAAGAATACCGATCTGCAGGGCAAGTTCAATGCCGCTCTGGACAAGATTAAGCAGGATGGGACCTATGAAACCATCTACAAAAAATGGTTCCAGCAGTAATACGCCCCGATGAATGAATTACAACCTTTAGCAAGCGCCGCCGGCATGACCGTCGGCCTTGCCGTTTGCGCCCTGATCCTCGGGCTGATTCTGGCGATGCTGTTCGCCGTATGGGAATCGTCCCGCTGGAAAGCGGTCAGCTGGCTCGGCACCGCCTGGGTGACCGTGCTGCGCGGCCTGCCGGAAATCCTGGTGGTGCTGTTTATCTATTTCGGCTCGTCGCAGTTGCTGCTGATGCTCTCCGACGGCTTTACCCTCAACCTCGGTCTGTTCCAGTTGCCGATTCAGTTGGCGATCGACAATTTCGAAGTCAGTCCGTTCCTGTGCGGGGTGATCGCTCTGGCCCTGCTCTATTCCGCCTACGCTTCGCAGACGCTGCGCGGCGCGCTCAAAGCGGTGCCGCAGGGGCAGTGGGAATCCGGCCAGGCGCTGGGACTGGGCAAGGCGGCGATCTTCTTTCGCCTGATCATGCCACAGATGTGGCGCCACGCCCTGCCCGGCCTCGGCAACCAGTGGCTGGTGTTGCTGAAAGACACCGCGCTGGTGTCGCTGATCAGCGTGAACGATCTGATGCTGCAAACCAAGAGCATCGCCACCCGCACCCAGGAGCCTTTTACCTGGTATGTGATCGCGGCGGCCATCTACCTGCTGGTGACGCTGTTCAGCCAATACGTCATCAAACGCATTGAGCTGCGCGCCACGCGCTTTGAGCGGGGGCCGGCCTGATGATTGAGTATTTACCGGAAATCCTCAAAGGGCTGCATACCAGCCTGACGCTGACCGTCGCCGCGCTGATCGTCGCGCTGCTGCTGTCGCTGCTGCTGACGGTGATCCTGACGCTGAAAACGCCGATCCTGACGCCGCTGGTCAAGATCTACGTGACGCTGTTCACCGGCACGCCGCTGCTGGTGCAGATCTTCCTGATCTACTATGGCCCCGGCCAGTTCCCGGCGATCCGCGACTACCCGTGGCTGTGGAACCTGCTGTCGCAGCCCTGGCTGTGCGCGATGATTGCGCTGGCGCTGAACAGCGCGGCCTACACCACGCAGCTGTTCTACGGTGCGGTGCGCGCCATTCCCGCCGGGCAGTGGCAGTCGTGCGAAGCGCTGGGCATGTCGCGCCGGCAAACGCTGCGCATCCTGTTGCCGTTCGCCTTCAAACGCGCGCTATCGTCTTATTCCAACGAAGTGGTGCTGGTGTTCAAAAGCACCTCGCTGGCCTACACCATCACGCTGATGGAAGTGATGGGCTACAGCCAGCTGATGTATGGCCGCACCTACGACGTCATGGTGTTCGGCGCCGCGGGCCTGGTGTACCTGTGCGTCAACGGCCTGCTGACGCTGCTGATGCGGCTGGTGGAGCGCCGCGCGCTGGCGTTTGAGCGCCGCAACTGAGACCGCCTCTCCCCATGAGCCCCGCCATCGTGCGGGGCTTTTTTTATCTCTGCGGCAATATTTAATCATTTATATTGCATTTTAATTCACTCAATGGCAGGGTTATCAGCAGGCGCACACGCAAAAAACTCTGGCGTTCACCAGTAAAAACAAACGATAGCGAATAATCACTTTCAGGATCCAGACAGGAGCTCTACGCATGAAAAAACTGCTGCTTGCCGCGACGATGTTGGCCGGGATGACCTTTAACGCCACCGCGGCCGAGACCATCCGCTTCGCCGCCTCCGCCACCTACCCGCCGTTCGAATCGCTGGACGCCAACAACCAGATCGTCGGCTTCGATATCGATCTGGCCAACGCGCTGTGCAAACAGATGCAGGCGCAGTGCACCTTCACCAACCAGGCGTTCGACAGCCTGATCGCCGCGCTGAAATTCAAGAAATACGATGCGGTGATTTCCGGTATGGACATCACGCCGGAACGCAGCAAACAGGTCGCTTTCACCCAGCCTTACTACGCCAACTCGGCGATCGTGATCGCGCAAAAAGGCAAGTTCAGCTCGCTGGCGGATCTGAAAGGCAAAAAGCTCGGCATGGAAAACGGCACCACCCACCAGAAATACATGCAGGACAAGCACCCGGAGATTAACACCGTCTCTTACGACAGCTACCAGAACGCCATTCTGGAGCTGAAAAACGGCCGTATCGACGGCGTGTTCGGCGACACCGCCGTGGTGAACGAGTGGCTGAAAACCAACCCGCAGCTGGCGCCGGTCGGCGAGCACATCACCGATGCACAATACTTCGGCACCGGCCTCGGCATCGCGGTGCGCCCCGACAACCAGGCGCTGCTGGACAAGCTGAACGCCGCGCTGGACGCCATCAAGGCCGACGGCACCTACAAAGCCATCAACGACAAGTGGTTCCCGCAATAAGCAATAAGGCCCGGATAACCGGGCCTTATGTTTTATAAACGCCGCACCAACAGCGTCAGCACTTCGTAGTGCGCGGTATGCGGGAACATGTCGAACAGCTGCACCCGTTCGATGCGGTACCCCGGCAACGTCTCGATATCTTTCGCCATGCTCTCGGCGTTGCAGCTGGAATAGAGAATATAGTCCGGCGCCATCCGGCTCAGGTAGTCGCACAGCGCCTGGCCAATGCCGCGCCGCGGCGGGTTAACCAGCACCAGCTGTGGCACCTGGCCTTCGGCGGTGGCGAAGCGGGTGGAGTCGAGCGCCTGAAAATCTACGTGCAACAACCCTAACCGCTGCGCCGACTGGCGCGCGCAGGCGATCGCTTCCGCGCTGATTTCGATGCCGGTCAGCCGCGTTTGCGGCTGCGCGCAGTGCAGGCCGAAACCGCCGACGCCGCAGAACAGATCCCACATGCTGTCGATACCCAGCGCGCGCACCCAGTCGCGGGCGGTGGCGTACAGATCGGCGGCCACCTGCGGGTTGGTTTGGAAGAAGCTTTGCGGGCGGATGAACAACGGCACCTGATTGAACTGTTCCTCGAGCGCCTGCTGTTCGGTCAGCGCGATCTCGCGCTCCCCTTCCATGATCGCCATGTGCACCGGCTGAATATTGGCGGAGATCACCTTGAGCTGCGGCAGCTGCTGCTGCAGCCACGGCAGCGCAGCGCGCAGCTGCGCCAGCTTGGTTTCCGAGCGCAGCACGAAACGCAGCATCACGCCGCCGTCGAGCGTGCTTTCGGTCAGCAGCAGGTATTTCAACTCGCCGCGTTTGCGCGCCACGTTATACGGCGTCAGGCCGGCGCGGGCGATGAAGCTTTTCAGCACCGCAAACATCGGCGCAAAGCCGGCGGGATACAGCGGGCAGTCGCTCAGATCGACCGGCGTGCCGTCGCGGTGCAGCATGCCGAGCAGCGGGCGCTCCACGCTGCCGCTGACCACCATCTTGGCTTTATTGCGAAATGCGCTCAGCTCCCCCGCCATCGGCTGCAGCCACTGCGCGACGTCGCGCCCGGCCAGCAGCGAGTGCAGGTGATGCTGTTTGTCAGCCAGTTGCTGCGGATAGGGCTTTTCCAGCCACTGACAGGAACGGCAGGTACCCGCCGTATACAAAGCGCAATGCATGAAGATTACCGTGAAGTTCAGGATGACGAATTAAGGGCGCAGAGTTTACCACTCCGCACGCCTAAAATCTCACTTGCGCACGGTGAAGAAGCGGCGGCTGGCGGCAGGAACGAACAGCAACGCCAGGATCACCGCGTCGGGGATCTTTTGCAGGATCAGAACGTGCAGGATTTGGCCGCTGGTTTCCCCCTCCACGGTGAACACCTCGGGGAAGACGCTGCCAATGGTGGCCAACAGCAGGTAAAGCACCACGATGCACTGGCAGACCACATAGCCCCAGCGTCCCCAGTTGCGGCCGCGCATCACCGCAAAGCCACAGCTGATTTGCAGGCACAGCAGCATCAGGCCGGCCAGAAAGATAAAGGTAGAATCCCACGCCTGCGCGCTGGTGTTAACGAACTCCTGTGCGCCGTCGACGCCCAGTTCGCCCAACAACAACACCACGCTGATACACTTGATCGCCACCATGGCGGTGCCCGCCACCATCACCGGCACTGGCGCATCCGAAGTCGATCTCATTCCCTGCCCGCTTTTCAGCATGTCTGACATATCCGTGTTCCGCTACGACGCGCCACCAATACAGATGGCGCATGTAAAGTCAGGTAGTTAGTTGCAATACTTATTGATTGCAAAAATAGCAGGTTTGTTACGATTCAGCTACGGGCCGCCCGCTGCAATTCACGCGATCGCTGTTTTTCCGAGCGCGCCATAAACCACCAGGCGATCAGGCCGAGAATGCCCACCACCAGCAGGATCAGGCTGGCCAGCGCGTTAATTTCCGGATTCACCCCCATACGCACGCTGGAGAACACCAGCATCGGCAGCGTAGTGGCGCCCGGGCCGGAGACGAAGCTGGCAATCACCAGATCATCCAGCGACAGGGTAAACGCCAGCATCCAGCCAGAGATCAGCGCCGGCGCAATCATCGGCAAGGTGATGACGAAGAACACCTTCAGCGGCGGCGCCCCCAGATCCATTGCCGCCTCTTCAATCGAGCGATCCACCTCGCGCAGACGCGAGCTGATCACCACCGCCACATAAGCGGTACAGAAGGTGACATGCGCCAGCCAGATGGTGAACATGCCGCGCTCCGACGGCCAGCCGAAAGCGTGCCCCATCGCCACGAACAGCAGCAGCAGCGACAGGCCGGTGATCACATCCGGCATCACCAGCGGCGCAGTCAGCATAAACGCAAAGCCGGTCGAACCGCGAAAGCGGCCGAACCGCACCATCACCACGGCGGCGATGGCGCCCAGCACCACCGCGGCGGTGGCGGAGGCGGCGGCGATGGTCAGGCTGAGCCCCACCGCGCTGATCATCGCCGAGTCGTGAAACAGTTCGGTATACCAGCGCGTGGACCAGCCGGCCCACACCGTCACCAGCTTGGAACTATTAAAGGAGTAGATCACCAACATCAGCATCGGCGCATACAGGAAGGTAAAGCCGACCGTCAGGATGGCGATGCGCCACGGTGAACGCACTACCGGCAAGTTGTTCATTCCTGCCCCCCCATTTCCTTGTTCTGGTGTTTGTGAAACCACAAAATTGGCACGATCAGCAACAGCAGCATGATGGTGGCGACCGCCGAAGCCACCGGCCAGTCGCGGTTATTGAAGAACTCCTGCCACAGCACGCGGCCGATCATGATGCTGTCTGGCCCACCGAGCAGCTCCGGGATCACGAACTCCCCTACCGCCGGAATGAATACCAGCATCGAACCGGCGATGATGCCGCCGCGCGTCAGCGGCACGATGACGCTGAAGAAGGTTTTCAGCGGCCGGGCGCCCAGATCCAGCGACGCCTCCACCAGCGAGTAATCCAGCCGGATCAGTGCCGTGTAGATCGGCAGCACCATAAACGGCAGGTAGGAATAAACGATGCCGATATACACCGCCAGGTTGGTGTGCAGGATCACCAACGGTTGGTCGATCACCCCTAGCCACATCAGAAAGTTATTCAGAATGCCGTTGTTTTTCAGGATCCCCATCCAGGCATAGACGCGGATCAGGAACGAGGTCCAGGAAGGCAGGATCACCAGCAGCAGCAGAATGTTGCGAGTCGACGCCTTGCTGTGGGCCACCGCCCAGGCCAGCGGATAGCCGATGATCAGGCAGCACAGCGTCGAGACCGCCGCCACGCGCAGCGACTGCAGATAGGCGTCGATATACAGCGGATCGTCGGTCAGTTGCAGGTAGTTGGCGAAGTTGAGCGCGATGTTCAGCTTGCCGTCCACCCAGCTCATCAACTCGGTGTAAGGCGGCACCGCCAACGCCAGCTCCGCCAGGCTGATCTTGAACACGATCAGGAACGGCAGCATGAACAGCAGCGTCAGCCATAAATACGGCAATGCGATCACCAGCTTGCGGCCGTGAGTCATCAGCAGGCGGTGGAACAGCGCCTTGAGGGTGCCGGGCGTTTTGGCCGGCGGCTCCGGCGTGCGTTCAGAAAGCAGGGTCATATGGGTTACTCCTCAGCGGCTCCGCTACACCGTCAACACGACACAGCTGTCGGTTTCCCAGCACAGACGCACTTCATCGCCCCAGGTGGGCATCCCCTTGCGGAAACGGTGGCCGTTTTGCAGCTGGGCGCTGATAATCTGCCCGCTGTGCAGCTTCACGTGATAAATGGACAGATCGCCCAGGTAGGCAATGTGCGCCACTTCCCCTACCGCGAAGTTGCAGCCGTCTTCCGGCACCTGTTCGCACAGCAGGATCTTTTCCGGCCGCAGCGCGACCTGGATCGGCACGCCGTCCACCACCGAGGCGTCCGGATCTACTTTGATCGCATGGCGCAATCCGGGGCTTTGCAGGATCAGCGCATCGTCGTGGCGCTCCTGCAATACGCAGTCGAAGACGTTGACCGAACCGATAAATTCGGCGCTGAAGCGGCTATTCGGATGCTCGTAGATCTCTTCCGGATCGCCGATCTGCACGAACTTGCCACGGTTCATGATGGCGATGCGCCCCGCCATGGTCATCGCCTCTTCCTGATCGTGCGTCACCATCACGCAGGTGACGCCGACGCGCTCGAGAATATCGGTCACTTCCAACTGCATGCGATCGCGCAGCTTCTTGTCCAGCGCGCCCATTGGCTCATCCAGCAGCAGCAGCTTGGGCCGCTTGGCCAGGCTGCGCGCCAGCGCCACCCGCTGCCGCTGGCCGCCGGAAAGCTGGTGCGGTTTGCGTTTGGCGTACTCCTGCATGTGCACCAGCGCCAGCATTTCCGCCACCCGCTCGGCGATTTCTGCCCGCGGCATTTTGTCCTGCTTCAGGCCGAAGGCGATGTTCTGCTCTACCGTCATGTGCGGGAACAGCGCGTAAGACTGAAACATCATGTTGATCGGCCGCTGGTACGGCGGCACGTGCGACATATCCTGCCCGTCGAGCACGATCTGCCCTTCCGTCGGCTGTTCAAAGCCGGCCAACATGCGCAGTAAGGTTGACTTGCCGCAGCCAGACGGCCCAAGCAGCGCAAAGATCTCGCCCTTGTAGATGGTGAGGCTGACGTCTTCGACCGCATTCTGCCCGTCGAAGGTTTTGGTGAGGTTACGGATTTCCAGCAGAGGGGTGAAGACCTTCTGCGACTTGGCTTGAGGACGAGGGATGGCGTCGTTCAATCGGGGTGCTCTCCGGCGTAAAGCGGCACAAAACCACGGCGAGTGCCGTGGCCCAAAACAGCAGTGCAGGCGGGGAGCGCCCGCCTGCCGGTTTACCGACGATCGGGGGTATCCCCCCATCATCACTTCCCGCTTTTAACTTTAGTCCATGCGCGGGTAATGACACGATCCAGCTTCGGCGACTGCACGTTGAGCGTGAACAGCTTGGCGCGCAGATCGGCCGGCGGATAGACGTTCGGGTTCTCGCGCACCTCGGCCTTCACCAGCGGCGTGGAATCTTTCACCGCATTGGCGTAATAGACATAGTTGCTGATGCCCGCCATCACGTCAGGTTTCATCAGGAAGTTCAGGAACTGGTACGCGGCGTCTTTGTTCTTGGCGTCCGCCGGCATGGCGAACATGTCGAAGTAGGTCAGCGCCCCTTCTTTCGGGATCGCATAGGCCACGTTCACGCCGTTCTTCGCCTCTTTGGCGCGGTTGGCCGCCTGCATCACGTCGCCGGACCAGCCGATCGCCACGCAGATATCGCCGTTAGCCAAATCGTTGATGTACTGTGAAGAGTGGAAGTAACGAATGCTCGGCCGCAGCTTCAGCAGCAGATCGTTGGCCGCGCCGGTATAGTCCGCCGCATTGGTGCTGTTGGGATCCTTGCCCAGGTAGTGCAGCACGGTGGCGTAAACCTCACTCGGCGCATCGAGGAAGGAGACGCCGCAGCTTTTCAGCTTCTCGAGGTTTTCCGGCTTGAGGATCAGATCCCAGCTGTCGACCGGCGCGTCTTTGCCTAATGCCGCCTTCACCTTGTCGACATTGTAGCCGATGCCGGTGGTCACCATCAGGTATGGGATGCCGTATTTGTTGTCTTTGTCATTATGTGCAACCAGCTTCAGCATCTCGGGATCGAGATTCTTGTAGTTGGGCATTTTGCTCTTGTCGAGCGGCTCGAAGATGCCGGCCTGCGACTGGCGCTCGAGGAAGTTGGATGAAGGAACCACCAGATCATAACCGGTGCTGCCCGCCATCAGTTTGCCTTCCAACACTTCGTTGGAGTCAAAGACGTCGTACACCACTTTGATGCCGGTTTCTTTCTGGAATTTGGCCAGGGTATCCGGCGCGATATAGTCGGACCAGTTATACACGTGCAGCGTTTTCTCTTCGGCTGACGCCGTGACGGACGCGGCCATCAACAGACCGGCAACCACACCCGATAACCACTTTTTACGTTGGGTGACCATCCGTAACTTCCTCCAAAACAGGGTAAATCATAGAATTGAACTTGTATCTGCAGCGATACAAAACCTTTCCTGATTGAGCGCAATCGTTGCAACCGCGAAATGAATGGCTATGCATATGATTGCATGCGCCTTTTTGCACTGCCCTGCTCGCGTGGTTACAAGGGAAATCGCAAGCCCTTTGCAGAATCAGCAGCATAGCCGCTGCCATCGCAACCCGCCAGCCCCCAGGGTAAAAAACGCCATTTATCGATTTTTTATGCAGTTTTTCTCTATGTGATACGCCATTAACGGCACAAAAGACGAGAAAGATCGGGCGGCAAAGGCCAAAGTGCAGAATATTTTATTGCGGAAGGGAATAACGGCAGCATGCCGCCGGAGCGACGGCATGCTTAAGGTACGGCGAGGATCAGTGCAGCATCGGCTGACGCACGGCGCCAGCGGGGATCTCTTCTTCGTCACCCATAAACAGCAGATCGTTCGCCCGCGCCTCGAGGATCACCATCGAGACCTGCTCTTCGCCCTGCTGCATGAAATGAGTGAACTGCTCGTAGGTGATGCCCACCGCCACGCTCAACGACTGGCAGACGATCAGCTTCGGCAGGTTGTCGTCCTGAATGTCGACAAAGGCCTTGATGGTCAGCGAACTGGCGTTGATCTGGCTCAGGTCCGCCACCAGCGGGATCAGCGCGGTCGGCTTCACCTCGGCCAGCGCGGAGAACAGGATGACGTTGTCCACCAGATCTATCTTGGCGTCGAACACGCCGTCGAAGTTCTGCATGTGCGGCAGGTGCAGCGCCTGGCAGGAATCGCACTCAAAGAAAGAAATGCCCGACTGATCCAGCCAGCGCCGCAACAGCGCCAAATCGGGGACAATGAGTGAATCCATAATAACCAGCCTCACAATATTCAAAACGCGAAAAGGCGCATAGCTTACGGAATATTCACCCGATACGCCACGATCAATGCGGCTTAATTCACTAATTAAGATATTGCTCGGCGGGAAAAGCGCGCCGACCGCCCCGTCAACCACCGGATTTCAGGCGGAAGCCCGGCCGGCCGCGCTGCTCGATGTATTCGATCATCATGCCGGCAATGTCCAACCCGGTGGTGGTCTCCACCCCTTCCAGCCCCGGCGACGCGTTGACCTCCATCACCAGCGGGCCGCGCTCGGCGCGCAGGATATCCACCCCGGCGACGTCCAGCCCCAGCGTGTTCGCCGCTTTGACCGCAATCGCCCGCTCCCTGGCGGTGATGGTCACTTTGCGGGCGGTGCCGCCGCGATGCAGGTTGGAGCGAAACTCGCCGGGCTTCGCCTGCCGCTCGATGGCGGCCACCACCCGGCCGCCCACCACCAGGCAGCGCACGTCGCGCCCCTGCGCCTCGCGCACGTATTCCTGCACCAGGATATGGGCATTCAACCCGCGAAAGGCGTCGATCACGCTTTCCGCCGCCTGGCGGGTTTCCGCCAGCACCACCCCGATACCCTGCGTGCCTTCCACCAGCTTGACCACCAGCGGCGCGCCGCCGACCAGCTCGATCAGGTCGCCAGTGTCGTCCGGCGAATGGGCAAAGCCGGTGATCGGCAGATCGATGCCCTGCCGCGCCAGCAGTTGCAGCGAACGCAGCTTATCGCGAGCGCGGGTAATGGCCACGGATTCGTTGAGCGGGTAGCTGCCAAGCAGCTCGAACTGGCGCAGCACCGCGGTGCCGTAAAAGGTGATGGCGGAGCCGATGCGCGGGATCACCGCGTCATAACGCTCCAACTGGCGGCCGCGATAGTGAATGGTCGGCGCCGCCGGGTTGATGTTCATATAACAGGAAAGCGGATCGATGATATCGATGCTGTGCCCGCGATCTTCCGCCGCTTCACGCAGCCGCTTGCACGAATAGAGCGTTCCGTCGCGAGAAAGAATGGCAATTTTCACTCGTCACCCCAAAAGCCAACGCCTGCCCGGCAGGCGGGTTAGCGGCCGCGGCACTCAGGCGCGCGGATCGCGGTCCTGATTATCTTTCGATGCATCCGCATCTCGCGGTTTGCGGCGATCGTTTTCCGGCGGCAACCCGCCGCGCATCAGCGGGCCAAAGCCCTGCACCACGCGCCACACCAGAAATGCCGCCGCCGGCACCATCAACGCCACGCCGAGGAAAATCATGCCGACCGCCGCCTGCTGCGATGCCAGCCAGCCAGGCAGCTGCAGGTGGCCGTGAATGCTGAGGTAGGCCAGCACCAACATCACGATACCCAGCCCTTCCAACACCAGCACCGGGCGCGGTAAGTCACCGAATGAACGCATATTTTTCTTCTCCAGAAGGTCTGCCCCCAGTGTAGTGAATTCCCGCCAACGGCGACAGCCCCGGCTGACTAATTGGTTACATGAATCAGATTAACAGGTAATTCCTGCTTTTTTTTCATGGCCTCAACGGGCATAGTAGGCGCCATCTGACGCAGGTAATGACTTTTTCGGTGACGGGATGTCGTTGCAATAGCGAACCATTTATTGAAAATCCAATTAAGGAGCGTTGCATGTTTGCAGTAATCTTCGGGCGTCCTGGCTGTCCTTATTGTGTCCGCGCTAAAGAACTGGCGGAAAAACTGACTGAAGAACGCGACGATTTCAACTTCCGTTACGTTGACATCCACGCGGAAGGCATCACCAAGGCCGATCTGGAAAAAACCGTCGGTAAACCGGTTGAAACCGTGCCGCAGATCTTCCTGGATGAGAAGCACATCGGCGGTTGCACCGATTTCGAAGCTTACGCCAAAGAACACCTGAACCTGTTCCAGTAAGTTTTTGAACGACAAAAAAGGCGCTTAACGCGCCTTTTTTTATTGCCGCTGCCGCCGGTGCAGCTGCTGCAGCGTCTGCAACAGGCCGAGGGCGAACAGCATCAGCATCGCGCCGAACACGCACCAGAACACCGCGCTGGTGGCATAAGCCAACTCCTGCCAGAACGAATAGGACGGCGTCAGCCAGAAGTGGCGGATCAGCAGGCACAGCGGCAGCGCATACAGCGCGCCAAGCAACGGGCAAAGCAGCCGCTTGCGGCTCGACAGATAGCTGGCGATCGCACCGGGGACAACGAACAGCAGCAGGCCGGTTTCCCCGTGGTGCTCATGATCCGTGCTGCCGAACAGGCCGGTTTGCTGGCCGAGAAACACCAGGCTGAACAACAGAAAACAGCTGAGAATGCCCAGCCAATATCGATAACTCGTCATGCGAATTCTCCCCCGCCCAATTACCGCATCAATAGAAATCGGTCCGGCCACCCGTGAGGTGACGCTAAACCGAATTTTTTCCTTGGTCAAAAGAGAGTTAAATGCGCACGGCGGCGCAGGAAATCAGCTTTCTGTGCTGGCTGTCATCGGTCATAGCGTCTAGAATGAACGCCGCCGAACGATGGTTCGCTTCGCTTTCTGCTGGTGGTGATTTATGACGTCGTTTTAAGGCTGAATTTATCTCTTATAGTTATCTATATCAAGCACTTACTGGTAAACAATAAGTTATCCTCCGTGAACATAAACGTCGCTAGTTTGTTAAACGGTAACTACATTCTGTTACTGTTCGTGGTACTCGCACTGGGGCTGTGCCTCGGTAAACTCCGTCTGGGCTCCGTCCAACTCGGTAATTCCATTGGCGTTTTGGTGGTTTCCCTGCTGCTCGGCCAGCAACACTTCGCCATTAACACCGAGGCGCTGAATCTCGGCTTCATGCTGTTTATTTTCTGCGTCGGCGTAGAAGCCGGGCCCAACTTTTTCTCGATTTTCTTCCGCGACGGCAAAAACTACCTGATGCTGGCGTTGGTGATGGTCGGCTCGGCGATGGTGCTCGCCGTCGGTCTCGGCAAGCTGTTCCACTGGGACATCGGCCTGACCGCCGGCATGCTGGCCGGCTCGATGACCTCCACGCCGGTGCTGGTGGGCGCCGGCGACACGCTACGCAACACCATCGTCAACGGCCCGGCGCTGCTGGCGGCGCAGGATCATCTGAGCCTCGGCTACGCCCTCACCTACCTGATCGGTCTGGTCAGCCTGATCTTCGGCGCGCGCTACCTGCCGAAGCTGCAACACCAGGACCTGTCCACCTCTGCCCAGCAGATCGCCCGCGAACGCGGCCTGGACACCGACAGCCAGCGCAAGGTCTACCTGCCGGTGATCCGCGCCTACCGCGTCGGCCCCGAGCTGGTGGCCTGGGCCGACGGCAAGAACCTGCGTGAACTGGGCATCTACCGCCAGACCGGCTGTTACATCGAACGCATCCGCCGCAACGGCATTTTGGCCAACCCGGACGGTGACGCGGTGCTGCAGGTGGGCGACGAGATCTCGCTGGTCGGCTACCCGGACGCCCACGCGCGGCTGGACCCGAGCTTCCGCAACGGCAAGGAAGTGTTCGATCGCGATCTGCTCGACATGCGCATCGTCACCGAAGAGATCGTGGTGAAGAACAGCAACGCGGTGAACAAACGCCTGAGCCAGCTAAAGCTGACCGACCACGGCTGCTTCCTCAACCGCGTGATCCGCAGCCAGATCGAAATGCCGATCGACGACAGCATCGTGCTCAACAAAGGCGACGTGTTGCAGGTGAGCGGCGACGCGCGCCGGGTGAAGAGCGTGGCGGAGAAAATTGGCTTTATCTCGATTCACAGCCAGGTGACCGATCTGCTGGCGTTCTGCGCCTTCTTCATCATCGGCCTTTTGATCGGCCAGATCACCATACAGTTCAGCAACTTCTCGTTCGGCATCGGCAACGCCGCCGGCCTGCTGATGTCCGGCATCATGCTCGGCTTCCTGCGCGCCAACCACCCGACCTTCGGCTACATTCCGCAGGGCGCGCTGAACATGGTGAAAGAATTCGGCCTGATGGTGTTTATGGCGGGC
This sequence comes from Serratia sp. CY47280, assembly GCF_052168655.1. NCBI lineage: Bacteria > Pseudomonadati > Pseudomonadota > Gammaproteobacteria > Enterobacterales > Yersiniaceae > Serratia > Serratia sp. CY47280. The sequence goes on along the minus strand of NZ_JBJNMG010000002.1, from coordinate 809,167 downwards.
GTAGGCCTGAGCGCCGGCGCCGGCATCGGCCACAGCCTGGGTGCGGTCGGCGGCCAGATGCTGATCGCCGGGCTGATCGTCAGCCTGGTGCCGGTGATTATCTGCTTCCTGTTCGGCGCCTATGTGCTGCGCATGAACCGCGCCCTGCTGTTCGGCGCCATCATGGGCGCCCGCACCTGCGCGCCGGCGATGGAGATCATCAGCGATACCGCGCGCAGCAACATCCCGGCGCTGGGTTACGCCGGCACCTACGCCATCGCTAACGTGCTGTTAACGCTGGCGGGTTCACTCATCGTGGTGCTATGGCCGGGCATTCTCGGCTGATCGATTAGCGGGAGAGATGGATCGGCGATAAAAATATTTTGATTTTTTTGTCGCCGGCCAGAACTTTCGTTGGGGGCCGCAGTCTGAATTAGTGCCACTGCTTTTCTTTGATGTCCCCATTTTGTGGAGCCCGATAATCCCGCCTTTTAGGTTCAAGATTATCGGGTTTTTTGTTGCTTTGAAAAATTATCCTTATAAAACAATACCTCGCAAAACACATAACTACCCTGTGGCGACAAAGTGGCGACAGCCATTTCACGGACATAAAAAAACCTGCTTTCGCAGGCTTCTTGTTAAATCCAAAGTGTTCCCTGATTGCTTCGGGTTGGGTGTGGCGGAGCGATATCAACTTTGCCCGGTGATACGATCTGCCGCTGAATAGATTCCAACGTCACAAAAGTACAACTGCAATTTATGTTTTGGCATTGATGATAACGCTCTTTAGTGTTCTCACTTAGATAGCGGCTTGTGCGGGCATGGGCGGCAGTTCGGCAAAGCGGGCAATGCATCATGTTGATATTCCCTTCTCAATCTCTCATTTGTCGCGATAATACTCCGCCCGATCGAGAACAAAACTACCTTTAAGTGAATTTACAAAACACAAATTCACATTACGAGACTTCATAAATCACATCCGACAGCAAAACCTCAAACTCCAGCGCCGTCGTAAAGCCGCTATTGCTGAGATTGTGCGTGACTTTGCTCACTATCCAGTCTTGCGCATCGATCGCCGCTTTAAACCCGCTGACGCGTACCGGCGTTTCCGGCGTGATGTTAGCCCGCCCCATGGCGAGCGACAGTGAGAACTCAGCCACACCGCGCTGAAGCTTTTCCCACTTCGCCTGTGCTGCCCGCATCGCGGCGGCCTTGGTAGCGTAAATTTTGGTGATCGCAAACACGTTATCGTCTGCCCCCACCAGATAGTCACCTTTCGCCGCCTCTACCGGTTTCCCCGGTTTTTTACTGCTGCCCGGTTTCGCCTTCGGGTGTTGCAGCGCGCGCAAATGCTGCTCTTTTGGCTTGCGCTGCAGCTTCACTTTCTTCGGCTTCGGCTGTTTTGTATTGAGCCAGCTCGCCGTTACGCCGGTGTAGGCATCCCGATCGGCAATGCTGAAACTGTGCTGATCGCCATCCTGCCGGGTGATGGTATACACCGGCAACGCCTTTCCGCCTACCGTGGCGCCGTTCCCCGGTCGCAACAACAGCAGAGCGCCATTTTTCACCGCCGCCACCGCGCCGTTGAGCGTTGCAAGTCGGGTAATAAATGCCGCGTCCGTCTCCTGCGTCTGGTCAATATGGCTGATTTTGATGGTGCCCAGACCGGCGGCCAGCGAGGCTTTCAGCTTATTGCGCGCAGCCACCTTCTGCACAATGTCGCCCAGGGTGGTGTCGTGGTAGGACTCGTCGCGCCGGGTGTTCAGCGAGCCGCGAAAATCGGCGCTACGCGCGCGAATAGTCAGCGTGTCCGGCGCGCCCCGGTGTTCGACCTCATCGACCGTAAACTGGCCCTTTGGCGTCAATGGCGAGCCTTGCCAGCCGAGCGCCAGCGACAGCACCGCATTGCGCTGAGGCATCGCCATCAGTCCGTCGCTGTCGTCCAGCTCGATGTCGAGCTGGTCTGCCTCAAAGCCCCGGTTATCCGTCAGCGACAGCGAAATCAGCCGCTTGCGGATGTTCTGCGTGATGTCGTTATCCTGCAGCAACAGCGAAAAATCCGGGGCAACTCGCGCCCCCGCTGGCAGGCTTACACCGCTTTTCATGATAATAACCCTCCCATAGCACCGGCGGCCATCTCTCCGGCTTTATCGTACAGCTCCCCGGCCTGCTGGCGCAGATCGCCAAACATCGCCGACAGGGATTCATCGACCCGCTTCAGGTTGAGCGTGAACTCTGTGCGGCGCGGGCTGCCGTCGACGAAAAACTCGGAATGCGTTTCAGAAATCGACTCGATCACAAACATGCCGTAAATCGTGCCGGTGCCTTCAATCAGCGGCCACGCCCGGCCCTGCTCGGCCATCAGTTGCAGCGTCAGCAATGACCAGCGGCCGCCGGTGATCTCCGGCAGCAGTACCCCGGACAGCGTGATTTTTTCCTCATCCATCCCCAGAAATTGCGCCGCCGGGCGCAGGCCAACGCGGGCGTTGCTCGGCCAGCGATATTCCGCGTTGCGATTCATGGACTGATAAGGCAGTGTCTGTAACATAAAGACAAACAACCCCAGCGTTAACATCATGCGTTAATCTCCGTAAGTCATGCGGCTGCGCGAGGCGGCCGCGTGTTTGCGTCGTTCGACCTCAAGCTGGCGCGAGACTTCGCGCGCAATGGAGGCCGCATCTTGACCGGGGGCGCCGTACACCTGAATCGTGATCGGGGCTGGCGCCATGGCAGGTGCAGCAGCCGGGGCCGACGCCATCATCGGCGTTGACAGCGATAACATCGCCGCCGACAGCGCCGCCGTTTTCCGGCGCCCGGTGACGTTGGCCGGGCCGTTGACGATCTCCGGGCCACGCTCGCCGACGATGCCAAACTGGCCGCTCGGGATGATGCCGCCCTTGTCGAATGCCCCCGCATAGCCCGGCCCCGGCATCAGCTCAGGCGCCGGGCGATTGTATGAAATCGCCGGGTTAACCTCCGCCTCATCGTCGCCAAACTTCATCCAGTCAGGCAGCATATCCGTGAGGCCGGAAAACTTGTCTTTCAGCGCCTGCCAGCGCTCGCTAATGCCGTCAATGACCCCGTTAATCATGTTCATCCCGGCTTCTTTGAACTGCCCCGGCAGCGCTTTAGCCCCGTTTACCAGCCCCTCCCATTTACCATTAAGCCAGCCGGTCAGCCGATCCCATGCCTGAACCGTGGCGGCGCTCAGCGCCAGCCATGCCGCGTTAACACGCTCGCCGATGGTGTCCCAGACGGCGGCGGCACGCTCTGCAATGCCGCTCGCAACGCCCCAGATGCCGGTCAGCAGACCGGGCAATCCGCCCAACAGCTGCAGCGGCAGGCTCAATCCGGCCGCGATCCATTCACCGAACATGCGCCCATAGCGCGCGGCGGTCTGGAGTTCGGCCTGTGAAGATTTCACCGGCTCGATCAGCTTGCCGAACCACTGCCAGACGTTGCGCACCATGTTCAGCAGCGGCGTAAATGCGCCAGCCAGCGGGACGAGCGCGGCGCGCATCGGCGCGAAAGCGGCGCTGAAGCCTTCGCCGATACCAGTTAAAAAGGCGCTGATAGGCTCCCAATATTTACGGATAGTCAACGCCACACCGGCAATCACCGCCGCCGCCGCGACCACCGGCAAGGTGATCACACTGAATGCGGCCGCAATCCCGGCGCCAACGGTGGTAAAGACCGTTCCCAGCAGCCCGGCCCCGGCGATCAACATATTGACCCCGGCCATCACCGGCCATGCAATAAGGCCCAGCGCGGCGAGGCCGCCGATCAAGGCCGTAACGCCCGCCGTGACTTTCACCAGTGTGCCGACCAGCTCAGGATTGGCCTTCACCCATGCTCCGGCCTTGGTCAGCCATTCAGTGGCGGAAACCGTGAGCGCGCGCAGCGCTGAGTTCTGGCCGTCGAACACCTCAATGCGAACATCTTCCCACGCCGAAAACAGGTTTTTCAGGTCGCCGTCGAGGTTGTCCACCTTCACTCGGGCAATCTGGGCCGTAGCCCCTTTTGACTGTGTGACGGTGCTGTGTTTTTCGCTCAGCTTGCCGTTACCGGCGGCGTCAATCAGCTTGATAGCGCCTTTCATCGCCTCTTCGCCGAAAATGACTTTCAGGTATTCGGCCTGCTGCGCGGTGCCGAGCTTGTTGGTTTTAAACGAGCCGTTAATTTTCTTGAGGATGTTCGCGATCGGCAGCATGTTCCCTTTGCCGTCCTTTGTTTTTACGCCCAATTCTGACAACGCATCAGCCGCCTGCCCGACGGGCGCCTGTAACCGCGTAAACATCGCACTGGCCGCCGTACCGGCCATAGACCCCTTGATGCCGTTATCTGCCAACACGCCCAGCAAGGCGGTGGTGTCCTCGATACTGGCCCCGGCCGCCTCGGCGATCGGCGCGACGTACTTCATCGCCTCGCCAAAATCCATCAGGTTGCTGTTCGAGCTGGTGAAACCTTTGGTCATCACGTCCGCGACGCGCTGGATCTCGTCTATCGGCATGTTAAACGCCGATTGCATGTTAGTGATGATGTCGGCCGCGTCGGCGATGTCCAGATCGGAGGCCAGCGCCAGATTTACCGTTGACTCGGTCGATTTCAGAATGGCATCGCCGTTAAAGCCGGACTTGGCGAGCACCGATTGCGTGCGGGCGACGTCCGTCGGCGAAAACGCGGTCGTGGCGCCAATATCCCGCGCCTGCTGGCGAATGGCGGCCAATTGCTGGTCATTTTTCGCCAGCCCTAACGTGGCTTGCGTGTCTGACATCTGCCTGTCGAACTGCACCCCCGGCGCAATAAACGCCCCTTCAGCGACCAGCCCGGCGGTAGCGATACCCAGCCCGGCCGCGCTGGTATTACGGACAGCCGCGGTTGCCGATTGCCCGGCACGGTAACGCGCGCCGACGCGGTTAACCTGCTCTTGTTTCTTGCTCAGGCGCTCCAGCTCGCCGCGCTGGCGGCCCAGCGCTGTCGTGGCTTCGCTGGCGCTGGCCTTCAACCGGCGCTGTTCGGCGCTCAGGTTCCGGGTAGCGATGCCGTCAGCGTTGAGCGCGTCACGCTGGCGCTGCACCGACTGGCGCAGGCCGTTGTATTTCGTCTGCAGCTCGGCGGCGGCGCGCTTTGATGCCTCCAGCAAGCGCGCTTGCTGCGCCGTGGGCTTTTCCGTCGCCTTGAACTGGACGGCCAGCGCGGCCGCCTCTTCCTTGGCTTTCTTCAGTGCCTTGCCGGTAACGGCAAGCTGCCCCTGCGCCTTGCGAAACCCCTCAATCCGGGCGCTTTGCGCGTCCAGAGCCTTGAGGGTTTGCTGCGTGGTTTTGATGTCAGCGGCCAGTGATTTACTGGCCTGTTGGATACTCTTTAGCGGGCGGGTGGCTTGGTCTACGGCCTTAAGCAGCACCTGTAGCTGCAGGCTTTTACTCATCGTGATTAACTCCGCTGCGTTGCAGTGCCAAATGGCGCCAGTTCAACAGCTCCGTGAGCGTCATTCCGGCCATTTCAGACGGCGGCCAGTGGAAGATCACCGCGATGTCCGCCATCAGGTCATCAACGCCCAGCCGGGCGTCGGGGATTACGCCGCCGAGTTCGGCGACAAAAAACCGACCACTTTCCCGGCCAGCGCCACCAAATCCGGCAGCTCAAGGCGCGCGCATTCTTCTTTGGTCAGGTTCGGCACGGTCACACGCGGCAGCACAACCAGCAGCGCGTCAACATCGGCGTTGGCGATCGCCGCCAGCCCGACGCCGCGCAGCGCGCCCGCGTTCGGTTTAATCACCTGCACCTCGGTGATGGTGGTTTCACCGCGCTGGATCGGGGTGTCGAGGGTAACGGTATTTTCTTTTGCGTCTTTCATGGTGTTCTCTCAAATCAGGGGAAAAGGGCCAGCCCGGCGGGCTGGCGCAAAAATTACAGGCCGATCGCCTTGCGATGCTCGGCCAGCCGGTCAACGCCGTTGACCTTTTCGACCATGTTCACCGTATCGACTTCGATCAGCTCTTTGCCGTCCACGGTCAACTTGAAGTAAGTACACTCGGTGGAAACCTTAGTTTCGGTATCCTCGCCCTGCTTGTACTCGCCAAAATCGATTTCTTTGTGGCGGCCACGCATCACCACTTCCACAGCGGACACCTCGCCGGTGTCGTCACGCTGGAAGGAACCGGCAAAGCGCAGCGGCACGGCATCGACGGCGCCCCACTGCTTCAGCACCAGCTCATCAATGCCGCCCATCGACCACTCAACGGCCAGCGCGTCATCGTCCAGCCCCATATCGATGGAGGCCGCGCCGTTCATGCCGCCGCCCCGGTATTTCTCCAGCTTGCGGGTGAGCTTCGGCAGCGTCAGCGAGGACACAACGCCCATATAGCTGTAGCCGTCGTTAAACAGGTTCAGGTATTTCAGTTTTTTCGGCAGTGCCATGTTCTAACGTCTCCTTTAGCGGTTCACGGATGCCGCAAACGTCGCCAGATAGCGATCGGTGATACGCTGGCGCAGGGTTAAATCTTCCAGCGGCGGCACCGGCGTGTAGTCGTAATCGATAAACAGCTTGCCCGCCTTCAGGGTTTCCTTGGTGTTGGCGCTTTCGTCGTACCAGCAATTACCGTCAATAATCAGCCCGGCGGATTTCAGCTCGCGGAATTTCGCGTTGATGCCGTCAATCATGTCGCGCACCAGCGTAGGCGTCACCGGGCGGTCAACGGCCCATAGGTGCGCCTCAGCCATGGTGTCGGCCAGCACCTGCGCGGTGCGGGTGTAGTTCTCGAACAGGAACAACGGATCATCGGAACAGGTGCGGGAACCCCAAAACTTGAAACCGTCTTTGCGGATCAACGTGGTGACGCAGGCTTGGTTTAACAGGTCCGCATCGGTGCCGGGCGCCTGCAAATCCCAGAACACGCTGGCGGTGATGCCGGTCACGCCGTTAACGCCGACGTTTGAAAGCGTCTTATGCCAGCCGGTTTCCGTGTCGATTTTGGCACGCAGGCCAAGCGCGCGCGCGGTGGCGTAGGCGATGTCGCTCTGGTTGGCGGTGGTGTTCCAGCTGACAAAATCCGGCCAGATCAGCATCAGCTCGCGCTGGCTGAAATTGTCGCGGTACTTGGTAGCCTCCTGCACGGTTTTGCAGCCGTAGGCGCTGATATAGCCGAACGCGCGCAACTGCTGGCAAATTCCGGCCAGCGCCGTCGCGACCTCCTGATTATCCAGCCCCGGCACACCGAGGATACGCGGCTTAACGCCCAGCTCAGCCTGTGCAGATAACAGCGCTTTCATGCCGGTATAGCGGCCTTCCGCGTTCGCGCCGCCGATGATGTTGGAGGTGGTTTCCGCCGCGTCTTTGCCGGTGGCAACGCGAACAACCACCGTGACCGGCTTCGCCTGTTCGGCGATCGCCCGCAGCGACGCCGCCAGCGTGCCTTTTTTACCGGCCTTGCCGGAAGCGGCCAGCACGTCAGTGATAAGTACCGGGGTATCGAGCGGGAAAACCGACGCGTCGGCATCCTCCGCCGTGCAGACCATGCCGACGATTGCCGTCGATACGGTGGAAATAACGCGGGTGCCGTCGTTGATTTCGACGACGCGCACGCCGTGATGATAATCGCCCATTAATTTGCTCCGGGTGGTGAGTAGGTGCAGGCATGATGACGCCCGGCGCGCCGGGCCGCACGCGGTGGGTGCTGGAAGGCCGACCAGACAACAGGCCGGGCCGGATTGGGGGATTTTGGAGGGAATAACGATCGCTCGCGCCGATCAATTACGTTGTATTGATCTACGTAATCAATTGGACGTCTGAGAGCCGGGCGGGGTAAGGTCTGGAGGTCAAGCGCGGCAACATCAGGGAAGCCGCAAACACAAAGCCCGCATCACTGCGGGCTTTTTCATGGGGGTAACGACATCTTTTCGAAAGCGCAGACTTTCGAATGGCACTTTTCCTAAGATTTCTCACTTCAGCATTTTTTGCTTGTTCAACCGGCCAAACTGCTTTAGTGTCGCCAATAGACGACACATGCCTCTCATCGTCACATGCAGTAGTTCATGTAGCTATCATCACCAAATTTCGCCCCGCCGTGGGGCATTTTTTTAAATATTTGTCCTAAATTCGTTACTTACTGTTCGTAACCACTTGCCATGAATTCAGAACATTCCTAACCTAAAAGAGTTATTCAGGGTTCGCAATCCCTTATAACACCCTTTGTAACGCTTGATACACCAGAGACAAATTTTTGCCCGCCTCGGTGGGCTCTTTCAACCAAACTAAGGATGGGAATGCCTGCTCTAAAGACGACATCTGGATTAACGGCCAAATCCGAAAAATCATTGATTGGAGGCCTTATGAGTATTCATTACCTTACCGATAGTGAAACGCAGAACTTGGAAAAGGTAGGCACGGTTCTGGGCAGATGTGTCATTGATCTTCTTGTTCGCAAAAAAATAGTCAACACCGATAATATTCTTTCTCAAATAGTCGCAGAAATGGAAAAAGCATCTGATAACGATGAATTCCAGTTATACCGCGACACATTGGAGTTTGTAGGCACGCTTTCAAAATAACCGGGGAAATGCCACTATGAAGAATGAACTCGCAACAGCAATTACCATAGGAAGCATACTACTGTTCGTCATCCTAATTGGTGCGCCGAATTTTGTAACAACTATGGTGCCATGACCATTTTCCGTTAACTTCCAAAATAAAAGCCCCGCATCGCTGCGGGCTTTTTATTAGACGCTGGGCGCAACCGGCCAATCGATATCCGGCGCATTCTGCGGATTGATGCGGCTCAGCTGCACCCGGTAAGTTTTCCAGAGCTTGAGCTGCACGATTTCCTCCTCCATCGCCATCCCTAAATCGACCGCATCCTGCAGCGGCTCAACAGCCTTACCCGCGCTCGCCAGCAATTCATTTTTTCTGGCTTCAGCCCTCGCCATCATTTCTTCGGCGGAATAGATGCGCTGGCTCACCTTCTTACCGTCAAACACCCACTCACCATTAGCCAGACAGCACTTTGGCAGTTTCGTCGGGTTCAGCTCAATAACCGATAAGCCAATCGGCCACAGCATCGACACATCACTGTTAATCGCGCAGATAATGCCGCTTTCGTCATAAGCCAGTTTTACGGTGTCCGGCGAAAACATTTTTTGCGCGGCGTACCAGTCAATACCGTTATCATCCTGAAGATAAATCACGTTCTCACCGAGGAATAATTCTTCCGGCGTGTATCTCTTCAAATTCTTAATGTGTTGCATTTTACACCGTTCCAATTGTTGCCCATGTGCCGTTAATCAGTACCTGAACCGCTGAGTAAGCGCCCCAGATTGAGGGGTTGTAGTTTGAGCCGGACATACCCGTATAAACACAGCCCGACGGTAAATCGATGCGCCCGCCGGTATCCGCAATAACCGTGCGCCCGGCCATGCGCACACCCTGAACCAGATTCTGATAGGCCCAGCTCTGCGCATTGTTCTGCGCAGCCGAGATATTTTGATTAAGCCAGTTGCTGAGGTAGCCGCCCCAGCAACTGCCTTGAACGTTGCCGTCTGGGTGCCACGTCGTCCCGCTGGAGGTGGTGATCGCAGGCCATTTACCGCCGATATGAATACCCGACTCAAAAGCGGCGGCGCCGGTTCTGACATCCACAGAAAACGGACGCAGGGCGTTGAATGTGCCGTATTGGTCATTTTCGTTTGTCAGCAGCAGATAAAGCCGGTTGCCGTCATTGCGCCAGAAGGAACCGAACCCGCCGCCGACCATGCGATAATTATCAATATGGGTAGATTGGATCTCCGCGCTGGTCTTTAGCGTCCCGGTTAGCTGCCCGCCAGTCTTCGCCAAATAGCGGCCATCTGCTTCGGTTTTATTCCACGCGTTAACGTCAGCGGCCAACAAATTGACATCGGCGGACAGCGGCTTACCGTTCACTTTGATAGAGCGCAGCGCGTATTTCTGCGCGGCCTGCGCGTCGGTCAGCGCGCCAACGTCAGCCGCCGTCGGTTTGTAGTCCGTCGTATAAACTCGCGCCCAGCGGAGCGAAGCCGAATTGTCTTTTCGCATCGAGCGCAAATAAAACGCCATATCGCCGGAGCCTACGGCAAATTGCACATTGCGGAATTCGTTCACTTTGCCGGTAAACAACACCCCCATGCCGCCCGGCACGGGATAGCCCTTATTGGTAGTGGCAACCAATGACTCAACGGTAAAGCCATTTTCGCGATTTAAGTCATCGTCAGCATTGGCGGTATTTTCGTTCGGGAATACGATACGCGGCAGAGTTAACGCCCCTTTCATCGTGTCGCCGGTCTGTTTTACATAGCGGCCATCCGCTTCGGTTTTGTTCCATGCGTTGACATCCCCCGCCAACAGATTGACATCCCCGCTCAACGGTTTGCCGTTCACCTTGATGGATCGCAGCGCATATTTCTGCATAGCCTGCGCATCCGTCAGCGCACCGGTTTCTTGCGCGGTAGGCGGTTTCGCCGTCGTATAAATACGCGGGTTTGCTCCCTGATTAGCTTCAGCGCCCCAATGCAGCTCGTCATCGATCCCCATACCAAGACGCATCAGTGCCTTCCCGGCGACTTGGAAACCGATTGATAAATTACTCTGTGCTGAAGGGCGGCTCATGACCAACGGCGTATGCTGGTTTCCCTCAATACTCAGTGAATCCCCATCCGTTTCAGCGCTACCGGGCTTAATAGCCAGTTTTTTAACCGTGCCGCCGGACAGCATCAGAAAACGACCGTCAGCTTCGGTTTTACTCCATGCACCGACATCGGCGGCCGTTGGTTTGTAATCGGTGGTGTAAATCCGTGACCATACCACCCCATTTTCAGGACGGTTAGAACGGCCAATAAAACCATGCCCCAGCCCCGACACGCTGACATAGCCCGTTGAGGGTGCGGCATCGCAAGGCAGGCTCAGCACCCCGGCGGCAATATTTCCAGCGATCGGCGGCTTGTTCTCAGAGGTCGCATTCAGCCGGTAAATTTGCGCAGTGTTGCAATAAGCGTTATCGAAAGCCCGCGCGCCCGCCCCCAGACCAAACGCGCCGACGGCCATCAGTTGTCCGCCTTCTACCCCGACGTTGCGCGTCGCGGCATCACCCAGCGCCAGATTGCCACGCGCGGCGGCCTTGTCGGGCAAGTCGGACAGATTGGCGGCCTTTTTCATGCTGGCATCGTTGACCGCTTTTAACGCTTTGGGCGTGCTGGCTTTCGTTTCGTCGGTGCTGGTCGTTGCGCTGCTCAGCTGTACCAGCCCTTTCGCCGTGGTGCTGGCGTCCGGGTGGTTTCGGGTTTTCTCATGCGCGGCGATCGCGTCGGCCACAAAATCCTTGGTCGCCAGCACGGTGTCGCCACCGGCGATCACCTGAATCGCCTCGGTGCTGCTGACAATCAGGATCATGCGCAGCGTCTGCGTGCGGCCGCTGCCCTCTTCCAGCTTCGGCTTGTAGCTCTCCGCCATGTTGCTGACGGCAATCAGCGTCCCGGCCTCGTCATAGAGGCCCATTTCACGCAACCACCACCCGCCGACGTTCGCCGGAATAATCATCTCGGCCAGAATGTGATTTTTCAATGCCTTATCGATGGTCAGCCCGTTTAGCGCCGCGCGGTACTTCTCGTTGACGAGTTTTGTTTGCGCCGGATTGGGCGTCGGCAGCGTGCCGTTCCCGTCGCCGACGGCCATAGAGACGATTTTCAACTGCGTGCCGCCCGCGCTGGCGGCGGCAATCTTGGCCGCCCCGGCGGTGGTAATAATCGCTTTGTATTTGCTCATGATTTTCTCTTATCCGGGGTAAACGGTAATGACATCGCCATCAATGGCAGCCGCGCCGGTGTAAATCCGGCCGGGGATGTCCTGCAAAATGTTGAGGCCGATCAGGTGGCGGCTCAGCGGCTTGGCGTCGGCGATCAGGCGCTCCATTTCCTGATACATTTCCTCGGTGATGCCGGTTTCCAGCACGCCAATATCCAGCCGGAAAGTACCGGGCGGATCGGCGCCGTCGGTATGGAACCACTCGATAACGTTGATCAGGTAGCCGAGCGGCTCCACCACGCGGCGCACAGCGCCGATGGTGCCCTTGTGCCGGTGAATGTAGAACGCAGCCGAAACCACGCCCCGCTTCACGTCCTCCGGCCACGCCTCATCCCAGCGATCGACAGAGAACGCCCACGCCAGATAGGGCAGCAGATGCACCGGGCAGGTTTTCGGGTTCCACAAATCACGCAGGGGAACCGGCACGCGCTCCAGCTCGGCACACGCGGCGGCGGCGGCAACTTCCAGCGGTGAGGAGCCGACAGGCAATAGACGGTTAGTCATCGGCTCGCCCTGGGGTAATGTTCACGCCGGTGCAGTAACCCGCCTGCGTTTTATCCAGCACGATGTCAGCAGCAGGCTTGATGATTTCCACATGTTCGACACCTTCAACGGTCAATGCCGCATTCATGCTTGAGCGCCGGATACTGCGCCCGAGGCGCCGCATATTTTGCACATAGGCGCGTAGCCGTTTGTTTGCGGTGTCGAGGATGGGCGCCACTTCCGGGCCGGGATACAGGTATAAAACGGCCTCGATAACATACGGGGCAATTTTGGCTGATTGCACGATGACGCGATCGGCAACCGGGCGCACATCCTCATCATTCAGCGCGTCGCGGACAACCTGCAACAGCTCAGCGCTGGCGGTGCCGTCGCCGTCCCGTGACAACACGGTGACGGTCACGTTAGCCGGTGATGGGCTGATTGCCGTCACATCAGCTACCCGGCCATCGGCCGAGCGGGCGTGATAACGATAGGAACCAGCCGATCCCGCCGTACTCATCCCTTCGAAAGCATCCTGCAGGCGCAGGCGGTAATCTTCATCCGCTTCCATGATTGCCAGTGTCGGCGGAATGGTGCTCTCATCCGCCGGAGCGATCACCAGTCGCGGCGTGTTGAAGTTGGCCCCGAGCTGGTCGAGGTCTTCGCCGGTGGAATACGCCAGCATCACCGCTTTCGCGGCATCGTTGACGCGCTGGCGTAGAATCACCTCGCGGTAGGCGTTTTCCTGCAACAGCTTAACGATCGGCTCCGACTCCAGCGCCAGCGTGCGCGCGACGGCCTCCCGTTGTTCCTCCGGGTAAAGCGAAATCAGCGTCGCCTTACGCTCTGCCAAAATGTCTTCATAATCCAGCACCTCAACGACGATCGGCGCGGGCAGCTGTGAAAGGTCAATCGTTGCCATGGTTTCAGCTCACAGGAACAGACAGCGACAGCGCGCCGGGGGCATCGGTGCGGGTGCCGGTGATGTCGATCACCATCTTGCCGTCATAGGTGGTATTAAAAGCGATGCCGGTCAGCTTGACGCGCGGCTCCCACGCCAAAATCGCGCTGTAGCAGGCGGCCATAATCTGCAGGCGCAGCGCGTCGTTCTGCGGCTGGTCGAGCAGCTCAGAGAGCAACGAGCCATAAGCCCGGCGCATCGGGCGCGAACCCTGCGGCGTGACCAAGATGTCCGCCACGGACTGGCGAATATGCTCGATGTCAGTCAGCGTGCGGCCGGTGCCTCGGTTCATGCCGATATATTTGGCGCTGTTCATGTTGGTTTCCCCGTTTTCCCGCCGCCGGTCTGGACACCGCCGTGTGTGTGCGAATCAACAACGACGCCATTCGACGAGAACGAGCCGCCGCTGTGCTCGATGTTCCCGCGCATCTCTCCGCCTTTTTGCACTTCCAGCGTGCCGGTGGTGAGTTTGTTGGTGCAGACCACTTCTGGCGCATCGAGCGTGATTTTGTCAGCCGTAACGATCACCACCTTAGTGCTGGCGGTGATGGACTCCGACGCCTGCACGTCAGCGGTTTTAATGCCTGACACACTCAGCGCGCCGGTTTCCGGTTCGTACTCGATAACCGCGCCATCAGGGAATGCGATATGCAGCGCATCCGCCGACGCAGACGGGGCCGGGAAGTCGTCAGAGAAAATGCCACACAGCACAAACGCGGTATCGAGTTCGCCACCCAGCGCAAAGATCAGCACCTGCTCACCGACCGAGGGCGCCGACCAGCTGCGAGTACGCCCGGCGCGACAGGTTAGCCAGTTGAGCCAGTCGGTAAGATTGCCGCCGGTTTCGACGCGGCACAGGCCGTTATCAAGGTCAACGGTGCTCACGGTGCCGATGCGGATCAGGTTGCGCAGCAGGCGCAAAATGTCGTGTTGATTGTTCATGCTGGAAGGATGCCGCCCGGCGCGGGCGGCGACAACGCGATGAGGTTGGAAGATCGGAGGCACAACAGGGGGTTATTCTGCGAGGTGTTCTATCACGGCCGTTTCTATGATTTTGACGTCATCCGGGCCAAATCCCAGCAACGGACGGGCCTCATATTTTACCGCCTCGCTGTGCGGCGTCGGCCGATCGCGCAGGCCAAAATGATGCACATTGACCATACGCTGAACCCGCCCGACAAACTCAACCACGGCCGCATCGCTGTTGCCCTGGGCTTTCAGGTAACGGGCCGTGCGCAGCTTGGAGAACATTGCCCGATCGCGCAGGCGCTTTTTGTTTCGAAGCCGAGTTTTGCGCGACGCGTAGGGTGTGCCGTCCGGCGCCTGCTGGCGTTTGATGTGTTGCTGTTGACCGGCGCGCAGGCGCTTTGAAACGGCAACGGCCAGCGACTTACGCGACTGCGGCGACAGCTTGGCAATGAGCCCGGCCAGCCGGGTGTCAAAGGGATTAAGCTCGCTCATGCCATTCACTCACTAATTCACCGTGAACAAAGAGCTGCATCGGCCGCGTGATGTCCTCCGGTAACGGCGGCTCCGGCAGGTGCTTAACGTGTAGTGCGCCGTTCTGTTCGCTGACCACTACACGCTCGGTCAGCTGCAGCGATACGCTGAAATCGTAAGAGCCGTTGTTGTTGAAGTCACTCGCGAAGGTGATCCCGGTGCGGCGCTTTTCCTCAGTTGCCATGATGTCCGGCTGGTTCTCCCGTAGCCATGCCTGAATCGGCACCATGATTAAATCCAGATCGCCGGTGTAGTCCAAAAACAGCAGGTTAAGCGTATAGCGGTACTCATGGGACAGCGAGGCGGCAAGCGTGGCGACCACATTGCCGCGCTCTACCCGCACTTGCAGATTTTCAGGGTTGCGCTGTAGCCACGGCAGGCAGCTTGTCAGCTCAGCGCGGAGCTGTTGCGGTTTTAACATCGTGTTGTTCCTGACAGTGTTTTATCGTTTCGACCTGCACCGCGCAGGCCGCCAAGGCGTTTTCAAGCTGGCGAATATCGGCGCTCAGATCGCCGTTAGTCGCCGGGCGGCTGGCCGGGATTTGGCACAGACTCACTTTCGGACAGCCAACGTAGATAATCCGCGGCGCCGGTGAAGCCGGGGCGCTGGTGCAGCCGGGCAACGTCAGCAGGCAAAGCAGTGTTAAACCAGTCCCGTAATTGCTGATTTTCATTGAGTAACCTCTGTATTTTCTGCTCGCGCGTCAGCGCCAGCCGGTGCGCGGCGTTTAGGTCGCCCCTTAACTTTTCCTCTTCCTGCGCCAGCACACCTACCGCCGCCTGCAACGTGTCGATCGCCGCGCGGGTATCGGTCAGCGCCGCCGCAATCCGGCCGTTCTCCTGCCGGGCGCTTTCCAGCCGTTCCCCCAACGTGACAACCTGCCATTTCATCCAACCGGCGACGACCAGCGCCAGCACCAGAAACCACCCGATCACGCGGCTCATGGCGCGGCCCCGATCAGGCAGTGGGCCAGCTCCGCCGCCCGGCGCCGTTCCAGTCCCGGCGATTTAACGCCGTTGACGAACACCCAGCGCGGCAACTGTTGGCAGGCGCTGCGCCAGTCCTGCCGCTTGATGAAACCGGCCAGCGTAGAGCCGCAGGCGGCCGTAACGCCGACGTTAAAGGCAAAGGACACCACCGCGTCATAAACCGGCGGCGGCATCGTGACAGGCATACAGCGACCTATGCCGCGCTCCACACGATATACGTCGGCAACGAGGTTAACGGCAGCTTGGCGCTCGCTGATAACCGCGCCGGGCTTTACCCCGGCCGTGTGGCCAATGCCGCTTGTCCAGACACCCGCTTGGCATTGGTAAGGCGATAAGCGGCAACCTTCAAAATCGGCAAGCAGGCGCAACCCGGTCTCAGAGATCTGCAGCGCGCTGAATTGCGGCAGCAGCACCGCCAGCGCCAGCACGGCGGCCACGCTGCAGCGTTTAGCGATTGAGTTCATCGTAAACCCTCCGGCTGACGCCCAACTTGTTCAACAGCTGGTAGCTTTTGCGGCGGTAGTACCAGTTAACGAGGAACGTCCCAACGCCAACGGCGGCGCCGACCATAAAGGCGATATCCTGAGGACTGTATCGGCCAATCCAAGCGAGAAAGGCCGCTACGGTATAGGCCACCCACGACGTAATTTTCTCCATTGCTAATCCCATAAATTGACGGTTTCACGCTGCGGCGCGGCGGTCACGTCCGGCAGCTCGACCGGGTGGCCGTGGGGCAATATTGCCCCGGCAGCGGCCAGCCCTTCATTTAGCGAATAGACCTGCTCAACCACGCCCTGCGTGCGCCCGTAGTAGCGCCAGCAAATCGCGTCAACGGTGTCGCCCTGCAGGGCGTAGACTCTCATCAGAGCAGCCCGATGATGCAGTGGCTACGCTCGGCCACGTTACTGATAGCGTTGCGGGCGTTGCGCCACAGCTCGCCGATCGAGGCTTCAATCACATCAGCCTTGCGGCCGCCGGTGGCGGTGGTGTCGAAACTTCGGTATTGCTCCGAGAGCGTCGCCATGGTCATCGCGCTGACGGCATTGCGGTATTCGCTCACCCGCACGCTTTCGCCGTCGAGCTGTTCACCCGGCACATCCTCAAGCCGCTGATAGCCGTCGGCCATCTGGTCGCGGCGGAAAATGAACAGCTCGGCGTTTACCTCCGCGATCGCGCTTTTAATTGCCAGCCGCAGGCGCGGGGCGGTGATGGTGCCTTCAATGCGCATCACGTCGCGCACGTCCGCCGGGTCAATGTCCGGCCAGAAAAAGACGTTTTTAACGATCGGCTCATCCTCCGGGCGCGGTGCTGGCGCGTCCGGGCGTGGCCGCTTAATCACAACGGTGCTCATATGACCTCAGAAAGTTAGGGGGCGGTGGACGACGGCGTTAACGAGGTGAAACCTGTCGCGGCCGTCGTGCCGCCCGGCGCGGGGCGCGTTCTGTCAGCGGCTGGCGGCAGTGCGTATCGCCCGCTCCAGCCGTTCAATGTCCTTTTTCACGCCGCAGCCGTTATGCAACTGCAGCGCACGCTTAAGGTGGTTCAATGCCAGTTCAGCCCTGCCCGCCGCGCGCAAGACGTACCCGGTGATTTTGTGCAACTTGGCGCGCACTTGGTCGGGCATGTCTTCTGCGTCGGTGAGTTCCATCGTCTGCGTGAGGTGGTCAATGTTGACCGGCTCCCCGGCCTCAAAGGCGCGGGTGGCAGACTCGGCGACGTCTTCTGCGATGAGGTATGGCGTGGAGCGTGCGAAATTGCCCGGCGGCGCCAACTGGTAGCGCAGCGCATAGCGGGCGATGTCCAGCGCGCCGGGAATGTCCCCGGCATCCAGACGCCAGATCATGACCGTCATCAGAATGGCGTCCTGCGCGCCGCGACCTTCGGCCAGCACACCGGCAACCCAGGGGGCATAGTCCGGCAGCAGTTGGCGCTTGAGTTCGGCTTTACGCTCGTTTGAGCGCACCTTTTTGAGCTTTCGCTTATCTTCATTGAGTTTAAGCATCATCCGTTCATAGCCGTTGGCGTGGCGCAGCGGGTCATTCTCCCGCTGCGCGGCCTCGACCGCTGACTGGCGCATAAGGTGACGGCGGGCAGGGCTGGTCATGGTTATTTACCGCCTTTCGCTTTGTCGTCTGCCGGTGCTTCCTCCGGGTCTTTCACTTCGGCGACTGGCTCCGCTGGAGCGGTGGCAACCTTCACCGCTTCAACAATGGCACCGGCCAGCGCCTTAATGTCATCGCCGGAGGTCGGCAGTGCGGCCTTGGTGTTTGGCTCGGTCGGCTTGACGGCCAACAGCTCGATGTTCTCCACCAGACAGCCGCAGGCGTAATCCTCCACCACATAGTCCTCGTTGATGGACTCATAGTTTTCGATGCGGTCGCGCTTGGCGTTCTCCACCATATGGCGGCGGTGTGTGTCTTCCTGCCAGTAGATCGACAGGTTATCCATGCGGGTGATCAACAGCGCATCCGCCGGGAAGTACGGCACACGCACGGCGGGCAGATTGCCGATGCGCTTCTGGCTGATAATCAGATCGGCGGCCAGCGCTTCAGTGTTGGGCTGTTCCTGATTGACCAGCGGAAAATACTTGTCGGCCAGCAGCTGACGACCGCAGATCACTACCAGTTCCGGATCTTCCTGATACCACGGTGCAATCAGGGTATTAGTGGCATCCATCACCAGCGAGTCGAGGTTGGCGTAATCGCCACCGGCACCCACGCGGATGTTTTCAGACACCACGCTGCCGTCCATACCCACGATTTTATTCATCACGCGGCCCGGCGCGTTCTCGCGGTACTTCTGCAACCAGCCCGGCGCAATGTCCTGCAGCAGCGGGAACTTGACGCGGTTGGAGGTTTTGGCGCGGTGCGTACCGTTAAAGCCGATCATGATGCGGTCGAGCGCCTGTCGTTTCACAATCGCATCGCGTAAGCGGGTCTGGAAATCCTGATAACGCGCCCACAGGTCGAGAGTGTTGTAGCGGATGTGGAAATCGTAGTTCACCTGCTGACAGAAATAGTCATCGGTGTCCAGCGTGGCAAAGTCGGCCGTTTCGCGTTCATCGCCGCCGGCGGTGTCGGTGGTGCTGGCGATGGTGCCGCTCACACCTAAACCAACTTTCTCTCCCTTCATTTCCTTCACCGGCAGGATATTGATGCGGGTCAGGAACGTGGAGGAATCCTGTACGCGGGTCATGATGGTTTGCGTAACGGACGGCTCAACGCTGAATTTTTTATCTAGATCGCCGGTAGCGACGCCATTCAGTTCGGCAAGGCGGGACAAAAAAGCATTAAATTTAAAACGAGTTTGCTTGCGCATTTTTCTTCCTATTTTTATTCGGTTTTATCGGGTATGACTGCCTTAGCAGTCGGTCAGCACGTCTTGCGCGCTGTTGCCGCCGGTGGCTTCCGGGCGGGCCTGCTGGCTGAAATCTTCCGAGATGGAAAGCTGGGCTTGCAGCGCGCTGAACGCATCGCTGCCGGTTTTTACCTGTTGCTTGAGGTCGGCTACCTGCTCGCTCAGTGCAGCGAATTTCTCGGTAAAGCGGGTGTCCGCGTCCTGCAACTGCTCGGCCACGGTCATCACGGCGCCTTCCATCTCACCAAATCGCACATCGTCGGTGGCCTGCTTGCGGCTAAACATCGCTTTGATGCGGGCAGAGAATGAGGTTTCCGGGTCAGCGACCGGCTCAAAATCGAAACAAACTTCGAGCGGCGCGGAGAACTCGACGTTCTCGTGGCGGCGGCTGAACTCCAGCATGTCAGTGCCGAGGCTCGCCGGGTCATCGGTGACGGCCAACCCGACCAGATACGACTTGCCGGTCTTGGCGAAATCGCGACGGATCTCCATCGAGGTGAAAACCTTTTGGCCCGCGCCAACCATCGACACCAGATCGGCGGTCGGGGCCAGACTGGCGTACAACGCCCACTTGCCGTGCAACAGCGGTTCGTCCGGCTCGTCGATTTTCTCGGCCTTCAGCTCAACCACGCCGCCGTAACGACGAAAATATCCGTCAGGCAAAATCCCCTTGATGTGCTCCATATTGATGCGGGCGCCGTACACCTTCGGGCTGTAGGTCGCGGCCATCTGCTGAATATCCGCAGCGCCGATCTCGCGACCGTCAACGGTGTCGCCTTCAACGCCGATGCGGAAAAACTTAGTAACTTTCTTTGCCATGTAAACGGCTCCGGTTGTGGTGATTGGGTTCGGGGCTAGTTTCGGGGGAATGGCGCCGCGTCTCAACGCGTTGCGGTTGGAAGATCTGAGGCACAACAAGGGCTTAATGCGAGTCGCCCGGCGCTTTCGTAGCCTTGGCGGCATGAATACGACACAGGCAACAACCATCATCAGCGATCCGCGCCGCCAAGCTGCCTTGCTCTACTGGCAGGGCTTCTCTGTGCGCCAAATTGCGGAAACGCTGAACCTCAAGGGGCCGACCGTGCAGAGCTGGAAACTGCGCGATAAATGGGACGACATCGCGCCCATTTCCCGCGTTGAGCAAAGCATGGAAGCGCGGTTGATTCAGCTCATCATGAAAGACGTCAAGGAGGGGAAAGACTTCAAAGAAATCGACCTGTTAGGCCGTCAGATTGAACGGCTGGCGCGGGTCAATCGCTATTCGGCGACCGGCAACGAGGCGGACTTAAACCCGAACGTCGCCAACCGCAACAAAGGCGAGCGCAAGCCCGCCGAGCGCAACGTGTTCAGTGAGGCCGCCGTGGAGAAGCTGCAAAGCATCTTCGCAGAAACCACCTTCGAGTATCAGATGGGATGGTATCGCGCCGGGCTGCAACACCGTATCCGCAACATCCTGAAATCGCGCCAGATCGGCGCCACGTTCTTCTTTGCCCGCGAAGCATTACTCGATGCGCTGACCACCGGCCGCAATCAGATTTTCCTGTCAGCCAGTAAGGCGCAGGCGCACGTATTCCGCAATTACATCATTGATTTTGCGCGGATGGTCGAGGTTGACCTGAAAGGCGATCCGATGGTACTGCCGAACGGCGCCCGCCTGATGTTCCTCGGCACCAACGTGCGCACCGCGCAGAGCTACACCGGCAATCTATATCTGGATGAGTATTTCTGGATACCGAAGTTTCAGGAGCTGCGCAAAGTCGCCAGCGGGATGTCGCTGCACAAGCGGTGGCGCACTACCTACTTTTCCACGCCGTCGAGTCTGGCGCACTCCGCTTATCCGTTCTGGTCGGGGGAACTGTTCAACAAAGGCCGCCGCAGCAAAGCCGATCACGTTCAGCTCGACCTCAGCCACAGCCACCTGTCAAAAGGCGTGCTGTGCGGCGATGGGCAATGGCGCCAGATTGTCACGGTTGAGGATGCGCTGACCGGCGGCTGTAACCTGTTCGACCTCGATCAGCTGTCGCTCGAATACAGCCCGGCAGAGTATCAGAACCTGCTGATGTGTGAATTTGTGGACGATACCGCGTCGGTATTCCCGTTCGCCGAGCTACAAGGCTGCATGGTCGATACGCTGGAAGAGTGGGAAGACTTCAACCCTTACGCCGTGCGGCCGTTCGGCTATCGCCCGGTGTGGATCGGCTACGACCCATCCGAAGCCAACGGCGGCGACAGCGCCGGGTGTGCGGTGATCGCGCCGCCAATGGTGGCCGGGGGCAAGTTCCGCGTGCTCGAGCGCCACCAGTGGCAGGGCATGAACTTTGCCGCTCAGGCCCAGAAGATTAAAGACCTGACCGAAAAATATTGTGTGGAGTACATCGGCATTGATGCGACCACCGTCGGCCAAGGTGTTTTCCAGTTGGTGCGCGAGTTCTTCCCGGCCGCGCGGGAGATCAAATACACCCCAGAAATCAAAACCGCCATGGTGCTGAAGGCAAAAGACACCATCGGGCGCGGCTGTCTGGAATACGACACCAGCCACACCGACATCACCGCCGCCTTTATGGCGATCCGCAAAACCATGACCGCCAGCGGCGCGCGTTCCACCTACACCGCCAGCCGCAGCGAAGAAGCCAGCCACGCCGATGTCGCGTGGGCAATCATGCACGCCCTCTTGAACGAACCGCTGACCGCAGGCAGCGGCCACAGCAGCCCGAACATTTTGGAGTTTTACTGATGAGCAAACGCAAAGGCCGCAAGGCATTTACCACCCCGGCACCAGCCCCGGCTGCAGAGCAGAAGCAGCATGTTGAGGCGTTCACCTTTGGCGAGCCCTCGGCTGTGCTGGATAAGCGGGAAATTCTGGATTACATCGAGTGCACGACCAATGGCAAGTGGTACGAGCCGCCGATTAGCTTCGATGGGCTGGCACGCAGTGTGCGCGCCGCCGTGCATCACAGCTCGCCAATGTACGTTAAGCGCAATATTTTAGCGTCAACATTCATCCCGCACCGGCTGTTAAGTCAGCAGGAGTTTAGCCGTTACGTGCTGGATTATCTGGTATTTGGTAACGCCTTTTTAGAGGTCAGGAAAAATCGACTCGGAGAACCACTGCGCCTGCAGTGTTCACCGGCAAAATACACCCGCCGGGGTGTTGAACCTGATACGTATTGGTTTGTGCATGACTGGAAAGAGCCACACCAGTTCACTCCGGGTAGCGTGTTTCATTTGATTGAGCCGGATATTAACCAAGAGCTGTACGGGCTGCCGGAGTACCTCAGCGCGCTAAACTCCGCTTGGCTGAACGAAGCAGCGACGCTGTTCCGCCGTAAGTATTACCAGAACGGGGCGCACGCCGGTTACATCCTGTATATGACCGACGCGGCGCAGAGTACCAGCGACGTTGACAGAATGCGCCAAGCCATGCGCGACACCAAGGGCTTAGGGAATTTCCGCAATCTGTTCATGTACGCGCCGAACGGCAAGCCGGACGGCATCAAAATTTTGCCGCTGTCCGAGGTCGCCACCAAAGACGACTTTTTCAACATCAAGAACGCCAGCCGCGACGATCTGCTAAGCGCACACCGCGTACCGCCGCAGATGATGGGGATCATTCCAAATAATACCGGGGGGTTTGGGGATGTGGAAAAGGCTAGCCAGGTTTTTGTGCGGAATGAGTTAACACCACTTCAGGAAAGAATGAAGGAAATCAACTTATGGCTTGATGCAGAGGTAATTAAATTCAAAAATTATGATTTAAGCTAACATATAAACGCATGCCTCCCCATAGCGAGGTGGAGGCATGAAAAATCATTGAATAGGAACTATATTTTCCACCTCAGTTTCCACTTTAAGGATTTGAGATATTTCATTATGCAATTCAATATTGTTTTCTTTAGTTTCAATGGAAACTATAAGACTGAATCGAGCCATGCTTGCTTGTCGATTCTCTCGCTTTAAGTCTTTCCACCATCCGCTTACGGGGAAGATCGCAATATGCTTTTTATCAGCAAGGGAAATCGCAGTGCCGGTCCAAACATCGCAATGAATTGACCCTCTATTCCTTAACGTTGGCCCAAGCAACCACTTACTTGAATCGCCATCCCCTACGTCAATATCTGGATTTTCATCTCTGTACTTTTTATTTATTCTAGTAACAAACTCATCCGCACTTTCGCCGGGACTATTAAAGTCAAACCTGAGACCAAATGAGCTGTATTTATATTTATTCTCCCACCCTCTTTCGCCTGGGTTGGGTTCTATAAAATAAGACAAAGTCACTCTAAGCTTAACCTCCTCTGCACCAAGCTTTTCCAACTCAGAAGATGGCCAAGGCAATGTATATAAAACCATTTTGTTAAACGTACCAGTAATTTTATATGGCTGAATCTGATCTTCAATTATAAGATTTACTGACTTATTTCCACTCGATATGGCCTTGTTAAGATTTGGGTAGCCATAACCAGCCATCCTTAGTAACACCTCAATCTCTCTTTTAGTTCGTAATGACTTGTTACGCTCCATAATTTTTGCTGGCCATGTGGCACTATGAACCACTAATGCTCGTATTGTTTCCGGCCAGTAATTAGGATACTGCGCCCACAACTTCGAAACGAACAATGATGCCATTGCAGTTGCTGCACTTGTTTCAGCAAAAGATGAGAAGTAATTACCTGAGGCCACCCTGTGGCTTGTAGTCATAAGACTTAACTCTTCTAAATCTGCCGCAAATCTGAGAGTATCGTCAAAACCATGGTTCCCACCTTCAAAAATAACATCAGGCTTAAAGGGAGAGTTTTTTCCCCATGATATAGATGTTGTAGAGCTAGGCCCCAGATCTGTAAGTTCAGCTAAGAGACGATATCCCTCAGTAGTGATATTATCTTCACTAGCCCAATATCCGATCGTTAAGGAATTGTATGAATTTGCAGGATCTTCAATGGATGACAAGATATTTTTATCCGGGTACTCTGGTAAGTCTTGCGGTCTCATATTACCTGCTGAAAGTATAAATAACCGCTTAGCTGGATCATCAGGGCTCCCACTAGCCAATGAGTCAATCATAGCTGACCAACTAGAAGGAGCGCCTTTTAAATAGTAAGGAGATGAGACAGCCATAGTAAAAACTCTTCTTTCAGATGGCGCTATAGTTTCAACATTATATACGGCATCTGAAGTAATGTTCCCGTACAACTTAGGATCATTGGCACCAGTATCAGGCAATATCTTAACAGACTCTACAATACCATTTATTGTGATTTTTTTATTCTGAATCGCTGTTTTTAAGTCACCATATAATGATAATCCTGCCATTCCCGTGCCATGCCCTTGAATATCACTAGCATTCCACTGGGGCTCAGCAGAAATTACAACTTCCTTTTTCACAAACTCTTTAAGCAATGGGTGTGCCGAGTTTATGCCAGTATCAAGTATACATATAGGTACCGGGCGTTCGATAAAGTGATATTCCAACCCATCAGCCCATTGAAAATTTTCAGCAGTGGAGAGCTCAAGAAAGTCTGTCGTTACAGTATTTGCGGGTCTCAACTCTGCAATAAACTGAGTAATTCTTTGCAATGCATTTAATTGACGAACAGAAGCTACAATTATTTTCACCAGCCTTTCTTTAAAGTTTATTTCTCCTTGTTTTACAACAACCCCTAATCTCTCGCAAACCAAATCCAGGTGAGCTGAAACCTTATCACTAGTATCAGTTGATGTATCTAACCAAACCTCGTAGCTTTCAAGTTTATCGACATCTTGAGGTAATGGTTTAGTGCTAAACCATAATGACTCAACCCCTCCGTAATCTATTTCAGAAATGGACTCTACAAGAGGTTGGTTCTTAGGTCTCTTTTTAGCTGTTTCTTTAGTCGCATATTCAGATAGAATAGTTTTCAATTTTTCTATCTTATCTATAGGTATAGCTACATTTGCTACAACTTGGCTATCTACCGTATTAACCGATAGTAATTTCATTCCATTTGAATCAAGGCTTTTAAGAGAAAGCCTATCACTAACTTCAGGGTTATCCTTGAAAGTCAATACCATTCTTTGAGGAGCAGAACCATCTCCAAAAATCTCCTCAGATAAATCCACTGATTTAACATGCTTTATAATTGCTTCATCAAGGCCGCTACGTAATTTTGCAAAATGCGCATTTCTATTTACTGGTGACCTTTTCTTGGGAGGGGCGCTAGTTATCGCTCTATAATCCATTAAGCTTTGAGGTAACTTTAATTTAATATGAGCCTTCATATAATTATCCTTTTACATTATTTATAAGCTTTTCTCTCTAAAAACACATTTTGAAGTACGCTCTGATCTAACTCATTCTTATTATTAATAATTCCATACTTTATAGTGTCATCACAGCTTTTTGCTACCTCTGAAAAACTCAACCCATCTGCCACATCTAAAAGCTCACTCCAATCATTTATCTTAAGCTTGAATGATACAAACTTCGACTTAATCAGCTTTTCTAAATTTCCCTTTTCAGGGAGAACATATTCGATTACATCATCAAATCGACGATAAAGAGCCCCATCTAGGATATCTTTATGGTTCGTCGCACTAATAATCAAACTGTCAGAGTGATGTTCATCAAGCAATTGCAGGAACGTATTGAGAACCCTACGGATTTCTCCAACATCATTTTCCATACTTCTTTTTGAACCAATTGTGTCGAACTCATCAAATAGGTAAACCCCTCTGTTTTGAGCTATGTAATCAAATATGCTTCTTAACTTAGCAGAGGTCTCACCCATGAACTTCGTAATCAACGAATCCATTCGCACTGTAAATAATGGGAAATGGAGTTCATGAGCTATTACACTAGCAGTTAAAGTCTTGCCAGTTCCGGGTGGTCCGTATAGCAACAAATGTCTTCTTGGTATTAACCCGTATTGCCTTATCTTAATCGAGTTTTTGTTTTCATCCAGGAATCTTTTTATCTTTTGATAAACCTCAACCGGAAGAATTATTTCTTTCAAAGATATCGTCGGATGAGATATTGAAAACAGCTCAGATGAAGAGTGATTAATGACAGCAGTACTAGATGAGACTATTTTTGGAAATGAATCATTTTGATTATTTAAATTCGTTACTTTCGCTTTCTCGACTAGCAACCTTAACTCTTCAGCAAGTTTCACATGGCCAATTTTTGCTTCATGGGCAGCAATCTGTAATACGATTGACAAAAACTTTCTATCATCTCGTGCTATAAAATTTTTAACTAATAATTTTAATTGATTTGCACTGGCCATGATATTTCCCTAAGACTAAACTGACGACTAATTACATAATCACGAACGCCTATTGACATTCCTGTATTTATCATAGCATTAACTAAATATCTCAGCTATAGGTTAATCATCTTTCTCTGTCCTCACTTGTGCAGATGGGCTTTATGGTGCTTGCGCGCAATGCTATCCCCGCCTCGCCTGCGCGCTTTATGTGTCGCTTTTAATGCGGTTGCATGATCCGGCGCGATCCGCGCCAGTGCTGGTGCTGCGGGGGTAAAAATAACACCGGATCATCATGCGATTTCATGCACTCTATGCATGCATGGGCTATCAGCAGAGAAAAAGGTATGTATTGTGCTGATAACGCCCCTCGTCAATCAGCCTGAAAACGTGGCCGGACTGGTGCTTGATGTAGTAATTCGCCTCTTCAGGCGTTAGGTGTGTGCCGAGCCGGTTTGCGGCGTGAATGAAATCAACGGTCTTTATGCGGCGGCCCTTGCCGTTCTCGTTGAAGTTCAGCGCCTCCATAAACGCCCCGGCTAAGTTTAAATCTCGTCTCATACGTCACCTATGGATTAAGAGATCGCGGCAAGCTGCCTGATCACTTCTGCTTTTTCAGGGGCAATGCTGGTTTTCATCTCCCCCGCCAGTTCTGAAATCCATATCAGTGCAATGTCTTTGTCTTTCGCTTGGCTCTCATAACAAACCCCCAGACGGGCGATGAGTTCAATTCTTTCTAAAACAACCACTTCATCCACTGCTTGCACCCTTTCCCTCCGATGCTTAATTACTGTATGCATATACAGTATATGCCTATCGGATTTAATTGCGCAAGAAATTATTGGAAGCCCGCCCAATCGCTAACCGCCGGATAGTGCATTGAAATATCACCAAATTTGACTTTAGCGCCGCGCGCCAGTGCCTCAAGTTCCCAGCGCGTCGGCTCGATGCCGTGTAGTGCCAGCTCTGAGTAAATTTTGGATACGCGATCGCGCTCGGCAGTGGTCAATCTGGCCGATGCAGCAGGCTCTATACGCTTATATGGGTCAATTCCTCTTTGCTGCCTGTTTATCTGCGGGGCATTTGCCCGTAAACGCGTCATAACAGACCGTGCAACGGTCATGTCATCCCAGTCAATCTGGGTTTCCGGTGCATGTTCCATCACCGCCACGGCCTCTACAGGCCCCCCATCCTGCGCATTTTCGGCGCCACCGCTGCCGACCAACCCACAGTTATTGACAGGACTCCGAGGCGCGCCGGAGGCGCTTTTCAAAGTCAAAGGCTCAACGGCAACGGCTTTAGCGACGATGCGCCATTGCGTGGTGCGGGTTTCATAAACGCGATCGGCGCCGATATGCGGGGCAAAAATCCCCGCAATTTTCTGTACTTCTTCGTCATAGGCGTTGCGCTCGTCGGCAACCCGGCGGGCTACACGCACAGTCTGATCGTCGCGGGCAACGTTAGGGCCACCCTGCGCCAGAATGTAAGCGGCAAAGTCACCGGCATCAGCAGCAGCGCGCACAGCCTCAACGGTTTCGTCAAACTCATCGGCCAGACTGACAGAGCGGATCTTGCGGCACTCACGCCATGCGCCGCGCGACGGCAGGCCGATAAAGTGGAATTGAGGGATACGCCATGTTGACGCCCACGCGGTGACGGCGGCCGCCGTATCAGTCAACAGCTCGCCGGTTTCATGATCGCGTTCGCCATCCAGCGCGTAGCCGTCGATGTTTTTTGCAATGTATTTGGCGATATAGCCCGCCGCACCGCCTTTGTTCAGGTGCTTGCAGTCAAACCGGTTTTTGGCGGCGCCGCGCTCGTCCCCATCTTCAGCCATGGCATAACGGCGCATGATGTCGATCACCTGCTGGCGCTGCTCTTTGGAGGTAAACAGCATCATATGCCAGTGCGGCGTCGCATCATGGTGCGGTTCGACAACGCGCACGCCGTAGACCTGCAGGCCCGCATCTTTAAACGCTGTGCGGATCTTGCTAAACAGCTTCACAAGATAGCGCTGGCCGTCTTTTGGTGTGTACGCCTCTTCATCCCATTTGTGATTAAAATGCACCTTCGGACTGTTCTTGCCGACGGCGCGCGTCGGGTGATATTTGGATGGGGTGGTGATGGTGATAAACATCCCTTTATCGCCACGGATAGCAGCGGCCTGCTCAACACCGGCGATCATCGCCATTAACTCCATACGACGGATTTCCGGGTTAGAGATGCTTGCCATCACCTTGTCGATGAGGCTGAAGCGTTCGCCGGTTTCGACGTTCTCAAGCTCGCGGCTGTTCAGATAATCAAAATTGGACTGGCGGCGCGCTTTAACATCCCGAATAGCCTGCTTACTGGCATACGACGACGCCCCGCGGTTCACATTACCCAGGGCGATCAGCAACGCCTCGCGCCAGCGCGTGCGCTGGGCCTTCAACTGGCGTTCCCACCACTCGGAATTAACCAACCGTGACAAGCTGGCAATCGCTGACCGGGCATCCAGTTTGCCCTTGCGGTATTTGCGCCAGTGCATCGGGATGATGTTGAAGGCGCGCGCCATACTGGCAATGCGGCCATAAAATTCTGATTGGGTCGCATCTTCGAAAAGCCCGGCATTGTCGCCGCCGTTCTCCGCCACAAACTCATCGCAGTAATCTGCGTAATTCTGCAGAAGCTGACCGGCCACGCGATCGGCAAGGCGGCGTAACTCTTTGTCATCCATGCCGGGCAGAGCTGCGTAATTATCAACTTCAGCAGAAAACCGCATTGACGCGGCGAGGTTCATCGCATTTTTGGCGCTCACCGTTTGCAGGCGCGGCCAGATGCGGCGATCGAACTGGAATACCAGCCATTTGTTGGCGTCGTGTAGCCCTTTGCTCTTGAGCAAGTTGGTGTAACGCGTCAGGAACATGGCGCTGAGGAAGCGCGGCAGGCGGCGAATATTGGTTAAAACAGCTTGCCCCTGAGCGAGTTCCTCACGGGTAAGCGGTCTTACCGGCCCGGCAGCAGCCGGGCGCGGTTCGTTCCATGGGTAAGCGTAGGCGGTTAGTGTTTGATTCACTCGCATACACCGGCGTAAATACTGCTGCAGGCTGTGCGATCATTCATCGCGGCCACAAGGTCAAACTGGCGGCCACCGCGTGTAGTCATAGCCCAATCGCGGTAGGTTTCAATTCCGTGAGACTCCACTGTAATGCATGCAATCCGGCGTTCTGCCTTTGCAGGATCTTGCGTCGATGGAAAGAACGTTGAATTGCCACGGCGCGAACATGCGGCCACCAGTTTTTCCCATTCCGCTACACGGGCAACTTCCTCCGGCCAGCGGCTGAATATCTCGGCCAGCTCAGATTTACGAGCGTGAATACACGGCATACACCCAACCCGGCTACACCCTTGTTCGTACAATGGATTTGGTTTGATGCCATGCCGTTTCGCCATAGCAAAAACATCAGCGTGTTTCCATTCAAGAATCGGGCGGTAAATGTTCAGGCCACGGGTATTGTCCGCATCCGCTTCCCAAACAGGTAATGCAGCACGCGCAGAAGATTCTTCTGCACGAACACCTTGCCAACTAATAACTTCGTCGTATTTGTCCAGTAGTGGAATGACAATCTGATCACGTATAGGGTTATGCTTTAACTCGAAAGTGCAAAAGCGAGCTTTAGTGGAAGGGAAGCGCCCTTTCCACATGCAGAGGTCAAGAAATGGAATACCGGTTGGGTGAAGTGTTTTTAGCGCCAGTTCGATAATTGTGGCGGCTTGTGCCTCAGTATACCCGCACTCAGTTACCAGCGTCACAGGCCAACGCTCAGCTATGAATTCTCTCTTGCCCTTTATGCGATCAGAGAAATCGGCCTTAACACGGCGAATCGGCCCTAACTTGCTTTCTAGATAATCCAGATACTCCATAGTTTGCGGGTGTTCGTGACCAGTATCAGCGAATACCACCAGAACTTCAGCGCCAGCCTCACGAGCTAATAACCATTGAGCAAGGCTATCTTTACCACCAGAAACAGACACCAGATTAATGGTGCCCTCTTCTAAGCAACGCTTATCAATTTGCATTGCGAGCCTCACATACCGCAAAAGCCTCTTGGCACAGGTTGCCAATGCGACCTATTTCCGCGCCCAGTGATGCAATGCTATTAACACTGGAATTACGGACGCTGTGATGAATAAGGCCGTTCACAAGCTGGTTAATCGTAGGGTAATAGCCAATAGCCTCGTAACGCTCTTGGCCTTCGCTTTTTCCTGTTTTCCCCACCTTCACCGTATTAAGAATGAATTGCAGGTTATCGCTGGTGATAACAAACTCAGAGCCGATTTTAATTTCCATGTTATTTCCTTAATCGTAATTTTGGTTTTCTGGTCTGCGTGCAAATTCTGAATCGCTCAAATCAGCCGCAATAAAATGACCTGCCAGCAACGCCAGCAGGCCGAACAAAATAGAGAACTCCGTCATGCCTTCCCCGCGTATAGGTGACTTTGCGTCTCGCGGATCTGCTGACAGCTTACGCATGTATCAACGCCGGGAACGGCAGCGCGACGCGCGGCAGGAATCGGAGCATCACATTCTTCGCAAACAAAGGCAGAAGGCAGCGCGGAGGATTTGCGAGCATTGGTAATCTGCGCCTCTAATACCAGCGCTTGCCGCTCCTGTTCGTAGTCCATCAAGTCGGCCATTAGTGCAACTCCGATTTTTTATTCAGTTGAATTAGAGCCTGTCGCCCTAATTCCGCGACACGGTGTGATTCTTTAATGACATCGCTAATATTTGTAATTGATTGATGAAATACGCCTCGATTAACGGATAAATTAATCAGGTCAGAGATCAGTTTTAACTCATTAGAGTAAACCGCTCTTGTTGGATAATGTTTCCCCTTGGTTTCTTTGTCTGTTTTTACATCCGCCAGAATTAAAGCTTCCGGGTTAGTCCCCTGCGCTTCGATTTTAATGATGGCGAAGGTGCCATTAACTTCAACCACGTTAGCCATTAGTGCAGCTCCTGCGCTTGATTCTCTATCGACTCGGCCTCTTGGCGGAGCAGCTCTACAGCCTCGGCAGCCGTTAAGCCGTTCTTAGAGATATGTGCAGCCAAACGTACCAAACGAGCAGCGGCGAGATCGGCTTGGTTCTTACGCTCATCAAGGCGGGCGTTATCAAGCAACACAGCCACCTGTGAAATATCGCTACCTTCCTTTGCTGGGTCTAACCCCATAAAAATCACATTCGACATATTTAACCCTTATTTCAGACAAAGCGATGCCCGGCGGGTTAACGCCAGAATTACGCAATGCGGTTAATTAACGTTTAATTCGCAATCATCATCACTGATAAATCGCGGTAAGGTTTTTGATAAATCAATCAGGTCATTCAGCGCCCACACGATTTGTTTACGTTCTGAATATCTCATTTCTGCAAACTTCATTTTTATATGCCGCTCTTTCAGCCCGGCATGAAAACAAACAGTTCTGCGGATATGTTCCGGCGACTTATCAAAAGCCTCTTGCGCCTGATTCTGCTTATGCGGGAACAGCTCACGCTTAATCTGTGAAATGCGCTTAATGCCGATCGCTTTTTGTGTTTCAGTAGCCAACAACATGACAGCCCCAATTAACGGCAGAAAAAACGGCGCAGCGGTGAAACTGGCTTAGCCGTTGACAGGCCACGCAGCAAGGCAGCCTGATCGTGACGTGGGCACCAGCGCTTGCCGCCCGGCAGTTCAATAAAACCGTGTTCAAAATGCCGCGATGGGCTTTGTTGTTTCAGCAGTGGAGCGATAGAAATAACCACGGTGATCGCCTCAGCTTAAACCAGCAACAGCACTCAGCCCGCTGAGCACATCAACGGTGGAGGCCAGAGCCGGGGTGGATTGGATGCGGTTCTGAACGGTCAAGCCGATCAGCGACAAATGGCGGATCGCCGTGTTGACGCTTTCAAGCAGTGCGCTTTTGCGTACCGGCGTTTTGTGGTCGCCCTGCACGGCGGCGGCGGCAACGTTGCCGATTGCGGCAGTAGCGTGCAGCGCGTAGGCAGAGATGTTCCCGGTGCTGGCTTCGTTGACCGGTACAGACGGCATGCAGTTGATTTGTGCCAGCAAGGCATCGAGCAAGCCAGCGTCTTCAGTAGCATCAGTAAGCGCCAATAACTCCGCACAAGTGAGCTGGTGCGGCTGCTCCGGGTTCAGTTTGTTGCGTAATACCTGCGGCCTCATACCAATGCTATCGCCAAGCGTAACCAAGTTATGACGCACAGAGAACTGGCGGCAGGCCATATCAAAATGTGGATGTTTTGAAACCTCGTAATCAAACATTCCTCTCCCCTTTTGATGGTGGCAGTATCTCAAACCGAAACCGAAACTTCACATTTCGAGAGTGCATCTAGTGTTAGCTTCACCATATTGATGAGTACTTTTTCACGTTTTCCATCCTTAGACAGACGGTGACGGTAGGATGACAAACGCCCATCATCAAGCATGTCAGATACAGTTTCTTTCGATAACCCAGTGAGTTCACAGTACTTTTCTACTGTTACATGCGGAGTAGGAACCGCAATTGAAATACTCGGACGCATAGTGCAAGATCCTCCGTTGACCTGTGGTGGGTCGTGGTAAAGGGTGGTAAGCAGTGATAAGGCTGCTAACTTCCAAATTGGAAGTGAATCTAATGCCACAAAATGACAATGTCAAAGCAAATATTGGCAAAATGGGATTTTATGGAATTTAATCAAGATGCAAAGTCTGCGATCGAACGGATGGTAATGGCCTACGGGGTCAAGACTAAGCTGGCATTATGTGAAGCCCTAGGCATCACAGCTAGCGCCCTTGCGAACAGACAAAACCGTAATGCTTTTCCTGCGGAGTACGTTTTGAAATGCGCCTTAGATACGGGAGCATCTGTACGCTGGTTAACATATGGTCATGGTGAAATGTTTGATCAAGCTGTTGTCACAGCCCCAAATGCTCTTGCAGTTCCCAGCAAAGAACTCACAGACAGAAAGCTGCAAGATGGCGAGACTTTGCTATTAGATAAATCCTTTCTTCCCGCAGACATCACAAAGCCAGTCTTGATTATTGATGGTGACACTCAGTACATCGCTTCGCACGGTTTTACAGAAATTTATGATGGTACGTGGCTTATTGATATTGACGACAATATAAGCATCCGTGAACTGGTTCGCATCCCCGGAAACAAGGTCAATATCTCTGATAAAAAACACTCGTTTGATTGCGCTATTGACGAACTAAAGTTCATAGCTAAGATCTTGATTAAATGTGAAAAAATATAAATAGCATTATAGCGCCACCCCACCTACT
This sequence comes from Serratia sp. CY47280, assembly GCF_052168655.1. Classification (NCBI taxonomy): domain Bacteria; kingdom Pseudomonadati; phylum Pseudomonadota; class Gammaproteobacteria; order Enterobacterales; family Yersiniaceae; genus Serratia; species Serratia sp. CY47280. Next base: position 775,538 of record NZ_JBJNMG010000002.1, on the reverse strand, counting down.
GGTTGGGAATGTTTAAGATAGCTATAACAAACATTGACCACTGTATTTTTATACAGTTAAATGCACCTCATTTTTATGAGGAGGGTCATAGTGGCAGTTCGCAAACAATCATCCGGTAAGTGGTTATGTGAGTGCTATCCCGCTGGCCGCAGCGGTCGTAGGGTGCGTAAGCAGTTTGCAACTAAAGGTGAAGCTATCGCCTTTGAGCGCTTTACCATGGAACAGGTGGATAACAAGCCGTGGTTAGGCGAAGCAATAGATCGCCGTAAGTTGAGCGAGATCGCCAAACTTTGGTACAACCTGCACGGCCAATCCCTCACAGCTGGTGAAAACACCTACAAGAAACTATGCCTTGTGATTGAAGCACTGGGCGATCCTCCTGCTACTACCTTTACAGCAAAAGACTTCGCGCACTACCGTGATAAGCGTCTGTCCGGTGAAGTCTACTTTTCCGAGAAGTGGAAGAACGGCGCAGAACCAGTCACCGTAAATCTTGAACAAAGCTACCTAAGCGGTATGTTCAGCGAGCTTGCCCGGCTTGGCGAATGGAACCAACCCAATCCGCTAGAGAACATGCGCAAGTTCACTGTCGCAGAAAAGGAAATGGCGTGGCTTACCCACGCACAAATTACAGAGCTGTTAACAGCATGCAGCAGAGGTGATTCTGATTTGCCGCTTGTGGTTGAGGTATGTCTTAGCACCGGCGCACGCTGGCGAGAAGCGGAAAACCTTACCCGGTCACAGATAACACCGCATAAGATCACCTTCATCCGTACCAAAGGTAAAAAGAACCGCAGCGTTCCGATCAGTAAAGCGCTGTACAAGAAGTTGATAACGCGGGGCGATGATCGCTTATTCAGCGAATGCTATTTTCGCTTTATGGCCGCGCTCGAAAGCACCAGCATTCAATTGCCCAAAGGCCAACTAACTCATGTGCTACGCCATACCTTTGCGGCACACTTTATGATGTCGGGAGGTAACATTCTTGTGTTACAACGTATCCTCGGCCACCACGACATTAAGATGACAATGCGTTATGCGCACCTTGCCCCGGAACACCTCGAAACTGCATTGCAATTCAACCCGCTGGCAACCATGCCAAGTGGCGACAAAGTGGCGGCACAGGTTGGCACTCACCACCCTTCACCACCCCTTATCACTATATCAACCTCTTGATAAACATATAACTTATTGATTTTATTATTGTCATGAGAAAATCGGGTTTTTTGTTGCCTGAAACGGCCCGAAACACCCGTTGTCGCTGCCTCGTCGTCAGGCATAAAGCATCCTACCTCTGAGTGTCGCTTACGCCAGCGTCCCATCAATGTGCAGGTTTCAACATAGAAACGCTGCTTGTGGATTTGCCACTGTTCAAAGAGATGGCGTCACAAACGGTACTTAACAACAGCACTCTCGTCGCTGTCGGCTGGGTGCTCTTTGGTGGCTCATCCCGTCATCTTCCTGTATGTCATCACGTCATGGTACTGCACCGGAAGAAGACCAGCATTGTCCCCCATGAGAGCCGAGGCGAACTAATTCACCTGTTTTATTTTTTCTTTAATTTTAATTAGCTTTTTTATATACGCATTGCTCTTATCCCCTTTATCTATCTCCGCAGAAATCAAAGAAAGGAAGTTGTCATTAAAATCATCTTTGGCTAAGGGGTTAGCGCCATGAGCCAAAAGAACCTCAATGTGCTCAGGGCAACTGTTATACAGCGCATTAATTAGTGGAGTTCTGTTCATAGCCCCTTTGATATTAACATCAGCTTGGTATGCAATTAACATCTTTAATGTTTCTGTGTTCGCCGCATCAAAACTTTCAAATATAATGGGTTGATTATGAACCTTATCTCTGGCATTTGGAGAGAGCCCGCCCTCTAACATAGCTTGTATCCATACGCCTTTATTCGCCTTCATAACAAATTCAGCGGGGCTACTCCTCCCTCAGCTCTTGGCTGCAGTGGGTCTGCTCCCGCCTTGACTAAATCCGTAATGTTCTTGAGGCGCTCTGGCGTGTTCTTGTCAAAGATAGCGTTATTTAACGCCCAGAATAGCAACGTCATCTCCGCCTTGGCGGGCCGATTTAACGTTTCTTTGCTTACCGTTGGTAAAACCTTATCCAGCTTTTTCCTGTCACCCTCGTAGATGACGTTGGCGATATCTAGCTGCTTCCCTTCAAAGTAATCCTGTGGTTGTAGATCCCTACCTTGTTCGCATCCCTGCATCATGAGCATCGACAGCAACATGATAATGATAAGAGCGCTGTGCCTCATGCCATCTCCATTTTTAACATAACCACGGCCTAACTTTGCTTTATTACCGTATCAGTATCCCTCTATACCCTTGGGATACTGAGAACGGCTTATTTACTGACAGGGAGAGGTGGCCATTTCCCACCACGCTTAATTAGCTCGTCTTTGATGCGCTCAAGAGACGCTTTCGCCTCACTGCCGTCCGTACTCCTATTAATCAGCCGTTGTAGTTGATTACCCATCGTCCAACCCGAGTTGCCTCTTATATCGCTATCGGCGCCTTTTTCTAATAAAAGAATGACGTGGTCATAGGAGTGATAGTCTAAAGCATCGATGAGCAGCGTATCACCCAGTGAATTTCTTATATTTATATCAGCACCATGCTCCAACATGACCTCTAATGTTTCTGTGTTTTTTGCAAAGATGCTATTAAATATAATGGGTTGATTATGAACCTTATCCCTAGCATTTGGAGAAAGTCCGCCCTCTAACATAGCCTGTATCCAGATGCCTTTATCCGCTTTCATAACAAATTCAGCTGGGCTACCTGGCGTGTTGGGTTGAGGCTGTAAAGGATCTGCGCCGGCTTTTACCAAATCAGTGATAATTTTCAGCCTTTCAGGTGTGGTTTTATCATAGATGGCATTGTTTATTGCCCAGAACAATAAGGTCATTTCTTCCTTAGCTGGACGATTTAAGATCTCTTTGTTTACTGATGATAACTGTTTATCCAACTGCGGCCTATCACCATCATAAATGGCTTTGGCAATGTCCAATTGCTGACCGTCAAAATAATCCTGCGGTTGTAAATCCATACCTTTTTCGCACCCTTGCATGATGAGCGTAGACACTACCATCGTGATAATGAGAATAAGTTTTTTCATATTCTTCCCTTGATTGTGGCAATGTCATCGTCTTTTTCATTTTCAATGCATTGTATCGCCTGGTCTATACCGTGCTTATCCAGCAGTGAGCCTGTTCCACCGGAAAGCGTGTGTTTTACTCCCACGGCGTCAGGCGCCAACAGGGACAACCGTTCTTTCGCCATCACCGCCGGCGGATAAAATTTGAGGTCTTTGGCATCCTCCCACAAATCAACCTCCTGCAGCTTGGTCAACAGTTCCCCTTTTACGCGATACGCCTGAATATTATCGACACTGCCTATTATAGAGCCGCCGTATTTTTCTACGGTTCCCGCATGCAATCCAGCGGCATTAAACGTCCAAGCTGGCTTGCCGCTGGCCATGGAGGCAGCAGACGCCATGCCACCGCCTAATGAGTGACCTGCAACGTCGATATTGGATACCTTTGAAATTTTATCGCCAATACCAACCGCTTTTTTGTAGTATTCAGAATTAAGCCCTATTCCCTGAGCACCGTTGTTTTTCCAGTCACTGAGATTTTTAATGCCTGATAAGTCACCCCTTATTAAGGCTTTTTGGGTTGCGCGGCTTATTCCCTCCGGGAATTCTGGTGCCCGCGATCCGCGGAATACCACCGTCGGGTTCATCGCCTTGCCAAAGATACTTTCGTCTGGCTGATAAACTCGGGCTAAAAAGTCAGGATTCATTGGTTTGTCATAAAGCATGTTACTGCTCAAACCAAGCCGGCCCAGCGCCCCATCATTGTTACTGATATCCTTCCAGCCTTCAGGGATGTCTATCGTGTCCTTGAGCGGATTAGTGGTCTTGTAAACATTCTCAGCCAACTTCGCCTTTTCGACCGCGACGTTGTTCTCCGCCAGGCGCTGTGCCGCCATGCGCGCATCCGGGTAAATGCTGCGGTTGCCTCGCCCTATCAGGTACTGGCGTTCTTGCCAGCGTTCTGCCTTGGTCAGCGGACGGATGGCCTGCACCGTGGCGGCAACGGTTGCTACTGCGGTCGCGATGGCTTGCTGCAGAGGGGGATTCCGGGTCGTATTCTGCCTCGCCGGCAGCACCGTCGGTTTTGCCCGGTGGCCATAGCGGCTGACCATTTCTTCATAGCGGGCGATCACGCGCCCGATAGGATAAAAGGCGGGAAGAGAGCTGCCTGGATAACGCTGTAATCGGCCTTCCGCGTCGACGTAAAAAGCATATTTCGTCGGCGTCCAGGTGCCCATTCCCTGATCAATCGCCAGCAAGCCGCCCCGGTTGATCTCATCGAGCACGCTGCGCTTCACAGCCACGTCCTCACGATAACCGGTGACGCCAATCCCGGATTGAGTATTGCGGGTAATCGGATACCGGCTGCTTATCGATATGCCGGCTGCGCCGCCGAACAGATAATGCCGTTCCAGCTCATACCGCGCTGCTGTAGGGTTAAGTATCCTGGAAAAGCTTTCCGGCGCCGTGTGTTCAGAGGAGAAATGAATCAGTTTCATACGGCGCCTGCCCACTCGTAAGGTTCCGTGGTCGGCACAGACGCGCCATCGCAGTGCAGCTCGCCAGATGGGCGACTTTTTCTGGTTTCGTCGAGCGTTAGCGAACGATAACGCATTGGATATCCTTATCTTCTGTGTCACGCCTAAATAGGGTATGGGCAAAATTATCACAATTCAGTAAAGATTTCTTTGCTCTATTTCTATACGCGCGCATCCTCTCCCATCCATGCAGCGGCGTGCTTCCTGTGCCATGTGAAGAGCGTATTTCGTTGCCATGTTGCGGCTAAAAGCCACGTCCGAAAGCAATCAGTCGAGTGTCAAAGATGCGGGAATGATAAGGAGACAGGAAGGAGAAAGGCTCCGCCAACCGGGAATGGCCAGCGGAGCGGCGTCAGGCGGCGGTTATTTCTGCTCAGCCTGGCTTACGGTATCTTCGGCTTTCCAGATGCGGTATTTCACTTCCGCGTCTTTCGGCGCATACACCACGATCGGCAGGCGGCTGTTGTAGCGCTGCATCGCGGCGTCGCCCAGGTTAGCGGCGATGAATTTCTTGGTCTTGGTATTGTCCGGGCAGGCCATCATGGTCGAGGCCGGTTCAGACAGCTTCTCCAGCACCAGGTAATCATAACCCCAGCCGGACAGGGTTTTGGTCTCCAGCGTGCCGCCAATCATATGGCGGTTGCAGTCCACTTCCAGCGTCTTGCCGATCAGCAGTTCTACCTTGTAGTTCTCTTCGTGCTCTTGCTTCGGCAGGTAGATCACCTGGCGATTCATGCCCTTCTCGGCTTTCGGGTAAGGCGCGACTTTTTCCAGCGGCTGTTTGCTCATGTCTGCGTCATCGCCAGAGGTCGCCGCCATAGCGCCAGCGGAAACGGCCATCAGCAGGCCGGAAAATACAACGGATGCCTTGTTCATGTTTTATCCCTACACTTTGTCAAATAATCCGTCTATAAACTAATACACTACCGCTAAGCTCGCCACAGGTTTAATCTTCTTTACAATAGGCAATCAATAGTGACAATCGCCTAATATAAACCGTTAACTGGAGCAATTAGCCAGCGCACCCTCGGGTTAAGACGAGAAAAACCAGCGATTACCTTCGTACAAGCAAGTGTATCAGATAGGGTTTTCTTACCGGCGGACTAAGGTTTTCTTAAGACAGAATTATTACAGTAACGTCATTCAATCCTGTCACTGAGCCTGCGCGTGAATCCAGAATCGTCATTAAATCAATCCTCAACGACACCGCAAATTAAGACAACCACCCTTTACTCCCTGTCGGCATCCTTTTACCGTTGGCAAGTTTTTGGCCTGCTGATCAGCGGTTTGGTGTTTCTATGGCTCTCCCGTAACGAACAGCTGGACTGGGCGATCAGCAATTATTGGTACGATGCCGCCAGCGGGCATTTCCCGTGGCAAAACAATTATTGGCTGGATCTGATCAATCACCGCCTGTTGAAGCAGATAGTGATCGTAGGGGCGGTGCTGACACTGTTTTGGGGCCTCTATCGCCGCAGCGCGCGCCTGATCGTAACCATGCTGCTGATTGGTATCGGCCCGCTGGTGGTGGGCATTCTCAAAGCCACCAGCGCGCACTCCTGTCCGTGGGATCTGATTGAGTACGGCGGCAAGGCGATGTCCTTCCCGCTGTTCGGCACGGTACCGGCGCTGCCGGGCCCCGGTCGCTGTTTCCCCGGCGGGCACGCCTCGAGCGGTTTCGCGGTGATGGCGTTGTTTTTCCTGTTTTATCCGCAGCGTCCGCGCCTGGCCTGGTGGTGCTGGTGCGGCGGCATTGCGCTCGGCATGTTGATGGGCTTTGGTCAGATCATGCGTGGCGCACATTTTCTTACCCATAACCTGTGGGCGGGTTGGTGGGTTTGGTTAAGCCAGTTGGCTATTTATTGGATGATTAGCGGCTATTGGCGCCGCAAGATGAGGTAACGGTTATGGAGCAGCTAAACCATGTTCTTTTCGCCTGGATCAATGCGACCCCGGCGTCTCCCGAATGGATGATCGATTTCGCCACCTTTTTGGCGCGCGATCTTATCATTATCGTGCCGCTGCTGATCGTCGGCCTGTGGCTGTGGGGGCCGCAAAGCCAGCTGGTTTCACAGCGCGAAGTGGTGGCGAAAACCACGATCGCGCTGTTGTTCGCCATGCTTGCCGCCTCCGCTATCGGCGCGCTGCTGCCGCATGAGCGTCCGTTCGTCGCCGGCGTCGGCTATACCTTCCTGGCGCACGCGCCGGACAGCTCGTTCCCCAGCGATCACGGCACCGCCATCTTTACCTTTGCGCTGGCATTCCTGTTCTGGCACCGGGTCTGGTCCGGCGCGCTGCTGATGATTGTCGCCGCCGGCATCGCCTGGTCACGCGTTTACCTCGGCGTGCACTGGCCGCTGGATATGGTTGGCGGTTTCCTGCTCGGCCTGGTCGGCTGCCTGTTCGCGCAGCTGGTATGGAATCTGTTCGGCGATGTCCTCGCCGACAAGCTGTCGCGCCTGTATCGCTTCCTGTTTGCCTTCGCCATTCGACGCGGCTGGGTGAAAGAGTAACCGCACAACATGACAGGGGCGTTACCGCCCCTGCTTTCACACCACGCCAGTAGTCACACAGAACGTCCGCGTTTTTCCCGCTCCCAGCATCACTCCTACCTCCCCTTCCGGCGCGTTCGGCCGACAGTTCGCCGGCTGGATAAAAGCCAGCAGCCGCCTGTTGCCCTGAACGGCGATGCGCCGGAAACCATAGTTGAATTGTTCGGTGGCAAAACGCGTCACATAACGCCGGCCCTGCGGCGCCAGCATAAAGAATTCGGCCTGATCCACGTAGCGCGTCAGATCGTCGGAGCACAACAGTTCCTGCCCGATCGTATCCCCTAATAAAGCCGGCGTCGGCAGGTTCTGACGGAATACCGCATCGGGAATGCAGTCGTAGTTGAGATGACACACATAGCGCAGCGGCTGCGGCCGCTCAGCCAGGTTGGTGACCATCATCTCAATGGCGAACTGCGCGCTCTGCGCCGCCAGACGCAGCGCCGGGCCGATGCGCCAACGCCCACCCGCCCGCTCCCCCTCGCCGTGCAATGTCAGCTCATCGCCCGCCAGCTGGATCCACACGCGTTGCATCTGCAGCGGCTCACCGTCCTGATGCGGCCAGGCGGGGCAGAATGCGGCGTCGTCAGCGCGCTTTCTTCCGGCGCCCTTTACGCTGCGCCGGCCCGACTTCAGCGAATGACCGTCAAACTCAGCGTCCCAGATCGTGAGGCCCTGATACGGCAAAACCGTCAGTGCGCCACGGTGATTCGCCAACGTCAGCATCGGCCCGCGTTCTGTGCAGCGATGCGTGCTCACCGCGAAATCCGCATTGCGGAACAGTTCCTGCCGATGCGCCCCGAAAGCTTCAGGAGCCAGATCGATGTTGATCTTCATCTTTTTTCCCTCGACGTTTCGCCCGCGCAGGCCGCGAGCCACAAAATGTTATTTAAATAACAAATGAAACGCCTTTAAGCTATACCTATAACAGCATTATAGCGACGATCTGGTCGACATTTTTTAAACAGCACTAGGTTTATCGGCATCGGAATGTTATTATTTTCACATTCCTCACTCCGTTTACTGTCTTAACCTCACTAAGGAACCGCGATGACCACCGAAAACATCGATTACGCCAGCTATATCGACCACACCCTGCTGGCCATGGACGCCACCGAAATGCAGATCGCCAAACTGTGCGAAGAAGCACAGCAGCACAACTTCTATGCGGTATGCGTCAACTCCGGCTACGTGCCACTGGCGGCCCAGCTGCTGCAAGAAAGCACCGTGAAAGTCTGCTCGGTGATCGGTTTCCCGCTGGGTGCCGGCCTGACCGTCGCCAAGGCCTTTGAAGCCAAAGCGGCGATCGCCGCCGGGGCGCAAGAGATCGATATGGTGATCAACGTCGGCTGGTTGAAAAGCGGCCTGCTGGACGAAGTGAAAGCCGATATCGCCGCCGTGCGCGAGGTTTGCGCGGCGATCCCGTTGAAGGTAATATTGGAAACCTGCCTGCTCAGCGATGCGCAGATCGTCCAGGTTTGTGAAATGTGTCGCGAACTCGATGTCGCCTTCGTGAAAACCTCCACCGGCTTCAGCACCGGCGGCGCTCGGGAAGAGCACGTCAAACTGATGCGTGAGACTGTGGGCAGCGAAATGGGCGTGAAAGCTTCCGGCGCCGTGCGCGATCGCGCCACCGCCGAGAAGATGATTAAAGCCGGCGCCACGCGCATCGGCACCAGCTCCGGCGTCGCCATCGTATCCGGCGCCCAGCCGGCGGCGGGCAGCTACTGATCGTCGGCTTGCCCTGACGGGCATGGCCATACACTCCGATGCGGGACAATACGGGCGGCTGATGCGGCCCGATATTGCCCCGCATCGTTGTGTTTAGCGCCGGAAATGCCGGCACGCCCCTTTACCTCTACTACCTGTGGGAAGACGGATCTATGGAAACGCGGCGCGAAGAACGTATCAACCGGTTAGTTCAGGCGTTAAAACGCGCTGACAAGATCCACCTGAAAGAAGCCGCCGCGCTGCTGGGGGTCTCGGAGATGACCATTCGCCGCGATCTGAGCGCCGAACCGGCGGCCGTGGTGTTGCTCGGCGGCTACGTGGTGACCGATCCGCGCAGCAACGGCGTGACCAACTACTTCGTTTCCGATCAAAAAGCCAAACAGGTCACGGAGAAACGGCGCATCGGCCTGCTGGCAGCGCCGCTGATCAATGAAAACGACACGGTGTTTTTTGACTGTGGCACCACCACCCCGGCGATCATCGACGCCATCGCCGACGAACTGACCTTCACCGCCGTGTGCCATTCGCTGAACACCTTCCTGGCGCTGCAGGACAAACCGAACTGCAAAGTGGTCCTGTGCGGCGGTGAGTTCAAGCCGAACAACTACATCTTTTCCAGCGTCAGCGGCCGTAACGAGCTCGATCATATCTGCCCGAATATCGCCTTTATCTCCGCCGCCGGCCTCAGTCTGCAGCACGGCGCCACCTGCTTCAACTTCGACGAACTGGAGATGAAGCATCGCGCGATGGCGATGGCGCAGCAAAAGATCCTGGTGGCAGACCACAGCAAATTCGGCAAAACCAAACCGGCCTGCATCGGCCCCCTGACACAATTCGATCGGGTGATCACCGACCGCCAACCGGCCGCCGACTTCCTGGCATTCTTCAACGACAACGCCATCGCTATCCGCTATTAATCCGCCTTCAGCGCCGTCATAACCGACGGCGCACCGTTTCGATATCCCTCTTTCCTTACCCAAAAATGAACAAATAATGCGCAATCAATTCGCGTTTTTCGCTTATCCGCACGCAACATCAGGTTAATAAAATGCAACAGCTCACCCGCGTGATTATTTTTTCGCAGGCTAAACACGCGGTCGGCTGGGTGAATTAACGGCTATTTATGGCTTTTATATGATAAATCGTACCAAAGGCCAGGAAGTTTAAATAAACGGCGGTTTACGCGATTGCAGCAAATCTCACCAATACCTGTTAGCTATCTGTTATTTATATGATGAATGGTTACGCATTTTTATCCGCTAACCACGTAAGTAATTTCCCTTCGTTACTAGCGGTGAATTTTAAATAAAAATCATTAAAAACAAAAAGATAAATTCAATTTACCTTAAAAACATAATGTGATCCACATCACTAAAACTGCTTAATCCGGGTTTTTCGCTAGATCCAAAACCACGCATAAAATATATTGCTCGGCTTGCTGCTGAGCACAGCGCTTTATCCGGCTAATTATTGTACAAGCCGCATAATCGCAGAAAATTTTATGAGAGCGTTCTCAGCACAAAATCTTACACAAATGTGCAACAAATGCGCGAAAAATCGATAAAAAAGCAGATAACTGCACATATTACGCATTTGAGAGCAGGATCACGGTTGTTTCTACTGTAAATCGTTATCTTGCCGCCAACAAAAATCGACAGGCAATGACCTGTCGGCAGCGGTAACGACTTTTATCCCCCGTGACGGTGGAAAGTCTTTAGTGAATTACCCGGCGCTGTGCCTTGGTAATGAACACAATAAACAACCAGGGGGACGCCAAAACATCCCCGCAAGCAACACCTGATTCTTACCGCAAGCGTTGCCTGAATAGGACGTTTGACGGTTTAACCTTAAGTTTTGCCTTTTAATTTTAAATTCGTGTTCACTTCGGAGATATTTATGGACACTACACAGACCGGCACAATTGCCTCTGCGGCCTCGGGCTCCAGCAGTACCTGGCGTAAAACGGATACCATGTGGATGTTGGGCCTGTACGGCACCGCCATCGGCGCAGGCGTCCTGTTCTTGCCCATCAACGCCGGCATCGGCGGTTTGATTCCTCTGATCATCATGGCCATCATCGCTTTCCCGATGACCTTCTTTGCCCACCGCGGCCTGTGCCGTTTCGTGCTGTCCGGCAAAAATCCCGGTGAAGACATCACCGCTGTAGTGGAAGAGCATTTCGGCATCACCGCCGGTAAACTGATTACCCTGCTGTACTTCTTCGCCATCTACCCGATTCTGTTGGTTTACAGCGTGGCGATCACCAACACCGTCGACAGCTTCATTACCCACCAGTTGGGCATGACGTCGCCGCCGCGCGCCATTCTGTCACTGATCCTGATCGTCGGCCTAATGACCATCGTGCGTTTCGGTGAGCAGGCCATCGTGAAAACCATGAGCATTCTGGTCTTCCCGTTCGTGGCGGTGCTGATGCTGCTGGCGGTATACCTGATCCCTAACTGGACCGGCGCCATCTTCGAAAACGTGTCGCTGTCCGGCAGCGGTACCGGCATGGGCCACGGCCTGATCATGACCCTGTGGCTGGCAATCCCGGTAATGGTGTTCTCCTTTAACCACTCGCCGATCATCTCCGCTTTCGCCGTCGCCAAACGCGAAGAGTACGGCGCAGACGCCGAGAAGAAATGCTCCCGCATTCTGGCTTATGCACACATCATGATGGTGCTGACCGTGATGTTCTTCGTGTTCAGCTGCGTGCTGAGCCTGACGCCGGAAAACCTGGCGGAAGCCAAGGCGCAGAACATCTCGATTCTGTCTTACCTGGCTAACCACTTTAACAACCCGATGATCGAGTACATCGCGCCGGTTATCGCCTTCGTCGCCATTACCAAATCGTTCCTGGGCCACTACCTCGGCGCTCGTGAAGGTTTCAACGGTCTGGTTGCCAAATCGATGAAGAGCCGTGGCAAAACCGTCAGCACCGCCAAGTTGAACCGCATGACCGCTATCTTCATGCTGGTGACCACCTGGATCGTCGCCACCCTGAACCCAAGCATCCTGGGCATGATTGAAACCCTGGGTGGCCCAATCATCGCCATGCTGCTGTTCCTGATGCCGATGTACGCCATTCGTAAAGTGCCTGCCATGCGCAAGTACAGCGGCCACATCAGCAACGTGTTCGTGGTTGTGATGGGTCTGATCGCCATCTCTGCTATCGTGTTCAGCCTGCTCGGCTAATCACGTCCGGCCGGCGCCGCTGTGCGCCGGCCCTCCCGCACTCCCCCATTTCCCGTATTCACCGCCTGAAACCTGAAGAAGGAGGCGAGACCATGGTCAGCGTTTTCGATATTTTCAAAATTGGCATCGGCCCATCCAGCTCCCACACCGTTGGCCCGATGAAAGCCGGCAAACAGTTCGTCGACGATCTGATCGCCCACCAGCAGCTGCAGGACACCACCCGCGTGGTGGTCGACGTCTACGGTTCGCTGTCGTTGACCGGTAAAGGCCACCACACCGACATCGCCATCATCATGGGCCTGGCCGGCAACCTGCCGCACGACGTGGACATCGACAGCATCCCGGGCTTTATTCGCGACGTGGAACAGCGCGGCCGCCTGCCGCTGGCCAACGGCCACCACGAGGTGGATTTTCCGCTGCACGGCGGCATGAATTTCCACAGCGATAATCTGCCGCTGCACGAAAACGGCATGCGCATCCGTGCCTTCGCCGGTGAACGCCTGCTGCACAGCAAAACCTATTACTCGATCGGCGGCGGTTTCATCGTCGACGAAGAACACTTCGGCCAGTCCGCCGAGGGCGCCACGCCGGTGCCCTACCCGTTCAAATCAGCGCACGATCTGCAGCAGCATTGCAAAGACACCGGGCTGTCGTTGTCCGGCCTGGTGATGCAGAACGAGCTGGCGCTGCGCAGCAAGGCGGACATCGACGCGCATTTCGCCGACGTCTGGCAAGTGATGAGCGCCGGTATCGAGCGCGGCATCAACACCGAAGGCCTGCTGCCTGGCCCGATGAAAGTGCCGCGCCGCGCCGCCGCGCTGCGACGCATTCTGGTGACCGGCGACAAGAACAATATCGATCCGATGAACGTGGTCGATTGGATCAACATGTTCGCGCTGGCCGTCAACGAAGAGAACGCCGCCGGTGGCCGCGTGGTCACCGCGCCGACCAACGGCGCGTGTGGCATTATCCCTGCGGTACTGGCCTACTACGACAAGTTCATCCGCCCGGTGAACGCCAACTCCTACACACGCTACTTCCTGGCGTCCGGCGTGATTGGCGCGTTGTACAAGATGAACGCCTCGATCTCCGGCGCCGAAGTGGGTTGCCAGGGGGAAGTGGGCGTGGCCTGTTCGATGGCGGCGGCCGGGTTGACCGAGCTGCTCGGCGGCAGCCCGGCGCAGGTGTGCATCGCGGCGGAGATCGCCATGGAGCACCATTTGGGACTGACCTGCGATCCGCTCGCCGGCCAGGTTCAGGTGCCCTGCATCGAACGCAACGCCATTTCCGCCGTTAAGGCGGTCAACGCCGCACGCATGGCGATGCGCCGGACCAGCGAACCGCGGGTTTGTCTGGATAAGGTGATCGAAACCATGTACGAGACCGGCAAAGACATGAACGCCAAATACCGCGAAACCTCACAGGGCGGGCTGGCGATCAAGGTCGTGGCCTGCAACTGATCGCCACGGCGAGGTACTTAAGGCGCCAGCCGGTGTGACTTGGCCGGCGCCGTTTCAATAGCGATCCTTTCCTGCCGCAACGCCGGACTGAATACCCGCGCGAAGCCCCACAGCCCCGGGACGAGCGCTGTGCCGCAGCCAGCCGTAAAGTTCGGCATTACGCCGGAATCCCATTTTGCGCATGACGCTCATCTTGTGATTGCTGACCGTCTTCACGCTAATGTCCAGCATCCGGGCGATTTGCGTGACTCCCATCTCCCGCGTCATGCAGCGCATGATCTCTTGTTCGCGCAGCGTCAGGCCCCGGTGTTGGCATACGCAGCTCCTGCCACAGCTCAGTCTGCCCGGCCATTTGCTGCGCCGCTCCAGCTCGGCGCTCACCTGATACAGCGCCGAAACCAACGGCATATCGTGGTAGATGACGCCAGTCTCCAGCGAGCAGCGGTTACCGACGGTGCGTTTATGCCGTCCCTCCGGCGTTCGCAACGAGAAATACAGCGTTTTACGCCCCGCGGGCTGCGCCTCAGAGAGGTGACAAAAACAGCTTTGCACGCCGGGAGGAAAATAGCAGAACACCAAATCGGCTTCGTGAACCTGCCGCGCATCCACTAACAGCGTGCGCTTGCCGTAAGTGCTGAAATGCAGCGCCAGGGCCTCTTGCCAACCGGCGCTGAAGTATCGATTCTCATCAAATAGCGCGATTTTTATCATCGTGTTCATCCCTGTTCTCCCGCCGTGTCGGCTTCCCGTTTAACCGCCTGGACGCCCTTCGCCGGCGCCTGGCTGTTGTCGATGCGCAATTCATAAACCATGGTGGCGTTGGGCGGCACCTTCGGCGGGTAGCCGGTTTCACCGTAGGCCAGCGCCGGCGGCACGACCATCGTCAACGAGCCGTGGTTGTGCAGATGACCTATCGCCTCCCGGAACAGCTGCGGATATTCGGACAGCGGTTGCGACAGCACCTTGCCGCTCAGATCCATATCCTGGATCACCGTGCCGTCGGTCAGCTTCTCTTTCACCACGACATCGACCACCGCCGTTGGCGCCAGCGCGCCCTCCCCGGCGTAATCCACCCGATACCAGAAGCCCATCGCCGACTGCTTTACGCCCTTTTGTTGACTGAACTGCGTCAGGTAATCGTCATCGCGCCGCCGCTGCTGGTTAACGCGTTTCTCACGCGCGGCCACGGCGGCGGCATCCGCCTGCGCCGTCAGCGTATTCAGTTCATCCGGCGGCAGCTGCAAACGCCCCGCCACGCTGTCGATAACGCCCGCCAACAGGCTGTCGCGGTCCACCGGTACCCCCCAGCTTTGACGCTCCGTCATCAACCCCTGAATATCCCGCCCCAGCGCACTGCCCGCCGCATAGGACAACCGTTTCCGTTCATCCTTCAACTGCTCCGGCGTCATCTCCCATAGCAGCCGCTTACGCAACGCCAGCAGGTCTTCGCGCGCCTGCTGAGTCGCCTTCTGCTCACCGGCCCGCTTCTGCTCGCTTTCTTCCAACGCGGCGCGCAGAGCGTGCAACGCCTCCTGGTGCTCGCGTTGGCGTTGTGCAAGCGTCTGTGCCGATGCCTGCGCGGCAGACTCAAGTTCGGTGACGCGCCGTTCGGCCTGCGCCGCCGTCGTTCTGCTTTTGGCGGTTTCCTGCGTCGCCTGACGCAACAGCGCCTCGGTGCGCTGCGCGTCGGGCGAACCTCGCCAGGCAGCGCCCAGCCCGGCAATCCACTGTTGAAGCGTCGACGAGTCCGGCAACGCTGCGACGGGTGGCGCCGCTTTCTCCGCCCGCAGCGCAGTAAGTTCCTGGCGCAACATCGTCAGTTCCATTCGCAGGCGTGCCAGCTGTTGGTCACGCGTCAATAATTCCTGGCTCAGCGTAAAAGCTTTGGCCGATGAAGCAGGCTGGTGGGTGTCCGGCGGACGCTTTGCCGGCTCACGCTTTTTTTGCCCCGCCTCGCGGTCGGCGGGCGCCGCGTTTTCGCTCTTCGGCGCGGTGTTCTGCCGTTGATACTGCTCGGCAAACTGCAGCAGCGCCGGCACGCCGTCGTCCGCCTGCGCGACGCCGGTGAACAGCAGAGCCGCACAGCCCAGCAGGCGCAGCCTCATTTAACCTGCTCCCCGCGATCCGCCAGCCCGGTTAGCACCGCCTGATTCACCCCGGCGCACAGATAGTTGACCTTGTAGCGATACAGCGCATCCACCGTCTCCTGCGTGTCGCCGTTTACCCTGGCGCGCAGGTTGGCGTACTGCGAAGCGCCGCTCATCAGGCTGTCGAAGGCCTGTTTGTAGCGCTGATACTGTTTCTCGTCGATCGTGCGCAATGCACCCAGTTGCTGCTGGCACTGCTGCAGCTGCTCGGCCTCACGCTGCTTGCGCAAAGCCTCTTCTGACGGAGCTTGCACAGCCTGATTTTTGGTGTTCACGGCGGGCTTGCCCGACTTTTGGTTTTGACAGGCGGCGGCGCTCAACGCCAACAGGCACAGCAGGCCCATGCGCAGGGCGCGATTGAGGGGCTTTATCATCATTGCGTTTTTTGTCCTTGTAGACGCTTATTCGTATTCCAACGTAAAGGTGGCCACCGCGCTGAAGGTGCCGCGGCCGATGGACTTCGTTTGGATGGCCTCCGGCTCCCCCTGCACATAGGCCTGCAGCGTGAGCGTGGTGTTGCCGGCATTCAGGCGGAATTTATCGCTGGCGCGATTGAGCGGCAGCGCCTTGCCGGTGCTGTCCTCCAGCCCGATGCCGATCCCCGAGGCCAGGCTGCCGGCATCCAGCGCCAACAGGCCGGGCAGTTTGGCGTTCTCGGTGCCGGTAAACGTAATGGCCACCGTATTGCCCAGGCTGAGATCGCATTCAGTCAGGTGCAACGCGAAGGTTTGGCTGTGGGTGCGGGTGTTCAGGTACAGGTATTTGTCGACGATGGTGCCGAAATCCAGTTGGATGTCCTCATCCCCCGGTTGTATGACACACGGCTCGGCCACCAGCGTACCGTGAAAGCGCATGTTTTCCGCCGCAGCCGCCGGCTGCGCCATCATGCCGGCCAGCATGACCATGCCGGCTCCCAGCAGCGCGCTTCGGCGCCGGTTCGTCTCTGTCGCGCGCATGACGCCACTCCCTTTGGTTATGCTTGCGCCTACCAGGCGCAAGCGGCGTATTAGTCGTAATAAAGACGGAAATCGATCGCCGCGCGGTAAGCGCCGGCGCTCAGCGTCGCCGGGGTGCGCACCGGCGTCACCGTATACGTCAGGGTGTTTTGCCCCGGCGTCAGCAAGATCGGTTTGTTGCGCGCGCCGAGGCGGACCGGCAGGCCGCGGGCATCCGCCAACTGCAACCCCAATCCGGTGACGCCGGCCACCCTGACCAGACCCGGCGCGTCGTCATCCGTCGGCGCGGAAAACGCGACGGACACCGCAGGCTGGCTGCCGCTCCAGGCCAGAACCCCGGTCCAGGCGTCGCGGTTGCTCGCCGGCGCCCGCAGACAGTCTTTCAGCGTCAGCTCGAAGGCGACCGGCGTGCCGCGATCGCCCGGACGCTGGAAGTGCGCCGTTCCGGTCTCCCCCAGCCAAACCTCCTGACGAGCGGTGGTCATTTCCAGGCTGCAGGCGCTTTCCGTTAACGCGCCGTAGACGTGGAGCGTGCCATTCGCGCCCTCCACGTCCCAGTTGTCCACCGCGCGGGCCGGCGGCATCAGCATCAGCATCGTGCCTGCCGTCAGCGGTACCATCAGCGCGGCCAACACCGTCAGGCCGATAGTGCGTCGCTGATGACGTTCATAGGCCTTTCCCAACAGCATGGGGATCTTTCGTTGCATGATTCGTTCACTCCGCTGTGTTCACTCTGTCTTCCCTGCTTGCGCGCGGATCGTCATTTGGCGACCGGTACGACCTGGCAGGCATTGCCGGCGCAGCGGAAGTTCAACTGCGGCCGACCACCGTAATCGTTGATGTACGCCAGCGACGGGCCGCTACCGAGGCTCGCGGCGGAGACGTTCAGCGGGGCGCTGGCCTTCGGCGCCACCATCAACGGTTCAAAGCCGGCGGCCCCTTTCCCGCCCTTGCCGGCGCTCGCCTCAACGATCGTCACGTAATAAGGGGTCGGGTTGTTCACCACGTACTTGTCGCCCTGCCGGGTCAGCGTCAGCTGCTCCTGCCACGGTGCGGCGTTCTTTTTCGGGGCGAGCGCCGCCGGGCGATAAAACATTTTGATGCGCGTCTGCAACGCTATCTGCAGCGTGTTCGGCTTATTGCTGCGCGGCGGGATCTCGCGCAGATTGAAGTAATACAGCGTCTCCCTGTCCTGCGGCAGCTGACGTGCTGCCGGCAGCGACTGGATCTTCACCTGGCTCGGTTTGCCCGGCTCCACCCGCTGCACCGGCGGCAGCACGGTAAAAGGGTTTTGGATTTTGTTGCCGCGATCGTCTTCGATCCATCCCTGCGCCAGATAAGGTAACTGTTTGTTCTGGTTACTGATGTTGAGACTGACCGTTTTCAGGTCGCCGTCGAAAATCACACGCGTGCGATCCAGCGCAATGGCCGCATGAGCGGGCAGGCTGACCGCGCCGATCGCCAACGCGGCGACGAGCGGGCCCACAAGGAAAACGGTCTTTCTGGTCATAGTCAGATTCATCATGTCTTCACGGTTCCAGTCGGCCGGAAGCGGGCGAGCCCGCCCCGGCGGTTTAGCGGCGGAGCGCACTCCGCCGGGTGTATGTCAGTTGGCGTTCTCCGCCGGCTTGTTACCGGTGAGAGGACGGCAAGGCAGCAGCAGCGTATTCATCAACATTTCGGCCGGCAGCGGCGCCGGCAGCTGGATTTCACACTGCGCCGCGCCGTTCCAGTGCACGCTCATGCGCTCGCCGGGGTTGAGGCCGGACAGGTAAACGCTGCCGCCGTCATTGATGATGCCGGTCTCCTGCTTACGGGCATTCAGCACCGTGGCGCCGAACGGCGGCTCGCTGCCGTCCGCCAGCTTGACGATCGCCATCGCCTTCTCGCCGGCAATCACTTCAAACTTGCGGTAGCCGATAGCCCCCTCGGTCAACGTGGCCTGCACCACCGAACGCGTCGCCTCGACGTTGTCGCTTAGGCTGTTGAGATCGATGCTGGCCTTATTGCGGTAGTAGCTGTTCACATCCGCCACCACCGCCTTGCCGTAACGGTTGGTCAGCACCGTACTGCCATAGCCACGTACCGGTACACCGGCGACGCCTTCGGTATCGAGCAGCAAGCGCGTGCCGCCCGGCGTATTGACGCGGTGCAGCACCGCTCCTTCCGCCGCCATCGTCAGGCCGCCCTGCGCGCCGATGCCGACGGCGCTGTACCGGCCGGCCTGGTAGCTGGCGTTGGCATTGATCTGCGCCATATCGCCCTGATGGCTGTAATACCCGCTGGCCGTCGCCCCACTGCGCGCGGCGCCTGCGCTGATCTGATAGTTGTTGTGTTCATCAACCCGGTTGTAGTACCCGACCCGATGGGCGTTCTCTTCGCGATCGAGCGTCATGTTGTAACTGAGCGTCCCGGCGCTGCCCCAGGGCAGCGACAGCGACAGGTACATCCCGTCGTCGTTGCGCTCGTTGTAACGGTTGCGATAGGCCGACAGCGAAACGCTGACGTTCTTGAAATCGCCGATATCGAAGTAGCGCGATACCATCAGGTTGTAACGATCGTTCGGCGCCCGATCCCAGTAGGTTTGGTGGCTGTAGTTGAGATAGGTGCTGAGCCCCAGATCGCGGAACTGTTTGTTGAAGGTGATGGTGTACATCTCCTTGCTCTTGCCGCTGCGTCCCCCTTCGTAACGCGCATCGAGGTAGTCCCCCATGCTCATAAAATCTTCCTGGGAGAAGCGGTAACCGGCAAAGGTGACCTGGCTGTCGTATTCATCGAAGTTCTTCGAATAGCTCAGCCGGTACGAACCGCCGGTCAGCGTGCCATCCTGCGGCAAACGCGCACGCGACTGCGTGGCATCGAACGACAGCGCCCCCAGCGCCATCAGATCGCGCCCGATCCCCAGCGACAGCGCGTTATAATCGCCGCCGGCGATGCCCCCACCGTACAACGACCAGCCGTTGCTGATCCCCCAGGAGAACTCGCCGGTGCCAAACATCGGCCCGCGCAGATGGTGCCCCCACTCCGACGGTTTGCCCGTCGCCAGCTTGTAACGCACCGTACCCGGGCGCGTCAGATAAGGGATGTTGGCGGTGTTCATCTTGAACTCCTGCACGCTGCCGTCTTGCTCTTCGACGCGCACGTCCAGCTCGCCGGAAACGGCGTCATTGATGTCCTGAATGCGGAACGGCCCCGCCGCCACCTGCGTTTCATACAGCACGCGCCCCTGCTGGCTGACCACCACCTTAGCGTTGGTTTTCGCCACGCCGGTCACTTCCGGCGCATAGCCGCGCAGGTTGGGCGGCAACATGCTGTCGTCGGATCGCAGACTGACACCGGTAAAGCGCAGACTGTCGAAAATGTCGGAGTTCAGGTAATCCTCACCCATCGTCAACCGCGAACGCAGCGCCGGGATCGCCCGGTAGGCGTAATAGCGGCTCCAGTCGAACTGTTTATCGGTAGGCTGAGAAGAACCGGTCTGATGGTTGAGGTTAGCCTGCCAGTCGGCGCGCAGACGCCAGGCGCCCAGGTTGGCGCCGCCGGTGCCGTTGCCGCTCAGGCTGTAACTGCTGCCGCCTTTCTGGTGTTTTTGCGTTTGGGCGTTAACGTTATAGTCAAACAGCAGCCCAGGAATACCGTCATCCCAGCGCGAAGGCGGGTCCCAGTTTTCCGAGCTGTATTCCAGATAGGCCTGAGGAATGTTGAGATACAACGAGGAGCTGGCAAGATCGCCGCGGGCTTCCATCCCCGCCAGACTCGAGGCGTCAAGGCAACGGCCGCCGTGCGTCCAGTTCAGCGTGCTTAACAGTTTTTCTTTCAGCCCCAGTTGGTTGACCAATTCCGGCGAAAGACAGGCTTCGCTGCCTTTAGGATCGTTCTCAGGTGCCAAAAACGTCACCGGCTGTTCCGGCAGGTCGTTCTTATTGACGTGCACCACCATGGTATAAACGCCCGGCATGATGTAGCCGCTGCGCGTAAATTGGCTCAGATCGATATTTTTACGATCGTTGATGTCTAATACGTCAGTATTGAATTGAATAACGTCGGCGGCATAGACCAACGCGATCGGATTTCCCAGAGAAAGGGTAACACAGAGCCCCAAAGCTTGAAGACGAAATAACTTCCCTGCCGGTGAAAGCATAATAAAAGTCCTTTCAATAACGAATTAACCGTCAGTACGAGAAAAAATCAAAAATAATCCAGCTTAAAACGCACTGTGGAAAAATACGCTCCCGCCTTCAACGGCTGATGATTCGGCATCAACGTCATGGAATAATTCAGCACTCTATTTCCCGGTATTATTCCTTCCATCGGTAAGGGTTTCCCTGGAATAACCGGCGTGCCGTTGCTGTCTTTTATCTTCAATGCGACGCCGCGCGCCTCGCCCTGTACGCCAAACAGAGCGCCTTCCGCATAACCATCAAACGTGACCTGAAAGAATTTCCAATCAGGTTTGTTTTCCGGCCGTTCCAAAATGCAGTTGACCAATTCAATACTGAAAGGTTTGGTCATCCCCTGGCCGTCACGAATGATCTGCCCGAGAGGAAGAGTGTCCATATCGATCGTCTGATCGCGGCTGCCGGCGGCAATGGCGCAGGCGGTGTCGATAATGGCGCCGTGCATGTTGACTTTGCCCCACCCCTGCGCGGCGGAAGTTGCATAGCCGGGCGCAAACGCCAACGACGCCAAAAGAACGGCACCCGCTCGATTCCTTGGTAAAAACATCGCGACATTCCTTTGACAGGGAGATTCACCAGGCATGTGGCGAGCCCCATGCCTGGTTGATTAAGCCTTCGGACTCACTTACTGATAAGCCAGGGTGAAATCGGCTACGGCGGTGAAGTCGCCCGGAACGATGGCGGCGGAAGCGCCTTCGCCCTGCAGGTAGGCGGCGAAATGCAGGGTGTTGTTGCCGGTGTTCAGAGTCTGCGCGGTAGTCGCTTCACCCAGTTTGATCGGCTGGCCGTTGTAAGAGATAGCTACGCCGGCGCCGCTGGCGGTGCCCGCGATGCCCAGCAGATCCTTATCGGTAGATGATGCTACGCCGCTAAAGGTGGTTTTAACGGTTTTCAGGGTGGTGATGTCGCACTGCTCCAGCTTGATTTCAAACGGACGCGGGTTGGATTTGCCGCCGTTTTTCAACGCCACGTTGGACACCTGGCCCAGATCTACGGTCTGATCGATCGACTCAGGCGCAATAGAGCATGGCGCATCAATAATAGAGCCCGTGAAGGTGACCTTACCGTGTCCCTGATCGGCTGCCTGTGCAAAAGAACTTGCGCCAAATGCAATCACTGCAGCCATCATGATTTTGTTAAGTTTCATAGAACCTATATTCCTTATAAGAAAAAATGCATATTCCAATCAAGAAAAAGAGCCACAGGAAACCTGCTCGCGCTTATATGTGCGCAGCCCTAATTCTTTAGCATCTTGCTAGTTGGTTAACTGCCAAACCCCAAAGGCACCGACAATAAAAAAGTCGATAACGGCAAGTCTGCAGCGGCCCACCCATTAATTAATTCGCCCTATAAAAATAAACGAAATCACAACGAGCAGGGGCCAATACTTTCTAATCCGCCCTTCTTGTTCGGCGATGAATATTCTGGCAAATGCCTCTCAGCAAAAAAAGGCTTTTTTTGATCAAGGCGAACATTCGCAATTTATTTCCTAATTGAAGTTAATTTACTGTTATTTTTAGGCTCATAGATCGTAAAAAATACTTTTATAGAGCAATATCCTGTTTTTGCGAGATTCACAAGTAATCAGATCGCAAAGTGGCGCTTTGTGAATATAATAAACCAAAATTTTAGGTTTCTGCGTGACGCCACCCCTGCCTGAACATAGGTAAAAACGGGGCGGGCAACGCCTTTTTTTTCAATCCTGATAAATAGATAGGAATTTTCTTTGTTCGCGTTTTACCTCGTTGTTGGTAGGCGGCGAATGTTTGTTTTTTCTTAGGAATACGGCAATCGGAATACAGAGGAAGTGCTATGGAAGCGTTATCTCCGAAACAAAAGGAAATACGGCAATTGCAGCACGATCTGCTGCAAACATTATTCGCGCAATCGCCCCGTCAATGTCCCGTCGCCGGGCCGCCGCCACAGCAGCAGTGGCTCTCGACGCGGCAACTGGCCAATGCCGTCAACGTCGGTGTTTACCGGGCTCGACGGCTGTTATTGGATCTTGTCGCCCGACAAGAAGTGATTGTGACGGACGGCTCCATCAACAACTCGTTGAGGTGGTATCCCACCGCGTTGCTGGACGGTGGTGATAACAACGGCATACCCAACAAAGATGCATCTCACTCTCCTTTAACGGAATAAATAGGGCCAGCCGGCCTGATTGGCAATATTTCATTGCGGAGTAACGCCGCACACCATTTATATATATCGGGATATTATCGTGAGAAAAACAGCCCTGCTATTTTTACGTTGCTGCCTGGCACTCTCTTTCTTCCTGCTGCTTGGCAACGCCAACGCATTTACCTGCCGCACGTCCGATGGCGGACTGATTCCACCCGGGGGCTCGACCACGCCGGTTGACGTCCGGGTTCGCATCGGGCCGCAGCTTTCTTATGGCAAAAACGAAATCGTCAACGTCAGCCAGGTCACCTGTAAAAACGACGTCGCGAGCTGGTATGACTATCTCAAAACCGACAGTCCGGCGCTGTCGATGAACAGTGCGATTTTTGGCGCCATCGGCAGCGGTACCACCATCAACGGCAGCGACTATAACTCCCCGGTGCCTGCCGGCATCAGCGTACTCAGCCTCACCGGCTTGCAGACCCAGTCTGTCGCCATCCGGGTCTATATCGTGTTGAACCGTTTCCCAACGCCGGACATCAAGGTGAACAAGGGCGACGTCATCGGCCAAATCAACTTTATTCAGACCAACGATCAGCCGGGTTGTCCGCAGTGCGGCGTTTATCGCTGGCGCCTGATCGCCGACAACGACGCCTACTTCGTCACCACCAGTTGCACCATCAACAACGGCCAGCAGATTAATGTCGATTTTGGTCAGATCCGCCAGGACTTTCTGACTCAAAGCGCCAGCGATGCCCAGATAAAACAGGACAAAGCGCTCAGCTACCAGTGCGACGATCAGAGTGCGACGCAGGATATTCTGATCCGCATGGTCAGCGACGCCAGCGGCTTCTCCAGCGATTTTATCAAGACCACCAATCCTAACGTCGGCGTGGCGATGGTGTATAACGGCGCGGTGGTGAAACCCAACAATGCCTTCAGAACACGCATCGTCAACGGTCTAGGTAACGATACCGTGACCTTTGTGCCGGTGAAGAACAATGTCCCTTACACCAGCATCGCCACCGGTCCGCTGTCGGGCTCGGCCACGCTGATCTTCAGCGCACCTTGAGACGGGAGCCAGAATGAACATGACGATAAAAACGGGCTGCGCCCTGCTGTTGGCGCTGGAATTGATTAGCTCGGCCGCTCAGGCCGCCGATCAGGGCACCAAAGTCAACATCACCGCCACCGTAGTGGCGCCTCCGCCTTGCGTGATCAACGACGGGCGCACCATCGATATCGACTTCGGCAAGGTCGGCATCAAGCGCATCGACGGCAACCGCTATATGCAACGCATCGATTACAGCATCAAATGCGAGTTTCTGGATAACAGCCGCCAGCTGAAAATGAAGATCATGGGCGGCGCGGCGGCCTTCGACGGCAGCGTGTTAACCAGCAGCGTCAATGGATTGGGCATCAAGCTGTTGGCCAACGGTAAGGCCTTCGCCATCAATACGCCGCTGGACATCGACTACGCCAATCCGCCGACGCTTGATGCGGTGCCGGTAAAAAACAGCGCCGTCACCCTGGCGGAAGGCGATTTCACCAGCGGCGCCACCATGCTGGTGGACTACTTTTAATCACCGCGCCGCAGAAACTCGCGAAAAAAAGCCGCAACGTCTCCGTTGCGGCTTGGTCGAGGATGGTGCGCCCGGGGCGCTCCTTACATCAGGCTATTCAGCCGAAGATCCCGCCGAACCACTGGCTCAGCTTCATCATCACCATATCCCAGATGCGGCTGAAGAAGTTGCCCTCTTTCACCTCTTGCATCACCACCAGCGGGTGCTGTTCGATGGTTTTGCCGTCCAGCTGGAAATCGATGGTGCCGACCACCTGGTTTTTCGCCAGCGGCGCTTCCAGCGTCGGTTGGGTCAGCTTGTAGCTGGCCTTCAGGTTTTTCATCTGCCCTTTCGGAATGGTGACCGAGGCGTCTTTCGCCACGCCAAGCGGCACTTCGCTGACGTCGCCGAACCACACTTTCTGGGTGACGAACGGTTTATCGGCCTTGATCGGCGTCGCGGTTTCATAGAAGCGGAAGCCCCAGGTCAGCAGCTTTTCGCTTTCGCTAAAGCGCACGCGATCGCTCGGCGCGCCTAAAACCACCGAGATCAGACGCATCGGTCCGTCGGTAGCGGACGCCACCAGGTTGTGGCCGGCGCCGCTGGTGTAACCGGTCTTGATACCGTCGACGTTCAGGTTGCTGCTCCACAGCAGACGGTTGCGGTTAATCTGGCGGATCTTGTTGAAGGTGAACTCTTTCTCTTTATGCAGCGCGTATTCGTCCGGCACGTCGCGGATCAGCGCCTGACTCAACAGCGCCATGTCACGCGCGGTGCTGTACTGCCCTTCCGCATCCAGGCCGTGCACCGTCAGGAAGTGGGTATTCTGCAGGCCCAGGGATTTGGCATAGTTGTTCATCAGGCCAACGAACGAATCCTGGCTGCCCGCCACGTAGTCTGCCAGCGCGATGCTGGCATCGTTACCCGACTGGATCACGATGCCCTTATTCAGTTCCAGCACCGGCACCTGATCGCCCGGCTTGATGAACATCAGCGAAGAGCCGCGCAGCGCCGGGTTACCGGGCGCCCAGGCGTCTTTGCCGACGGTGACCATGTCTTCCGGCTTGATCTTGCCGGCCTTGATCGCCTGGCCGATCACGTAGCTGGACATGATCTTGGTCAGGCTGGCGGGATCGAGACGGGTGTCGGCATTGCCTTCGGTCAGCACCTTGCCGCTGTTGTAGTCCATCAGAATGAAGGCCTTGGCGTCTACCTGCGGCGGCGCCGGCGGCTCAGCCGCGTGCACGGCCGGGGCAGCCAGCAACAGGATGCCTACGCTGAAGGTCAGTTTTTTCAGGGAAGTGGATAAGTTTTTTTTCATCATGACGTCGCCAGAGTGTCCATTCAAACCATTGAAATAGCGTTAACTTTCAAACATGTTCACGTTTTAAGCCAACCAGCGAGAGTGGCCCGGTGCGCGCATGCCGGCCGCAACCCCCTGCGGCGCCCATAGCGGGTAACACAACGCACCGAAAATGCCCTTGCTGTGAGTTTATGTGATTTATCTTATTTTTGCAGGGTTTAGCGTGAATTTTCAGCATTTTTACATAACTGTACGCAGCCCCCCGCTTATCGTTCAAAAAAGCATCGAGACGCGCATTTTTGCACCCACCCACGGCTACACGGCCAAGCATCTGCACCGCTAAACATCTGCGCTTCCATACGTCCAAAAAAGATTAATATATTCCATAATGGCATATAGAACCGTTATTTGTTCTTTTTAAAGCGCTTATCCTCAGCGCTATCATCCGCACAACGACTTTTATACCGAATAATCCTGGAGATGAGTCATGGCGATCCCCCATTCCGTCATCGAGATGATTGGCAATACCCCGATGCTGGAACTGACCCAGTTCGATACCGGCCCATGCCGGCTGTTCGTCAAGCTGGAGAACCAAAACCCCGGCGGTTCGATCAAAGACCGCGTCGCGCTGTCGATGATCGAACAGGCCGAGCGCGACGGCAAACTGCAGCCGGGCGGCACCATCATCGAAGCCACCGCCGGCAATACCGGCCTGGGGTTGGCGCTGGTAGCGGCGCTGAAAGGCTATAAGCTGCTGCTGGTGGTGCCGGACAAGATGAGCCGCGAAAAGATCTTCCACCTGCGCGCACTGGGCGTGGAAGTGCTGCTGACCCGTTCGGACGTCGGCAAAGGGCACCCGGCTTACTATCAGGATTACGCCAAACGCCTCGCTGGAGAGATCCCCGGCGCCTTTTATATCGATCAGTTCAACAACCCGGCCAATCCGGCGGCCCATACGACCACTACCGCGCCCGAACTGTGGCAGCAGATGGAGCATGACGTGGACGCTATCGTCGTCGGTGTCGGCTCCGGCGGCACGCTGGGCGGGCTGAGCCGCTATTTCGCCGACGTTTCGCCGCAGACGGAATTTGTGCTCGCCGACCCTGCCGGCTCTATCCTGGCGGACTATCTCGACCACGGCCACATCGGCGAAGCGGGCAGTTGGTTAGTTGAGGGCATCGGCGAAGACTTCGTCCCACCGCTCAGCGACTTTGACCAGGTCCGCCACGCGTACCGCATCGGCGACGCGGAGGCCTTTACCACCGCGCGCGATCTGCTGCGCAAGGAAGGCGTGCTGGCGGGATCGTCCACCGGCACCCTGCTGGCCGCCGCTCTGCGTTACTGCCGCGCGCAAACCGAACCCAAGCGGGTCGTGACCTTCGTTTGCGACAGCGGCAACAAATACCTGTCTAAAATGTATAACGACCACTGGATGCTGGAGCAGGGCCTGCTGAGCAAACCGCAGCACGGCGATCTGCGCGATCTGATCGCCTATCGCCACGACGAAGGCGCCGCCGTTTCCGCCGCGCCGGACGACACGCTGGCGATCGTGCACGCCCGCATGCGGCTGTACGACATCTCGCAACTACCGGTGCTGGAAGGCGATCGGGTCGTCGGATTGATCGATGAGTGGGATCTGCTGAACGCCGTCCAGGCCGACGCCGCCCACTTCAGCCTGCCGGCCGGCAGCGCGATGACCAAGCAGGTCCAGACGCTGCAAAAGGAAGCCGGCTACGAGGAATTACAGGCCACCTTCAACCATGGCCACGTCGCGGTGGTGCTCGACGGCGAGCGCTTCCTCGGCCTGATTACCCGCACAGACGTGCTTAACGCCTGGCGCCAAAAATTACGTTAATAAGGACCCATTATGGCCAAGTTTGATACGTTGACCGTTCACGCCGGTTACACCCCGGACGCGACCGGCGCAGTGATGCCGGCGATTTACGCCACCTCCACCTACGCCCAACCGGCACCGGGCGAGCATACCGGCTACGAATACTCCCGCAGCGCCAACCCGACGCGCACAGCGCTGGAAAGCGCCATCGCCGAACTGGAAGGCGGCAGCCGCGGCTACGCCTTCGCCTCCGGTCTGGCGGCCTGCTCCACGGTGCTGGAGCTGCTCGATAAAGACAGCCACCTGATCGCGGTAGACGACCTGTACGGCGGCACCTATCGCCTGCTGGAAAAAGTGCGCAGTCGCACCGCCGGCCTGCGCGTGACTTACGTGTCGCCGGCGGATCTCGCCGGGCTGGAACAGGCGATCGAACCGGATACCAAAATGATCTGGGTCGAAACGCCGACCAACCCGCTGCTCAAGCTGGCGGATCTGAGCGCCATCGCCGCGATCGCCAAAAAGCATCAGCTCATCAGCGTGGCGGACAACACCTTCGCCTCGCCGTATCTGCAACGTCCGCTGGATCTAGGTTTTGACGTGGTGGTGCACTCCGCCACCAAATACCTCAACGGCCACTCCGACGTGGTGGCGGGCGTCGCGGCGGTGGGGGATAACCCGGCGCTGGCGGAACAGCTCGGCTTCCTGCAAAACGCGGTCGGCGGCATTCTCGATCCGTTCAGCAGCTTCCTGACGCTGCGCGGCATTCGCACCCTGGCCCTGCGCATGCAGCGCCACAGCGACAGCGCGCTGCGCATCGCCCAGTGGCTGGAGAGCCAGCCGCAGGTGGAAAACGTCTACTATCCCGGCCTGCCGAGCCATCCGCAGCATGAGCTGGCGGCACGCCAGATGACGCGCTTCGGCGGCATGATCTCGGTACGGCTGAAAGGCGACGACGCCTATGCGCGTCGGGTCATCCAGAGTTCGCGCCTGTTCACCCTGGCAGAAAGCCTGGGCGGCGTGGAAAGCCTGATTAGCCAGCCGTTCAGCATGACGCACGCCTCCATTCCGCTGGAACAGCGCCTGGCAACCGGCATCACGCCGCAGCTGGTGCGCCTGTCGGTAGGGATTGAGGATGTGGAAGATCTGATCGCCGATCTGCAGCAGGCGCTGGCGGAATAATCGCCTGAATCAATCGTCATCAGCCCGGCCGGCGCGCCGGGCTTTTTTGTGCCTGATGTTCAGACGCCGATGACGTCCCGATAAAAGCGCTGTGCCACATCGGGGTGGGAACGAATGCGGCCTTTCAGGTAGTTATACCCCACGTCGCGCAGCAGCGGGTTGAGCGGATCGCTGGCCGGGCCCCGAGCCTGCGCCGCCAACGGCGGCGGCAGTTGATACAGCGGCACCACCGCGTCCAGCCGTGCGCCGAGGAAGAACGCGATCGACAACCTGTCGCGCCCTGCCGGCGGCGTCTCCACCCGGTGCACCGTGGCGCGCAGATAGCCGTTGGTCGCCAGCTCCAGCAGCTCGCCGATGTTCACCACGAAAGTGTCTTCACGCGGCTGCGCGTCTATCCACCGCCCTTCGCTCACCTCCACCTGCAGCCCTTTTTGCGCGTCCTGCAGCAGGAAGCTGAGAAACCCGGAGTCCTTGTGTGCGCCAACGCCCTGTGCGCTGCCGGTAGCCTCCCGCCCCGGATAGCGGATCAGTTTGATGTGCTCGTTGGGCTTCTCGCCGTACAAGCGATCGAACGCCTGCTCCGGCAGCGACAGCGCCAAAGCGAAAGCGCGCAGCAGCCGCAGCGACATGGCGGTCATCGCCTGTTGCCACTGCAGCAGCAGCGGTTTCAGCGTCGGTAGCGCTGCCGGCCACTGGTTTGGCCCCTGCAGGCGTGCCCAGCGTGGCGTGTCGTCAGACAACGTCAGCGCCGGGCGTTCGGCGCCGATATCGAACTGCTCGCGCCAGTCAGGCTGCCCGCGCGTGAGCTCCGCCGCCGCCCGGTTGTAACCGCGAAAGTGCGGCGAATGCACCATCTGCACCGCCAGCTTGTCGGCTTCCGGCAGGGCGAAAAATTGCCGCGCGGCGTGCTGCAGTCGCGCATTCAACGCGCCGTCTACGCCGTGCCCACGCAGATAGAAAAAACCGACGTCGCGGGCCGCCGCGCGCAAATCGTCGAGAAAGGTGCGCCGCTGGCGCGCATCACCGTCAAGCTGCGAAAGATCCAGCAGCGGCAGCGTCTTCAGCGTCGTCAGATGCGTCATCATGCGGTTCCTCTTCTTCCCCGATCACGATCGGGCTGCCATACAGACGAATAATCAACATTGTCACTCCCCGCGGGTAGCTGCATTTGCCCCATAGTTATCACCGCGCTCGCCGGAGCGGCCAATATTGTTGCGTTCTAAGTTATGCAAACGTTCAACAAACTGTCGCAAAACCGTCATCAATGTTTCTTATGCTCTGCGCAATTTCGCCGACGCCGCTGGCTGGCGATGGGCGCTATCCGCTATCCTGTAAACGACCTCATACCCTGCCTGCCGGAGAAATACTGATGGATTTAGCCTTATTCGACCTGGATGAAACCCTGATTGACGATGACAGCGCCAGCCTGTGGATCCGCTGGCTGGTCGGCCAGGGCTTCGCGCCGGCGGAGCTGGAACTGCAGGAGCAGCAGCTGATGCAGCTCTATTATCAGGGCAAGCTGTCGATGGAGGACTACATGCAGGCCACGCTGGCGCCGCTGACCGGCCTGAGCGTGCAAACCGTGGCCGGCTGGGTGCAACGCTACATTCGCCGCGATATCCTGCCGCGCGTCTATCCCGCCGCCCGTGAGCGCCTGCAGTGGCACCGCGAACGCGGCGACTGCATCCTGGTGATCTCCGCCACCGGCGAGCACCTGGTGGCGCCGATCGCCGAACAGCTCGGCGCCGACGATGCGCTGGCGATCGGCGTGGAAATCAGCGACGGTCGCTTCACCGGCCACACCTACGGCACCATGACCTACCAACAGGGCAAGGTGATCCGCCTGCAGCACTGGCTTGCGCAGCATCCGCACCTAAAGTTCGAGCACAGCCACGGCTACAGTGACTCCCTCAACGACAAGGCGATGCTGCAATTCGTCGACAGCGCCACGGTGATCAACCCCGACAGCGAGTTGAGCGCGCTAGCGGCGGAGCACGGCTGGGAAGTGTGCCGCTGGGAGCGTTGATCGGCAGACAAAAAATGCCCTGCGGTGTGACAAAAAGCGCATTGTGGCGTAGGTATTAAGGGTCTTTAATCCGCTAACGGAGTTATCCCATGCTGACCATTTGGGGTCGTGAGAATTCGAACAACGTCAGGAAGGTGCTGTGGTGCGCCGCCGAACTGGGGCTGAGCTATACCCACATCAACGCCGGCGGCGCGTTCGGCAAGGTCAACGAAGAGAGTTACCGCGCGTTGAACCCGAACGGCCTGGTGCCGCTGCTGCAGGACGATGACTTCGTGCTGTGGGAGTCCAACACCATCGTGCGCTACCTGGCGGCGAAATTCGGCGACGCGACGTTCTATCCGCAAGATCTGCAGGCGCGCGCCGCCGCCGAGAAATGGATGGACTGGACCACCTCAACCATCGTTCCGGCCTTCACCATCGTCTTTTGGGGCCTGATCCGCACCGCGCCGGAGCTGCGCGACATGGCGAAAATAGAAGCGGCGATCGCCACGCTGGAAAAACACTTCGATATCATTGAACAGACGTTGGCGCACCAGCCTTACCTCTCCGGCGACGCGTTCGGCTTCGGCGATATTCCGCTCGGCAGCTTCGCCTACGGCTGGTTCGAGATGCCGATCGCCCGCCGCCCACGGCCGAACATGGAGCGCTGGTATCAGCAACTGCGCGCTCGCCCGGCCTATCAGCGCGGCGTGATGAGCGAGCTCACCTGATGCGTGCGGGGCGTTACGACGCCCCGACCTTCAGCAGCTTGCCGTCCCGTTCGTCCGTCAACAGATACAGGTAGCCATCCGGCCCGCTGCGCACCTCACGAATGCGTTCGCCGCGATCGCCCAGCAGCCGCTCTTCCGCCACCACTTTGTCACCCTCCAGCGTCAGGCGAATCAGTTCCTTTTGCGCCAGCGCGCCGATGAACAGCGAGTGACGCCAGGCAGGGAAGCGCTGCCCGTCATAGAACGCCATGCCGCTGAGGCCGGGCGAGACTCGCCAATAGTGCAGCGGTTGTTCGGTGCCGGGCACCCGCTCTCCTTTCGCCTCCGGGATCGGCTGGCCGGAATAGTTGATGCCGTAGGTGGCCAGCGGCCAGCCGTAGTTTTTACCCGGCAGCGGGATGTTGAGCTCATCGCCGCCGCGCGGGCCATGCTCGTGTTCCCAGATCGCGCCGCTCCGCGGGTTCAATGCCAGCCCTTGCGGATTGCGGTGGCCGTAAGACCAGACCTCCGGGCGTTTACCTGCCTGGCCGACCCAGGGATTATCTGGTGGTATCGCGCCCTCGGCGGTCAGCCGCACCAGCTTGCCCTGCAGTTTGTCGGTTTCCTGCGCCGTCGGCCGCTGGTTGTTTTCACCCAGCGCGATAAACAGGTAGCCTTGCCTGTCGAACGCCAGCTTGCCGCCGAAGTGATTGCCGACCGACAGCTTGGGCTGCTGACGGAAGATCACCTTAAAGTTCTCCAGCCGCGCGCCATCGTCGCTCAGGCGGCCATAGCCGACCGCCGTGCCGGCTTTGCCGCCCTCGCCCGGTTCGGCGAAGCTGAGGTATACCCGGCGGCTGGCGGCGAAGTCGGGGGCCGGCAACACCTCCAGCAGGCCGCCCTGCCCCTCGGCGTAGACCTGCGGCACGCCGGCGATCGGTGCCGACAGGCCTTTGCCCGGCTGCCACAGCCGCAGCCGACCGGGCCGTTCAGTGATAAGCAGGCCTTGATCCGCCGGCAAGAAGGCCAGCGACCAGGGGTGTTCCAGGCCGTCCTGCAGTTGGCTGACCGTCGGCGCGGCGTGCAGCAGGCCGCTGCACAGCAGCAAACCGGCCAGCAGAGTCAATCGGGGCATGGTGTCCTCCTGGGGTGAAATGACCCGTTTAGTGTAGCCCACTCAGCGGATGTGGTCGTTTGCATTACATTTCAATAGGTTGCCTTTTGGCCGTAGTGTGCTTAAGTTAACGCATCACCCAGGAGGAAAAATGGACATTACCGTTACCGACGCGATTGACGAACAAACCCTCGATGCGATCAGGCAAGGGCTGCGCGCTTACAACCTGCCGCATATCGACGCCAGCCACCGCAAGCCGCTCAGCGTCTATGCGCGCGACGAAGCCGGTACGGTGATCGGCGGCCTGACCGCCGAAACCTGGGGCAACTGGCTGAGCGTCGAGTGGCTGTGGGTGGCGGATACCCAGCGCGGCAGCGGCCTCGGCGGCCGGTTGATGCGCGCCGCCGAACGCGAGGCGCAGGCGCGCGGCTGCCGCTACGCTCGCCTGGATACCTTCAGCTTCCAGGCGCGGCCGTTCTACGAAAAACTCGGCTATCAGTTGCAAATGACGCTGAAAGATTATCCGGTGGAACATGAGTGTTATTTTCTCACCAAAACCCTGACTGATTAATGGATGGACGGATGGACAGCAAAAGCATGGTGGTGAACTGTGTGGCATACAAAGCCGGCCAACGGCTGGGCGAAGTGACCATCGACGATATCAGCGAGGTGGTCAAACAGCCGGACACCTTCGTCTGGCTGGGGCTGCGGCAGCCGGAGCCGGCGTTTATGCGCAAGGTGCAGGAGGAGTTTGGCCTGCACGATCTGGCGATCGAAGACGCGCTGTGCGCGCATCAGCGGCCGAAGCTGGAAACCTACGGCGACTCGCTGTTCATCGTGGTGAAAACCGCGCAGTGGGGCGAACACGACGAAATCGAATACGGCGAAACCCACTTCTTCGTCGGCAAAATCTTTCTGGTGACGGTGCGCCACGGCGCCTCGCCCAGCTACGCGCCGATCCGCGCCAAGGCGGAAGAGAACCACAAGCAGATGTGCCGCGGGCCGGGCTTCGCCCTCTATTCGGTGTTGGACTTCGTGGTGGACAACTACCGCAGCGTGGTGACGCGCTTCGAGAGCACCATCGAGAACATCGAAGCCAACATGTTCCAGTCGGAGTTCGATCAGGCGGCGATCGAGAACGTCTATACCCTGCGCCGC
Source organism: Serratia sp. CY47280 (assembly GCF_052168655.1). Taxonomy (NCBI): domain Bacteria; kingdom Pseudomonadati; phylum Pseudomonadota; class Gammaproteobacteria; order Enterobacterales; family Yersiniaceae; genus Serratia; species Serratia sp. CY47280. Next base: position 741,678 of record NZ_JBJNMG010000002.1, on the reverse strand, counting down.
CACCTGTTGGCGCTGCGCAACGCCGCGCTGCCGATGGATGAAATCTGCAATCAGCTGATCCGCCTGCACGAAGAGGTGATCCCGAAGGAGCTGCGCGCCTACGTGCGCGACGTGCAGGATCACGCGCATCAGGTGGTCAGCAACATCGACGACATGCGCGAAATGCTGACCAACGCCATGCACGTCAACCTGGCGCTGGTGACGGTCAAACAGAACGAAGTGGTGAAACGGCTGGCGGGCTGGGGGGCGATTTTGGCTATCCCGACGGTGGTCTTCAGCCTGTATGGCATGAACTTCGCCGACATGCCGGAACTGAAATTCCCGTGGGCCTATCACGCCACGCTGGGAGTGACCGCCGTCGGCTGCATTTTCCTGTATCAGAAGCTGAAGAAATCGGGCTGGCTGTAGCGCCCAAACGGCGGCTTTTCCCGCCGGCAAAGACGCTCTGCGGGGCAGCCGGGTCCACCGACCGCCCCGCCGCTTCAATACAGCATCGGCCGCCGATCGCGATGCACGTGATTGTGGCGGCCAATGTGCTTGTCATCGGCTACGCCGATATCCATCGATGCCAGCACCATGCCTTCGCCCTCCAGGCTCTGCGTCAACGGATAACCATCGGCGTCGACGATCACCGATCCGCCGATCCACGCAACGCCGCGCTCCGTTTCGCAGCGATCGCACACCGCGATGAACAGCCGATTGACGGCGGCGTTGGCCTGCGCCTTCACCATCTCCGCCGGCCGTTCACCCTGCGGGCGCGGCGCCAGCGGCCAGTTGACCGGCGCGCACAGCAGTTGAGCGCCGGCCAACGCCGGCAGCCGCACCCACTCAGGGAATTCGAGATCGTAACAGATCATCACCGCCAAGCGGCCAAAGCGGGTCTCGACGACCGGCGGTGGCCGATCGCCGGCGGTAAAGATCGTGCTCTCTTCATGCCACAGGTGGGCCTTGCGATAAATCGCCCTCACCCCCTGCGCATCGATCAATGCCGCGCTGTTGGCCACCTCACCCTCGGGCAGGCGCTCGCAGAAACCGGCGACGATCGCCACATCCAGCTCACGCGCCAGTCCCCCCCACAGGCTGAGGCTAGGCCCGTCTTCGGCCTCGGCCAACGCCAGCGCCTCCGCCTTATCGCGCAGCACGTAGCCGCTGTTCACCAACTCCGGCAACACGATGACGTTGGCGCCGTGCTGCGCCGCCCGGCGGATAGCCTGGGCGGACAGCGCCCGATTGTGCTCCGCTTCCCCTACCCGCAACGCTAACTGGCAGCATGCGACGCTGATTTTTTCCTTCACTCCGGTTCTCCTTCCAATAACCCCTCGCAGCGCAACGCCACCCGCCGTTCGGCTTCAAGATCGAGCTTACGGCACATTACGACATAAACGCTCCCGGCCACCAGCAGGCCGATCAGAAAAGCGATATCCGCGCCGCCCAGTAAAACAGCAAAGGGACCGGTGTAAAAGCCCAACGTCATGAACGGCACCATCGCCAGCAGACCGACCGCGTAAGCCGTCAGACCGGAGCCGCCCCAGCGGCCATAGATCCCCGACGGGTTGAAGATTTCACCTATCGCGTAATGCCCGCCGCGCACCACGTAAAAGTCCATCAGGTTCACCGCCGTCCAGGGCACCAGAAAATACAGCATCAGCAGTACGAAGGTATTGAAGCTGGCGAGATAGCTCGCCGGGATGGCCAACGCCACCGCAAACACCGTCATAGCGACGACGCCAATGCCGGCCATGCGTAATTTCAACGTTGGCGTCACTTTACGGAACGCGTCAATCGCGCTGAGGCTGGTCAGCATTGCGCCATAACAGTTGACCGCCATGATACCGACCAGCGAGGGCACGGCGATCAGCACGGCCAACGTACCAAACCCAGGATAGACGGCATTACCCACCGCCTGTACGCTGCCGATCGCATCGGGGGCCGGTAAGGCTGAAGCCAGAAACGCGCCCAGCGACATCAGCCAAAGCGCCGATCCGGCCGCCCCCAGGTAAGTCCAAAAGATCACGTTGGCCGACGGCGTTTCATGCGGTAAATAACGCGAGTAGTCGGAAACGTACACTGCATAGCTGATTTGATAGCCGGCGGCGGCCGACAGCTGAATCAAAAAGGCCGCCCACGAAAAATGCCCGGCGCCGACGACGGCGTCCATCCGCAGCGACAACACGGCGCCGACCGTCAGCACGCCGAACACTGCCATCATCACATAGGTCAGCCAGCGCTGCACCGCATGCAGCATGTCGTGGCCGACGATCGCCAACAGCACGGCCACCGCGATCAGCAACGCATACCAAGGCAGACGGTGGCCCGGCAACACCGTGTTGATCGCATCGGTCGCGAGAATAACGTTGAACACATTGAAACCGATGTAAACAAACACCACGGCGGCAAAGGGAACGATGGCGCCACGCAGGCCGAATTGGGCCCGTGACTGGATCATCTGCGGCAGCCCCATGCGCGGCCCCTGATTGGCATGACACGCCATGAAGAACGTGCCGACCCCCACGCCGACGGCAATGGCCAGCATCGAATAAAGCGCGCCCAACCCCAACGCCGGGCCGCTGAAACCGACCACCATCGTCGTCAAAACGAAATTACCGGTAAACCAAAACGGCGCCTGATGCCAAACCTTGCCATGCCGCTCGTGACGGGGCACATAGTCTATCGAGCGCACTTCAATTTTTGGGCGTGACGCCACATTGCGATTGTTCATGTCCCACCTCGTCGTTTCAACGCTCGGTTTGCGGCTGCAGCTGCGCTGCCGGGCGGCTCAACAGGCTGCCCAACACGAAGGCGACGCCGCCGCCCAGCAGACCGCCGTAGATCGGGCTGTTGGCATCGATGCCGTGCCAGATCATCAGCCCTACCACACACAGGCTGCCGGTCAGCATGCTGGCAATCGCGCTGGCGCTGGTAGCGCGCGGCCAGAAGATCGCCCCCACCAACGGGATCAACATGCCCCCCACCAACAGGTTGTAAGCCAGCGTCAGCGCCGCCAGCACGTCGCGCACCACAAACGCCAGCCCCAGCATGACCACACCCATGAAAAGCGTGGTGAAGCGCCCGGCGGCCAGCCCGCCGGAAGGTTTGCGGCGGATGGCCGGCAATACGTCCTCCAGCGCGATAGTGGAAGACGCCAGCAAGCAGGCGCTGGCGGTAGACATCAGCGCCGCCAACGCCGCGGCGGCCACCAGCCCGCTGACGCCGACCGGCAACACCGCCTGCGCGATAGCGGCGAAGGCGCCGTCGGTGTTGCTGAGCGACGGCAGCACGATCTTGCCGGCCATGCCGATCAGCGCGCCGGTCACGCCGTACAGCACGCAATAGACGCCCGCGCCCAGCCCGGCGAAGCGCGCCACATTGGCGCTGCGGGCGGTGAACACCCGCTGCCAGATGTCCTGGCCGATCAGAATGCCGAAGAAGTAGATCAGGAAGAACACCAGAATGGTGTCCAGCCCGATCGACGACAGCTGGTAGTAACCGGCGGGCAGCAGGCTGGTGAACGCCTCCCAGCCGCCGGCCTTGACGATGCTCATCGGCATCAGCACCAGCATCATGCCGACGGTCATGATGATGAACTGAATGATGTCGGTCAGCGTCAGCGACCACATGCCCCCCAGCGTTGAATACAGCACCACCAGCCCGCCGCCAAGCAGGATAGACGCGCTGAACGACAGGCCGAACATCACCTGCATCACGCTGCCGATGGCGATGATCGAGGTCACCGCCACCATCAGGTCATACGCCAGCATGATCGCGCCGCTGGTGACCCGCGCGGCCGGGTGATAACGCCGCGACAGCACCTGGCTGACGGTATACAGCTTCAGTTTGAGCAGCGGCTTGGCCAGCACCAGGCTCAACACCACGATGCCCAGCCCGAGCGCGCCGCACAGCCAGACGCCGGAGATGCCGTAGGTGTAGCCGAGCTTGACGCTGCCGATGGTCGACGCGCCGCCGAGCACCACCGCCGACAGCGTGCCCAGATACAGCCCCGGCCCCAGGTTGCGCCCGGCCACCAGATACGCCTCTTTGGAATTGGCGCGGTGAATGCCCATCCATCCCACCGCGCCTATCACCAGAAAGTAAATCACCACAACCAGCAGATCGAGATTCATGGGTACCTCCACTCCGTTGTTATTGTTATCAGGGGGCCCGACGCAACCGCTCCGCCGGTAGGGTCAGTACGCCGGCCTCAGCGGGCCGGCAGCACGCACAACATTTCAAACAGCAGGTTGGCGGCCAGCAGCGCCGTGTTACCGGAGCGATCGTAAGGCGGCGACACTTCCACCACATCGCCGCCCACCAGGTTCAGCCCGCGGCAACCGCGCACGATCTCCAGCCCCTGCCAAACCGACAGCCCGCCGACCTCCGGCGTGCCGGTGCCCGGCGCAAAGGCCGGATCCAACCCGTCAATATCGAAGCTGAGGTAAACCGGTGCATCGCCTATCTGTTCGCGGATCTCCGCCATCAGCGGCGTCAGCGACCGGTGCCAGCAGGCTTCGGCCGGCACCACGCGGAAGCCCTGGCGCCGTGACCAATCGAAGTCATCCGCCGCATAGCCGCTGCCGCGCAGGCCAATCTGCACCACCTTTTCGGGCACCAGCAGCCCCTCCTCAAACGCGCGGCGGAAGGTGGTGCCGTGCGCCAGCTGTTCGCCGAACATCTCCTCATTGGTATCGGAATGCGCATCGACGTGGATCAGCCCGACCGGGCCATGTCGGCGGGCGACGGCGCGCAGCACCGGCAGCGTCAGGGTGTGATCGCCGCCGAGCGTCAACGGCATGCAGCCGTGTGCCAGGATCTCGTGATAAACCGCCTCGATGCGCTGCACGCTGTCCGCCAGGCTGTAAGGGTTGATGGCGACATCCCCCAGATCGGCCACCTGCAGCCGTTCGAACGGGGCGGAACCGGTGCCCATGTTGTAGGGGCGGATCATCACCGATTCCTGGCGGATCTGGCGCGGGCCATAGCGGGTGCCACTGCGGTTGGAGGTGCCGATATCCAGCGGAATGCCGACAAAGGCGGCGTCCAGACCGTGCGCCTGTTCGGCGGCGGGCAGGCGCATCATGGTGGGAATACCGGCAAAGCGCGGCATGTCGTTACCGCTTTGGGGTTGGTTCAGCATGGCGTATCCTTGTCTTGATCTGCGATGAATTGAAACATTTGAGCAACATTCGCAGACTACCCCGTTGGCCGCCTCGGCTACCATTCCCGCTTTTGCATGTAAACATCGGAAAACGCGATGCAACTAACCTATTGAAGTATTGATTTTTATTTCAAATTCATGCCATAAGGAAGACCATATCTTCAGCGCCGCACCTATATCTTCGATGTTAAAAATGGGTTAACCGGCCGACGTTCTGCGGAGGGACGATGCTCACCAACCTAAGCGATATCGATCTGAAACTGCTGCGGGTGTTCGTCGCGGTGGCGGAAGCCCAGGGCGTCAGCGCCGCACAGGAAGCGCTGTTGATGAACCAATCGACCATCAGCACCCACCTGGCCTCGCTGGAAACCCGGCTGGGTTTTCGCCTGTGTCAACGCGGCCGCTCCGGCTTCCGGCTGACGCCCAAGGGCGAACGCATGCTGATCGCCTGCCGCTCGCTGTTCAACGCCGCCCGCGACTTCACCCGGGTCAGCCAGTCGCTGAACGGCCTGCTGACCGGCGATCTGCAGATCGGTCTGGTGGATAATCTGGTTTCGCTGCCGGGCAATCCGTTCAGTCAGGCCATCCAACACTTCCAACGCCGACATCAGGACGTGCAATTGCAGTGCCGCATCTGTTCGCCGAACGAGATTGAACAAGGGTTGCTGCACCGGCAGCTCGATCTGGGCATCGGCTACTTCGGCCAGCAGCTGGAGGCGTTGCGTTATCAGCCGTGGCTGGAGGAGACGCAGGCGATCTACTGCAGTAGGGATCACCCGCTGTTCGCGGTAGAAGAACCGGGGCGCGAGCAGATTGAAAACGCGCGCTGGGTCAAGCGTGGCTACCTGCTGGCGCAGCAGCTGTGCCCGATCGCGCCGCCGCATCTGGCCGCGGTGGCCCACCATATGGAAAGCGTCGCCCATCTGGTGCTGAGCGGCACCTGTCTCGGCTATTTGCCCACCCACTACGCGGCGCGTTGGGTGGAACAGGGGCTGCTTCGGCAGTTGGGCGGTACGGCGCTCTCATACCGCGCCACGCTCAGCCTGGTCAGCCGCCCCGTCCAGCCCGACGAGGCGCTGAACGCGCTGCTGGAGGATTTGGCGCGCGCCGCACGCCCATCACCTCATCGCTGAGAGGCCAGCGCCCGATTCATGGCAAACAGCGTGCCGGTTAAAGACAGGACGAGTAATCCGATGATGGCCCAGGCGAAAGAGGGCGCCCCGCCCTTGTCGAGCAACATGCCGCCGACCGCGCCACCGGCTGCCACGGCGGTATTCCAGCCCGTCGTATACATGGACTGCGCCACGTCGGCCGCGCGACCGGAAAGGCGTGACAATGCCGTCTGCGTGAGGGTGGCGAAACCGCCGAAAGCCAAGCCCCAACAAGCCACGGAGAGATAGACCATCGGGATCATCCGTCCCCCACTCCCCAGCAGCACGGCAGCGAGAGCAAAGATGACGATACTCATCACCGTAAGAGATTGGACTCGCCGATCGACCAGCATCCCGGCGACGCCCAATCCGGCAATCGCGCCCAGCCCGAAGATAAACAGAACGATATCGACCCGCTCGGACAACCCCGACGGCTTGAGAAAAGGCTCCAGGTAGATATACAGAATGTTATGGGCAACGATAAAGGTAAACACCACGAACAGCACGGCGCGGATCCCCCGTTGCAAGAATACGCCGCTCAGAGACGGCCGATGCGCCTTAGCCTGGCCGGGGAAATCCGGCACGATGGCGATGATCCACACCACGAGCACCAGCGCCATCAACGTCATCAGACCAAAGGCGCCCTGCCAGCCGATGGCTCGGCCAAGCAACGTGCCGAGCGGTACGCCAAGCACCAACGCCAAAGTGGCGCCGGCGCCGGAGATCGCAATAGCGCGGCCGCCAAGGTGGGCCGGTGACATGCGCACCGCATAACCGGCCAGCAAGGACCAAACGATGCCGCCGAAAACGCCGGCGAAGAAACGCGTCGCCAATGAGACGTGATAATCGTTCGACAGCGCCGTGACGAGGTTAACGATGGCAAAACCGCCGATCGCGCTCAACAGCAAGGGGCGGCGCCGCATGCCCTGCGTCAATGCGGTGAGCGGAATAGCGGCGACCAACGCGCCCACCGCATAGGCGGTGATGAACTGCCCAGCCAGGCTTTCAGATACGTTCAAATCGCCCGCGATCGAAGACAGCACGCCCGCCGGCATGATCTCGGTCAGCAGCGTGATAAAAGCGGCCATTGCCAACACCAGCAGGCCGCCCAGCGGCAACCGATCGATGCCCTCGGCAGGCGCAGATATCGTCGTTTGATTCATTAATCACTCCCCATTCAAAGATGTTTCCGCCCATCGCGGATGACGTTTGCATCATGCTGCCCACTCGCTGATAAAAGAAAAACAGGCTAAAGTGAACAACACTCATGACATAAAGTTCATCAATAGAATGGAAGCCTATGGAAAGTCTGGGTTCTCTCGACGTTTTCGTGCGGGTCAGTGAAAGCCGCAGTTTCACGGCGGCCGGGCAACAGCTGGGGATCTCCGCCTCGGCGGTCAGCAAGACCATCGCCCGGCTGGAGGAACAGCTCAGCGTGCGCCTGTTTCACCGTTCTACCCGTACGGTCAACCTGACACCGGAAGGGGCCTTGTTTCTGGAAAGGTGCCGACGCATTTTGAGTGAGGTGAAAGAGGCGGAAGCCGAACTGTTGCAAACGCGGGGAACACCTCAGGGCAAGCTGCGCATCAGTCTCCCGTCGCTGGGCACGCTTTTCATGCCAAAACTGGGGGACTTCAAGCGCCGCTATCCTGAGATCGAGCTGGATATTGATTATTCGGATCGGCTGGTTGACGTGATTGAGGAAGGTTTCGATGCCGTTATCCGCAGCGGAACCCCGAGCGATTCACGGCTGGTTGCCCGCCGGCTGGGTACCTGCCGCAAGGTTTTCGTTGGCGCACCGGGTTATTTCAGCAAAGTGGGTATGCCGCGCAAGCCCGAGGATCTGACAAGCCATGCCCGTTTGCATTATCGCTTTCCCAGCACCGGCAAACTGGATGTCTGGCCGCTGGGAGACAAGACGGAGATGATCCCCGAACGGCCGGCCAGCATGGTGACAAATACCCTCGATCCGCAGGTATGCTTCGCCGAACAAGGGCTGGGCATCGCTTATTTGCCGGAGATCGCCGTGCGCAGACAGCTGGAACAGGGCAGCCTGGTGACGGTTTTGGATGACTACGACCGCGAGAACATGGTTTTTCATGTCCTCTGGCCGTCGGGCCGCCACCTGTCAGTCAAAATCAGGCTGTTCGTCGACTTTGTGACGAGCCACCTTTTCCCGCTTTAAACAACGTATGCCGCCTTAACTGACCGGCATACGCGCCGGATCGGGATACTGGTACTCAAAACCCAGCTCGTTGCAGATGCGGTTGCCGTCCACCAGCCGCTCATCCTGATCCGCTTCGTCGGCGAACTGCGGCGGCGCCAGGTGCAGCTGTTCGGCCAGCGCAGGATAAAATTCGCGTTTGGCCGGATGATGCGGCGCGCACAGGTTGTACACGTGACCGCCCCTCGGCAGCTTCAGCAGCAGTTGGATGGCGGCGATGACGTCGTCCTGGTGCACCAAATTCACCCCCTGCGACCCGCCCTTCACGTCGAGTTTGCCCGCCAGGAAGCGGCCGGGGTGACGATCGGCGCCCACCAGCCCCGCCAGCCGCAGAATGTCCACCGAGGTGTTCGGCAATTCATGCAGCCAGCGCTCCAGCTCGGCCAACACCCGGCCCGACGGCGAGACCGGCCGCAGCGGCGAGTCTTCGCGCAGCGTGCCGGCAGTTTCGCCGTACACCGAGGTGGAACTGGTAAAGATCACCCGCGGCACGCCAAAGGCCATCGCGCTGTCCACCAGCATGCGCACCGCATTGAAATAGTTCTCGCTGCCTTCGACGGTACGGCGAGCGGGCAGCGTCACCACCAGCGCATCCACGCGCAGCAGCGATTCCAGATCGTCCGGATCGCACACCAGCTCCGGCGTCAGCTCCAGTTGATAGCATTCAATGCCGCTCATGCGCGCGGCCTCGACGCCGTCCGGCGTGGTTTTGCTGCCGACCACATCATACCCGCGGCCCATCAGCGATAACGCCAACGGCATGCCCAGCCAACCTAAACCAATAATGGCTACCTTTTTCATCCTCTTCCTCTCCTGAAGATCGCAGCGCCCTGCCCCTAAGGCTACGCCACTGTACACGGCGATACAATCTGCCCGGCTTAAGGTTAGGTAAAGCCGTGTGTGGCTAATAACTCAACCTGTTTCAATAAATTAAATTTATGACGTTAAAAAAGGGTTGCACGGTGGACAGCGGATAGTTTAGCTTAATTGGCATACGGTTTTTACCGGCTTTTGATTAGAGAAAAACACCATGACACGCGTTCAGTTCAACCACCATCATCACCATCACCCTGACTAGTCTTTCAGGCGATGTGTGCTGGAAGACGGTTTGTTAATCTTCCAGTGGCGCGCAGAACGCAAGAGAGAGCCCTCGGAAGATTTCTTCCGAGGGTTTTTTTTTGGCTCCGGACAGACAGAAAAGAAAGTTTTTTACAATAAATTCATAAAATTACAGATTAAACAGAGGTTACCATGCTGGACAAGACACGTTTACGGATCGCAATGCAGAAGTCGGGCCGCCTGAGCGATGAATCCCAGGAACTGCTGGCACGCTGCGGCATCAAGATCAACCTGCAGCAGCAGCGTCTGATCGCCTTCGCCGAAAACATGCCGATCGATATCCTGCGCGTGCGCGACGACGACATCCCGGGCCTGGTGATGGACGGCGTGGTCGATCTGGGCATCATCGGCGAGAACGTGCTGGAAGAAGAGCTGCTCAGCCGCCGCGCCCAGGGTGAAGACCCGCGTTACTTCACCCTGCGCCGCCTCGATTTCGGCGGCTGCCGCCTGTCGTTGGCCACCCCACTCGACGCCGAATACGCCGGCCCGCAAAGCCTGCAGGACGCCCGCATCGCCACCTCTTATCCGCACCTGCTGAAGCAATACCTCGACAAACAAGGCGTGCGCTTCAAATCTTGCCTGCTGAACGGCTCGGTGGAAGTCGCGCCGCGCGCCGGCCTGGCCGACGCCATCTGCGATCTGGTCTCTACCGGCGCCACGCTGGAGGCCAACGGCCTGCGCGAAGTGGAGGTGATCTACCGCTCCAAAGCTTGCTTGATCCAGCGCGACGGCGAAATGCCTGAAGCCAAACAGCAGCTGATTGACCGCCTGATGACCCGCATTCAGGGCGTGATCCAGGCGCGCGAATCCAAATACATCATGCTGCACGCGCCGAGCGAGAAGCTGGACGAGATCGTCGCGCTGCTGCCGGGCGCCGAACGCCCGACCATTCTGCCGCTGGCCGGCGCGCAGAATCGCGTGGCGATGCACATGGTCAGCAGCGAAACCCTGTTCTGGGAAACCATGGAAAAACTCAAAGCGCTCGGCGCCAGCTCGATTCTGGTGCTGCCGATTGAAAAGATGATGGAGTAACGCCATGTCGACCTTCAACACGCCGATCGATTGGGCAACGTGCAGCGCCGAACGCCAGGCCGAGCTGCTGATGCGCCCGGCGATTGCCGCCTCCGACAGCATCACCCGCACGGTGAGTGAGATCCTCGACAACGTGAAGGCCAATGGCGATCGGGCGCTGCGCGACTACAGCGCCCGTTTCGACAAGGCGGAAGTCTCGGCGCTGCGCGTCAGCGCCGAGCAGATCGCCGCCGCCGCCGCGCGGTTGGGTGATGACATCAAACAGGCGATGGCGGTGGCCGTCGCCAACGTGGAAACCTTCCACAACGCGCAGCGACTGCCGCCGGTGGACGTCGAAACGCAGCCAGGCGTGCGCTGCCAGCAGGTGACCCGCCCAATCGACTCGGTGGGCCTGTATATTCCCGGCGGATCGGCGCCGCTGTTCTCCACCGTGCTGATGCTGGCGACGCCGGCGCGCATCGCCGGTTGCCGCCGGGTGGTGCTGTGCTCGCCGCCGCCGATCGCCGATGAGATCCTGTATGCGGCGCAGCTGTGCGGCGTGCAGGAAGTGTTTCAGGTCGGGGGCGCGCAGGCGATCGCCGCCCTGGCGTTCGGCACCGAAAGCGTGCCGCGCGTGGCGAAGATCTTCGGGCCGGGCAACGCCTTCGTGACCGAAGCCAAGCGGCAGGTCAGCCAGCGCCTCGACGGCGCGGCCATCGACATGCCGGCCGGCCCTTCTGAAGTGCTGGTGATCGCCGACGCCGGCGCCACCCCGGCGTTCGTCGCTTCCGATCTGCTGTCGCAGGCCGAACACGGCCCGGATTCGCAGGTGATCCTGCTGACGCCGGACGCGGCGATGGCGCAGGCGGTGGCCGAAGCGGTGGAAAGCCAGCTGGCCGAGCTGCCGCGCGCCGACACCGCACGCCAGGCGCTGGCGAGCAGCCGCCTGATCGTAGCGCGCGATCTGACTGAGTGCGTGGCGATCAGCAACCGTTACGGCCCGGAGCACCTGATTATTCAGACCCGTAATGCGCGCGAACTGGTGGACGGCATCACCAGCGCCGGTTCGGTGTTCCTCGGCGACTGGTCGCCGGAGTCCGCCGGCGATTACGCCTCCGGCACCAACCACGTGCTGCCGACCTACGGCTACACCGCCACCTGCTCCAGCCTGGGGCTGGCCGATTTTCAAAAACGCATGACGGTGCAGGAGCTGACGCCGCAGGGCTTCAGCAACCTGGCCGCCACCATCGAGACGCTGGCTGCCGCCGAGCAGCTGATCGCCCACAAGAACGCCGTGACCCTGCGCGTCGCCGCCCTGAAGGAGCAAGCATGAGCATCGAAAAACTGGCGCGCGCCAACGTTCGCGAGCTGACCCCTTATCAATCGGCGCGCCGCCTCGGCGGTAAGGGCGACGTGTGGCTGAACGCCAACGAATACCCGATCGCACCGGAATTCCAGCTGACCGCGCAAACCTTCAACCGCTATCCGGAGTGCCAGCCGGCGCAGGTGATCGAACGCTACGCCGCCTATGCCGGGGTCAAGAAAGAGCAGGTGCTGGTCAGCCGCGGCGCCGATGAAGGCATCGAGCTGCTGATCCGCGCCTTCTGCGAGCCGGGTAAAGACGCCATTCTGTTCTGCCCGCCGACCTACGGCATGTACGCCGTCAGCGCCGAAACCTTCGGCGTGGAGCGCCGCACCGTGGCCGCCAAAGAGGACTGGCAGCTGGATCTGCCAGCTATCGCGGACAGCCTGGACAACGTAAAGCTGATCTACGTCTGCAGCCCGAACAACCCAACCGGCAACCTGATCGATCCTGACTCTCTGCGCAGCCTGCTGGAGTTGGCCAAAGGCAAGGCGATCGTCGCGGTGGACGAAGCCTATATCGAGTTTTGCCCGCAGGCCACGGTGGCCGGCTGGCTGAGCGACTATCCGCACCTGGCTATCCTGCGCACGCTGTCGAAGGCCTTTGCGCTGGCTGGCCTGCGCTGCGGCTTTACGCTCGCCAATGAAGATCTGATTGCCCTGCTGCTGAAGGTGATCGCGCCTTACCCGCTTTCGACGCCGGTGGCGGATATCGCCGCGCAGGCGCTGAGCGAAGAAGGTATCCGCACCATGCGCCAGCGCGTCACCGATATCGCCGCCACCCGCAGCTGGCTGCAGCAACAGCTGGAGAAATGCGCCTGCGTCGAGCAGGTTTTCGCCAGCGACAGCAATTACCTGCTGGCCCGCTTCACCGCCTCAAGTAATGTGTTTAAAAGCTTGTGGGATCAGGGCATTATCTTACGAGACCAAAACAAACAGCCCGGGTTGTCCGGCTGCCTACGCATCACCATAGGCACCCGCGACGAATGTCAACGCGTGGTGGACGCCTTGTCCGCCCTGCCCGGCGCCAACCCGACTCGCCAGGAGCCAATGTGAGCCAAAAAATCCTCTTTATCGATCGTGACGGCACGCTGATCGCCGAGCCACCGGAAGATTTCCAGGTTGACCGCCTGGACAAGCTGGCGCTCGAGCCAGACGTGATCCCTTCCCTGCTGGCGCTGCAACAGGCGGGGTATCAGCTGGTGATGATCACCAATCAGGATGGGCTCGGCACCGCCAGTTTCCCTCAGGAAACCTTCGATCCGCCGCACAACCTGATGATGCAGATCCTCAGCTCGCAGGGCATTCAGTTCGCCGATGTGCTGATCTGCCCGCACCTGCCGGCGGACAACTGCGACTGCCGCAAGCCGAAAACCGCGCTGGTGAAGGGCTACCTGGAACCCAGCGTGCTCGATACCGCGCACAGCTACGTGATCGGCGATCGGCCGACCGACGTGCAGCTGGCAGAAAACATGGGCATCCAGGGGCTGCGTTACCAGCGCGGCGTGCTGGGCTGGAAAGAGATCGTGCGCCAGCTGACCCTGCGTGACCGTCACGCGCGGGTTAACCGCGTGACCAAAGAGACGCAGATCGACGTCAACGTGTGGCTGGATCGCGAAGGCGGCAGCAAAATCAAAACCGGCGTCGGCTTCTTTGACCACATGCTGGATCAGATCGCCACCCACGGTGGCTTCCGCATGGAGATCGACGTCAAAGGCGACCTGTATATCGACGATCACCACACCGTAGAGGACACCGGCCTGGCGCTGGGTGAAGCCCTGAACAAGGCGCTGGGCGACAAGCGCGGTATCGCCCGCTTCGGCTTCGTGCTGCCGATGGACGAGTGCCTGGCGCGCTGCGCGCTGGATATCTCCGGCCGCCCGCACCTGGAGTACAAAGCCGAGTTCAACTATCAGCGCGTCGGCGATCTCAGCACCGAAATGGTCGAGCACTTCTTCCGTTCGCTCTCTTACACCATGGGCTGCACGCTGCACCTGAAGACCAAGGGCAAAAACGACCACCACCGGGTCGAGAGCCTGTTCAAAGTGTTTGGCCGCACGCTGCGCCAGGCGATCCGCGTCGAAGGCAATACCCTGCCGAGCTCGAAAGGAGTGCTGTGATGAACGTGGTGATTTTGGATACCGGCTGCGCCAACCTGGCCTCCGTCACCTACGCGGTGCGGCGCCTGGGCTATCAGCCGGAAGTGAGCCGCGATCCGGAGATCGTGCTGCGCGCCGACAAGCTGTTCCTGCCGGGCGTCGGCACCGCGCAGGCGGCGATGGATCAACTGCGCGAACGCGATCTGATCGAACTGATCAAAGCCTGCTCTCAACCGGTGCTGGGCATCTGTCTCGGCATGCAGCTGTTGGCGGCCAGCAGCGAAGAGAACGGCGGCGTGACGACGCTCGGCCTCATCGATACGCCGGTAAAGCAGATGACCGACTTCGGCCTGCCGCTGCCGCACATGGGTTGGAACCAGGTGTCCGCGCAGGCGGGCCACCATCTGTTCCGCGGCATCGATGACGGCGCCTACTTCTATTTCGTACACAGCTATGCGATGCCGATATGCCCCAGCACCATCGCTCAGGCGAACTACGGCGAGCCCTTCACCGCCGCCGTGCAAAAAGACAACTTCTTCGGCGTGCAGTTTCATCCAGAACGATCTGGAGCGGCCGGCGCGCAACTGTTGAAAAACTTTCTGGAGATGTAGGCAGCATGATTATTCCGGCTTTGGATTTGATCGACGGCAACGTGGTGCGCTTGCATCAGGGCGATTACGGCCAGCAGCGCGACTACGGCAACGATCCGCTGCTGCGTCTGCAAGACTATCAACAACAGGGCGCGCAGGTACTGCACCTGGTCGATTTGACCGGCGCCAAGGATCCGGCCGCACGCCAGATCCCGCTGCTACGCAAGCTGTTGGCAGGGGTTAACGTGCCGGTGCAGGTCGGCGGCGGCATCCGCAACGAGCAAGACGTCAGCGCCCTGCTGGAGGCCGGCGCCACACGCGTGGTGATCGGCTCTACCGCGGTGAAACAACCGCAGTTGGTGCAGAGCTGGTTCGAGCGCTACGGCGCCGACGCGCTGGTGCTGGCGCTGGACGTGCGTATCGACCCGCAGGGCGTGAAACGCGTGGCCATCAGCGGCTGGCAGGAAGATTCCGACGCCACGCTGGAACAGGTGGTGGAGCAGTTCCTGCCCTACGGGCTCAAGCACGTGCTGTGCACCGATATTTCGCGCGACGGTACGCTAGCCGGTTCCAACGTGGCGCTGTATCAGGCGATCAGCCGCCGCTATCCGCAGGTGGCCTTCCAGGCCTCGGGCGGCATCGGCAATCTGGACGACATCGCCCAGTTGCGCGGCAGCGGCGTTGCCGGCGTGATCGTAGGGCGCGCCCTGCTGGAAGGTAAATTTAGCGTTGAGGAGGCGATCGCATGCTGGCAAAACGGATAATCCCGTGCCTGGATGTTAAAGACGGGCAAGTGGTAAAAGGCGTGCAGTTCCGCAACCACGAAATCATCGGCGACATCGTGCCGCTGGCGCAGCGCTATGCGCAAGAAGGTGCGGACGAGCTGGTGTTTTACGATATCACCGCCTCGAGCGACGGCCGGGTGGTGGACAAAAGCTGGGTATCGCGCGTGGCGGAGGTGATTGATATTCCGTTCTGCGTCGCCGGCGGCATTAAAAGCGCCGAGGATGCCAGCCAGATCCTGTCTTTCGGCGCCGACAAGATTTCGGTCAACTCGCCGGCGCTGGCCGATCCTGAGTTGATTAGCCGCCTGGCGGAACGCTTCGGCGTGCAGTGCATCGTGGTGGGCATCGATACCTGGTTCGACAGTGAAACCGGCAAGTATCACGTCAACCAATATACCGGCGACGAGAGCCGCACCCGCATCACCCAGTGGGAAACCCTCGACTGGGTACAGGAAGTGCAGCGCCGCGGCGCCGGTGAGATCGTGCTGAACATGATGAACCAGGACGGCGTGCGCAACGGTTACGATCTGCAGCAGCTGCGCTGGGTGCGCGAGGCCTGCAAGGTGCCGCTGATCGCCTCCGGCGGCGCGGGCACCATGGAGCATTTCCTGGAAGCGTTCCGCGATGCGGACGTCGACGGCGCGCTGGCGGCGTCGGTGTTCCACAAACAAATCATCAATATCGGCGAACTGAAAAGGTTCCTGGTCGAACAAGGCGTGGAGATTCGCGTGTGCTGACAGAACAACAGAGAAACCAGCTGGACTGGGAAAAAACCGACGGCCTGATGCCGGCCATCGTGCAGCACGCCGTTTCCGGCGAAGTGCTGATGCTGGGTTACATGACGCCGGAAGCGCTGGCGACCACCGAGCAGAGCGGTAACGTCACCTTCTTCTCACGCACCAAGCAACGCCTGTGGACCAAAGGCGAAAGTTCCGGCCACTTCCTCAAGGTGGTCAGCATCACGCCGGACTGCGATAACGACACGCTGCTGGTATTGGCCAACCCGATCGGCCCGACCTGCCACCTCGGCAACAGCAGCTGCTTCCACCCGGCCGCCAGCGACTGGACGTTCCTCTATCAGCTGGAGCAGCTGTTGGCGGAGCGCAAGCACGCCAGCCCGGACAGCTCGTACACCGCCAGCCTGTACGCCAGCGGCACCAAGCGCATCGCGCAGAAGGTCGGGGAAGAAGGTGTGGAAACCGCGCTGGCCGCCACGGTCAACGATCGCGAAGAGCTGACCAACGAAGCCTCGGACCTGATCTATCACCTGCTGGTGCTGCTGCAGGACCAGGATCTGGATCTGAGCGCGGTGATCGGCCGGCTGCGCGAAAGGCATCAGAAATAATGCACACAGGCTTCCCTGATAATGGGAAGCCTTATAGTCGGCTGTTTACCAGCACAAGAATTTCCTCTGTTTTCCGCTCCATTAAGTCGCGGTTACCTCGCGATTCAACGTTAAGGCGGAGCAAAGGTTCCGTGTTTGACGCTCGCAAATTGAACCGCCAGTCGGCAAAGGTCATGCTGACACCATCCGTCTTATCAACCTCTAAGGCCTGATCTCGATAATGGCGCTCGATCATATCGAGCGCGGATATTGCAGGAACGCGGACAATGTTAATTTCACCCGAAGAAGGATAGGCGCGGATGCGTTCCTCAACCAGTTGTTCCAACGAGCGATCTTTCAGAGACATGATCTCGGCGACCATTAGCCAGGGGATCATGCCGCTATCGCAGTAATAGAAGTCGCGGAAATAGTGGTGGGCACTCATCTCGCCACCATAGACTGCATCTTCAGCCCGCATTCGTTCTTTGATGAAAGCGTGTCCGGTTTTCGACATCACGGGAATACCGCCGGCTTTTTCAACGATATCCACGGTATTCCAACTCAATCGCGGATCGTGGACGACCTTCTCTCCTGTCCCCTTAGCCAGGAACGCCTCAGCCAACAAACCGACGATATAGTAGCCCTCGATAAAATGGCCTTGACTATCAAACAGGAAACAGCGATCCGCATCGCCATCGAAGGCGATCCCCATATCCGCGCCATAATGCCGCACCGCGTCCGCTGTGTCCTGACGACGCTCGGGCAACAGCGGATTCGGTACGCCATGAGGAAAGGTGCCGTCGGGCTCATGCTGAATCTTGATGAATTCCAGCGGTACCCGATGCTGCTGAAAGCGCCGCTCGATGGCGTCAATAACCCGCCCGGCAGTGCCGTGTCCGGAATTCACCAACAGTTTCAGCGGTTTGAAATGCGTGAAGTCAACGAAGGACAGGATATGATCGACATACTCGTTCAAGGTATCGGCCTGAAGGTAGCCGCCGCGTGAACATGCAGCGCGCTCGATGTGCTTTTTCTCCGCGAGCGCTTTGATTTCCTTCAATCCAGAGTCGCTACTGATCGGCCTCGCATCCCTGCACACCAGTTTCATGCCGTTATAATTTTCAGGATTGTGACTGCCCGTGACTTCGATTCCGCCGTCCGCAGCCAGAAAAGCCGTGGCAAAGTAGAGCTCCTCCGCCCCACACAACCCGATGTCAATCACACTGGCACCGGCATCCTGAAGCCCTTTGGCCAGTGAGTGTTTCAGGCTTTCACTACTCAAACGGGCGTCATTGCCCAAAACTACGGCTTTAGGGAGCAAATATTCACCGAAAGCCCTGCCGATCCGATAAGCGATTTCATCATTCAGCTCACTCCCCAATCGGCCACGAATGTCGTAAGCCTTAAAACAAGTCAACTCAGTCATGTCACATTCTTCTGTTATTTGTACCTTTGCGCTCTGTCGCTATCCTGGGGAATTCATGCGATGGAGTCGCAATCACCGGTACGGTCTTCCTTACATTTATCACTATCTCGCTGCTCTGGAAATCTTTAGCATGATTCTGACGCAAATTTTTCCATGCGCCTCAACACGGCAGCTTGCGCGCCTTCAGTTCGCCTACTAATTGTTTCACATCCTGCACCGCGTCTCGCGCGGCAATCAGTAGCGCATCGCCAGTCTGTACGATCACCAGATCGTTGATGCCAAGCGTGGCCACCAGCTTGTCGCCAGCGTAAACATAGTTGTTCAATGAGTCGATAGCGATAACATTGCCGCGGAGCACATTCCCTTGGGCGTCCTTTTCGGCCACCTCCCACACGGCGGCCCACGACCCGACATCGCTCCAGCCAATATCGATCGGCATCACTACTGTATCCGCGGTGTTTTCCATCACAGCGTAATCGATGGACTCACAGGGGCAACGGAGAAAGGTTTCTTCATCAATGTAAATGAAGTTGAGCTCGCGCCGACTGGTTTCCATCGCCAACAGCGTTTTGTGATAGATATCGGGGCGAAAGCGCGCCAGTTCATGCAGATACTTTTTCGCCGTGAACATGAACATGCCGCTGTTCCAGCTGTAGTCACCGCTTTCCAGATAGGCTTGCGCCTTTTGATAACAGGGTTTTTCGACGAAACGCTCGACGTCAAAACAATGAGGTGACAGCTGCGCTCCGCGTTTGATGTAGCCATAGCCTGTTTCAGGATGCTGGGGAATGATGCCGAAGGTCACCAAACGGTCGCGCAAAGAAAATTCGATAGCCTTGCGCAACGCATCATGAAACGCGTCTATCTGCGTGATCAAATGATCAGCGGCCAGAACCAACAGCACGCCATCAGGATCGTCTTTGAGAACGTGGTGTGCAGCCAGCGCGACTGCCGGTGCCGTATTGCGCCCTGCGGGCTCCAGAATAATGTGAGGATTCGAACAGTCGATTTCTCGTAGCTGTTCCGTCACCAAAAAACGGTGCTCTTCGTTGCAAATGACGATCGGCGCCGCGATTTCTCCCCCACGCAGACCTTCCAGACGCAACAGCGTCTGTTGCAGCAAACTGCGCCCGCTACCATCGACCGTCAGAAATTGTTTAGGAAATGCTTCTCTTGATAAGGGCCACAAACGGCTACCGTTGCCCCCGGCCAAAATGACTGGAATTAATCTCACCATAAACCCCGCATTACCCCAAAACAGATGCATTGCTCAGGGCAATTAGGCTAATCACCCAATACCTATCGCTTGCTGATTGCTAAAGAGACTTTTCTTGCTTTTTAATATGTGAAATGAAATAAAGATTTCCCACTACTTCAGTAATTTCGCATAAAAATAAAAAAATAATAACCGGGCACCTTCCTAAAATCTCCGCCGACGCCGTCAAACAGCCTCACTGAAACCGGAAAAGAAAAAACAAAAAAATCCATTTTCACCTCGTACAGGGAAGCCGCACCAACGGAAGGTAAGAGCGGTGACAGCGAAAACCATTCGCTGGATTAGGAATTATATTAGCAAATGTGCATTGTTAGGCAAGAAGACGAAAAGGAAATACGGGTAACATGCTGAATAATAAGATGTAGATCTTATTATTAAAAAAAAAATAAAAATTAAGAATAATGCCAGATTGGCATGTAGAAAAGACATGGGAATCGCCGGTTCAGACGTGTTCCATGCTTTCCCCAGGCGCTTAAAACGTTGCAAAAAAGGTTCATCGCGTCTTAGCGTGAACCAATAGAAAACGGCAGTAAGAACGTTTAGGTTTGTATTCGTCAAAACACACCCTAAACTTTCAAAACTGCCGTCACTATGAATGCTAACCTTTGCTCCCTGTTCTGGGAAGGCTTTGTCGTCAATTCCTTCTCGCATCCTTCTGCCAACACCCTGCTTTGCCGTCATGCCCTGTTGTCGTCGTTGTGGGCGACGGGTGCCTGTTGTGCATGATGTCTCCTTCCGTCGGGTGCGTGAACGCCAGCTACTCGACTGGGTGGTCTGGCTCAGCGTCCCCGTCCGGCGTCTGTGTTGCCCTCATTGTGGGGTCACCACCGAGAAAATCAGCTGGTTACCTGAACGCCAGAGATATACCACGACGCTATCCGTATGGGTTGAGGCACTGGCCCGTTTACTGCCAATTAAACATGTTGCTCAACTCACCGGATTACACTGGCATACGGTCAAGAATATCGACTACCGGCGTCTGCTGCGGGAACGAACAGAGCCGCAGCGCCATACCCTCCGCCGTCTGGTGATGGATGAGTTCGCGCTGTTCAAAGGACATCGCTATGCCACCGTGGTGATGGATGCGGATACGCAGCAGGTGCTGTGGGTGGGAGAAGGCCTCAGCAGAGCGGCTCTACGCCCCTTTTTTACCTGGCTGGGGCCTGAAGGCTGTGCCGCTATCCAGTCTGTCGCCATGGATATGAATACGGCGTTAGACCTGGAAGTCAGGCATCACTGCCCGCAGGCAGAAGTGGTCTATGACTTGTTCCATCGTGGTGGCGAAGTATGGCCGGGAGGTTATCGACCGGGTGCGGGTGGACCAGGCTAATCAGCTACGCGCTAACCCAAAATCACGTCAGGTCATCCAGCGTAGCCGCTGGCTGCTGCTGCGCAACCCGGAAAATCTACCCGCAGGGCATGACCTAAAACTCACGGAGTTGCTGGAAGCAAATCAGCCGTTGAATGTGGTATGGCTGATGAAGACAGCGCTGAAAGAACTGTGGTACGCCCCGAGCGAGCAAGAGGCGCAAAGACGCTGGGCAAGCTGGTACAGGCAGTCTCAGGAAAGCGGAATAAAGGCGTTGCAACACTTTGCCGAGAAGCTGAAAGGGTATGCCGGGGGCATCATCGCGAGCGCCAGGCACAGGTTGAATACCAGCGTACTGGAAGGGATGAACAATAAGATAAAGGTGATGAAGCGGATGGCGTATGGATACCGGGATAACGCTTACTTCTTCCTGAAAATCAAAGCAGCGTTCCCCGGTAAAGCGCGATGAACCAAAAAAAGCCGCCTTTGCGGCGGCTTGATGACAGGTAAAGCGCTTATTCCATCCATTCGGTATGGAACACGCCTTCCTTGTCGATACGTTTGTAGGTGTGCGCACCGAAGTAGTCGCGCTGCGCCTGGATCAGGTTCGCCGGCAGCACCGCAGAACGGTAGCTGTCGTAGTAGGCGATCGCGGCGGAGAAGGTTGGCGTAGGGATACCGTTCTGCACGGCGTAAGCCACCACGTCACGCAGCGCCTGCTGGTACTCGTCAGCGATTTGCTTGAAGTATGGCGCCAGCAGCAGGTTGGCGATATCGGCATCCGCCGCGTAAGCGTCGGTGATCTTCTGCAGGAACTGGGCGCGGATGATGCAGCCGGCGCGGAAGATCTTGGCGATTTCGCCGTAGTGCAGATCCCAGTTATTTTCTTTAGAAGCGGCTTTCAGCTGTGAGAAGCCCTGTGCGTAGGACACGATCTTACCCAGATACAGCGCGCGACGCACTTTCTCGATGAATTCGGCTTTGTCGCCGCTGAACGGCGCCACTTTCGGGCCAGTCAGCACTTTAGACGCGGCAACGCGCTGGTCCTTCAGCGAGGACAGGTAGCGTGCGAACACCGACTCGGTGATCAGCGACAGCGGTTCGCCCAGATCCAGCGAGCTCTGGCTGGTCCACTTGCCGGTGCCTTTGTTGGCGGCTTCGTCCAGGATCACATCGACCAGGTATTTACCCTCTTCGTCTTTCTTGGTGAAGATGTCTTTGGTGATGTCGATCAGGTAGCTGTTCAGTTCGCCCTTGTTCCATTCGGCGAAGGTTTCGGCCAGCTGCTCGTTGCTCAGGTTCAGCGCCTGCTTCAGCAGGGAATAGGCTTCGGCAATCAGCTGCATGTCGCCGTATTCGATGCCGTTGTGCACCATCTTCACATAGTGGCCGGCACCGTCAGCGCCGATATAAGTCACGCAAGGCTCGCCTTCCGCGACCGCAGCGATTTTCTCCAGGATCGGTGCCACCAGCTCGTAAGCTTCTTTCTGGCCGCCAGGCATGATGGAAGGCCCTTTCAGCGCGCCCTCTTCACCGCCGGAAACGCCGGTGCCGATGAAATTAAAGCCCTGGTCGGACAGTTCGCGGTTACGACGGATGGTGTCCTGATAGTAGGTGTTGCCGCCATCGATCAGGATATCGCCCTTGTCCAGGTGCGGAGTCAACGAGGCAATGGTTTTATCCGTCGCTTCGCCCGCTTTCACCATCAGCAGGATGCGGCGCGGTTTTTCCAGCGATTCGACAAACTCTTCTACGGTGTAATACGGCGCCAGATTCTTGCCCGGGTTCTCAGCGATCACTTCGTCAGTTTTGTCGCCAGAACGGTTGAAAATGGAAACGGTGTAACCACGGCTCTCGATGTTCAGCGCGAGGTTGCGGCCCATTACCGCCATGCCGACAACGCCGATTTGTTGCTTGGACATTTAGGAACTCCTGTCTGAGGATGACCCTGCCGGCAACGTCGGCCAGCAGGTTTTGTGATGTGGCACACATGTTAACTCAGGATTGAGCCGCGTGGGTAGTGATTGGTGCGATAGGTCACATGATGTCGCAATATATTCATATCCTCCCCACAAAAAACCACGGCACCCTAAGGTGCCGTGGTCTGCGGTTCAGTCAATCAGTACGAAACGAGGGGCTTGAGTCACCGCACCTGGGCCGCCTTGAACGCGTCTACTTTTTCCTTCAATAAACGCTCACTTTCACTGATCATATCCAGATATTGAGTATTTACGAACCCCCACAACGTGGAGGTTTGATCCTCAGCATGCCCAACCTGGAAAGGTAGAGTGGTCACCACAACCAGATTTGGCACTGACTCCAAATAGCGATCTATGGTATTGGTTTGAGCATCAACGTTACGTTCATCCCAGTGGCTAACTGCCTCTATCCCACGACGTGAGTAAATATTCATCACCGTGCTTGTCATGCGATTGATATAAATATACTCAATGCCATCGACCTCCTCGACAGCCAGAATCTCCGTATCTTCATTCAAATGCGCAATAATGCCCGAGAAAATGTGCCAATCCCAATTGCTGCGTTCCAGATAAGCAACAATCTTCTCAAGTTTAATGTCAAAGTCGTCAGGGAATAACGCATCGTCCTCGCAGATCATAGCCATTTCGGTATTACGATCGGCAAGCACGGACAGCATGTATTTATAACTCATGCCACATCCGATCCAGCCAATACGGTGTCTAACCCCCTCAATGACCTTGAAACCATGGGTAGGCTTACTGAGGAAATCTTGCTTCCGTACCGGTGTTTCCGTCAGTGAGAGGCAGAGTTTTGGAATATCCGCCTCTATCGCAGGGATAAAATCAACGCCATTTTTATAAGTTTCGAAATCAATCAAATCATTCGCCAAAAGATAGCGTTTGAAATAGCCTTCAAAGTTGTTGTCGCTATGAGTAAACAACGCAATATTTTTCTTACGGCTAGCATGATAATCTTGATCGTTCAAGAGACGATCAATTTTTTTCGCCATTGCGTCAATATCGCCAATAGGAGCAAAATCAATAACATCAATGAGAGACGTATGCTCCGCGATATCCACACTTTCTTCACTAACAATTGGCGTTCCCAACGATAGCACTTCGTAAATACGTGTGGTCTCAAGCAACGCATTCTCATAGTAATGCAGGTTAATAACCAGTTTGGCATTTTTCACCAGCCGGGTCAGCTCATCGCCGAATACACCAGAGGCAATATGAATATTAAAACGTTGTCCCAATTGTTCAAGATAATGACGACGACGCTCACAATTCGTATCACCATAGAAGAGAACGTCAATTTGCTCCTCATTGCCGTTCAACTTATGACCTTTCTGGGTCAATTTTGAGCTGTAGTCTGCAAAAGAAGCAATTGGGAGGTAGAACAATTTCTGATAAGGGATACCATGTTCTAATAAGTAATTAATGTTAGTCAGGGAATAGTCAAATATAGCCATTGCACGTTCGAGAATCGCAAAATACTCTGGCGTAAACCAACGTGGGTTAATAGATTGTTCCATTTGGAACGCAACAAAGTTTTGCGGCAGCTCAGCAAAAATTTGAGGGCAAATAACAATATGCAGTTGCCCACTGTCCGCCGGCGCTGAGTATGCTTCAATTATGGTAACGCCGCGCCCCACCTCTACAAGCGTTTTCTCAAGCAAATGGGCCACAAACAGTGTATGCCTAGTAGTGAGAATAACAATATGGTCGGTATCTATATTAACTAGCGGCATCGGCGTATTAGCGGTATTTTTCGCCACACGTAGAAGACCGCTACGCAACTCACCGAAACGGCCGGTTAGCAATAGTTTGCCTGCCACTTTAGTTTTGCGCAGCAAAGCCTTATAAGGATGCGGACTTGCACGAAACGCTTGCCAACTTTTCCCAACCAAAGAGGTCGATTTTGTCCCTTTACGCTGTCGCATGTAGTGTCTGGATATATCCCTGATTACCCCAAACTCACCGCGAATGGCCCGACCAAGCATACGAACAGGTACCGTTAGTCGCCACGACAGACTTTTTCGCATATTGTTCATGTCGAACTGACTTTCACTAAGTTGTTGACTCAGTGTTTCAATCTTTAATTTAAGAGGTTCGTCTTCAACATGATTATTATTTAAAAGAAGAACTTCTTTTTGCGCATTCTCCAACAATTGCTGAGTAACCAGCTGTTGCTCTCGCTGTTGTATAAGCGTTTCCTGAAGCAACAGCAATTGCTCTTGCATAGAAGAAATCATTGCCTGCTTTTCTTCGTTATCGATCATCAGATGATGCTCAGCAACACGAATTTTTTGTTGCATATCATCCTGCTTTTCATTTTCTTGCTTAACCTGTTTTGATAGCAACTCACCCAGAGTCAACCCCTGCATTTTTAAAAATCCTTCCTTCTCAGTAGAATAATATTCAATATGGCGACTGACTATCGCCTGTTCACTTGGCCGAGATAAACGGAATCGCAGATAATCAATATCGAAAATCAATTCGAATGGAACTAAGTATGAAAATAGATAAAATGCCAAACGATTAGTTCTTTCTTGTTCATCGTCTGCCAAGGTTATATATTTATATGAACTGTCACCAACGACTGTCGTTGGTATGCCAGCGAAAATTCCTTCTAATCCCACACTAGAATTAATCGTTAAAATCTCTCGACAACGCTGGACGAAAGACAAACTGGTCGGTGAACTGTCGATCTCATACTCACCCTCCTTGAGCTGGAACTGACTACCAGGATGAGTGCGAATTAATAATTTTTTCTCTGGAAAACGTGTACGCGCATAGGAAAGCAACGTCAGATTAGTGAATTCTTCACCATAAGCAACGAGATTTGAATCGTCTTCAACCTGTAATGCGATCCCCAGATCGGCATCACACTGCTGCTCATGAGTATTTGGCACACGCAGGAAGTAACGATGCAACTCCTCTATGGAAAGATCGACCTGGCACTGTTCCTGAACCGCCAAATAGCGCTTCTCTGCCTCTGTGTGACCGTTAACACCTGAGAAATCCAAATACCCTGTACTATAATAAGAGGGCATTCTCAACGGCCCTACTTCAAAGTGCATGACAGGAATAGATAAGGACTCGGCAACGGCCTCCAGAGAAGGGCAATTGCAAATTGACAATATCCCCTCTATTTTTCCAGACTCATAGCCTTGGAGATGGTTTAGCAGCTCAGCTTCCAGCTCGGGGATTCGCTGGGTCAGCATTTTCTTGAACGCCAACATCGGATTGTAGTTTGAAGAGTCTAATAAACTCTCAAATACACTCTCTCTCAAATGGTAATAATCATGACTGGCCAATAGCTCATCAGACGGAATGCTGTAACCCAAATTATTCATTGTAGGTACATCAAATTCCCAACGTTCTGACTTGCGCCACTCTTCCGGAGACAACAAGTAATCATTACCGGCGATAAAAAGTGAACGCTGCTGCAATGAGTTAAGCAGGCGATAAAATATCCATAAATAGGGAGCTTTCACTCCCCTAAACGGATATGGCGGTAAGAATACAGCAATCATTGCTCTAATTACTCCTCGCTTAAAACACTGATAGGGGCATAAACAACCCCCCCGAGTTCACGAGAGGACCAAAACTTCAATCTCATCATTGGTCTGCGTTGATCCAACTCTTCTCGCTCGCCGCCTTGCAGCGATGCCAAGCCGCAATGAACCAGGTAATCTCCTGAGTTAATTGGCAATTTAACCTTATAAATCACATGCTGCTCACCAGCCTTGAGGATTAAAGGTTTGCCGGCTCCAATGTTGCTGTCCCCCCAAATATCTCCCCCCTGCGCTTTAGAGATGGAGATTCCCAAGGCAACATCTCGAATCTCTTCTGAAGCAAGGATAGTAAAATCCAAGGTCAGTTCATCACCAGAACGTACCAAAGGCTTATCGGAGAGTGAAGTGCCATCCGATTTTATCACTTCGAGATTTTGAATAATCGCTCGAGCACTGCCAAAGCGCTTTTCTCCCACTTCGGTATTCAACTGCCCCTGTTGCAAACCCTGCAAGTCAGATTGATTCATCACAACAGACGAGGAGATCTTGCCCGTATTCTCTCGTTTCACTGCTTGCGACAACAGCATTCCTTTCTCATAAGCCAGAACAGCAGCCAGTACGTCATAGGTGTCGCCCACTAACTCCCCATTGTTCATAACCAAACAACGGTCAGCGTATTCCAGAATACTACCGGTAGAGTGGGTCACCATGATAATAGTGACCCCCTTAGCACGAAGAGCCTCCATGCGTTTATAGCATTTATATTGAAAACCGATATCGCCTACGGCTAACGCCTCGTCCACGATAAGGATTTCAGGTTCGACACAGGCTTGGACAGCAAAAGCCAGACGAATATACATCCCGCTTGAGTATGTTTTAACGGGTTGATCGATAAACTCGCCAATATCTGCGAAGTCAGTAATCTCCTGAAAACGCTCATCGATCTGTTCACGGGAAAAACCTAGAACAGAGCCATTAAGATAGACATTATCTCGCCCCGTGAACTCAGGATTGAACCCTGCGCCTAACTCAAGTAGGGCCGCAATACGGCCATTGACTTGTATTTCTCCCTGAGTTGGAGTCAGCGTACCGCATATCATCTGTAATAACGTTGACTTACCTGCACCATTTCGTCCGATAATACCTACGGTCTCACCTTTCTTAATAGAGAATGAGACATCGCGAAGTGCCCAAAACTCGCGGAAATAGCGGCGAGACTCACGTCGTACTACACGTTGTAACCTCGGAGCAAAAAACTGTTTTAAACGATCTCGTGGACGATCATAAATTTGATAACATTTGCTCAATGCAGTCACTTGGATCGCGATTTCATTAGAGGACATCAGCAAACCCCTTTCTGGTTTTCTGGAAGAATACAAAACCGAACCATGCAACTAATGATGCCGCCAGGGTGTAAACAGCTAAACCTTGCCATTCAGGCAAACGCCCCCAAATTAAGACATTCCGTGATTGCTCAATAATAAATGTTAGGGGATTAAGCATTATCCAAATGCGATATTTTTCCGGTAACGACGTGATAGGGAAAAATACTGGTGACAAAAACATCATAACCGTTGTGATAATGACAGTCGTCTGACCAACATCGCGTATAAAAACACCCAGGGATGCCAATATCCATGCCAATCCAAGGCAAAAAACGACCAGCGGCAAGAAAACTAACGGTATAAAAACGACGGTCCAGTGCAGAAAACCGTTGAATAAAAAGAATGCACATAGCAGTACAACCAAGCTGATCAGGGTATGGAACAACGCAGCGCATAACCCAATCACTGGCAACGTTTCCAAAGGGAAAACCACTTTCTTCACATAGTTGGTATTCCCTAGGATAATTTGCGGTGCCCGATTAACCACCTCGGCAAAAAAACCATGCACAATCATGCCAACAAAGAGGATTACAGCAAACTGCGTACGGCTTTCATCGCCACCGACGGACCAACGTGCTTTAAAAACAACCGAAAAAACAAATGTATAGACCGTCAACATAAACAAAGGATTGAGGAACGACCATGCCAGTCCCATAGTGGAACCCTTGTATCGCCCAACAACCTCACGTTTTGTCATTTGCAAGATCAGCGATTTGAACCCCCAAATGTTACGGATCAGAGCTAGGGGTGACAGAGGCTGCGATTTATGAGGATTACTCATTACCCCACCCCGCTGCCATACCAACATTTTGCGCTTCGAAATTGCATCCAGTCATAACAAACATAATCAATACCTTAGATGTAATTGAACTCATAAAACATAGACATCATCTTCAATCATGTTACCGCTTGATTTCAGGAGAAGTCATGGGAATAGTCTTCAAACAGGTAGTATTCACCTTGGATCTCTGTGGATCGTGCCACCATCCCCATTTATTGAAATATAAGACAACTGATTTCATGTGATAAATGAATAAATTAAGGTTTTTATAAGAACCTTTACCAAAAACATGGATGATAGTAGCACCAGGGAAGTAGACAATATCGCTCATTGACAAAGCCCGGCGGCACAAATCCACATCTTCTAAATACATAAAATACCGTTCATCAAATCCTCCCAAGTTCGCTAACAACGTGGATTCAACCAGC
The DNA here is from genome assembly GCF_052168655.1 of Serratia sp. CY47280. Classification (NCBI taxonomy): domain Bacteria; kingdom Pseudomonadati; phylum Pseudomonadota; class Gammaproteobacteria; order Enterobacterales; family Yersiniaceae; genus Serratia; species Serratia sp. CY47280. Next base: position 712,756 of record NZ_JBJNMG010000002.1, on the reverse strand, counting down.
ATAAAACAACCAGAAACTGAAGGAACTGCGAAGGATTTAGTGTAATCAGCACGCTGGATTTCATAAGTGGCATCCAGCTTAGCTCCCCATTTAGGGAAAAAGCGCCGAAGAAACAAATTGGCAGGTGTAGGCAGTAAGCGGCAACTGTATTGGAATCGCCCATCGCTATATTGAATGCGAGGAGAAACAAAGCGGTGTTTTTGGTTCCGCGCAAAATTGTAGAGACTCTCGAGCGCCCCCGAGGTAAAACTGATATCAGGGTTACAAATCAAAAAATATTCACATTCATTCAGATAACGCTTCATTGCCAGATTATGGCCGTAGCCAAAACCGTTATTGGCTTCCGCACAAATATAACTAATGCGATGATTATCTAGTTTTGCAGCCCATTCAGAACCACCGTTATCAACCAAAACTATTTTTTGAACACATTTTTCGCTAAGCAAAGAAAGTAACGTGTCTTCTAGTTGGGCATAGCTATGGTTATACAATACGATTGAAGCAACAATTTGGTATTGTTTTTGTTTTGAAAACATGCCGTATGAAGTTCCTAACCAATAATCATTAAAAAACAATCAGTTACAAGAGTGTGATGGCTGATGTATTATCACTCGTCTATTGGAACGCAAACCGTCACCAATAAACAAAAACATCAAAGGGGATAAAATTATCCCCTTTTATTCCATGCAAACCAAGATCCACCTACTGCAACAGTTTGCGAATCACAGCATGTAACTGCTGGCGCCAAGCGCTAGGTTTAAGATTCAACGCGCAGATCTTATCAGTGTTAAGAACAGAGTATACAGGCCGGGACGCAGGTGTAGGATACTCTTGCGTAGTAATCGGATTCACGATGACCTGATGTGGGTATAGCCCACTTTCAGTAGCCTGTTGGAAAATTATCTGCGCAAACTCATACCAAGAAACCATTGAATCACCACAAAAGTGATAGACACCGTATTCACCTGGTTCTTGCAGCATGGAGATTATGGCATCAGCGAGATCACCGGCATAAGTCGGGCAGCCTTGCTGATCGCTTACCACGCCAAGTTCACCCCTTTGTGACCCGACGCGCAACATCGTTTTAACAAAATTATTGCCGTACTCGCTAAACACCCAAGCCGTTCTTATTACAATAGTTTTTGGATTAGCCTTCAGCGCAGCAATCTCACCTTCAAGCTTGGTTTTACCATAAATGTTTTGTGGCGAGCAGGGAGCATCTTCGCAGTAGGGTTCTTCCGAACGGCCATCAAAAACATAGTCGGTTGATACGTGTACAAAAGGAATATTTCGTGCAGCAGCTGCTGCTGCCAGGTAGCCAGGCCCGTAGGTATTGATTGCTTTAGCTACATCTGGTTCAGATTCAGCCTTATCAACAGCAGTATAAGCGGCGGCGTTTACGATAACATCGGGCTCAAATTCCGTCACCGCTTGCTCAATCGCATCAGAATCACAGATGTCAAGTTGCTTGCTGTCCAGTGCTAGCAGGCTCCAATCGGTAGGAAACCTATCGCTGAAACAGCGTCCCAGTTGCCCCATAGAACCTGTCAAAAGTACACGCATTAAAAAAGCTCTCTAAGTAATTTACCTTGTAGATCCTTTGGCGATAGCAATGGCTCATCGACTGGCCAATCAATGCCAATTTCAGGATCATTCCAAAGCAAGCATGCTTCGCTAGCAGGATCATAGTACTCTGTGCACTTGTATTCGAAATCAGCAATGTCTGAAATCACTAAGAAACCATGTGCGAGACCTGGCGGAACCCAAAGTTGGTGGTGGTTATCTTCCGACAAGTGAACACCAACCCATTTTTTGTACGTCGGCGAATCGACCCTGATATCCACTACAACATCATAGACCTCCCCACGTACAACTCGGACTAGCTTGCCTTGGGGTTTGATTCGCTGGAAATGCAAACCACGCAATACTCCTTTAGAAGAACGCGAATGGTTGTCCTGAACAAAATCCACATCAATATCTAACATTTCTTGATAGCGGTTTTTTTGAAACGTTTCGACGAAAAAACCACGATGATCACCGAACACTTTCGGCTCAATCAACTTCACACCTGCGACTGGTGTCTCAATCACTTTCATTAGGTAACCTGCTAACTAATACGCTCACCTCAGAGGCCCAAAGGATGGCCGCCTGAACATGCATCCCCAGCAGTCTATCACTACCCACTCGCCCAGTTTTCGAACAGAAACTAAACGAGAATAAATTTTGGATAGCTCAATGAACGCACCGTAGACGAAGGTATCGGAGATTAGCACAATTAATCAAAATATCCGACACTCATCCACAAAAAATAGTCAAAATTTATGTGGCTCACTGAAGGGTGAATCATGATATCTCATTGTTATTAAACATATTTTAATTGCAACCAACATAGAAATGGTCAATCGAGCCCTCGTTGGTTACAATTAATTTACATTATGCCATATTTTGTCATTAACGAACTTCGCTATCAACCGGGACGATAACCCCGAGGATTGTTCTTCTGCCAATTCCACGCATCACGCATCATGGCATCCAAATCACGGGTAGCCTTCCATCCCAATTCTTTGAACGCCAATTCTGGAGCGGACCAGCATTCTGCAATGTCGCCCTCTCGACGTGGTACAATTTGGTAAGCTACATTGCGACCTGAAGCCTTTTCAAAAGCATGGAGCATCTCCAACACCGAATACCCTACCCCAGTCCCCAGATTATAGACCGTAAAACCTTGGTGTTCATCGATGTGTTCAATCGCCTTGAGATGACCTTCAGCCAAATCCATGACATGAATGTAATCTCTGACACCCGTGCCATCCTGTGTCGGATAGTCGTCACCAAAAATTGACAGTTTCTCCAGTTTTCCGATTGCCACCTGAGCAATATAAGGCATCAGATTGTTAGGAATACCATTTGGATCTTCACCGATCATGCCAGATTCGTGCGCACCGACCGGGTTGAAGTAACGTAAGGCGGTAATGGAGAATTGCGGTTCGGCTTTAGCGAAATCTTGCAGAATTTGTTCTACCATCAACTTCGACGTGCCGTAAGGATTCGTCGTACCGCCAACGCGTGACGTCTCAGTCAAAGGAACTTGCTCTGGAGTACCGTACACCGTGGCAGAAGAACTGAAGATAAACTTATGCACACCCGCACGACGCATTTCCTCCAACAATACCAACGTGCCAGTGACATTGTTCTGATAATACTCTAGCGGCTTGCGCGTCGACTCTCCGACAGCCTTTAGCCCAGCAAAATGGATCACGGCCGAAATGGCGTGAGCCTCGAAGATACGGTGCAGACACTCAGCATCCAAGATATCGCCTTGGTAGAATTGAGCACTTCTGCCCGCGAGTTTCTCAACGCGACGCAGAGACTCATCGGAAGAGTTCGATAAATTATCTAACACTACGACATCTTCGCCATGTTCCAACAAAGCCAGAACAGTGTGAGAACCGATATAACCGGCCCCACCGGTGACTAAAACCGCCATAAAAACTCCTTACTCGCGCCACTGGCGCTCAAGATGAACTGTCTTCTTTAAGCAATCAATTGATTTTAAACGAAGCTTGGACTCACGCACGCCTTTTCGATCATAATTGACCATCCATATGTCCCCAGAGTTCCCTTGGTACGATTGGCTTTGAAAACTTACAAACGAAAAGAGCTGTCTTAGACAGCCCCAGAATATTCCCTTTTGCGCACAACATGCTGATGTAGCCTGAATAACTGGGTTCATCAACCTAAGTCAATTTCAGCCAATTGTTACGTTTTTGCTAACAATATCTGCTATCTCTCGCCACGCGCCTCTTAACAAGATTATGTATGAAAATAGAACAGACCAGCGAAAGAATGAAAGGAACCACCAGCCGATAACATAACGTATTAACGCCAAAAAGAGCAGCATAGTACTACTCTTTCAGACTAATGCTCATGACCCGTCCTGAATAGCGTTGACACATTTTACTCACGCACAGAGGAAAATGTGATGAACCAGTATATTAAACGCACACAACGCGATTACTCTCTATCCTTTAAACTGGCTGTCGTCGAACAGGTCGAAAAAGGCGAGATGACATACCGCCAGGCGCAAGATCGCTACGGTATCCAAGGCAGCCAGACTGTCATGAACTGGCTGCGCAAATACGGTCAACTTGACTGGCGAACTTCTCCTTCCACCAGAACGTGCGGAGACAACATGCCCAAACTCCCCCTGACGCCCGAACAGCGTATTAAAGAACTTGAGCAGCAACTGGCTGAATCTGAAGTCAAAGCCCAGTTCTTCGAAGCTGTCGTCAAAGTGATGAACACCGACTTTGGCGCCACGCTGACAAAAAAGCAGCTAACCGCCTTATCGCGCAAACACAAGTACCGGGACTCACAGTAACGCGGGCCTGCCGATGGATGGGCATCAGCCGACAAGCGTGGTATCAGTCCCTGCAGCGTGAAGCAGGCAAAGAGGAGCAGGCCCGGCATCTCGTCGAACAGGTGACGGCCATCCGCTTGCACCAACCCCGACTGGGGACACGTAAGCTGCATCACCTGTTGCGGCAACACCCCGAACCGGCGTTGCATGTGGGCCGTGACCGGCTGTTCAGTATCCTGCGCTGCGCGCGGTTACTGGTGATGCCTAAACGGGCATATCACAAGACGACGCACAGCCATCATCGTTTTTATCGCCATCCCAACCTGCTAAAAGCGGGAGACAATCAAGTAATAGCCAGCCGTCCGGAACAGGTATGGGTGGCGGATATCACCTACCTGCCGCTGAGAACGGGGACGGCGTATGTCAGCCTGGTAACGGATGCCTGGTCGAGAAAAATCGTGGGATAACACGTGCATGACAGTCTGCATACCCGGCATGTCGCCTGCGCGTTCAAAATGGCACTGGCCGGCAGACGCACGGCGTTGCCGTTGGTGCATCACTCGGACAGGGAATACCTGCTCGGCAAGACAGAAGATATCGCGCAGGCAAGAAAGATGGTCAGGGAGTCGGTGGCCCTCTACAACACACGGCGGCCGCACCTGTCGAGAAAATACAAAACGCCCGATGAGGTTCATCGGGCGCTATCTGGCTGAAAAGTGTCAACCTATATCAGGACTAGTCATCATAGTGAATATATTGCTAACGACTGCGGGCAAAATACTGCGCCACGCGCAGCACATCCTTCTCGTCCAACGTCCCTGAGTCGCTCAGCAAGGTAATCCAGGACTTGATGTAGGCGTACTTGGCGGAGGCCAGATCGCGCTGAGCGCTATAGAGCTGCTGTTCGGCGTTGAGCACGTCAACGTTGACACGTTGCCCGGCCAGCACGCTTTGCCGGGTCGCCGTCACCTGTGTGGTGGCAGACTGTACCGCCAGCTCATAGGCCGCCACCTTGGCGCGGCTGCTGATGCACAGATTGTACTGCTTGCGCAGATCGTTGAGCGTGGTGCCCGTCTGCGCATCCATTTCATACATCGCCTGGCCATAGCGCGCCGCCGCCTGCCGGGTCGACGCCGAAACGCCGCCGCCGGAATAAATAGGCATACTGACCTGCACGCCGATACTGTCGGTGCGGTATTTCTGGTTAACCGTGTTATCGCTGCTGGAATCGTTTTCCGAATGCGAAGCATACAGCTGAACCTGCGGCATAAAGCCCGCCCGATTCCTTTCGACGTCATACTTAGCGGCATCCACGCCATGACGCGAGGCGGCTAGCACCGGGTTGTTCTCCAGCGCGATCTTTTGCCACTCTTCAAATTTGGACGGGATCAGCGGCGCCACCTTAAACTTGCCCGGCCGCAAAACCTGCAATTCATCCAGTTGGTTCAGCGGTATGCCGATAATCACTTCCAATTCGCGCTGCGCGGCGTCCAGCGCATCGCGCGCCTCGATTACCTGCGCTTCGGCCAGGCTGTAGCGCGCCTGGGTTTCTGATACGTCGGTAATGGTGCCTTCACCGGCGCTCATCAGGCGATCGTTCAAGGTCAACTGTTCCTTGTAAGCCGCCTTTTGCGCTTCGGCCAACGCGATTTGATCCTTGGAATAGGCCACTTCGACATAGGCGTTAATCACCCTAACCGCAAGATCCAGCAACTTACTGCGATAGCGCTCGTCCGACATCATCGTCTGCGCTACGCCGGCTTTGTAACGCGCGTACGCTTCATAATCGAACAGCGGCTGCGTCAGCGTGATCGAACTGGAATAACTGCGATATTGTTGCCGCCGGGTGACCTCCGAAACATTGCCGAAAAAGTCGCTCTGCGGATATTTTTGCGTCTGCCAATTGCGCGGCGAATTCTGATAGTTCAACGACACTTTCGGCAGCAGCCCCGCCCTGCCGATGTTTTCGTTCTCATCTCCCGCTTCTTTCTCTTTTATAGCCGCCCGGAAGGTCGGGTCCTTTTCTAATGCCAGCGAATATGCGTCTAAAATCCCTATCGAATAAACCGGCGCAGATATCGCAAACAAAAGGGTGCCGATAACCAGACCGGCAGCCTGTCGTTTTGATTGAATCAAAATTATTCCTCGGTTAATGAAGTATGAGCGCGATCCAAAATAGGTTTAAACAGATAACTCAGCAGTGAGCGCGACCCCGTTTTCACGAACACCTCTACCGGCATCCCCGGCTTGATGTCCTCGCCACTGAGCATCTTCATGCCCTCCGGTGAGACCGTAACCTGCATCTGGTAGTAAGGCTCACCGTTGGCTTTGTCGACCAGACGGTCGGCGGAAACCAACGTGACCGTTCCCGGAATTTTCGGGGTTTTGTTTTGGTTGAAGGCGGTAAACATCAGATCCACCGGCAACCCGTTGTACACCTTATCGATCAGGTCGACTTTCAGGCGAGAATCCACCACCAGCGTCGCCTGGCTGGGTACAACGTCCATCAGGTGGTCACCCGCTCCCACGACGCCCCCCTGAGTGAAGATATTCAATCCGACCACGGTGCCGTCCACCGGTGAGGTGATGGCGGTGTTGCCCAGATCGAAATCGGCCATTTGCAGCTTATTGCGAAACTCACTGGCGTCCATTTGGGTTTGTGCCAGTTGCGTTCTGACCTCGCGTTGATAGTCGGCGAAACGTTGATCGATACGCTGCTGAGATTCTTGCAGCTGCTTTTGCAATTGGCCAATCCGCCCGACAGTTTCATCGATGCTGCTATTCACTTCGGCGAACTGACGCTGAACTTCCAGATAGCGATTGCGTGGCAGGTAGCCGTCCGCAGCCAGCTGCTTCATGCTGTTCATCTGTTCACGCAGGCTGGAAAGTTGGATCTGCTTGTTGACGCGTGAATCCTGCAGGCCTTTCAATTGGAAACGAATCCCGTCCATCGACTGCTTATAACCGTCAATTTCACTTTGCAGCCCCTGGCGGCGGGAAGCGAACAGCTGCGTTTGCAACGCGATAATTTCAGCCACACGCGGCTGATCCTTGATCTGGGTAAAAATGGGAGAAAAAGTGACGCTACTCAGACCATCGCGTTCGGCGAGTAAACGCCCTTCGGTGGCCAGCGTGGTGTAGTACTGGTCGCGCAGGGAATCGACCTGCGCCTGTGCCTGCACCTGGCTCAACTGCACCAGGACTTCACCGGCTTTCACCTTGTCGCCCTCTTTCACCGCGATATTTTTGATGATGCCGCTGGCCGGTGCCTGCACCGTTTTGCGGTTGCCGGAAACGGTTACCGATCCCGGTGATGCCACCCCTTTATCCAGGGGCGCAAACGCTGCCCAAGCCAAAAATCCGAACAGACCAATTCCCACGACCAGCCAGCCCATCCGGGTAAACCGCCGTTCATCCTGTGGGATCTCTTCAATATACGAGTCTTGCGGCTCGCCAATGTGCGTCGACATACCAACTCCTTTAAACTGCGGACGGCAATAAAGCCATCAGGCAATTCACGGCTTAATTAATTTGCGTTTTTGGGATATTGCCTTCATCTGGCTCAGAATTTACCGCCCTCACCGCTTGCTGAGGCTGTTGCGTCTGCGCTTTTTGCGCATTGGCTAACGCCTGAAGCACTTGTTGAGTCGGGCCGAACGCGTTGACGTTGCCATTCACCAAGAGCAACAGCTTGCTGGTCATCGACAGCAAATTGGTGCGATGGGTAATCAGAACCACCGTTTTATTACGTTGCTTGAGGAACATAATGGCCTGGTTCAACGCTTTCTCGCCCGCATCATCCAGATTGGAGTTAGGCTCATCCAAAACCACCAGCGAAGGGTCGCCGTACAGTGCGCGCGCCAGGCCGATACGCTGTTTCTGCCCACCGGACAGCCCAGCGCCACCGTTGCCGAGCACCGAATCGTAGCCGTTCGGGAAACGCAGGATCAGTTCGTGCACACCGGCCAACTTAGCGGCTTCAATGACCTTCTCTGAGTCGATCTCGTTAAAGCGAGCGATATTCTCGGCGATAGTCCCGGCAAACAGCTCAATGTCCTGCGGCAGATAGCCGATATACGGCCCCAACTCATCCTTGTTCCACTGATAGATGTCAGCATTATCCAACCGAACAATCCCTTCACTGACCGGCCAAATGCCGACCAGCAAACGAGCCAGCGTCGATTTCCCCGACGCGCTCGGGCCAATGATCCCCAGCACGTCACCAGGCTGAATGGCAAAACTCACGTTATGCAATACCGCATCGCCTTTGGATCCCGGCGGCGTAGCGGTGACGCCTTCTACGGCAAGCACCCCTTCCGGACGCGGCAAGGACATACCGGTACCACGTTGCGGGTGCGTTTCCAGCAGCTTGACCAACCGGCCATAAGAAAGCTTCGCCGCGCTGTAGCTCTTCCAGACGTTAATAACCTGCTCAATCGGCGCCAGCGTTCGCCCCATCAGAATGGAGCCGGCAATCATCATACCGGGCGTGATGTGCCCATCGATAGCCAGCCACCCCCCCAGCCCCAACACCAGTGATTGCAGCGACATGCGCACAAATTTGGTGATCGACGTGACCCGCGATGCGCGTTCGCTGGCGATGCGTTGGCTGTTCAAGAATCGCTGGTGCAGACCGAACCACCGGCGTTTCAGGTTAGGCAACATCCCTAAAGCCTCGATCACTTCGGCATTTCGCAGATTGGTGCTGGCCAACGTACCGGACATAATCGACAGCTTGCTGGCTTCCGCCAGCGGCTTTTTCGACACCATTTCGTTGATCACCGCCAATGCGATCAACAACAGTGCACCGACCAGGGCGAACAGCCCCAACCAAGGGTTAAAGAGGAATATCACCAACAGATAGATCGGAAACCACGGTGCATCAAAGAAGGCGAACAGCGCGCTGCCGGTGAGGAATTGGCGCAGATTGGTCAAGTCGCTCAGCATCTGGCCGGCGTCAGAAGAACCGTTTTTCAGATTCGCCTCGTAGGCCGCAGTGTAGACTCGCGTGTTGAGACGCATATCCAGCTGACTGCCGATACGGATCACCACCATGCTGCGCACGTATTCCAACAGCGACATCATGCCGAACATGCCCAGCATGATCAGCGTCAGCATCAACAGCGTGATTTCATTACGCGAAGGAAGCACCCGGTCGTAAACCTGGAGCATATAGATAGAAGGAACTAGCATTAATAAATTAATAAATGCGGTAAATATGCCAACGGTCCAAAAAACCTTACTGCGAGTCCGTATAACATCCGCAATTTCATTGCGCGGTATAAATTGATTCACTTTCTGCCCTTACATCATGTGCACTGTCAGTCAAAATCCGCATTGGACTCTTATAAGGAAAATCCTAAAAAGGGAAAAATAAAATAAATCCTAAAGAACCCCCACCCCAGACATGCTCGAGACTGCAGATACTTTTTCTAACTATAGGTAGAGAAAGCGGATATCAGCAAGGCCGTAAGCAAAAAAAATCGCCTCACGAACTACAGAAAAAAACAAATGAAAACAGTGAGGTAAATAGTAGACAGGGCAACGCAAGTTTAGTACGAAAGGGAATAAATTAGAGATAATGACGTAGTTCACAATTTTCAAAGAATACGGGGTGTTTACACACCCCGTATTATTGATTGACTAACAGTTTCAATGGGCATTATAACCCACTGGAATTCATACTTACGCGTAGTGCAGAGTATCCACCAATTGCTGGTGGTTTTGCCCTGTCAGGTATACCACGGTATCGTTGAGGTCCAGCGTGTGGTTATCGTTGTTGTCGATAATTACATACGAGCTTGCAGTGTTACCGCCACCGCTGAATACAACGGATGCCACACCCACTTTCGCCGTCAGCGAGTTGCTGCTATCCAGACCCAAGATACCACCCAACAGGCCGATAACGCCGTTGGTCAAACCGCCCACCAGTGTCCCCAACAACGCATCCAACGTGTCGGCAGAGCGCGTACCGTAGTTCGCTACCGCAGTGCCGCTGGCGTCATCGGAAATAGTCAGGCCACCATGGTTCACGTCGACAATCGAGTCCTTGAGGCTATTAAAGTCCTTGATGGTCACACCCGCCTGCGTGTTACTCGCCTTGATGTCATAGGTGTTGGCACCTGCGCCACCGGTCAGCGTGGTGTTGCCAATCACGCCCAGGGTATCGGCAGCACTGGAGCCTTCTACGGTCATCTGGTAACCGTTCAAGCCCAACGCCGTCAATACCGGTGCCAACAGGTTGGTGGTAATGACGCTCAGCGGCAGAATGTTCAGCAATTGAACGATGATACCGTCACCGGTACCGCCATGGCTGGAGTCGAGATTCAGCCCCCCGGTGTTGGTGGACGCATTGATATCACGCACGTTGCTGAAACCGCTGCCCAGCGTCAGATCCAGCGCGTGATCACCGGTCACGTTGATGGTCTGAACCTGCGCATTGGTGCCGGCCAGTGACAGAATGTTGTCAAAGCTGCCGGTACCGCCTGAGGCCACGTTCACCGTGGTCAGAGCGGTGCCCAACAAGGCGCTGCTGCTGCTGTTAAGGGTAATGGCGCCGGCATTCACATTGGAAGAACTCACCGCATCAAAGTTGATATTGAAATGATCGGTGGCGTTCTGCACGAAGGTGAAGTTCAGCGTACTGGCGGAAGTCGCGTCCCCTTTCACTTCCAACTGCGCGGCGTTGCCGCCGGCGGCGTTAATGACGTTGACGTTAGCCAGACCGGAGATCACAAAACCTTGTGAGCCCAGGTTGGTGGCCGCCGCGTTCTGCGTAACCGTGCCGCCCGTGGTGCCTTCCACCGTAGATGTGCCGTTGGTCAGGCCAAAGTCAAAGGTGTGGGTCGGCGTTGTGACGCTGGTGGTGGTCGGTGAACCGATTAGCGGAGTCGTAATCAGCGTACCGACGGACTTGCCGATATAGCCGGTCAGGTCAATTTTCTCAAAGTTCGAGAAGTTGTTAGCGTTGCTGGTTACGGTACTGGTGCGAACGCCCAGGGCGTTTTGGTTGGTTACTACAGTTTTGGTGATGAAGTTGGCGGAGATGGAGTCCGTACCCGCACCACCATCAGCCTTAACCGTGTTCGCGACAGTGTTCGCCCCACCGGAAACCCCGTTGCCCACCCAGTGCAGGCTGTCGTTGCCGGCGCCGAGGTTGAACTGTGCGGTACCGGTAGCAATGTTTGCCGCCGATGTGACAACTACGTCATCCGCACCCGAACTGGCGTTCAGGATGACGTTGCCGTTATTCACGGTGATATCTACACCTGGATTAACACCATTGTCAGACAAGTTGACCGTTGCTGCGCTGGTGCCGTTGATGGTCAGATTCGCCAGATGGTCGGCGAACTTCAGGTTCACGATGCTAGCGGCATTGGCGTTCAGTTGAACATTCGTCAGTACCGCTGTTTCGGCGTTGCTGATTTGATGCGATGTGCCGGTGTTGACGGTGCCGGTTGCGTTACCGCCGGCGGCTGTTGCCGTCAGAGACGCAGCGGTTTTGTACAGCAAGCTGGTACCGATGTCGTATTCAAAGCCATGCTGCTGGGTTACAGTCGTGGCGTCAGTGGCCGTTGAGTTGCGCAGGTCGTTGATAATAGCCTGAGTAATCAGTGCCTTATCCGTCCCAAGCGAGCTATACGCCAAAAGCTGTGCGGCTGTCGCAGCGACACCGTGTACCCCAGTGTAGACATGTTGAATGAAATCCGTGCCGGTCAATTGAGCCCCTTTCTTCTGGAACTCAACCGAGGTCAGCAATTTTGTAGTCAATGAAGTAAAGGTGTTTCCATGTTTGCCCAGATAATTACTCCAGTCATCCAAGCCTTGTGCATCAACGTCACGCTGGGGCACAGCCAAGTAGATTGAGGCAACCTGCTCACGAGCAGCCAACCCGGCCAATTGACCAGCACTATCGGGCTGTGTCTCATTCAAGAAGAATTGCTGCGCCCCAGTATCACCGGAGCCCACTGAGCCACGCAATCCAGTAATGATAGTGACCAACACATCACCTTTAGTCCCTCCCCCGCTGAGAATTGCACTCAGAGTGGAGAACTCACTGTTGCTTGGAGCGCGTTCGTAGGCTTCATTAAACACCTTATTGATGAAATCTGTGTTTGATAACGAATTGAGCGCTGCTCGATCGGTAACAAATTTATTGGCTACTTGTGAGAAGGATTGCGTGGAAGTATTTATCTGTGTAGCCAGTGTAATAACAGTACTGGTGACAGGATCGATGCCAGCCAGATAATAGAGTGCCAATGCATCCGACACACCAGGACCAGAACCAGCGGCACTGGTGCCCGGGAATAGCACGTTATTGAGTTGCACATCGAAGTTACTCTGAGACGCAAGCGTGCCGCTATCAAAACCACTGTAATTCAGCAAAGAATTAACGGCGTCTGATATTGCATCGTTCAAGGTGCTCCCCGCGAGAATCGCCTGCAGCTGCGCTGTTGTCGGTGAGCTGCCATAGGCCGCTGTGTAGATACTCTGTAAAATTTCAACGTCTGTTTTTGATGCATAGAGTGCCTGTCCAGCACTGGAGGATAACAGACTGGAGATGTATGCCTGGGCGGTAGTTTGCCCTTTCTCTATTTGATTACCAACAGTGTCAAACACGCTTGGCGATGCATTTTGTCCAAGCACAGCTAAAAGAAGCGCTGCCGCCTCTTTCTGGTACACTAGAGAAGCCATAATCGTATCCTTAAAAAATAAAATGGTTTTAGCTAGGCAAAATCAAAACCTGATTTAAAACCTAGCGTTAGCGATAAATTGTTACCGCATAATTGAATAGCGTGCGAAAACCCCCTTACTTCGCATATAAAGAAAAGTTCAAAAACACGAAGCTGTCAAGGGAATAGGAATTTTATTACAAACCAGGTAAACAATAATAAAAACAAGAAGTTAAATAAATAACAAAAACTATAAATAAAATCAGTTAACATTAGGGCGCGAACAATTATCATCTCAACATAAAAGTTTTATTAATGCAAAACCACGCGTAGAATATAGAGCATATCCAAATATCAACAGAGCATCAGCCCCCCTCTACTCTTAAGATAGCAGTACAAACTTCGTAACCAATTGAAAATACAAAGAGCTACAATCCATCAGAAGGGATGGGCCGCCTCCCCCCAAGAAACCTTACCAAGTGGAGAAAGGTTTATTTTTATAAATTAAACAACTCTAAAAGTTACAGATAAAGAGATAGCGAATAAAAACTTAAAGAGGAAAAATGAATAAAATTCATCATATCGAATAGCAGGAGAATCAAGAAATGATATGGGGAATAAAATAAGGTAGGAAAACAAACATCGGAGAAAGGATATGGGAAATAAGATAGGGAATAAACATCATAGAAAGGAGGTCGCAACGTTATATATTCAAACGTCGCGCCAAATGAACTCAAGTAAAACTACAACATGATTAGAGCCAGCCTTAACGGAGAAAATTTTAAAGCTGGCCTTCTTCAGGCATAAATAAAATGAAAAAGAAATTAATTAGTAAGCACCATCACGCTTCAAAACCACGCCTATAGTCTTAAAGAGAATAGCAATATCATTCCATAATGCCCAATTTTTCACATACCAAGCATCGAAATAAACTCTCGTATCATAATCAATATCATTACGTCCGCTAACCTGCCAAAGCCCTGTCATACCAGGTTTTGCCATTAAGTAGTAATCTACGTCACCAGCGTAACGTTCAAGCTCTGCTTCAATAACCGGTCGTGGGCCAACTAAGCTCATTTCTCCCTTTAACACATTCCACAACTGCGGTAACTCATCCAGACTTGTCTTTCTAATAAAATGGCCTATTTTTGTAATTCTAGGATCATTTTTTAGTTTGAAATCTTTTTCCCATTCAGCGCGAGCATCTACATCATTTTCTAAGAGATTTTTCAAAACCTCCTGAGAATTCACGACCATGGATCTAAACTTCAAGCATTTAAATTTAACACCATTCTGTCCAATACGCTCATGCCCATAAATAGCCTTACCACCATCTCGAGATACTTTATAAGCAAGAAAAACTAAAACTGGTGATAATGCAAGAATAATAGAAAATGAACCCACTATATCAAATAGGCGCTTAACGATTCTTGATGAACGTTTGGCAAGGTTATTATTAACACGCAAAATCATAACTTCATGGCTAAAAATAAATGACATGTCAGTCCCATATAATGGCACACCTCTCAAAGTAGGGATAACCGATACAGAACGGCAATTGTGTTTAACAAGATTCTTCAACCACCAATCGCGAAGCGTATTCTGTTCATATTCAAGTGCGACAATGAATTGCGTATTTTCAACATCAGCAATCTCCCACAACCGCTCTTCCGTTTCAATTACAGGGACATTTGCCGAAATATTATTGCGCGGAACATCAGTACAATAAAAAGCAGTTACATCAAAACCAAGTACCTCTTCACTTTGCAATGCAGCATAAGCCTCCATCGCATTCCTTCCAGAACCTATAATAATAGTATTCTTTTTCCATAAGTTGAGTTTATTCAACACGTGCTTAGTTATGATTCGACCTAACGGCACAAGAAAAATAATCAGTAACCAAGTAGACATCCAAATGTAACGCGAGAAATTCCACTTAGAAAAAGCAACCAATGAAAGATCCAAAACTGCAAAGATGAGCAACGTACGAACAGTTTCTTTCAATTCAAACCAAAAAGGCTTTCTGTAGGTATAGTGCCGTAACCTAGTGAGAAACCAAAAAATACAAATCAGAGAGAGAATAAAATGCACCAGGACTCTAACGCCATACCCATCAGATAAAAGATAAATACCCGGATCATCTAAAAACCTATCGATAAGAAAATAAGATATATATATCGATATATTAAAAAATACCAGATCAGATAAAATCAATGCAAACTTAGAAATAAAACCTTTGACATTCCCATGGCTATTTGACATTGGGTTTTCCATCCATAACTAATTTGAACAACAATCTTATTCACTATTAATAAGAATACTTAACTAAAAACCATTAATAAAAAATCGTTTTATTTTCATTAAATAACAGCCATTTTTCTCTGACATATTCACTAAACTCTTTATCAAACCTCTCAGAAGAAAACTTCAGCGCATTATTATAACAATCGGAAGGTAGAATTTTATCTTGAATTTTTTCAAAGCGATGAACACTCTCTATTAATGATTTAACATCTTGTCGCTCAAAGAATAGCCCTGTTGCCTTTCCGGTACCATGAGGTCTAACGGTTTCCAGAGCGCCTCCCCTTCCAAATGCGATAACAGGGGTTCCGCAACCTTGAGCCTCAACAGGAACAATACCAAAGTCCTCTTCTGCTGCAAATATAAATGCTTTGGCATGTGACATATAGTCGATAAGAACCGACTTATCTTTGTAGCCCAATATATGGACATTAGAAGACGCCTTCATCTTAATTTTTTTGATTTCAGGACCATCACCAATGACAACTAGTTTCTTAGTTGGCATTAACGAGAAAGCATCTACAATTAAATCTATCCGTTTATAAGGGACAAGTCGAGAGGCCGTCATGTAATAATCGTCTTTTGACTCTCTAAAAACAAATTGAGAGATATCAACAGGCGGGTAAATTACGTCAGCATTTCGACCATATACTTTATTTATCCTTCTTGCGATGAAATGTGAATTGGCAATAAAATGATCTACGCTATTAGAAGTTCTGCAATCCCAGAGTCTCATTTTATGCAAAAACCATTTAATCAACACTCCCCTCAACCCGGAATCATAGCCGGACTCTTTTAGATATTGATGTTGCAAGTCCCATGCATAGCGCATTGGTGAATGAACATAGCTAATATGCAATTGATCAGGACCAGATAAAACACCTTTAGAAACAGCATGACTGCTCGATATGATAATATCATGTTCCTTCATATTTAGCTGTTCAATTGCATAAGGCATTAATGGAAGATATGATTGATAGAGCTTCTTTGCAAAAGGCAACTGCTGTATAAATGTGGTTTTCGCAGATCTATCAAATAATTCAGCACGATCTCGTTCATTTAAAAAATCAACTACAGCGTAAAGAGTTGATTCAGGGAAAACATTAAGAATTTGTTTAATAACACTCTCTGAACCAGCATATGTAACTAACCAATCTGCTACAACACCAATATTAACATTGCTATATGACATTGTTGACCTCTAGGGATATTTTCATTTCTAAAAACACCCCATATAAGTCTATAGGGAAGAAAAGCGTGAAATTAATCAAATTATGCTATCCAAAAGAGAGTTTAACTTTTCTGCAGATTTACTCCAAGAAAATCTTCTTGCGTTCTCTCGCCCACTCGCAACTAGCTCTTCCCTTAAATTTTTATCCAACATTAGCAGTTCCATAGCAGAATATAGCTCGGCGTTACTCTCTGGCGAGAAAAAAAAGGCACTGTCTTGTAACACCTCAGGCATAGAGGCTGCATTCGAAGAAATTACTGGACAGCCGCAGGCCTGAGCCTCAATAGGTGGAATGCCGAATCCTTCATAGAGAGATGGAAACACAAACGCCACTGCATTTCGATACAATTCTGATAAAGAATTATCATCGACTCTTCCTAAAAATTTCACACGACTTGCATTTAGCTCGTCAAATTTATCACTGTCAAACGAAAGGTTAGCATGGTTTCTATCACCAACAACTCTCAACTCAACATCGTACTTTTTCGAGAAGGCTAAAAAAACATCAATTAGAAAACGTAAGTTTTTGTGATAAAGAGGCGACGATAAAGCCAGAAAGTACTTCACTTCTGTTTTAGAAACGGTTTCGCTATTGTAAATAAAACTTCTCGACACAGCATTATAAACAACATCCACATCGTCGGCATTACATGAGAAATTATGAATCAATTCATTCTTAGAGAAGTTGCTCACTGTCACAACTTTCTTGCATGAACGAATCAAAAAAGGAGTCACAAAATTATAAATACTTCGGAATTGCCATTTATAACTCTTTGGAAACCGCTTATAAGTAATATCATGGAGTGTAATAACTTTATTTTTGTAAAAAACCGGCGCTAGATTACAAAGATTCACAAGTAAAGGACTTCCCAGCGTCTCCAGGTACCGCGGTAGATCATACTGTTCCCACAGATAACCAGTATTACGACCTACAATTCTAATAGTTGCAGACTCAGCGAACTCCTGAAAAACAATGTTCTTAGGAACAAGAAAAATAATATCATCTCTGAGCAACATCAACGCTAAAGAGATCTCTTTGGCGTAACGCTGAACCCCTGTGAGTTCCTGAGTGAGAAATCTTGCATTAATGTAAATCAATTATAGCGCTCCAATCCAGCTGTGGAGACTCGTAATTGATCCAATGAACTCATAGACCAAAAGCGCCCCATCACATAGTCTAATTCATCACCGAAGCCTGTACCAAATCCTGCAGCAGGCGTAAATGTCATTTCACCAAAGTACAAACTTCCTGAATGAATATACCAATCAACCCTGACATAATCAAATTTAGCGGCCAACTTTAAGCTTTTACTCAATGCACAAGCAAGTAGCTTGCTACAAACAGCTATTCCACCCGCCCCATCTTCTTTACAAAACACAGTTTCCAAACTATTTACATAAAATGATCTACGAATCTTACCGGAGAATCTATCATCGATTACCTGTAACACGTAATTTACCCGACCATTAGTATCATTGAATATATGGAACTTGTAATCAACAGGAGCCTGTACTCCGTCACCCAATAGCTTTTCAATCAGTATTTTAGGGGGTATTTTACTGTAGTGTCTCTCTCTCTGGACTTGTGAGAAATCTATAGAAAGCCACTTATTTACCTCATTACAGATTTTATTAATAAAAAAATCATCTGCTATTTCAGGCACGATCACATAAAGCCCAGCACAGTGATTTGGTTTTATAATTACATCGCATCCGAATTTTAAATCAGAAGGTTTCACAGGATGTTCTGAATGAAAAATAAGAGGCACAAGAAACTCCGCCCCTATTGTATCACTGATATACTGTCTGACCTTATATTTATCAGCCAATATAGTAAAAGCGCTCAATTCAAACTGCCTATTTTTTCTATACAGCACTTTCTCATTGAAGCCTATCGGGTTTCTCAATCTAGGGAAACGTCTAAAATAATAAAGAAAAACCAAACAATCTTGAACCCACCAAGGAGCGAAACGGATTATTCTTTTTATCAGTCGGAATAAATATTTCTTTGCGAAAAAAAACCAACTATTCATGAAAATTCTCGGTAATGGGTTGCCGCTTTCCGGACTCATCTTTAAAGTGAATAAGCAAAACAGCCAAAATCAAAAGCTTGAAAAAGGAAAGCGAAGGCATTGGATATGGCTGAATAACGATGCTAGTACTAGCCGCCAACCATAGAATATTAAAGAAAATCGCTGTTGAAAAAATTGTTATATTTTTCATAACATTCTGATGAATAATGAGATGAATGAATACGAGAGCCATAACCAACATAAAAGAAAGACCAATAGCTCCACTATTCTTAATCTGAGTTAACATCGGCATCTGAATACTTTTTTTATAGACAACTTCCCCTTCAGGATACTGATCGATCTTTTTTGTCTCTCCTTTATCAGCAACCCCTGTCGGTGAAATATATTTCCCACCATAACCTATGCCAATAAGGTTTGCCGGGAAGTAATGTCCTGTATACTCCCAATAATCATTTAATTGACTAGAGCGAGTTCCCATCGACTTGCTGACTAGCAAAGGTGCTGTTGCTGGCAATGTTAATGCTATAACAAGTGCACTCAGCGCTATTTTTAATTTATACTTTCCGCCTGAAAACGCAGAAATTAAAATGTCATAGAATAAAAAAATAGCAGCAATGGCAAAAATAAATTTATATATATTTAAAAACATGAAGAGACCGATAATCAGTACTCCCCAGTGAATAAATTTTACTGGTTTGCTAAAGGAAAAAGTCATTGCGACAAAAATCAACACGTACATTGTAAAGTAATTATATATTTTGTCTTGATCTATAATAGTAACTTTTATCCCATATCGTTCCCATAAGAAATCATAGTAGATACCGCATGAAATTAAACCTGAAATAAAATTAATTATATCAATTACAATGAATAACTTTAAAATATCATAAAAATTATAGTTTTTTAACTCAGGATATATTTTAAAGAACAAAATTAAAATCGTCAGGAAATAAATGACACCTCGGATGTAGACAGCATGATCTTTGAAACTAGCCACTCCACCTTGTGTTAAGTGCACATAATAACCAAAAGAAGAAATAACAGCAATGAAAACTGCTTGAAGAACAATCAATGCCAGTATTTTAATTATGAATGGGTTAACATTAAAGTAATCTGCCTTTAAGATTACGACTCGAGACAGCACAAAAAATAAGAACACAATAGAAACTATGTCTAAAGGTGATAATATTGAGTAAAGTTTATAATGATAGATAAAGTTACGCGCAATTGGAATATTAAAATCATGTATTGGCATAACCATTATGTTATATGATGAAAATGAACAAATTATATAACATAGCAGAAAGAAAAAAAGATATCGGCTAAAACCACGACCTTTAGAAAACGAATACAAATAGAAGAGTGCGAAAAACAACCCAACTAAAAAAACGAAAGAATCGATTGAGATCAACTCACCAGGCACTTCTTTAAGCTCAAGTTCTGCTGCAGACTCTTTCATATATTTTCTTATACTCGTTAGTTGTTTTTTCAATACTAAATACAATCACATCGCGCGTATCAGGGAAAGCAACATTCGGAATTAAAATCTCTCGCTCAACATCCTTTAATACCAATGGCTTTACATTGGGCAATAGAGACATCAATTCAACAATTCCGCCAATAGGATTCGTAAATACAGGTTTATTGGCTAAAGCGCTCTCAACAATAGTCCGTCCGAATGGTTCTCTCCACTTTGTAGGCAAAATAACCACATCAATTTTTGAAAGAAATTCTTGGATATCCTTATACTCACTGATTCTAACATTCGCTGCATCTGCCAAGACTTCGAAAGCATTACTATTTTTAGAGTTATTTGCTCTCCCAGCGGCTAATGCTTCTATGCTAATATTTTTATTTCGCAAGAAAATAATGGCTGAACAGAAGTCATCAAAACCTTTCTCTTCACTAAGCCGACCTATATAGCCTATCTTAACAGTATCATCTCTTTCTCTTTGTGCCTGGTTAATAGACACAGCATTGTAAATAGTTATACCATCTCTGGAGGAAAAAAAACCATTTACAGTATGGAAGTTTTTTATATAATCACTTATCCCAACAAAAAGACTAACCTTTCGTGACTTTAACTTTTTTAGAAAAGAAAAGATCAGTACGCTAACGCTACGCTCATTAGTATTTCTTCCCTTTTTATACAGCGTTGAGTTTGGATGGAAAAGATAGTAGTCTCTGGCGGTATGAATTATCTTTACACCGCACTTATGTGCTGCATCCCATACAGCAACAGAAAATCCACACAAATTGTTGGTGTGAACAATGTCAGGTGAAAACAACAAGATCTCTGATGAAATTAATTCTTTCATCATGGGATTATAATTATCTATAAAATGCCAGACTAGTCTTTCTACATATCTTCTGGGTAAATTATCGAATGGCCAGTAGACGTTTCTTAACGGCAAATAAACAACCTCAACTCCATTTATAACTGCGCACTCGCGAGTTGACCTCTTATGCAACGAGATAACACGCACATCGTCTCCATTTTTAACCAACTCTTCACTTAGAAGCTGTACTGAGCGTTCAGCACCGCCGACAAAATTGGGGGCATAAAGGGTATTAATAATGAGAACTCGCATTACACCACCTTTTAAAAAATTATTTATTTAGTGAAAACATTGACAGGTGCATTTTCCCAATTTCGCCACGCCTAAAGAAATAATTAAAAAAAGTTAAAGACGCAAACTCAGTTAATAAAATGCTATAAGCTGCGCCTATACTCCCATGGCCAGGAACAAAAAAGATAGCCGATATAATGCTGGTGATAGTAACCATCAGTGCTTTGATAGATAAGTAATGATACCCAGATTTTTTTATAATATAGCGGTATGACACAACCCCCATAACTGAGAATAGTGATGCGACAGTTAGAAGCACTAACGTATAGTAAGCTGATAAATATGCATTGCCAAACAAAAAGGACAAGACTTCCCTTCCTGTTAGTAAAACACCAACGACCGCTAATATAGATATTGAGAATGCGATCTTGTTAGCTTGTAGGACGTAATGTTCGATATTTTCTTTTGCTTTTTCTTTATAAATAATAGAAAAGTAAGAGGTAACAATTGATAATGGAATGAAAGCCCAAGAGGTAGCGATCGTACTTGCCGCTGAGAAAACACCCAATTCACTATCGCCATAATAATAGATAAGAACAAACTGCGAAAATCGTGTGTAAATAGTAACCGAGATGCCTGAAATTGCCAGAGGCACGCCAACAACCAGAGTATAGTATATATATCTTCGTCTTTGAAATTCGGAAATAATAACTATTTTGTGCTGAAGTCGGTAATTCCACTTTCTAATCAAATAAGGTATCAATGAAACGAGGATGATCGGAGCTGCTAGCCATGCCGGATCAAGACTTAATACGGCTATAACATATCGAAAAAAAATGGCAACAACCAAACCGACTAGATTTGCCAGTGTATTTTTCTTGGAGTTTAATGTCGCCTCATTGAAAACTCTTAACACATCCTGAGTTACAAAATAGACAGAGATACATGAAGCTAAAAGAAAAATAAATGTCAGATAATCAGAGTTAAAGTAGAACCAAATCAGTGCAAGCGCAGAGAGTGAGAGATGAATAAATGCACGTAATCTCTTAACTGCGCTCATTAACTTGAAGCACGAATTTTTATTAGCACATGCTCTCTTAAAAATGATACTATCAGTCCCTAACAAAGAAATTGACTGAATAACTGCAAAAATAGTTGTAGAAAATGCTAGCTTGCCAAAATTTTCCGGCCCAATATATTTAGCAACATATGAGGTAACAAAAATCAAGCCAAGTACTGTCACTATTTTTTCTGCAGAGATCCAGTACGAATTTTTTAAAATATTCAAGTTGGCATCTCTAATATGAAATCAGCTATCAAGGCATACCCAGATTTTACATGAAAAAAATCACATTCCCATATCAGCGCTTTTATCTGAGTGATATACCACCAAGCTTAGTTGAACTTATTATTCTTGCAACTCGATAAGAACTGGATTGACTGGGATCGGCAAATTATGCACAACTTTATGACTACCCACAGTAGTTGTATTATACTCCACTTTGGTGCCAGTAAGCATATTCGTCACAGCAATACCTTTAACGGACATAGGTAAAGTTAAGTTTGAAAGCCTAGGCGGCTTTTGACTATATTTTTCCATCGACCAAGCAGCTATGTATCTCGTATTGCTATTTTCATTTTTAAATTGGTAAGATATCACTCGATCAGGTGCGTAAAGCAAGGTACCATCAAAAGCTTTAGCAGGCGAATCATCTGGTCTGGCTGATTCTTGTTGAATAATGTAACTGACATCATTAGCAGGTATCAAGTTGACTGATAACGAAGCCAAACGCTGTACTGCATAATATGAAGGTTTGGGGGTCCCATCCGACCGCAACAAGCCGAAGTTATCTTCGCTGTTGACCTGACTTGCAATACCAGTGTCATTCTTGTCATCCATGAAAGAATAAACGATGCTTGTTTTAATTCCAACGCCCAAAGACTCCATGAAGCGCCGTTGTATATACACTGCTTGCTCATCCTCACTAACACCAACAAAATTTCCTCTTGAGATTGGAAAGTTCTTTTTAGTCGTCCATCCCCACTCAGTTAACCAGATGCTTTTCGGCCCACCATTCTCAATGGAGAAATTAAGCATTCTATTAATAAGTGCAGAAAAACTCCCGTCTTTGTCAGAGATAAAAGTATTTCCGTTTTTCTTGAAACTTGCTTTTGAGTCAGGATACGGCATTATTTCAGGTGTGGTTGCATAGCTATATGGATGCAATGTAATGCCATCAACATTCTTGCTGAGCCCATACCTTATCATGCGCCAGTTCATTGCAGGAAATCCACCAAGACCTATGACCTTTATCCCTTTAGTCGTTGCCTTAATCTTGTCAGCTGATTCGTTTAATAGCTGAACATAGTTGCGCATCCAGCTTTCGATTGTACCATCCTTGGCCGTACCATAAATTGTTCCTGCATTCCTTGTCCCCTGGGCGAACGAGTTTGCATACCAATTGAATGGTTCATTCAACACTTCAATAGCATCTATTTTTCCTTGTAATTGTTGGGCAACATATGCAATTGCATTGGAGTAGGCATCAGGAGGAAATTGATTATCGCTGTATATATTCGGATTATTACCATTAAATGTAATAATGATTTTTATACCATATTTATTAGCAATATTAATCCATTCGAGATCTTCTTTAGGGATGGAATAGACACCTTTTTCCTTCTCTACCTTATCCCACATGATTTCATCTCGAATCCAGCCGACATTCATAGCAGCGATTACTGGGATATACTTCTCGGGATCCCAGTGGGCCATGCTTCGCATTTTTCTTACAAAATGAGTGGCAACTCCGAAGTGATAGTTCATTTGCTGTGCAGTATTGGCTGGCTCGACATTACCTTCACTCTTCGCTACCATTTCTGCCGATAGCGCTGTCGAAGATAGTCCAAACATTGAAATCAATAAAATAAGCTTTCTCATCATTACCTCTCTATAAGTCAACAAAGAGCATGTTGAACAAAACTATTAACCAGCCTAAAAAATTGAGTGATTGATCAAGTTTACTTGAACTCTAATGAGTAGAATCCGAGTCTTCGCTTAACGAAAAAAACTG
Source organism: Serratia sp. CY47280 (assembly GCF_052168655.1). Classification (NCBI taxonomy): domain Bacteria; kingdom Pseudomonadati; phylum Pseudomonadota; class Gammaproteobacteria; order Enterobacterales; family Yersiniaceae; genus Serratia; species Serratia sp. CY47280. The sequence continues at coordinate 688,515 of NZ_JBJNMG010000002.1, read as the reverse complement.
TAATTAAACTTTGAACCGAAATAGTTATTGATGTTGCCCACGCTGTCCCAACAATCCCCCAGATAGGGGTTAACGTCATTATAAGTATGAATATTAAAGGGGCCGAAAACAAAAAAACTTTCTGCACGTCTTTTTCGTGTCCAGACATCATCAGCAGGTAGCCAGCAGATCCTGTTAGCACACTAACCAATTGCCCAATTGTTAATATTTTCAATAAACTGGCGCCTTCAATGAAGTCTTTCCCAAAAAAACTCATAATCAAATCTGGGAAAAAAAATACAGCAATAACCATTGGCGCAGCACCGACAACTACCAATCGAGTCGACATTATAGCAAGCCGCCTTAGCTCGACAAGCTTACCCGAATGATAGAATGCAGCGAATCTGGGAGCTACAACCAAATTTACTGCCATTAAGGCGAAACTTGTCAGCATCGATGTACGCTGTGCGACAGCGAAACGTGCGATATCATCAGCAGGTACATAGCCGCCACTCAAAAATTGCCCAGACCACTGGACAAACTGACTCAGAACGATAACTGTCCACAGGGGTATAGCTGAAGTAAGCACAGTTCCCCATCCTATGTCTGTCTGCTCCAGTACCACCGTTAAATTAGCCTCTTTGCTTTTGCGCTGAATCGAAAGATATATAAGCCCACCAAGAATAGCAGTAATCAACGCAGAAGCAGAAAAGGCAAGCGAGGCGTCAGTACTTGAATGCATTACCCCGCTAAGAGCAATAAGAATAAAAATAATGTTTACACTAATGTTAAGAATAAATACAGAAAGAATTATTCTTCGAAGCCCCTGCAGAGCCATTGCCAACAAGGTAAAGAGTGAAACACCTACTAATCCTGGCGAAATTGATAACAAAGTGAGATCCAGTTCTGGCTTTGAAAAAAAGCTTACCGAAATAGTCTTTGAGAAAATTGCCAATATTAGTGCTAGTGCCACTGAAATAACAAAACAGCCTAACAAGGTTTTTTTTAAGATCTGGCTAGATATCAGTGTGGTATTTTGCCCTGAAGAAATTCCTGAGAACCTAAGAACTAAGTTGTCAAAACCGCACCGTCCTACTGTCGAAAGGAATGTAATAATACTTAGTGCCAAGAGAAAATAACCCGCCCCTTCAACACCCAGTACCCTAGCCACCGTCAAATTCATCAAAAAGGCTGAGAGTACACTTAGAACCCTTACGAAAAGTGAAATAATGGAGTGTACTATAACCTCCTTACTCTCACTACTTTTAAAAATTTTAATAGCCATCTCCTGCAACCTATTTCTAGTACGACTTACTTTTTAAGGACACCCAGAATTTCTTCATTATCAGTCACGATTAATGATGTAATGTTGAGAGATTCCATTTTGTCATAGGCCTTACTAATCGAAATATTTTGCGAAATGGTATGTGGCTTAGTTTTTACTATGTCCAAAACGCGCAGGTCGAATATTTCTTTTGAATGTTTATCAAGTGCACGCCTCAAGTCACCATCAGTAATGATCCCGAACAACTTTTTGGCGTCACATACAATAACCAATCCCAAGTTCCCTGAGCTGATAGCTTTTATTGCATCAATGATACTTGAGCTCAAATCAATTATGGGTAAGTTAGAGCTAACCATTTCATCTCGCACTTTCCTCAGTAATTTCCTTCCCAAGGACCCCCCTGGATGAAATCTCGCGAAATTCTCTGGACGAAAATTACGTAATTCCATCAGAGCAATAGTTAGAGCATCCCCCATAACCAACGCAGCGGTAGTAGAAGATGTTGGGGCTAATTGGTGTGGACATGCCTCTTCAGGAACCCACACATTCAGGTGATAATCTGCGCTTCTGGCTAGTGTTGATTGCTCACTGCCGGTAATTGATATGATTTTATTCTTATTATCTTCCAGGAATGGAAGCAACTTTAGCATCTCATCGGTTTCCCCTGAGTTAGATATAGCAATAAATATATCTTCTTCTTTTATCATGCCCAAGTCGCCATGGAATGCTTCACCGGGATGCATATAGAAACTCGGGGTACCTGTACTCGCTAAAGATGCAGCAATTTTCCTACCAATCAGTCCTGACTTTCCCATTCCGCTAATAATAACTCTCCCTGTCGACTGCAAGATAAGCTCAACTGAGTCCGAGAAATTTTCATCTAAAAGCTCTAACACACTCTCCAACCCACGGATTTCTGTATTAATAACTTTCTTAGCAACTTCAATTGCCTTCATTCTCTATTACCCTTTTGATATTGTTATAGTCATCAACTGTATCGATTCCATGATGTACATCTCCATCAAAGTACATCATGCCTATTTTCATTCCATTTTCTAATGCTCTTAATTGCTCAAGTTTCTCCAAAGATTCCAGTGTTCCTGTAGGCAATGAACAAAAAGCAGTTAAGCTATTTGCGCTGTAGGCATAAATACCTATATGTTTGACACATGAGCTGATATCTAGAGGCTTATCTCGGTTAAAAGGAATACGAGAGCGACTAAAATAAACAGCGTTTCCTCTCTCACCAATTGCGACTTTTACCATATTATTATTTTCTGCATCTTCAAGATTAGTTATCTTCGAGTAGGCTGAGAAAATGTCAAATTGCTTGTTCTTGAGAGAGAAATCGATGAGCTCTCTGATTAGTCGTGGCGGAATTAACGGCTCATCTCCTTGAACATTAACAACTAAAGTATCATTCGGCCAGTGGCAAAGTTCAACAACTTCACTCACTCTGTCAGTTCCAGACATATGTTGACTACCAGTCATGATAGCCTGAATACCTTCATCAACTGCTTTTTTATATATTTTATCGCTATCAGTTGCTAAATATATATCTTGGTGTTCGATGCCAGCCTCGATACAGCGTCTATATACGTGCCAAAATACAGCATGTCCTTGCAGCATGAGCAACGCTTTTTCTGGTAATCGACTAGAGGATAGACGTGCTGGGATGACAATCTTAACTTTTCTATTTTCTGGAAAAACACTCATCAGTCTTACCTACTTATACTAAAAAACTTGCCGTCTTTTGAATTCATAAAACCAGTTTGCTGCATTCAAAAAACCCAATTAACAATTATGGTTTAATCATATTAACGAGTGGTTAATTGAACGTATCCAAGCGACGCTCATACAAACATTGCATCTTGTCAACATAACCTGTCCGAGAGTACTCTCTTTTTATGTCCTCGAGAGCAGTCAATATAATACTTCTTCTTATTTCATCATTCTCGATTAGCTGTTGAATAGCCGCGATCGCCTCATCCAACTCATCAAACAAATAACCATTTTTTCTATTTTCGATTAAATCGTTATTTCCGGCACAATTCTTCGCTACCACCGGGACTCCGGATGCCATTGCCTCCAATATAGAAATAGGCATACCTTCCCACTTAGCCGTGGATACATATATATCGGATCTCCTTACTAGCTTCATCACTTCCGTTTTAGGTAGCCATCCTGTAACGCTCACCCCAGCTTCCTGCAGAAGGCGCTTTAAATTATCTTCGCCATCTCCCACCCAAGTAAAATTAACCGGCTTATTAGTTAAACTTTTTGCTAAAAGCGAAAATGAAGTAGGATCTTTTTGGTTTCTTATTCCACCAACAGTGATTATCTCTACTTTCTTTTTGTTTTTAAGACCCAAATCAGAAACTGAAAACTCAAAAGAAGCTTCGCCATCGTAGGCATTATTTATAACTTCTATATTCTTTATGGAAAGGTTAGTTTTTATTGACTCGTATTCACTTTTTGAGCAAGCAACATAGGTCGAAGGAATGAAATTCGCAACTCTCTCTAATGTTTTAAAAACATACTCCTTTACCTTTCCAATGTCTTTCCTCATGAAAGAGATACAATGTGGGCTGTAAATAACTCTATTTTTTTTATTTCCTATATTAGCCAACCGCCCAACAAAACCAGCTAGAGACGAATGCAGATGAATAATATTAGGATTTTTTTCTGCTATTGTTTTTCTTAGTAGGATGCATGATGCAGGGAATTTTCGCATAGCCATATCAATCTCCACCAGTTCAATTCTTGGATCGAACAGTGTGGCTATGTTTTCTGGTGTGTCGGATCGCCGCGAATAGATCACATATACATCATTATTATTTTTTATCTGACTATTGGCGAGCATCGTCACTACAGATAAAGTGCCAGTCGCTGAAGACTCAATAATATGCATTATTTTCATTTTATTTTCTTCAACCCTCCATTACTGCTTATGTACACTCCAGGCTCAAAAATACTTTTTGTAACGACGCTACCAGCTCCAATTATGACATTGTCAGCAAGTTTTACCCCTTTCAAAATCGTAACATTTGAGCCGAGCCAGCAATTACGGCCTATAATTACATCTGAGACATCAAACTCAATTTTGGATACAACATAGCTATTTCCGATGCGATGATTATGGTCGTATATTTTCACACCTTCGCCAAAAAGTGTATTTTCGCCAATTTCAATCCTACCCTTTGCATTGAATGAGCAATCATTATTTATGAAGCAACCGTCTGAAATTGAAATTTTGCCTCCATCAGAAAATATTCTACAACCATTTCTAAATTTCACATTTCCAATGTATATTCGTCCATTGACTCTACATCTAATATGTGGAAGGTCTGTAGTGAAAAATATTTTCTTTGTTGAAAACTGTCGTCTAAAAATAAGCTTACTTAGTAGAACTCGACAACCAGAATACGCTACCTTTAATGCAACTATATATTTATCCATCATTTCGCCTTGAATAAACACTATCAATGAGATTAGGTGTTATAGTAAAGTTTTCATCGAAGAAGTCTATGTCTACAAGGTAATTATGTAAGTATTTTTTTAATTCAGCGGTTCCCATATTTGAATATACAGAACGCCCCATAAATACGACACTTTTATCAAATAACATCGATTCCATTCCAACTGTGGAATTTATCGTATATACACACTTTGCGTTTTTAATTAGCTCGTAAGTATTCTTCTGCGAGATAAATAATCTACCTTGGTTCTCATTTTTAATCTTGTATATATAGTCAAAGTTCGATTCAGCAGGATGAGGCTTAGTTACGATAGGTAAAATCTCTTTTTCAATGAGATGATTTAGCACATCAACATTGTCAACATCGCTATTTAGAACTATCTGGGTATCTGTCGACACCTGCATGGGAAAAAAAATGTACTCATCAGGAATAACCTTATCGTCATTAATTTCATGTGTTCTTTTTTTTCTAATCCTATTGCTTATCGAGCTCTTAGGGAATGTTTGAAAACCCCAGAATTTTGTATAGACAAAATCAATTAGATGCCTAAGAGTTATCTCTTTACCTTTAGATGCTTGGGGTAGTAGTTTATTCCCTTTTTTTTCTTCAAAAAAATCTTTCAGCCAAACGTCATGAATACCTTCATCAACAGATGGAATATTCTGCAATACTTCAGGTTTTAAATACACACTTGATGCAGCATTTACCCCCTCAGGATCAACAAATATCTTTCCTTTTAGATTTGATAATTCAAAAAAAAGTAGGCTAACCGTATTGTCTGCTTGTTTAGCTTGACGCATTACAGCACCTATTACGTTATCACCATTCCATGTCAGTAAATTTACCTTCTTGTTTTTATTTTTATCCAATATTTTTCTTATTGAAGATTGTAATATGGAGGCGAACTCCATTGCATTTTCATGCTGAAGAATATTTAAGCCAAGCTCCCTCACTCTATTGACAGGAAGACTAGTAACTTTATCTTTTTCTTGTACTTTGCTTACTTTCGATATTAAGTAAGCTTCATGTTTTTTTCGCGCTGCCAAATATGTACTTAACAGTGTGGATACAAAAATGTACTCTCTATCTTTGTCTGAGGCTGCTAAACGCAAGAAGAAACTTCCGGCTAACGCATAATCTATAACACAGATACTTATTTCTTTATGTGATGTCATGTTCATCCTCTAAATTTGAACGATTTTTTCTTCTTTCAGCAACCAACGCTTTGCAGAACACGATAAATATCCAAAAGAAAGAAGATAATATATTGAATTTAAATAGCAGCGTAATTATAACTCCATAGAGGATGTCAAGATTCTTCAGACCCAGCCGTGACAAAAAGAATAATAATAAAAGCAGGCCAAATATACCACCGGAGAAATAAATATAGGGATAGAACGATGAATCGCGAGTATGATATCCTTTTAACCCAATTTTACCAATCGGCTCATCCTCGGCCCAAAAAAATCCACTGCCAACTATATCGTTGATAAAATCGCGTGCTTCGAACTCTTTAAGGATTAAAAGCCTCGATGATATAGCATCATAATCAGAATCATCGGTTATTCTTTTTGTGTAAAAATCACCTAAATAAGGAGCCGAAAGTACAATAGCAGCGATAACCGCGCCTTTTAATAAATAGTTTTTCTTTAATCTAAAGAAAAGAATAATCATTGCCAATGCAACAATAGCCAATGATGCTATAGATAAACTCAATGCGCAACTAAACAACCCCAGTAGAACATATTTATTTATTTTCTTATTTAACAACATGAGAATCATCGTAGGACAGAAAACGCTCATGCTATAGAACGAAGGTTCTGAATACAAACCGGTAGCTCTTATCGAAAGTATGAAACCACTCAAGGCTCTCGATGCATACAGCGTCGTACTCTCCTGTTCCCTTACCATATTGTTAAAATCGATAAAGTGGCCAAATGCTTGATATGCAATTAGCTGAATAAGGAAAAATGTGAGATTGACAATGATTAAAGCTTTGCAATAGAACTCAATATCAGAAATTTTAATTATGTTGCTTGTGTACATCACATAGAGAGTTGATGCAAAAAATATCATCCCCAAAAACTTGACATAGTATATCCAGTAGATATTTTGCAGTAGCGAACATGCAATAACTGAGATATTTATAAGCAAAAAATAAAAAATATCTCTACGTTTTACTACCAACGTATTTTTCCAAAATGGGGCGATAGACAGAAAAAGAAAAAAATATCCAAGAGCTGCTGCCCTATAACTAAATGTACTTAATGAAAAAAAGAATACTGCAAGAAAAGAAATTATTTTGAACATTTTAAATCACCTCACGAGAGCAGTTTATTAATTCACTATTCATTTATTCCCGCTCAAGTTTTATCCTTCATGTTCATCAGAAAATATAAAAATTTAAACACCACCCGGTATTTTAAACCGGGTGGTCGGCATAGTTGCTAATCAGTTTTTCGATGATTTATAACTGTAATCATAATAATCATACCCATAACTATAATAGTTAGATGATTTTCTGACAACAGCATTGAGTATAACACCTTTTATTTCTACGCCATTTTGGTTGAGACGTTTTATACTGATCTCAACTTCTTTGGCAGTGTTTTGCTCAAACTTTGCAACCATTAATGACGTGCCCGCCTGTTTACCAACAATAGCTGCATCGGTTACTGCCAGAATAGGGGGGGTATCAACAACAACGAGATCATAATGCTTTGATGCCCATGTAAGAAGCTCAGGGAAACGATTGTGCATCAGCAGCTCAGATGGATTTGGAGGAACGATTCCCCGAGCTATGAAGTCAAAATTATTCGCTTTTTTGATGATACTATCGACGGTCAATTTACCAGATAGAACATCTGACAACCCATTTTTTCCATCAATCCCCAACAACTCGTGCGCATACCCTTTACGCATATCACAGTCAATGAAAAGCACTCTTGTTCCAGTCTGAGCGACAACAGCCGCCAGGTTTGCGCTTATAAATGTCTTACCAATCCCAGGACTTGCACCTGAGATCATAAGTATATTATTTTTAGCCTCCATCATTGCAAAATGCAGGCTAGTTCTCAGACTCCGAATAGCTTCAATTGCTAAATCAGCTGGATTACCAAATGCTAGCAACGTATTTGAGTCTGCATTTCTATTTTTATTTTTTGCCGTAAACTCTTGATCTCGCTTACGCTGCCACTCTGAAAGAGGTACACTTGCATAAACGTTAACACCAATACTCTCCAACTCCTCTGGATTTTCAATACCGCGGTGTAAATAGGCTCTGATCAACACATAGAAGACTGAAAGAATAATACCGAAGAAGAAACTTAGGAAAAGTATAACTGCCTTCTGTGGTTTCACAGGATCTTCTTGAGTAATTGCTGAATCTATAATCCTTACATTCCCGACTTTGCTGGCTTTTGAAATATTCAGCTCTTGCTCTTTGTTCAGTAATTGCATGTAAACTTCTTGCCCTGATTTAACATCACGGCTAAGGCGCAATATTTCCTGCTGTGTTTGCGGCATTCCATTGATTCGCTTATTGAGTTTATCCTTCTCAATCTCCAGAGTCTTGCGTTTCTCCAGTAATGCCCTATATGATGGATGTTCTTTGGTATATAGCTTAGAGATCTCAGCTTCTTTAAATGTCAGCTCGTTTAGTTGTGTATCGACTGAGACAATCGAATCTAAGACTGACTTCGCCTCAAGAGAAAGGTCAACAGATTCATTCTTCTGTCTGAATTTATTTAATTTATCTTCGGCAGTATCAAGAGAGACTCGTACTTTAGGCAGCTGCACTCGTAGAAAATCTAAACTTTTCGCATCTTCTTCTGACTTTCTCTGAACATTCTGATAAACATAGTTCTGCAGAATACTATTTAGTGTTGCTTCAACTTTGGCGGGGTCACTCCCTGTTAAAGTTAGACCAAGTACCCCGGTGTCTTTACCTTTGTCGACAACATTGTATCTGTCCAAAAGCCCACTGAATGCTTTTTGTTCAGATTGTTTTGTTATAGAAAATACTGTATCCGGCTTAGCGTCAATACGGTTGACTAAAATGGTATTACCATCGATCGTTAGTACGTTCCCCACCTTTCCCTGTACAGACTTCCCATCTCCCAAAGACACGGTAAAATCATTTTTATTCAATACGACAAGTTCTAAATGAGAATCGCTATTCCACGAATCTGATGGAATAAACTCTGCCACATCTAAGTTTGATACCGGCTGCCCCGTCAGGCGGGCTATGCCTTTCCCTATAAACGGAAAATGCTTTTCTTTAACGATTGTTCTCAAGTTCAGATCATCAATCGTTTTGTTCAAAATCATTCTCGATTTAAGCAACTCAATTTCTGGAGCGGCTTCAGGTTGCCCATTAGGCAAGATTTGCGAGATATTACTCAGTAAAGAGCTACCCACATTTCGCTCTACTTGCACTATTGCATCAGCCCGATAAATCGGAGTTGCGAATAGACTATAAGTAATACCAAGTGCGATAAACACGGAGGTAACGCCTATAATGAGCCAGCGGTTATCTAACAGCTCCCCAAATAGACGCCCCAGATCAATTTCTTCGGTTTTATCACTTCCTGAAAGATTCACACGGTTCTTTTCTGACATTGGAAATCCTGGCTATCTATCGATTTAGTGCTTGCGCCCATTTTTGGGCGGACTCATCGAGAATATCATACACAAACTCAAATGCTTCTCGGCTTTTTCGGTAAGGATCGGCTATTTCTTTCTGATTTAACCAGTGGCCGAATAGCATTGTCTTTCCCCTGACTTCGGGGGCTAAGCGGCATACGGCATCAATGTGTGCCTTTTCCATGACCAAAATAAGATCATACTCTTTACACATAGAACTAGTTAATTGCTTACCTAGATGATCTTTCAAGCTTAGGCCATGCTTTTGCGCTACAATTTCAGCACTTTCATCTGCGGGTTTGTCTACTAGCGCCCCAATACCTGCCGATGAAATTTTTCTATCCGGTAAGAGCTGTTTTAGTAAACGCTCTCCAGTTGGAGAGCGACAGATATTTCCTACACAAACCACCAAGATTGAATCAAACATTTGTTAATTCCACTGTTTGATAAACCGTACAGTTTCGGTCATATCGTGAACACCAGTTATTGTCGGTACCAATTGCATTACCACGCGATTCCAGCGTACTACAGGTGCCGTTGTCACATAGACGATATCGTAGGGTTGCAACTGGAACTCTGTGCCCATAACAAGTGCAGAAGCATCAGAGGCGTTCAATTGATAAATATTAGCAATTTTCTTCCCTTCACTTCCACGTAGAGGTCGAATAACGAAGACACCCGTTGCATCAGACATTGCCTGATCCATCCCCTCCGCATTACCCAATGCTTCGGTTAAGGTCATCCCGCTCCGATCCATGCGTAGTGTCGACTGCTTTTTCACTTCACCCATGACGAATACTTTCAGATCGTCATTGCGTGGAATATACAGAATATCGCCCGGGTACAGTAAATGGTTCTGCGTGAGGTCACCCTTCTGCATTAATGCCTGCAGGGATATACGGTGCTCTTTGCCATTATGCGTTAATACCACGTTTCGCCAGTCCGCGTTAGCACTCAGCCCCCCCGCAGCATTCACTGCGTCCATAATCGTCAATGGGACGTTAGTGATTGGTTGCTGACCAGATTTCTCGACCTCACCAGTTACATAAACTTTCTGTGAACGGAAAGCGGCGATGCTAACGTCAACTTGCGGGCTCTCGATATACTGAGCGAGACGGCCGGCAATGTCACTACGCACCTGACTGACGGTCTTTCCTGCAACTTTCACTTTGCCAATGTACGGGTAGAAAATAGTCCCGTCTGAGTTGACCCAGTTACCGGTATCACTAGCACTGCGGTATTGTCCCGCCGGCGTCGTCAGCTCCGGGTGATCCCATACGGTTACCATCAGCACATCACCGACGCCAATACGATACTCGTAGTTTTGCAACTCGCGTTCTAACGAAGAATTAGGCTGCGCAACCACTGGTTTCGCTCGTAGTTTATCGATTAGACCAGGCGTCATTGGGTAAATATTGACCAACTTATCAAGATCAAAATCACTATCTTGCTGTTTTACGACGTCTTTACCACTGGTTGAAAGATGAGAGCCCGGCACGATAGTACAGCCGCTAACTACACTGATAGATACCAGAAGCGGTATCAGTTTCCATTGTTTTTTTGCCATCGAGTTATCATCACTTTCAAAGTAAAAAATGCATGTAATGCCAAGCCCCGAGCCAACCATGGCACCTACTGCGGCACTCAGCAAAATGTGTTATCAATGTTCGCGCGAAGACATCCTAAAACGCACTTTCATTGAGCAAGCGTTGAATTCAGATTTGGTAGACTCAATTCCTTGGAGCATTATTGCATAGTTCCTAAAGAAAAAAGAGCAGCCAAAGCTCTGTCGTTTTGGCCTGAACTTAGCAGCAACTGGCTGAGTATTGTTCCAAATCTGTCTTAAAGAAAATTGATGAACTTTACAGGGAGAGCTGCTCTGCCCATTCACGGAAAGCTTTACCCTGCGTAGGATGGCGCAATCCGTAAGTCACGAATGCCCGCAGATAGCCCATCTTCTCACCGCAATTGAACGACTCACCAACCAATTCAGTGGCCTCTACTATTTGCTGCTGAGTCAGCTCAGCAATAGCATCTGTCAGCTGAATGCGTCCCCAAGCGCCCGGCTCAATTTTCTCGAGAATAGGCCAAATATCCGCAGATAGCACATATCGCCCAACGGCTGAGTAGTTTGATTTTAGCGGAACATCGCGGCCCGGCTTCTCGATTATTGAACTGATACGTGAAGAATCGCCAGGTTGCAGTGCGTTATTCTCACATTCGACAACAGAATACTCACGCAGAGTATGCTCGTCGACCGTTTGAACCAGTATCTGGCTATGGCCCGTTTCTTCGAAACGAGAAATAAGATGCGGCAAATTATCTTTTCTCAGGTCAGCCTTGGCATCGTCAAGCAAAACATCTGGCAACAGAACAACAAATGGCGAATCACCGACCAACGGTTTAGCGCAGAGAACGGCATGTCCCAGTCCTTTTGGTTGCCCCTGGCGAATGTGCATCAGCGTCACGCCTTTTGGCGTTATCGACTGCACTTCATCCAACAGCTGCCGCTTCACACGGGCCTCCAGCATCGCCTCCAGCTCGAATGAGGTATCGAAATGGTTTTCGATGGCGTTCTTGGAAGAATGCGTCACCAGGATGATCTCTTTGATCCCTGCCGCGACGCATTCGTTGACAATGTATTGAATCAACGGTTTATCAACGATTGGCAACATCTCTTTCGGAATCGCTTTGGTCGCCGGCAGCATGCGCATGCCCAATCCGGCAACGGGAATAACCGCTTTCAACTTCGTCATGGTAAACCTCATTCATTCTCGTGTTCGCTCTCAGCCGCGGTGGCGACAACCTGTTACTTTCCCAACGTCTGCTTCAACCAGCGGGTGAAGTTTTCGCCTTCCGAACCGTGACGCAGACCATATTGCACAAACGCCTTCATATAACCAAGCTTGTCACCGCAATCATGGGATTTACCGCTCATATGGAACGCTTCCACCGTTTGCTCTTTCATCAACATCGCGATCGCGTCGGTCAGTTGGATCTCGTCGCCTGCGCCAGGAGCGGTCTTTTCAAGCAGCGGCCAAATTTCTGTTGAAAGTACATACCGGCCGACAACCGCTAAATTGGAAGGTGCATCCTCACGGGCCGGCTTCTCAACCACCGCCGTCATCGGTGCGCTTTCTCCAGCAGCTATCGTCGCGCCTGCGCAATCTACCACACCATATTTGGACACATCTTGTTCCGGCACCGGTTCAACCATGATTTGGCTATAACCCGTATCATCAAAACGTTGGATCATTTTAGCCAGATTTTCTTTACGCAAATCCGCCGTAGAATCATCCAATAAAACATCGGGTAACAGCACAACGAAAGGAGAATCACCCACCATTGGTTTGGCGCAAAGCACCGCATGCCCCAACCCTTTCGCCTGTCCCTGACGCACCTGCATCACGGTAACATCCGGCGGACAAATACTTTGCACTTCACTCAGGAGCTGACGCTTCACGCGCGCTTCGAGCATGGCCTCCAGCTCAAAAGAAGTGTCAAAATGGTTTTCAATCGCGTTTTTCGATGAATGCGTGACCAATACGATATCTTTAATCCCCGCCGCGACGCATTCAGCAACAATGTACTGGATTAAGGGCTTATCGACCACGGGCAACATTTCTTTAGGAATAGCCTTGGTCGCTGGCAACATACGGGTTCCCAAGCCCGCAACGGGGATCACTGCCTTAAGTCTTGTTTGCATTTTCATTCCAATTCATCGTAGCGCTGCACTCACCTGTGCAGCGTGAACAAGGGGGATTCAATCAGGCACGCTACCGCCCTTGGCTTGCAGCTACCAAAGTACTGTATTGACGCATCCAACCGCGTCATTGTATGAGCCAGTAATTTTTATGCAAAACGGCACTCATTCTTCGTTTGAACTGTCATGCTGTTCACAAAAAAATAAAAAAATCGGTGCCTTTATAACCAAACGATGTTAGTTACTGCCGTTATATGACTAAGATTCTTATACTAATGCCTAAGTGATACAAGCCTTAGATCCCCCCAGTCAGCCGTTTTCAGAATAAGACTACTCATGCCACATACCGATAAGAATCATAGTTGAAGAAAATTGTTTTAATATTTTGATTTAAATATATTTAATAAGACGTTTCTTTTCTGAGCGCATGGCATCCCGGCAGATATTTGCTCCCTCGGCCCTTGATTCCTTGGGCCACTCGGCGCCGATCGATGTTTACGGCAATACGCCTGTGCTGATCCACGTCCTCCCGATTAAAGTTGAATTTTGCCGCCTCAACGCCCATCATTCCCGTGCGGCATAAGCCGTAGAACTTACAGGTGAAATTGGGCGTATGGAATGGATCGCTGATCCAACAATTTGGGCCGGCCTGGCCACTTTGGTCGTGCTGGAAATCGTGCTGGGTATAGACAACCTTGTCTTCATCGCCATTCTGGCGGACAAACTACCGAAACAACAACGAGATAAGGCCCGTGTCGTCGGTCTGTTGCTGGCGCTGGTCATGCGTCTGGCTCTGCTCGCCTCCATATCGTGGCTGGCGACGCTGACCAAACCGATGTTCATCGTCGCGGAGCACCCCTTCAGCGGCCGCGATCTGATCATGCTGGTCGGCGGGATATTCCTGCTGTTCAAAGCCACCATGGAGCTCAATGAGCGGCTGGAAGGCAAGGATGAAGAGCAGCATGGCGCGCGCAAAGGCGCACGTTTCTGGCCGGTCGTGGCGCAGATCGTGGTGTTGGACGCCGTCTTCTCGCTCGACTCGGTGATCACCGCGGTCGGCATGGTCGATCATCTGGCAGTGATGATGATCGCGGTCTGCATCGCCATCGGTCTGATGCTGCTGGCCAGCAAGCCGTTGACACGCTTCGTCAACGCTCACCCGACTATCGTTATCCTGTGCCTGAGCTTCCTGCTGATGATTGGCTTTAGCCTGGTGGCGGAGGGCTTCGGCTATCATATTCCGAAAGGCTACCTCTACGCAGCGATCGGCTTCTCGGTAATGATCGAGGCGCTGAACCAGCTGGCGCAGTTCAACCGCCGTCGCTTCCTGTCAAAAGTGCGGCCACTGCGCGAACGCACCGCCGAGGCGGTGTTGCGTATGCTGAGCGGCAAACATGAAGAAGCAGAAGTCGACAGCCACTCCGCCAACCTGCTGGCCGATAGCGACAGCGAAAGCGGCGAGATCTTCAATCAGCAGGAACGACGCATGATCGAACGCGTACTCGGCATGGCGCAGCGCACGGTCAGCAGCATCATGACCTCGCGTCACGACGTCGAATACCTTGAGCTAAACGATCCGCAGGAGAAGCTGACGCAGTTGCTGGAGCGTAATCAGCACACGCGCATCGTGGTGGTGGAAAGCAGCGCCAGCGACGAACCGCTGGGCGTCATCCATACTATCGACGTCCTCAAACAGCAGTTGGCACAAGCGCCGCTGGATCTGCGCGCGCTGATACGCCAACCGCTGATCTTCCCGGAGCAGCTCACGCTGTTAAGCGCCCTGGAACAATTCCGTCAGGCGCAGACGCACTTTGCCTTTGTGGTTGATGAGTTCGGCTCCGTCGAAGGCATCGTCACCCTGACGGACGTGATGGAAACCATCGCCGGTAACCTGCCGGAGGCCGGTGAAGAGGTGGACGCACGCCACGACATTCAGCAAAACGAGGACGGCAGCTGGATCGCCAACGGCTATATGCCGCTGGAAGATCTGGTGCTGTACCTGCCGATGCCGCTGGAAGAAAAGCGCGAATACCACACGCTGGCGGGGCTGCTGATGGAGCACAGCCAGCGTGTGCCGCAAGAAGGCGAGCAAATCAGAATCGGTGACTACCTGTTCGAACCGTTGGAGGTCAACAGCCACCGTATCCTGAAGGTGAAGATCACCCCGCCGCCTCCACCGGAGGACTACGAGGTTTAGCATTGAGGCCGGGCATCCCCCGGCCTTTCTTTTACTGGGGAACCAGCAGCTCCGTCGCCACGATCACCACCACCAGCCCGACAATCACCGGCACCGAAGTGCGTTTTACCACGTCGAACGGCGAGATTTTCGCCATGCCGGAAACCGCTACCACCACACCGGAGACCGGTGACAGCGTGCGGCCGAGGTTAGACGCCTGCAGCATCGGGATCACCAGATAGGCCGGATTCACGCCCATCTGCGCCGCCAGTTTCGGGATCAGTTCGACAAACGCATAGAACGGCGCATTGCCGGAACCGGTGGTCATGGCCGCCAGCATGGTGATCACCACCAGCACCAGCATCATGATCAAACCGCCGGTGCCAAACGACTGCGCAAGGCCAATCAGCCCGCTGATAAAGCCGACGGTACTCAGCCCCTGCGCGAAGACACCCGCGGCCACCAGCAACATCACCACGCTGGCAAAAGCGTCCGCCATGCCGCGATAGGCTACCTCCAGGCCGCTGAACACCTGTTTGGCACTGAAGCTGCGCACAAACTCGATCACGGCCGCCAGCAGCATGCACCCTACCAGCACGGTAATGATGTGCAGCTCCGGCCCCCATTTTCCGTCGAAGATCAGCACGCCAAGGATCGGCGTAAACGGCAATATCGCGTAGAACCCCGGCGCATGCGTTTTGATTTCGCTGACGTCCATGATGTGATGCTGTTCATTGTTCTTTTTGTCGAGGTAGCGCTGCCAGAAAAAGTGCGCCACGGCCATACAGACGATGGCGGCAATCGAGATAGGCAGCGTGGTTTTGAACGCAAAGTCCACCAGCGGCATCTCCGCCGCCTTGGCTGCCAGCACCACGTCGCCGGAGGTCGGTGCCAGAATAATCGCCGCCGGCGAAGCGCAAATGGCCGCCGCCGCCCCGCGGCTAATGCCGACGTTCACCATCAATGGGAACAGCGTCGCCATCAGCAATACGCCGAGGCCGGTGGCGGAAGAGACCGCCAATGACATCAGGCAAGCGACAAAGTATGCCGCCACCATCAGCAGATAAGGCGAGTTGATCATCTGCAACGGGCGCGAGGCCAGCTTGACCACCACGTCGTTAGCGCCGATATGCGTCATGTACGCGGCAAAGCCGCACAGCATCATGATCATCATGCCCAGATCGCCGCCACGGCTCATCAGCAAAATCTTGACGTATTCGATCATGTCGGTCGCGCGCCAGCCGGTTGAGGTGGCGCCGGACGGCAACAGCGTTTTCCCCATCAGGGCACTGATGCCGAGCAGCAGCAGCCCCCCCACCAACAAAACGCCGGTAGCGGAATATCCCTTGATGATGTAACGGCCCACGCCCGCCGCGACTGCGGCGCCAATAAGAAGCTCTATCATGTTTCCTCAACTCGTCATGTTTTCGCGCTCAGGCGCATAGTCATAGCAGAACAGCCCTTACTCTGCACAAACTGCGCGCGAGCCTTCATGACCTTCATCAAGGTAACGGAGAGAAATTACCGCGGGAATCTCGATATTGACGCGGGCCACAATGTGGCCCGCGTCGTAGGGATTACAGTTTGTCGAGCAGCTTCTTCAGATCCTGGCCTTCGCGCGAATCTTTGTTCTTTTCAGCCCACTTGTTCAACGCATCCTTGGCCCGATCCTGCAGCGTTTTTCGCAGCACTTGATCGACTTGCAGTTGATAATTCAGCTGTTGCCAAGGCCCGTAAACCCGCAGCGGAATCGGCGTTTTTTGCAGTTGTTCGATCAGCTCGCCGCGCCCTTGCCATCCGCCGGTGACGCGCACGTTAAGCGCCATATCGCACTGCTTGCCCGGCATATCGATGCTGCCGGCGCCGGTCAGCGCCAGTAAAGGAGAATCCGCCGTCAGACCGCTGAGCTTGACCGTGCCTTGATTCAGGCTGGCCTGCGCAGAGACGCTTTTGACCTCGGTATAGCGCTGATAGCTGTCTTGCCCGCGCACGCTGTTATCGTTGCGCGCCACCGCCTGTTGGATCAGTTGCTGAATGTTCAGGCCGTGCAACTGCGCATCCTGCATCGCCAGCTGCGCCGTACCGCGCCAGCGGTGCTCAAATGACTGTGAAGAAAGACGATCGCCGGTCAGATCCCCTTTCATGCTGAATTTGCCGGTCAGCATCTGCGGCATGTCGAAGGCTTTGAGCACCGTGCCGAGTTCAACCTGGTTCAACGTCGGCTGCACGCTGATCACCGGTTTATTACCGCGCGCGTCCAGCGAGCCCGGCAAGGAGAAATCACCGCCGGCCAATTGCCCGACAAGTTTATGCAGCGTCAGTAGGCCGCGTTGATTATCCGCCGCGACGGCTAACTGGGTAACGTTCATACCGCGGTAGGTCAACTGCGCCGCCTGCAGATTCAACTGTGCATTGAAATTGCGCAGCGCTTCCAGGTTCTGCTGCCGATCGTCAACCTGGCTGGCGATCACCGGCGCGGCGGTCACGGCGGACTGCTCGGCGGTATTAGTGCTGGATTGCCAACCAGAAAGCGCGTCGAGATCGAGATTAGCCGAATTCAGATTCACCACATAGCCAGGCACCGTCCCGAGGCTGGCGCTGATATCGCCGGCCAATTGGCTGTTATTGGCACTGACGTTCAGTTGGCTGATGGCAATCTGCGCTGGCGTGTGCTGATAGACCACCTGTGCATTGCCCTCTCCCTGAATACCGCCATTAAGAATATCCGCGCCCACCAGTTGGTAATTGAACTGAGTCACTTTGGCGCCGATCTGGCGTGGGAACTGCTGTAGATCGACATCGGCCGCCATGCTGAAGGTCAGGTCACGCTGATCGCGGTTAACCCGACTGGAAAGTTCCAGCTGCGCCTGCCGTTTCTCCGTTTGTTGCAGAGTGAGATTGATATCCCGGACATTGATTTGCTCGTTGTCGGCGCGCTGCCAAACCAGCAGGCTGTCCACGACCCGTAGGTTGTCGATATCGAACTTCCAGGCCGCGTCTGCCGCGTCAGTACCGCTACCGGCGGGTGCGATCGGGGCGTCCACCTGAGAGTGCTCTTCACTGTCGGGCGTGAGGCGAATGACGGCATTTTTCAGCATCACCTGTTTAACAAACAGCTGATGCGACAATAGAGGCAATAGTTTGACATCGAGGCGCATGTTTTCCGCGCTCACTACCGGCGCCTTGGCACCCGGCGCGGTCAGCGTCATGCGCCCGGCCAGAATGCTGAGCTGTGGCCAGATATGCCAACGCAGGTCGCCTTCGAGCGTCAGTTGGTAGCCGCTCTTCTGTTCGACCTTTTTGACCATGTAACCGCGAAAATCATTCGGATTGACCAGCAGTACCAGCGCGGACATCCCCGCCACCACGACCACCAATAAAATCGCCAATGTCGTCAGTAATCTTCTCATGCCACCCTCTTGTCAGCGCCACACCGACGGTGCATCCCGCGCCGTTAGTCCTTGTCGATTCGACTGGCTACTGCGCCCTGCTGATCGCGATATTTTGCGTCCTGCCGGCTGTTATAAGGCCGGGCCGCCGGGCCGGACAACGGCTCAAAGCTCAAGGCGCCAATCAGCATCCCCGGCCGCAGCGCCAGCGGCAACTTGCCGGAGTTGTAAAACTCCAGCACGATGCGCCCATGCCAGCCCGGATCGATACGGTGCGCAGTGACGTGTACCATCAGCCCCAGGCGCGCCAGAGAAGAACGGCCGTCGAGCCACCCCACGAGATCGTCCGGCAACGTCACGGATTCGAACGTCACCGCCAGGGCCAGCTCGCCGGGATGAAGGAAGAACGCCTCGCCTTCCGGCAGGACAATCTCGTCGCTCATCACGCGATCCAACGCGGCGCTGACTTCGTCTTTCGGTCCGCTAAGATCGATAAAAGGCGCGGTATGGCCACTGAAAACGCGGAACTGATTGCCCAAACGGACATCTACTGTGGCCCCGTTGATGCGTTCGAGCGGCGGGCGCGGGGAAATCACCAGTTTCTCGCTATCCAGCCAGGCTTCTATATCGCGGTCGCACAGTCTCATGTCTCTCTTCTCCATCAAAACGCATAACTAAACAAAAATTGCCACACAACGGGCGAAAGGTCTACGCCGGGGTGCAAATAGTTGGCCGCCGGCCGGAAATGCACATTTCCGGCCATTAAGGGGCATTATTCAAAGAATTGGCTGATTTTGGCTTTCAGAATATCGATCGCGATGCGGTTTTTGCCACCGCGCGGGACGATGATATCGGCGTATTGTTTGGAAGGTTCGATAAATTGCAGGAACATCGGGCGCACGGTCTTCTGGTATTGCGCCATCACCGAATCCATCGAGCGGCCGCGCTCGTTGACGTCGCGCTTCATGCGGCGCATCAGGCAGATATCCAATGGCGTGTCGACAAAGATCGAGAAGTTCATTTCCTGGCGCAGGCGGATATCCGTCAGCAGCAAGATCCCTTCCAGAATAATGACTTTTTTAGGTTCCAGGTGGACAGTTTCTTTCTTGCGCGTGTGTTCGGTGTAGCTGTACAGCGGCAGCTCGATCGCCTTACCGGCCTTCAGCATCTGCAGATGCTGGAACAACAGGTTGTGATCCATGGCGCTCGGGTGGTCGTAGTTGGTTTTGACCCGTTCTTCCATGGTCAGGTGAGTCTGGTCTTTATAGTAACTGTCTTCTGGAATAACGCCGATGTGCTCATCGCCGACCTGCTCGCGGAGTTCGCGGTACAACGTGCTGGCGATAAGGCTTTTTCCGGAGGCAGATGCGCCAGCTATACCAATAATGACGCACTGATGCGGATTGTCAGTCATAAAATTAAAGACCTGATTTCATAGTGTGAAGGGGGGAACTAAAACGCGACAATTATAGGGAGTCGCCGGGGTTTGCGCCACTGTATATTGCGCGACGGCGGGCGAATTCGGGCTATCTCGTCTTATCGGTACTGCCGTATTTTAAGAATCTCACGGCTAGGGCAACGCGCGCTAACAAGATACACTCCTGCGCTGACTTATGCTCCCCCATTCCCCTTCATCGGAGATTGATGTGCTGGATTGGTATTTTCTGACTTTTTTCGGCGACAGCATGCTGCTGCTGCCCTGCGCGCTGATTCTGTTTTTGTTGCTGATCGCGTATCCCGCCACTCGCGCGGCAGGCTGGCAATGGGCGCTGATCTTCGGTTTCACCGGCGGGCTGGTCTGCCTGTCCAAACTGGCCTTTATGGGCTGGGGCATTGGTAGCGTAAGTTATGACTTCACCGGATTCAGCGGCCATTCAGCCCTCGCGGCAAGCATCTGGCCGCCATTGCTTTGGACGTTGACCGGTCGCTTTTCCCACCCCATACGTAGCATCGCTTTACTGACCGGGTGGATATTACCTTTCGCCATCGGCGTTTCGCGGCTGGAAATTCGCGTGCACTCGGTATCCGAGGTGATCAGCGGGCTGATTTTAGGCTACCTGGCCAGCGCACTGTTCCTGTGGTTGCAGCGGAGCAAAACGCGCCCGCATCTCTCTTGGCCGCACTTCGCCATCGCGCTGGCCTTGCCATTGGCGCTGATGGGACAGCGGCAGCCGGCTCCCACCCAGGGATTGCTGGAGCATATCGCCAAAACGCTGGCACAGATCGAACGTCCTTATACCCGGGCAGATTTGCACAACCCTGCCCGCATCCTATAAAAAAACCCGGCGTTTAAGCCGGGTTCTTGCATTACGATAGGCTGATTACAGCGCGCGGAACGCAATCTCTGTCGGGATCGCCTCGCCCTGCCAATACATCTGCGCAGCCACACGGCCGGCCAATTGACGATACATGTCGGCGAATTCGCTGTCCGGTCGGCTGATCACCGTCGGCGTACCGCGATCCAGATCTTCGCGCAGCGAAATATGCAACGGCATCTGCCCCAGCAGACGACTGTTGTATTTCTGCACCAGCTTCTCGGCGCCACCGGTGCCGAAAATCGGCTCATGGTGACCGCAGTTGTTGCAGATATGCACGCTCATGTTCTCCACGATGCCCAGCACCGGCACATGCACTTTCTCGAACATCACGATGCCCTTGGCGGCATCCAGCAAAGCGATATCCTGCGGGGTGGTAACCACCAGTGCGCCGGTCACCGGAATGTTCTGCGACAGCGTCAGCTGAATGTCGCCGGTACCCGGCGGCATGTCCAGCACCAGATAATCCAGATCCGGCCACAGCGTATCCTGCAACAGCTGCATCAGCGCCTTACTGGCCATCGGTCCGCGCCACACCATAGCATTGTCGTCGGTCACCAGATAGCCGATAGAGTTGGTCGCCAGGCCGTGCGCCATGATTGGTGCCATATGTTGACCGTCCGGCGAAGTCGGCCGCTCGTGTTCGGTGCCCAGCATATTGGGGATCGACGGGCCGTATATGTCGGCGTCCAGAATGCCGACCTTGGCCCCTTCGGCGACCAGCGCCAGCGCCAGGTTGACGGCGGTGGTGGATTTCCCCACCCCGCCTTTACCGGAGCTGACGGCGATGATATTGCGCACGCCTTTGATACCGGCCTGGCCGTTGGCACGCTTCAGCGTCGTGATATCGTGTTTAAGCTTCCAATCGATGGCGCTGGCGCCGGTCACGCGCAGCAGCTCGGGGCCAACGCTTGCCTGCAGCGCTTCAAAGCCGCTCAGCCAGGCAAACGGCATCGTCAGTTCGATATGCAGCACATCGTCCAGCAACGCGCAGTGATGGATAGCCTTCAATGCGGTCAGGTTGTTTTTCAACGTCGGGTGTTCAAAGGCGGCCAGTACACCGGTCACCAGGGCGCGCAGAACTTCGGGGTTGGTCTGCTCAGGGGATTTTGCGTTCATCCCGGCTCCTTGATTTTGAATGGGTAGCTTCCGGCTAAGCATATCAGAACTGCCCGGCGGCTGGCGCGTATAACCTGCAAGAAACCGCCCTAGCAGCGAAGAGCGCGATCGGTTAACATCGAAGGCCCTTTTATTCATTACAGAAAGCAAGTTCTCACTATGGCTCAAGTCGCGAAAAAATTATTGGTGACGTGCGCGCTACCGTACGCAAATGGTTCCATCCATCTCGGCCACATGCTCGAGCACATCCAGGCGGATATCTGGGTGCGTTACCAACGAATGCGCGGCCACGAAGTGCATTTCATTTGCGCGGACGACGCGCACGGCACGCCGATCATGCTGAAAGCGCAGCAGCTGGGCGTAAAACCGGAAGAAATGATCGCGCAGATGAGCCAGGAGCACCAACAGGATTTCGCCGGCTTTGGCATCAGCTATGACAACTATCACTCGACCCATAGCGATGAAAACCGTGAGCTGTCCACCCTGATTTACAGCCGCCTGAAAGAAAACGGTTTTATCAAGAACCGCACCATTTCTCAGCTGTACGATCCGGAGAAAGGCATGTTCCTGCCGGACCGTTTCGTGAAGGGCACCTGCCCGAAATGCAAATCGCCGGACCAATACGGCGACAACTGCGAAGTGTGTGGCGCCACCTACAGCCCGACGGAACTGATCGATCCGAAGTCCGTGGTTTCCGGCGCGACGCCGGTAATGCGCGACTCCGAGCACTTCTTCTTCGATCTGCCGGCCTTCAGCGAAATGCTGCAGGCGTGGACGCGCTCCGGCGCGCTGCAAGAGCAAGTGGCGAACAAGATGCAGGAGTGGTTCGAATCCGGCCTGCAGCAGTGGGACATCTCCCGCGATGCGCCTTACTTCGGCTTCGAAATCCCGGATGCGCCGGGCAAATACTTCTACGTCTGGCTGGACGCACCGATCGGCTACATGGGTTCCTTCAAGAACCTGTGCGACAAACGCGGCGATCTGGACTTCGACGAGTTCTGGCGCAAAGACGCCACCACCGAGCTATACCACTTCATCGGCAAGGACATCGTCTACTTCCACAGCCTGTTCTGGCCGGCGATGCTGGAAGGCAGCAACTTCCGCAAACCGACCAACCTGTTCGTGCACGGTTACGTGACGGTGAACGGCGCCAAGATGTCCAAGTCGCGCGGCACCTTCATCAAGGCCGGCACCTACCTGCAGCACCTCGACGCCGACTGCCTGCGCTATTACTACGCCGCCAAGCTCTCTTCACGCATTGATGACATCGATCTCAATCTGGAAGACTTCGTGCAGCGCGTGAACGCCGACATTGTCAACAAGGTGGTGAACCTCGCTTCGCGCAACGCCGGCTTTATCAACAAGCGCTTCGGCGGCAAGCTGGCCGACAGCCTGGCCGATCCGGCGTTGTACCAGACCTTCGTCGACGCGGCGCAGAGCATCGCCGAAGCTTATGCCAGCCGCGAGTTCAGCCGTGCAATCCGCGAAATCATGGCGCTGGCCGATCTGGCCAACCGTTACGTGGATGAGCAGGCACCTTGGGTGGTGGCGAAGGAAGAAGGCCGCGACGCCAATCTGCAGGCCATCTGCTCGATGGGCATCAACCTGTTCCGCGTGCTGATGACTTACCTGAAGCCGGTGCTGCCTTCACTGACCGAACGCGCCGAAGCGTTCCTCAACGCCGAGCTGAGCTGGGACGCAATCCCGCAACCGCTGCTGGGCCACCAGGTGAACGCATTCAAAGCGCTGTTCAACCGTATCGATCTGGATAAGGTCAGCGAGATGGTCAACGCCTCGAAGGAAGACATGGCCGCCGCCAAACCGGTGACCGGTCCATTGGCCGATGATCCTATTCAGGAAACCATCACCTTCGACGACTTCGCCAAGGTAGACATGCGCATCGCTCTGATCAAGAGCGCCGACTTTGTCGAAGGCTCCGACAAGCTGCTGAAACTACAGCTGGATCTGGGCGGCGAACTGCGCCAGATCTTCTCCGGCATTCGCTCCGCTTACCCGGATCCGAAAGCGCTGGAAGGCCGTCTGACCATCATGGTCGCCAACCTGGCGCCGCGCAAAATGCGTTTCGGCGTTTCGGAAGGCATGGTGATGGCGGCGGGCCCTGGCGGGAAAGAGATCTTCCTGCTGAGCCCGGACAGCGGCGCGCAGCCTGGTATGCAGGTCAAATAACCGCACCGGTGCGTAACATCGAGGGTCGAGCTTGCTCGGCCCTTTTTTAATGTCTCAAACCCGACGTTATAAGCAGTAAGAAAAAGTCATAACCGCTCTGATTCCCTCGCCTGCCGCATCTCGCTATGATGCTCCGCAACAACAAATAGACGTCCAGACAGAAAGACTGCTATAACAGACCTTCACCGGGATCGTTTCCCTGCTTTTTGGAGCCTATAATAATGAAAAACGTCAAGACTTCGCTGCTCGCCCTCAGCCTGCTGGCTGCCCTGCCGTTGCAGGCAGCGGAAAACGCCGCCGTGCCAGCTGCCATCGCTCAGCATCAGGGGCCGGTGCGCATCGCGGTGATCCGCAACCTCGGTTCCGACGACAACACCACGCAATTTTTGGCGGGTGCCATCCAGGAAGGACGCAAGCTGGGCTTCAAGGTGGACACCTTCCTCAGCAACGGCGACGACGCGCGCTTCCAGGACTTCGTCAACCAGGCTATCAGCCAGAAATATGACGGCATCATTCTCTCACAGGGGCGAGCCCCCTATTCCACCGAGCTGGTCAAACGCATCGCGGCAGCCGGCATCGCCGTCGCGGCGTTCGATACCGACGTCAGCGGCAGCGTTCCCGGCGTCACCGTCTCGCAGCAGGACGACGCTTCGCTGGCCAACGCCTCCTTCGGCCAGTTAGTGAAGGATTTCAACGGCCAGGCCAACATCATCAAACTCTGGGTAGCCGGCTTCCCACCGATGGAACGCCGCCAGGCCGCCTATCAGCAGCTGCTGAAACAGCATCCGGGCATTCATGAGCTGGAATCGATCGGCGCGGTCTCATCCGACGTACAGGGCGATACCGCCAACAAGGTGGGCGCGGTGCTGGCTAAATACCCGAAAGGCAAGATAGACGCCATCTGGGGCACCTGGGACGCCTTCACCCAAGGCGCTTACAAAGCGTTGAAAGAGAACGGCCGCACCGAAATCAAACTGTACAGCATCGATATCTCCAACCAGGACTTGCAGCTGATGCGCGAAGCCGGCAGCCCGTGGCAGGTCAGCGTGGCGGTGGATCCGAAGCTTATCGGCGCAGTCAACCTGCGCCTGGTGGCCAACAAGATCGCCGGGGAAAGCACGCCGGACAGCTATCAGTTCAAAGCGACGGTCATTCCGCAGGCGCTGTTGCTGGCGCAGCCGGGGCCGGTCAACGTCGCCGGGCTGGCGAAGATCATCCCCGGCTGGGGCAGCAGCAGCGACTTCGTGCAGCCGTGGTTCGCCACGCTGCAGGCCGAACACGGTAAATAATGCTGTTTTTGACGAGGCTGCCGACGCAGCCTCTGTTTTTAAACTAATTTTCGGCTTCCCCCTTCCGTCCTCGCCAAAATACGCTATGTTATCTGCATTGCCCAATAACTGTATGCATAAACAGGCTTCGAATGAAGGGATTCCCCTCGCTGATTAACACGCTGCTGGCCAGTTCGCTGGTGTTGACCATCGGCCGCGGCGTGACGCTGCCGTTCATTACCATCTATCTCACCGAGCATTTCCATCTGCTGCCGAAGAGCGTGGGCGTGATCCTGGGCGTCAGCCTGACCCTCGGCATCCTTGCCAGCCTGTACGGCGGCTATCTGGTGGACAAATTCAGCAAGAACCGCCTGATCCTGCTGTCGATTTTATTGTTTGCGCTGAGCTTCTTCGCCCTTCCCTGGATCCCGCGCCCCGGCGGCGTGATCGTGGTGCTGGCGATCCTGCATACCTGTTATTCGGTGCTGAGCATCACCATTAAAGCCTGCTTCGCCGACGGGTTGCCGGTTGAGCAGCGCATCAAGGCTTTTTCAATCAACTACACGCTGGTCAACGTCGGCTGGGCGATCGGTTCTGCACTCGGCGTTCTGGTGGCCGGGCTTAGCCCGCTGCTGCCGTTTTACCTGTCGGGCGGGTTGGCGCTGGCGACGGTGGCGACGCTAAGCCTGCGCTTGCGCGGTCGGGAACAGCGCGCAACGCCAGCCGCCGCCCCCGCAGCGCTCCCCAACTTCCGCCAGACGGTGACTATCCTGCGCAGCGATCGGCGGCTGATCTACTTCACCCTCGGCAGCACCCTGGGCGCCGTGGTGTTCGGTCAGTTCACCGGCTATCTGTCGCAGTATCTGACCACCGTCTCCAGCGCCGAGTTCGCCTACAAAATCATCGGGCTGGTGATGATCGTCAACGCCAGCATCGTTATCGCCCTGCAATACCTGCTCAGCCGCAGTATGCGCCAGGAAAACATGCTGCGCTGGCTGGTGCTGGGCACGCTGTTTTTCATCGTCGGGCTGCTCGGTTTCATGGCGGCCGGCCAGGCGGTCTGGCTGTGGCTGGCGGCGATGGCGGTGTTTACCCTCGGCGAAATCATCGTGATCCCGGTGGAATACATGTTCATCGACTTTATCGCGCCCCCGCACCTGAAAGGCAGCTACTATGGAGTACAGAATCTCAGCGCGCTGGGCGGTGCCATCAACCCGGTACTGTGCGGAGTGCTGCTCAGCTATGCCGCGCCGCCGTTAATGTTCGTGATGCTGGTCGGCGCCGCGCTGCTCAGCCTGCTGTTTTTCTTCCTCGGCCACCGGCTGGCAGAACACGCGGCGGCAGCGGCCGAAGACACGCGCTGAACCCGCGCGTGGCAGCCATTGCGGGCTGTCAACCCGCCGATCGGGTATGGCACCCATAGCGATAATTCATGGTGCGATCTGTGGCATGGCTCACAGTTTAATTGTATGATGAATGCAGCGATTAAACGGGGAAAGACAATGGCCAACGTGCTCACACTGTGCTGGAAATACCTGAGAGCCCTGCTCCTCATCTACCTGTGTCTGTTCGTCGGCAACGCAGTGGCGGCGCTGCTGCCGTTCGCCATTCCCGGCAGCATCCTCGGCATGCTGCTGCTGTTCGCCCTGCTCTCTACCCAGATCCTGCCGGCCAAATGGGTTAAACCCGGCTGCCATTTGCTGATCCGCTACATGGTGCTGCTGTTCGTGCCGATCGGCGTCGGGGTGATGAAATACTATGACCAGATCGTCGCGCATCTGGGCCCGCTGGTCATCTCTTGCCTCATCAGCACGCTGATGGTGCTGGTGGTGGTCGGCTATACCTCACACTATTTTCACCGCGAGCGCCGCATCGCCGGTAAGCCCGACGATACGGAGGGCAACTCATGATCCATGAAATCTGGTGGTCGCTGCCGCTGACGCTGGCGGTCTATTTCGCCGCGCGCTGGCTGGCGCGCAAACTGAACATGCCGCTGCTCAATCCGCTGCTGGTGTCCATGGCGGTGATCATCCCGCTGCTGCTGCTCACCGGCATCCCCTATGAGCGCTACTTTCAGGGCAGCAAAATCCTCAACGATCTGCTGCAGCCGGCGGTTGTCGCGCTGGCCTTCCCGCTGTATGAACAGCTGCACCAGATCCGCGCGCGCTGGAAGTCGATTATCGCGGTGTGCTTCATCGGCAGCCTGACCGCCATGATCAGCGGCGGCGCCATCGCCCTGTGGCTGGGCGCCACGCCGGAAATCGCCGCCTCTATCCTGCCGAAATCGGTCACTACGCCAATCGCCATGGCCGTCGCGGACTCGCTCGGCGGTATTCCGGCGATCAGCGCAGTCTGCGTCATTTTCGTCGGTATCCTCGGCGCCGTGTTCGGCCATACGCTGTTCAACCTGTTGAAAATCACCACCCACTCTGCGCGCGGCCTGGCGATGGGCACCGCATCCCACGCGCTGGGCACCGCACGCTGCGCGGAGATGGACTACCAGGAAGGCGCATTCGGCTCGCTGGCGCTGGTGATCTGCGGCATCATCACCTCACTGCTGGCGCCGTTCCTGTTCCCGGTGCTGCTGCATCTGTTCGGCTGAATACGACGAAACTTGCGATACATCTCGCATTTATTTATTTCATTGCATTAATTTCACCAATTAAGAGACATTAATCACACTTTAATGTCTCTGGCCTGCCTAGAATGTTACCCCGTTAACTCGTAGAGAGACCTTCTATGCATCCGCGTTTTCACACCGCTTTCAGCGCACTGCCCGCGACACTGCAATCCGCCCTGCGGCCCTATCTGGACGCGCCTGACTTTCCGGCGATGTTCACGGCCGAGCAAGCGGCGGCGATCCGCACAGGTTGCGGGCTGGACGATGATACGCTGGCATTCGCGCTGCTGCCGCTGGCGGCTGCCTGCTCGTTAACCCCGATATCGCATTTCCACGTCGGCGCCATCGCGCGCGGGCAAAGTGGCAACCTCTATTTCGGCGCCAATATGGAATTCAGCGGCGCACCGCTGCAGCAAACCGTGCATGCGGAACAGTGCGCGGTTACCCATGCCTGGCTGCGCGGTGAATCGGCGCTGGCCTCGGTCACCGTCAATTACACGCCGTGCGGTCATTGCCGCCAGTTTATGAATGAGCTGAACAGCGGCGGCGAACTGCAGATCCGTCTGCCGGGCCGCGCGCCGGCTACGCTGGCGGACTATCTGCCGGACGCCTTCGGCCCGAAAGATCTGGATATCGCTTCGCTGCTGATGGACAAGGTCGATCACGGTCACCAGCTGGCGCTGGACGACGCACTGACACAGGCGGCACTGGCGGCGGCCAATCAGAGTCACGCACCGTACAGCAACGCCCACAGCGGCGTGGCGCTGGAAACGACAGACGGCATTATCTATGCCGGCCGTTATGCGGAAAACGCCGCCTTCAACCCAAGTCTGCCGCCGCTGCAGGCCGCGCTGATCCTGCTGAACCTCTCCGGCGGCGATTGCCTGAACATTCGCCGCGCCGTACTGGTCGAGCCGCAGGAGGCGATCCTCAGCCAGTGGGACGCCACCCGCGCCACCCTGGCGGCGCTGGGCTGCCAGAACGTCAGCCGCGCCACTTTCTAAGCGCACCGCGGCGGGGCCATCCGGTTCCGCCGTTAACAGCCCCGCCCGCCAAATACAATGCCCCGACGCCGCAAGAAACACTTTCTTTAGTTAAAAAATCATTTGATTGTCGATAATTACGCCAACCTGGTTCATCATCTGGCAACAAATGCTGTACATCTTCTCTTTATCTCTTAGGATCGTCGGCAATAAAGTTATCTGATACGTGAAGAGTAAAACTGATGGAACTAGAATACGAAAGCAAACGCCCGCTCTATATCCCTTACGCCGGCCCGATTCTGCTGGAATTTCCGCTGCTGAACAAAGGCAGCGCTTTCACCGAGGAAGAACGTAGCCACTTCAACCTGCACGGCCTGCTGCCGGAGGCGGTGGAAACCATCGAAGAACAGGTGGAACGCGCCTACCGTCAGTATCAGGATTTCAAGAACGATAACGACAAGCACATCTACCTGCGCAACATCCAGGACACCAACGAAACCCTGTTCTACCGCCTGCTGGACTCGCACCTGAGCGAGATGATGCCGATCATTTACACCCCGACCGTCGGCGAGGCCTGCGAACACTTCTCCGATATCTATCGCCGCGCGCGCGGGCTGTTCATCTCCTACCCGAACCGCGATCGCATCGATGACATGCTGCAAAACGCCACCAAGCAGAACGTCAAGGTGATCGTGGTCACCGACGGCGAGCGTATCCTCGGCCTGGGCGACCAGGGCATCGGCGGCATGGGCATTCCCATCGGCAAGCTGTCGCTGTATACCGCCTGCGGCGGCATCAGCCCGGCCTATACCCTGCCGGTGGTGCTGGACGTCGGCACCAACAACCCGCAGCGCCTCAACGATCCGCTGTACATGGGCTGGCGCCATCCGCGCATCTCCGGCGAGGAGTACCACGCCTTCGTCGAAGAGTTTATTCAGGCGGTCAAACGCCGCTGGCCGAACGTGCTGCTGCAGTTCGAAGACTTCGCACAGAACAACGCCACCCCGTTGTTGAACCGCTATCGCGACGAGATCTGCTGCTTCAACGATGACATTCAGGGCACTGCCGCGGTGACCCTCGGCAGCCTGATCGCCGCCAGCCGCGCCGCCGGCAGCCAGCTGCGCGATCAGACCGTCACCTTCCTCGGTGCCGGTTCCGCCGGCTGTGGCATCGCCGAGCAGATCATCGCGCAGATGAAGTCCGAAGGGTTGAGCGAAGACGAAGCGCGCGCCCGCGTATTCATGGTCGACCGCTTCGGCCTGCTGACCGACAAACTGCCGAACCTGCTCGATTTCCAGAGCAAGCTGGTACAGAAGAGCGACAACCTGACCGGTTGGGAAACCGCCAGCGACGCCATCTCGCTGCTGGACGTGGTGCGCAACGCCAAGCCGACCATTCTGATCGGCGTTTCCGGCCAGCCGGGGCTGTTTACCGAAGAGCTGATCCGCGAAATGCACAAACACTGCGAACGCCCTATCGTGATGCCGCTGTCCAACCCGACCTCGCGCGTGGAAGCCCGCCCAGAAGACATCATCAATTGGACCGACGGCGCCGCCCTGGTCGCGACCGGCAGCCCGTTCGCACCGGTGAGCTATAAAGAGCAGCTGTACCCGATCGCCCAGTGCAACAACTCCTACATCTTCCCGGGGATTGGCCTCGGCGTGCTGGCCTCCGGCGCCACCCGCGTCACCGACGCTATGCTGATGGCCGCCAGCCGTGCGCTGGCGGACTGTTCGCCGCTGGCCACCGACGGCCACGGCGCACTGCTGCCGAATATCGACGATATTCAGGGCGTGTCGAAGTGCATCGCCATGGAAGTGGGTAAAGCGGCGCAGCTGCAGGGTGTGGCGATCGTTACCTCCGAAGACGCGCTGTCGAAAGCCATCGAGCACAACTTCTGGCGGCCGCAGTACCGCAGCTACAAGCGCACTTCGTTCTGATTGACGCGCTGAAATGACCCAGCCCGGCTCCGCCGGGCTTTTTTGTGCGGCAAAACCGCCGAAAAATGCGGCGTTGCGCGTGCTTCAGGCGGTTCTCGTCTTGCGTCGATCGGTCAGGTAAAGTAGCCTTGATCCATCTTTTTCAGCCCGGCGCGCGTAAGGCAACAACATGTGGAAACGCCTGATCATCAGCCTGTTCATCATCATTGCGGTGTTGATGGGTTCGGCTATTGCGCTCGATCGCTGGATCAGCTGGAAAACCGCGCCTTACGTCTACGACGAACTGCAGGAGCTACCGCACCGCCAGGTTGGCGTGGTGCTCGGCACGGCCAAGTATTACCGCACTGGGGTGATCAACCAGTACTACCGTTACCGCATTCAAGGGGCGATCAACGCCTATAACAGCGGCAAGGTGAAATACCTGCTGCTGAGCGGCGACAATGCCCAGCAAAGCTACAACGAACCAATGACCATGCGTCGCGATCTGATCGCCGCCGGCGTGGCGCCGAGCGATATCGTGCTGGACTACGCCGGCTTCCGCACTCTAGACTCCATCGTGCGCACCCGCAAAGTGTTCGACACCAACGATTTCATCATCATCACCCAGCGCTTCCACTGCGAGCGCGCGCTGTTCATCGCCTTGCACATGGGCATTCAGGCGCAGTGCTACGCGGTGCCGTCGCCGAAGGACATGATGACGGTGCGCGCCCGCGAGATCTTCGCTCGCCTGGGCGCGCTGACCGATCTGTACATCCTCAAGCGCGAGCCGCGCTTCCTCGGCCCGCTGATCCCGATCTCCGCCATGCACACCGTGCCGGAAGACGCCCAGGGTTATCCCGCCGTGTCACCGGAACAGTTGGTGGAACTGGAGCACAAGCTGAAAGAAGAGAAGCAAAAAGCCAAACAGCCTTAATCATCCGGCAGAGGGTTTTACACGCGTCCCCAGCAATACGCTAAAAGGGCGTATTATCCGAGAAATACGCAGTGTTAACGAATACCGGATGATTTGCGTAAAGCACTCTCTACGTACGTTGACAGCTTATTGCGACATAGAAAGCGGCGATGCCCTTCTGCCGCCGCCGAATGAACTATTCAAACGATCCAGTTCAATGAAAAGGACCATCAGATCATTGCTGTCCAGTCCAATCAGGGCGAGTTCCTGTACCAGTGATTGCAAGAGCAATTGTTTGCGGGCATCAGGGGAACCAGAGGAAAGCATGGCTTCAATCAACACGAAGTTAGCGCTGCGGGGGGATTCCAGATCGGGATAAGTGGGGTCCACATATAAATCGTCTTCCCCAAGACGGATAAAGCGCTGGAATTGATCGTTCGCAGGATAGCCGGTTTTTACTACCGCCGCGTGAATAGCTGATGAAATTCTTTTCTTATCAAGCGTATTACGACTTTTCAGCGTAATGGTAAATACAGGCATAGTTTGCTCCCTGAGAACGGTAGATAAAAGCAGTTTACTGGCTTCATGTCATGTGGGTAGCCCGAAAACTGTGTCACGCTGTAACCAACCCAACCTCAAGATCGGGCAATTCCCTTACCCGAAACAACCCAGCCAGCCATTGCCAAATAATGCCTTACTGTTTTGCTGCGCCCTGCCTCCTAGAATGCAACAAGGCCGGCAATAGGCCGGCCTTGTTGTCTGTGCTGCGGTAGCTCTACTTCTTCTTGGCGTATTTCAACGAGTCCAACGCCACGGCGAAGATGATGATGCTGCCCTTGATGATGTACTGCCAGTACGGGTTGATGCCGATATAGGTCAGGCCGTAGTTGATGACGGTAAAGATGATCACCCCGGTCACCACGCCCCACACCGTACCCACCCCGCCGGCAAATGAGACGCCCCCCACCACGCAGGCGGCGATGGCATCCAGCTCATACATAAAGCCGAGGTTATTGGTGGCGCTGCCGATGCGCCCCGCTTCCAGCAAGCCGCCGAAGGCGTAGAACACGCCGGACAGCGCATAGATCATGATCAGGTTCAACGGCACGTTGACGCCGGACACCTTAGCCGCTTCCGGGTTGCCGCCGATGGCGAAGATGTTCTTGCCGAAGCGGGTCTTGGTCCACAGGATCCAGACGAATATGATGGCGATCAGCGCGTAAAAAGTAATGTACGACAGCTTAAAGTCGCCGAAGCGCAAGAAGCCCTGGGCAAAGGTGGAAAACTTCGGATCGAAACCCGCGACCGGCGACGCGCCGACCGAATCGTAATACAGCGAGTTGATGCCGTAGACGATGATCATGGTGCCCAAGGTGGTGATGAACGGCGTCACGTTGAGATAGGCGATAATCAGGCCGTTAACCAGGCCGATCACCGCGCCGACCGCACACACCAGCAAGATGACCAGGGGAATCGACCAGGTTTCCATGTGCGGGAATACCTTGTTGACGTTATCCATCGACTGCAGCAGCGTGGCCGCCACCACCGCCGCCAGCCCCACCTGCCGCCCGGCGGACAGGTCGGTGCCCTGAGTCACGATCAATCCCGCCACGCCCAGCGCGATGATGATGCGCACCGAAGACTGCGTCAGGATGTTGCTCAGGTTCATCAGGCTAAGGAAGGTAGGATCCTGAATGATGATGATGGCCAACAGCACCAGCAACACCACGTAAATGCCGCCTTCCTTGAAATAGGTAAATAAGGTTTTTTTATTTAGCGCGTTCATAATTCCGATCCTTAAAGGTGCAGGGAGGCGAGACGTAAGATTTCATTTTGCGAGGTCTGTTTGGTGTTAACGATGCCCGCAACCTGACCATTGCTCATCACCAAAATACGGTCGGTGATCCCCAAAAGCTCCGGCATTTCGGACGAGACGATAATGATCCCCTTGCCCTTCTTCGCCAGTTCGGTCATCAGCTGATAAATCTCGAACTTGGCGCCCACGTCGATGCCGCGCGTCGGTTCATCCAGCATCAGGATCTCCGGCTGCGTCAGCAGCCAGCGGCCGATGATCACCTTCTGCTGGTTGCCGCCGGACAGCGAGCCGATATGGGTGTGATGCCCCGGCGTTTTCACCCGCATGGCGTCGATCACCCACTGGGTGTCGCTCTTCATCCGCGCGTTATCCAGCAGGCCGAGCTTGTTTTTATAATTGCGGATATTGGAGATCAACGAGTTGAAACCCACATCGAGGTAAGCGTAAATCCCGGTGGATCGGCGCTCTTCGGTCACCAACGCAAACCCGTGGTTGATCGCTTCGTTGGCACTGTGGTTGTCGATCGCCTTGCCGTGCAGCTTTATAGTGCCCGCCACCTTTTCACGAATGCCGAACAGCGTCTCGACGATGTCGGTGCGCTTGGCGCCCACCAGCCCGGCGATGCCGAGGATCTCGCCCTGGTGCAGATCGAAGGAAACATCGCGGATCGAAGGCTGGCGCAGCGATGTCAGGTTCTTCACCTCAAGAATCACCTCACCCGGCGTGTTCTGCCTGTCCGGGAAGCGCTGGCTCAGCGAGCGGCCGACCATCATGGCGATGATCTTGTCCATATCCAGCCCTTCCAGCGGCTGGGTGGCGATCCACTGGCCGTCGCGCAGCACCGTTATCTCGTCGCACAGCTGGAAGATCTCTTCCATCTTGTGCGAGATATAGACGATGCCGCAGCCGCGTTCTTTCAGCTTGCGGATGATGGTGAACAGATGATTGACCTCTTTCTCCGTCAGCGAAGAGGTCGGTTCATCCATGATGACGATCTTGGCGTCGTAGGAAAACGCCTTGGCGATCTCGATCATCTGCATCTGCGACACCGACAGGTTGCCCACCTTTTCGCGCGGGTTGATGTCGATATCCAGCTCGTCAAAGATCGCCTGGGTGTCTTTGAACATCTTGTCCTGATCGACGAACAGGCCTTTGGTCGGATAGCGCCCCAGCCACATGTTGTCCATCACGGTGCGTTGCAGCACCAGGTTCAGCTCCTGATGTACCATCGAAACGCCGTGTTCCAACGCTTCCTTCGAGCTCTTGAAATCGATTTCCCTGCCCTGAAACACAATGCTGCCGCTGTCTTTTTTATAAATGCCGAACAGGCATTTCAGCAACGTCGATTTCCCCGCCCCGTTCTCCCCCATCAGGGCGTGAATCGAGTGCGGACGGACGCGTAAATTGACATTGTCCAAAGCTTTGACGCCGGGAAATGACTTACAGATATCCGTCATTTCCAGCAAAAATTCGCGTGAGCTATCGGCCATAAATACACCTGGCTTAACGATCTTGCAGTCGTAAACATCCCCGCCGGCGGTATCCCTGGTGTTGGCGCCGCAGGCGGGGTCTTAGCGGGATCTCAATTCTTATTTAACGAACTGAGACAGGTTGTCTTTATCTACGCCGACGTAAGGGATACGCACGACTTTATTTTCGACTTTATATTGGGTGCCTTCGGTGGCCGGTTTGCCTGCCGCCAGGTTTTTCGCGAGCTCGAAGGTGGCTTTCGCCTGGTTGTCGGCGTCGTTCAGCACCGTGCCCGCCATCGCGCCGGATTTCACCAGCGCCAGCGCTTCAGGCAGCGCATCGACGCCGAACACCGGGATACTGGTCTTGTTGTGCGCTTTAAGCGCTTCCACCGCGCCCATCGCCATGGCGTCGTTGTTGGCGATCACCACTTCAATCTTGTTGGCATTCGGGCCGGAGAGCCAGGCGTCCATCTTGTCTTTCGCCTGCGCGGTATCCCACATCGCGGTATCCATCTGCAGCTGCTGGGTCTTGATGCCTTTTTCGTTCAGCGTCTTCACCACGTAGGTAGTGCGCGCTTCGGCATCCGGGTGGCCCGGTTCACCCTTCAGCAGCACGAACTGGATCTGGCCGTCTTTGTTCAGATCCCAGGCCGGGTTGGCTTGCCAGTGTTTGGCGATCAGCTCGCCCTGGATCACGCCGGACTCTTTGGAGTCGGTGCCGACGTAATATGCCTTGTCATAGCTGTCCAACGCCTTGCGGGAAGGTTCTTTGTTGTAGAACACCACCGGGATATCGTTTGCGCGCGCCTTATCGATAACCACCGGTGCCGCGGCCGGGTCGACCAGGTTGATCGCCAGCGCTTTCACGCCCTTGGCCAGCAGCACGTCGATCTGATCGTTCTGTTTGGACTGGTCGTTCTGCGAGTCATTCATCAGCAGAGTGACGTCCGGCGAAGCCTTGGCATCTTTCTCGATCGCCTTGCGCACCACCGACATGAAGTTGTCGTCGTATTTGTAAATCGTGACGCCAATACGGGTATCAGCATGGGCTGCGGCGCCAAACATCATGGCTGCGGCCATGGCGGCCAGGGTGAAAACCTTCTTATTCATTGTCAGTCTCCGGTTCTGTGTAGGGTATTACTCGTCTTTGAGCCAATGGTCACCGGCAGTGCGCACACCCCAGGCCAGGCGATTTCCACTCAACACCTGTCGTCCGTGGATCTTGTTATTTCCGAGAAATGCTGTGTCAGCGCGAGATAAAGGTTGCAGCGGCAAGGGCCTTTGCGCCGGAAAACGCCTAGAGCATAGACGGCGTGATGTTAATATTCTGTGAATTTTCTCACAGATTGAAAACGGTTACACAGGATTAAATCGTCAGAGAGTGACCGTCGCCTCACTTTGCCAGGGGGCGACAGAATGGCGCCGCACCAGCGTCGGCATGAACAGATGAGCGGCCTGCGGCTCCGCCAGGCCTGCTGCGCCCTGCAATGCTAGCTCGGTGGCCAGCGTGGCCATCGAAACGATCGGGTAACGCACCGTGGTGAGTTTGGGGCTGGTGTAACGCGCGATGGGAATGTCGTCGAAGCCGATCAGCGAGAAATGCTGCGGTACCGTGATACCGTTTTCTTTCAGCACCGCCATGGCGCCGGCGGCCATGGCGTCGTTGTAAGCGAACACCGCGCTCAGCTGTAGATTACGCCCCAGCAGTTCCACCATCGCCGCCTCGCCGCCCTGCAGATCCGGCGAACCGTACGCGCGCCAGTTGTCCGGCGTGGCCAGCCCGGCGGCGGCCATCGCCTGCGCATAGCCCCGCTGGCGCAGCGGCCCGTCTTCTATCGGGTGATTGGAGCCCAGGTAGCCGATGCGCCGATGGCCCTGCGACAGCAAAAGACGCATTGCCATTTCCGCGCCGCAGACGTTATCCAGCCCGACGCAGCGTGGCTCATAGCCGGGGATAATCCGATTGATCAGCACCATGCCCGGCACCTGCTCCAGAAAGCCGATCAGCTCGGCGTCGCTCAGGGCTTTGGCGTGAACAATCAGGGCATTACAGCGCTGACGGATCAGCACTTCGATCGCATGGCGCTCTTTGTCCGCCTGATGATAGCTGTTGCCGATCAGCAGGTATTTGTGGTGTTTCTGCGCCACCGTGTCAACCGCTTTCACCAGCGCGCCGAAGAACGGATCGGAGACGTCCATCACCACCACGCCCAGGGTATCGCTGCTTTGGGTCGCCAGCGCCTGCGCATTGGCGTTGGGGCGATAGCCCAGATCCGCCACCGCCTGCAGCACCTGCTCGCGCGTCTCCTTGCTGGTCAGCGCGCTGTGGTTCAACACGCGGGAGACGGTCGCCACGGAGACCCCGGCGCGTTTCGCCACGTCGCGAATGGTGATCGGATGAACTGGAAGCATGCGGGATCCTGAAATCGGGGTAGTGGCCGGTGGCGCTATCCTACCCCGATTGGCCCGCTGCTCGCGTGAATTACGTCACAGGAAAGAAAACGTTTACATACATTTTTTTAACCTGCCGATGGGCACTCACTTCAGCGTTTTGGGCTCCGCTTCGCCGGCGGCCAGCTGCGTCAGCTTGCGCCACAGCCACTCCATCGGCCCTTGCTCGAAGTAACGCAGCCACAGTACGGAAAACGCCAGGTTGGCCAGCCAGACCAGCGGCACGAACGCCAACAGCTGCAGCCGCTCGAACTGCTCATAGAGACCGAAGCGATAAAACAACGTGGTACAGATCAGCGTTTGCAGCAGGTAGTTGCTCAGCGCCATGCGCCCCACCTGGCTCAGCCAGTGGGCGATGCGCAGGCGCGACAGTGCGGGCCAGAAACCGTAACACAGCGCCAGATAGCCCATCGCCTGCAGCGGGGCGCCCAGCTCACGCGGCACCTGCAGCAGGAAACCGCTCCAGCGATAGTCCCACTGCACCTGCCATTGCAGCGCCACCGCCGGCAGCTGGATCAGCACCGAAAGCGGCAGCAGCCACGCCGCCTGCCTCAGGTAATAGCCGGATGAGTAGCTGCCGCGCAGCCAGCCGCTGCGCATCAGCCCGGCGCCGAATAGCATCAGCCCCGCCAGCTCCCAGCCATACTGCGCGCCGATGGCCAGCAGGCTGGACGAGAGCAGATCAGCGCGGCTGCGCCAGGCTTCGAAACCGCCCTGCAGCTTCCAGAACTTCTCGTACTGCAACTCCGCCACGCCCGGCTGCCAGAAGCTGCCCGGTTCACCGTGCGAGATAAAACCGAGCAGCAGCAGCACCGCCACGCCGATCAGGTAGAGCACCACGCCGGTTTTCAGCAGCTGGAAAGTTTCTTTGGCCTCGCGGATCATGCGCCAGCACACCAGGCCGATCAGCCCGTAGGCCAGCAGAATATCGCCGTCCCACAGGAAGATGGCGTGCGCGAGGCCGAACAGCACCAACCACGACAGCCGCGCGCGGATCCAGCTTTTGCCGCGCCGCAGCAGCATTTGCAACCCGGCGCCGAACAACAGCGCGAACATCGCCAGGAACTTGGCCTGGGCGAAGAGATCCAGCAGCGCCCAGGTCCAGGCATCGCGCGACGACGGCATCCCCAAATAGGCCGGGTTGAGATAGGCGGCCTTCGGCAAGCCGAAGGCGCTGATGTTCAGCAATAAGATGCCGAGGATGGCGATGCCGCGCACGCAGTCCAGCGTAGCGATGCGCGGCAGAGGATGACTGTTCATTTTTTATCGCTGTCTTCCGCTCATGAAAAAGGCGCCCGCAGGCGCCTGTTATGCTATTGCGAGTCGCCCCGCAACGCCATCACCCCTGGTGATGACGCACCGCGCGCAGGAACTCCTGGCGGGTATTCTGGCTGGACTTGAACAGCCCCCCCAACGAGGTGGTGGTGGTGGCGCTGGTCGCGTCGCGAATGCCGCGCGCC
This sequence comes from Serratia sp. CY47280, assembly GCF_052168655.1. Classification (NCBI taxonomy): domain Bacteria; kingdom Pseudomonadati; phylum Pseudomonadota; class Gammaproteobacteria; order Enterobacterales; family Yersiniaceae; genus Serratia; species Serratia sp. CY47280. The sequence continues at coordinate 649,337 of NZ_JBJNMG010000002.1, read as the reverse complement.
TTGACACAATAATGGACCGCGTCGATCGATACCGCCACGTTATTGGTACCGAGCAGGGTCTGCAGCGCGACCAGGATCTGCTGGGTCAGACGCTCTTGCACCTGCGGACGCTGGGAGAAGAACTGCACGATGCGGTTGATCTTCGACAGACCGATCACCGAGTCTTTCGGGATATAGGCCACGGTAGCCTTGCCGTCGATGGTGACGAAGTGGTGCTCGCAGGTGCTGGTCAGCGTGATATCGCGCACCGTCACCATCTCATCCACTTTCATCTTGTTCTCGATGACGGTGATTTTCGGGAAGTTGGCGTAGTCCAGCCCGGAGAAGATCTCGTCGACATACATTTTGGCGATGCGATGCGGCGTTTCCGCCAGGCTGTCGTCAGACAGATCGAGATTCAGCAGCTGCATGATTTCAGTCATGTGCTCTTTGATGCGACGCTTGCGCGTTTCGCGATCCAGCACTTCCCCGCGCAGCGGTGTCTCCAGACCACGCTCTTCCAGTGCCGCATGCACCAGCGCGGCTTCTTTACTTAATGATGTCATGTATTTGTTCTCCTGCGGACGGAACCCGCCGGCGGCCTGGTAGGGCGTGCGGCCGGCGAATTGCTTGCTCTCGTGACGGCAGAGTTTTCGTGATGGATAACGTGAACCCGGTCAAGATTTTGCCCCACTGTAGATGAGAGCGCGGCGATTATCCAGTGATTGTGCTTCATCCGCAGGTGAAATATTCGCATTTAGCACAATCAGGCCGGCTGCGGGATCCCGCTTTTTTTGTATGGATTTTAATCAGCGCATCGCCGTTTTTTGCGCCAACCGCCGCGCCGGGGTATTCACTACCAGCGCACCGGCCACCAACAGCGCCGCCACCGCCACGTACAGCGCCGGCTCCAGCCGATGAGTCATGGCGGTCGACAGCGCCGACAGCATCGGCCCGACCAGTTGGCCGATCGCATAACCGGTGGTCAGCAATCCAGCCATGTAGCGCGCATGGCGCGGCGCCAGTTCACGGCCGTGCTGAAGGGCGAGCTGCACCACGCAGAGGAAGCCGCCGCCGGTCAGCACCGCCCCGAGCGCCAGGCCGGCCACGCCCGGCACCGCTTCGGCGCTCAGCACGCCCAACGCCTGTATCCACAGCGTGATCGCCAACCGGGTCTGGGTAGTTAGCCGATGGCGGGTCAGAATGCCGATGACAATCCCCAGCACCGCCGCACCGCCGAACACCGGCCAGACAAACTGCGCGAACAGGCTGGCGGGAAAGCGCGCCGCCGCCATCTGCGACAAAAAGGTCGCCGGCAGGATGTAGCCGAAGCCGGCCAGGCTATAGCTCCACACCAGGCGTTTGAGCGCCGGCGTCAGCAGCAGCGGCTCCGGGGCCACGTCCGGGCGATGCAGCTCGCCGCTGCGCGGCAGAAAGGCGCTAATCCCCCCGACCAGCACCAGCGCCAGCCCGCCATACACCAGCCAGGCCTGCGCCGCCGTTAGCCCCAGCGCGTTGATGCCCACCGCCAGCATGCCGCTAAGGAAGATGCCGGCGCCCGGCCCGGCGAATACCGCCGCGCTCAGCGCCGGCCGGCCGTAGTGCGCCAACCGCTCGTTGGTCCAGGCCGCCACCAGCACCATCGCCCAGCCGCTGGCCCAGCCGATGACGAAGCGCAGCGCGCCGTGCGTCCATGCATCCTGCGCCAGCGCCGACAGCAGCGTCAGCGCCATCGCGCCCCATACGCCCAGCCACAGGCGCCGCTCGACGTGGCGCGTGGCGCGCATCGCGTCGTAGGCGCCGCACAGGTAGCCCAAATAGTTGATCGCCGCCACCAGCCCGGCGCCGGTGAGGCTGAACTGATGTTCCGCGATCATCAGCGGCACCTGCGGGGTGAAAGCGAAGCGGCCAATGCCCATTGCGACGATCAGCGCGGCAAAACCGCTCAAGGCAATACGTAAAGCCATACCGGTATCCAAAAGGTTAAAAGAAAGTTGCCAGTATCATGCCGCAGTATTAAACTCACAAAAACTGAATAATACTAATCAAGTTCATCACGAAACGAGAATATTATGGATCTGACCCAGCTTCGCATGTTCTGCTGCGTAGCGGAAACCGGCTCGGTCGCCCGCGCCGCCGAGCAGCTGCACCGCGTGCCGTCGAACCTGACCACCCGGCTGCGCCAGCTTGAGCAGGAGCTGGGCGCCGATCTGTTTATCCGCGAAAAACAGCGCCTGCGCCTGTCGCCGATGGGCCATAACTTTCTGTGCTACGCCAACCGCATCCTGGCGCTCAGCGACGAGGCGATGAGCATCACCCACGCCGGCGAACCGGCGGGCAACTTCGCCCTCGGCTCGATGGAGAGCACCGCCGCCACCCGCCTGCCCTCGCTGCTGGCGGCTTACCACCAGCGTTTCTCGCAGGTTTCGCTGTCGCTGACCACCGGCACCTCCGGCGAAATCGCCGATCGGGTGCGCGCCGGCACGCTGGCGGCGGCGCTGGTCGACGGCCCAGTGCCCTATGACGAGCTGAACGGCTGCATCGCCTATCCTGAACATATGGTAGTGATCTCCTGTCTCGATCACGCGCCGATCCACAGCGCCAAAGACGTCAACGGCGAAACGCTGTTCGCCTTTCGCGCCAGCTGCTCCTACCGCCTGCGGCTGGAGGCCTGGTTCAAGCGCGAAGGCGCGCGGCCAGGGCAAATTATGGAGATCCAGTCCTATCACGCCATGCTGGCCTGCGTCGCCAGCGGCGCCGGGCTGGCGATGATCCCGCATTCGGTGCTCAGCCTGCTGCCGGGCCATGAGCGGGTCCGGGTTCACACTCTGCCGCCGGACGTGGCCGACACCGCCACCTGGCTGCTGTGGCGCCGCGACGCGTTCGGGCCGAACGTGCGCGCGTTGAAAGAATTGATTATTGAACAGACGGAGACCGCCGCTGTTGATGAAAGCACCCCCAACGATTTATCAGACGTTGTCGATATCGCCTGATTTAAAAAGAAAACCACTGAGGAGACTATGATGGAGATGATCAAAACCCGCGCCGCCGTTGCCTGGGGCCCGAACCAGCCGCTGAAGATCGAAGAAGTCGAGCTGATGCCACCACAAAAAGGCGAAGTGCTGGTGCGGATCGTCGCCACCGGCGTTTGTCACACCGACGCCTACACCCTGTCCGGCAAAGATCCGGAAGGCGTGTTCCCGGCAATCCTCGGCCACGAGGGCGGCGGCGTGGTGGAAGCGGTCGGTGAAGGCGTCACCAGCGTGGCGGTCGGCGATCACGTGATCCCGCTCTACACCCCGGAGTGCGGCGAGTGCAAATTCTGTAAATCCGGCAAGACCAACCTGTGCCAGGCGATCCGCGCCACCCAGGGTAAAGGCCTGATGCCGGACGGCACCACCCGCTTCTTCAAGGACGGCAAGCCGATCTTCCACTACATGGGCACTTCCACCTTCTCCGAATACACCGTGGTGCCGGAGATTTCACTGGCGAAAATCAACAAGGAAGCGCCGCTGGAAGAAGTGTGCCTGCTGGGCTGTGGCGTCACCACCGGCATGGGCGCGGTGATGAACACCGCCAAAGTGCAGCCGGGCGACACCGTGGCGATCTTCGGCCTGGGCGGCATCGGCCTGTCGGCGATCATCGGCGCGCAGATGGCCGGCGCGGGCCGCATCATCGGCATCGACATCAACACCAGCAAGTTCGATCTGGCGCGCAAGCTGGGCGCTACCGATCTGATCAACCCGAAAGACTATGACAAACCGATTCAGGACGTGATCGTCGAGCTGACCGACGGCGGCGTCGACTTCTCCTTCGAGTGCATCGGCAACGTCAACGTGATGCGTTCCGCGTTGGAGTGCTGCCACAAGGGCTGGGGTGAATCGGTGATCATCGGCGTCGCGGGCGCCGGCGAAGAAATCTCGACCCGGCCGTTCCAGCTGGTCACCGGCCGCGTCTGGCGCGGCTCGGCATTCGGCGGCGTCAAGGGCCGTTCGCAGCTGCCGGGCATCGTCGAGCGCTATCTGGACGGCGAATTCGCGCTGAACGACTTTATCACCCACACCATGGGGCTGGAGCAGATCAACGAAGCGTTCGATTTGATGCACGAAGGCAAATCGATCCGTTCCGTCATCCACTTCGACAAATAAGCCAGGAGGCAGAGATGACGCTGTCATTGGAACTTCTCGAAGAGCACCGCATGTTCGGCGGCTGGCAACAGCGTTATCGCCACGCGGCGCAGAGCCTGAATTGCAACATGACATTCAGCATCTACCTGCCGCCGCCGCGCGATGACAACCCGCCGCCGGTGCTGTACTGGCTGTCGGGGCTGACCTGCAACGACGAGAACTTCACGTTGAAAGCCGGCGCGCAGCGCATCGCCGCCGAGCTGGGCCTGGTGCTGGTGATGCCGGACACCAGCCCGCGCGGTGACGAGGTGCCGAACGACGAAGGTTACGATCTGGGCCAGGGCGCCGGGTTCTACCTGAACGCCACCCAGGCGCCGTGGGATCGCCACTTCCGCATGTACGACTACATCAGCGCCGAACTGCCGGCGCTGATCGAACAGCACTTCAGCGTCAGCGATCGTCAGTCGATCTTCGGCCACTCGATGGGCGGCCACGGCGCGCTGATGATGGCATTTCGCAATCCGCAGCGCTTCCGCTCGGTATCGGCGTTCGCGCCGATCGTCAACCCGTGCCAGGTGCCGTGGGGCCGCAAGGCGTTCACCGCCTATCTGGGCAGCGACGAGAGCCAGTGGCTGCAGTACGACAGCTGCCATCTGCTGGCCAGCGGCGCGGAAAAAATGCCGGTCCTGATCGACCAGGGCGATGACGACCAGTTCCTGGCCGATCAGCTGCAGCCGGCGCGGCTGGCCGAGCTGGCGCGCCAGCGCGACTGGCCGCTGACGCTGCGCATTCAGCCGGGGTACGATCACAGCTACTTCACCATCGCCACCTTCGTGGAAGATCACCTGCGCTTCCACGCCGAGCACCTGTTCCGCTAATAAAAAAATCCGGGCGGTTATTAACCCGTCCGGATTTATTCAAAAGCCATCAATCAGAAAATCGATAGCGGCTTTAATTTGATTCCTGTGCTCATTGACATTACCAACGGCCTTCCCAATCTGCGAAATACGTATGGCAGCCATCTCATGCGTCATAACAAGAAACTTTTCGCCGTTGACCTCAATCTCCGGGCATAAACGTGCAGAAATTTTAACCCTGACGTTATCCAAAGCATAAAGGGGGATCATTAACCGGGTCGAGAGGACATCAATAAGATCGCTTTGAACGTCCAGTAAGTAGGGATAGGCTGATGCCGGATACGTATTGTCATATACGGTAAATTGCATATTTAAAATGTCCGATATTCATCAGACAACAAACCATTTTCTTCAGTGATACGATTAAGTTCTTCTAACGCCGCGCGATTTTGCTCGCGCCACTGTTGAATCTCAATATCCCTGACGCGGACGCTCAATGCGTCCGTCAATACGGATGACACATTGACGCCCAGGGATTTTGCGCGCTGGAAAAGATCGCGATCGATGGTTACGTTGACTGTCTTTTTCGTCACATTGCTATTTGCCATATCCATACCTCATCCCTGTAATATACACGGGTCAAATTTTCATCAATTATACTCGTAAAACAGGGGTATGCCAATTCAGCGATGCCCTCACCCCTTCAATTTCGGATCGAGCGCGTCGCGCAATCCGTCACCCAACAGGTTGAACGCCAGCACGGTGATGAATATCGCCAGGCTGGGGAAGATCGCCACGTGCGGCGCGATCACCATATCGGCGCGCGCTTCGTTGAGCATCGCCCCCCACTCCGGCGTCGGCGGCTGGGCGCCCAGGCCCAAAAACGACAGGCTGGCGGCGGTGATGATCGAGGTGCCGATGCGCAGGGTGAAATAGACCACGATCGAAGACAGGGTGCCTGGCAGGATGTGCCGCAGGATGATGGTCCAGTCCGAGGCGCCGATGCTGCGCGCCGACTCGATATAGGTCAGGTGCTTCAGCACCAGCGTATTGCCGCGCACCAGGCGGGCGAAGGCCGGAATGCTAAAGATCGCCACCGCGACGATCACGTTGGCCATGCCGCTGCCCATGATCGCCACCACGCCGATCGCCAGCAAAATGCCGGGAAACGCGAACAGCACGTCGCAGACGCGCATGGTGAGGCGATCCCACCAGCCTTCATAGTAACCGGCCAGCAGCCCCAGCAGGGTGCCGATCGCCCCGCCCGCCAGCACCGAGAACACCCCGGCCGCCAGCGAAATGCGCGCGCCCATCAGGATGCGGCTGAAAATATCGCGTCCGAGGGAATCCACCCCCAGCCAGTGCATCAGCGAAGGCCCTTCGTTCAGCCGGTCGTAATCGAAATAGTTTTCCGCATCGAACGGTGCCAGATAAGGCGCCAGCAGCGCCGCCGCAATCAGCAGCAGCACCAACAGGCCGGCGACCAGCGCCGCCCGCTGGCGGCGAAAACGCCGCCAAAACTCGCCCCACGGCGTGCGTACCGCGTTGGGGTCGATAAGCGGCATCGCCTTCAGTGCGGCGTTGCGCCGCCAATGCTTAATCATGCCGCCTCCTCATTGGTAACGAATCGCCGGGTTGATCGCCGCGTACAACATATCCACCAGCAGGTTGATCAGGATGAACTCCAGCGAGAACAGCAGCACCTCGGCCTGGATCACCGGGTAATCGCGCATCTCCACCGAGTCCACCAGCAAGCGCCCCAGCCCCGGCCAGTTGAACACCTTCTCCACCACGATCGAACCGCCGAGCAGGAAGCCGAACTGCAGCCCCATCATGGTCACTACCGGGATCATCGCGTTGCGCAGGCCGTGTTTCATCACCACCACGCTTTCCCGCACGCCCTTGGCGCGCGCGGTGCGCATGTAGTCCTCCTGCAACACCTCGACGAACGAAGCGCGGGTAAAACGCGCCATCACCGCCGCCACCGCCGCCCCCAAGGTGATAGAAGGCAGAATGTAGTGCCGCCAGCTGTCGGCGCCCACCGTCGGCAGCCACCCCAGCTCGACCGAGAACACCTGCATCAGCAGCATGCCGAGCGCAAAGGCCGGGAACGAGATCCCCGATACCGCCAGCGTCATGCCGAGACGATCCGGCCAACGGTTACGCCACACCGCCGACACCACGCCGATCGCCAGGCCGAACGCTACCGCCCACAGCATGCTGGCGACGGTCAGCCAGAAGGTCGGCATAAAGCGCGAGGCGATCTCTTCGCTCACCGGGCGCTTGGACACCATCGAGATGCCGAAGTCGCCCCGCAGCGCGTTGACGAAAAAGTGCGCGAACTGCTGCGGCAGCGGCTTATCCAACCCCAGATCCTTGCGCACCAGCTGCACCACCGCCTCGTCGGCCTCCGGCCCCGCCGCCAGCCGCGCCGGATCACCCGGCAGCAGGTGGACGAACAGGAACACCAGCACCGCCACGATCAGCAGCGTCGGGATCAGGCCCAGCAGTCGTTTCAGAAAATAATTGAGCATCTCATTCCTTCCCCCACCTGCCGCCGTCTGGCCGCAGGCGGGGATGGGCGCCTTATTTCAGATCGGCGTTATCAAAGTTGAACGAGGTATCCGGCATCACGTAGAAGCCGCTCAGCTGTTTGCTGTTGGCCGACAACAGACGTTCGGTTGCCAGGAAGATCCAGGGCGCGTCGGCCCAGATGCGATCCTGTGCATCCTGATACAGTTTCTGCTTCTCGGCGCGATCGGTGGTCGCCAGCGCGTCGGTCAGATCCTTGTCCACCTGCGGGTTGCTGTAGAACGCGGTGTTGAACTGCTTCGGCGGCGCCGCCTGGGTGGAGAACAGCGGCGACAGCGCCCAGTCCGCTTCCCCGGTCGAGGCCGACCAGCCGGTGTAGAACAGCCGCACGCCGGTGTCTTTCACCCCGACGCTCTCCACCTGCGCCGCGCGCTGCCCGGCATCCATCGCCGTCACCGTCACTTTCACCCCCACCTGCGCCAGCTGCTGTTGGGTGAACTGCAGCACTTTCTGGGCGGTGCTGTGGTTGTGGGACGACCACAGCGTGGTGGTGAAGCCGTTCGGGTAGCCGGCCTCTTTCAACAGCTCGCGCGCCTTGGCCGGATCGTACGGCCACGGCTTGTAGCGGGCGGCGAAATCGATGGCCGGCGGCACCGGCCCTTCCGCCGGCACCGCATAACCGGCGAACGCCACCTTGATCAGCGCGTCCTTGTTAATCGCGTAGTTGAGCGCCTGGCGCACCTTCGGGTTGTCGAACGGCTTTTGAGTGACGTTCATGCTGATGTAACGCTGCAGGATCGACGGCGCAGCCACCACGTCCAGCTTGGCGTTGCCCTCCAGCACCTTGGCCTGCTCGTAAGGGATCGGGAAGGCGAAGGTCGCCTCGCCGGTCTGCAGCATCGCCGCGCGGGTGTTGTTATCCACCACCGGGCGCCAGGTGATGCTGTCGAGCTTCGGCAGCCCCGGCTGCCAGTAGCCGTCGAACTTCTTCACCTTGACGAAATCGGTCTGGTTCCAGGTCATGAACTGATACGGCCCGGTGCCGACCGGGTGGAAACCGATCTCTTTGCCGTATTGCTTCAGCGCCGCCGGGGAGATGATCGCCGCCGCCGGGTGCGCCAGATTGTTGACGAACGCCGAGAACGGCGCCTTCAGCACGATCTTCACCGTATTGGCGTCCACCGCCTCGGTTTTGTCGATCATCTTGAACAGGTTGTAGCGCTTGAGGTGGCTGTCCGGGTTACTGGCGCGATCGAGGTTGGCCTTCACCGCCTCGGCGTTGAACGCGGTGCCGTCGTGGAATTTAATGCCCTGACGCAGTTTGACGGTATAGGTCAGGCCGTCTTTGCTGACCTCATAGCTGTCCGCCAGCACGTTCACCAGCTTCATGTCCTTGTCGAAGCCGAACAACCCCTGATAGAAAGACTTGGCCACCGCCTGCGACAGCGTGTCGTTGGCGTCGTAAGGATCAAGAGTGGTGAAATTGGACGCCACGGCAATCACCGCGTCCTTCGCCGCCCAAACCGGGCCGGTTCCCGCCGCCAGCAGTATGGCGGCCAACAGCGCATTGCGTTTGAATGTGTGCTTCATGTCGCTTGTCTCTCCTGAGGTCTTTAAAAAGCACCGGCGATCGGGTGGCGGGCGACAAAGTGCCCGGCGCCAACCTGCACCAGCGGTGCGGTAACGGGTTCATCGCCCAGTGCGCGCACTGGGCTCGGGATCTCATCGGCCGGCAGCGGCTGCCGTTTGTGGGCATGAGCGGGATCGGCTACCGGCACCGCCGCCATCAACTTGCGGGTATAGGGGTGCTGCGGATTGTCGAATACCGCCTGCCGCGGGCCGATCTCGACAATTTGCCCGAGGTACATCACCGCCACCCGGTGGCTGATACGCTCCACCACCGCCATGTCGTGTGAAATGAACAGAAAAGCGATGCCGAACTCACGCTGCAGATCGAGCAGCAGATTGACGATCTGCGCCTGAATCGACACGTCCAGCGCCGAGACCGCTTCATCGGCGATCACCACTTTCGGGTTCAGCGCCAGCGCGCGCGCGATGCAGATGCGTTGGCGCTGGCCGCCGGAAAATTCGTGCGGATAGCGGCGCGCATGCTCCGGCTGCAGACCGACGCGTTCCAGCAGCCAGGCCACCCGCCGTTCCGCCTCACGGCCGCGCATCACGTTGTGCACCAACAGCGGCTCCATGATGGAGAAACCGACCGTCAGGCGCGGATCGAGCGAGGCGTAAGGATCTTGAAAGATGAACTGAATATCGCGCCGCAGATGCTGCAGCGCCGCCCCCTTCAATTGGTCTATCCGCCGCCCGGCGAAGGTGATGGTGCCGCTCTGGCTGTCCACCAGCTTCAGCAAAGCGCGCCCGGTGGTGGACTTACCGCAGCCGGACTCGCCCACCAGCCCCAGCGTCTCGCCAGGGTAAAGATCGAAACTGACGTTTTCTACCGCGTGCACCCGGCGAGTGACCCGATTGAACAACCCGCCGCGCAGATCAAAACGCGTGACCAGATGCTCCACCCGCAGGATCGGCGCAGCGTCTGGCGGCACGGTATCCTGCGGCGCCGTATCCCCCTCGCCATCCGCCAGCGGAAACTTCGCCGGCAGCGGCCGATCGGCCATCTCCCCCAGCTTCGGCACCGCCGCCAGCAGCGCCCGGGTATAGGCCTGTTGCGGCGCGGCGAATAATTCACGCACTCGATTCTGTTCCACCTGCTCGCCGCGGCGCATCACCAGCACCCGGTCGGCTATCTCTGCCACCACGCCCATGTCGTGAGTGATGAAGATCACCCCCATCTGCATCTCCTGTTGCAGCACGCGGATCAGCTGCAGGATCTGCGCCTGAATGGTGACGTCGAGGGCGGTAGTGGGTTCATCGGCAATCAGCAACGCCGGCTTGCAAGAGAGCGCCATAGCGATCATCACCCGCTGGCGCATGCCGCCGGAAAGCTGATGCGGGTAGCGCCCCAGCACCTCTTTGGCCTCAGGAATGCGCACCAGATCGAGCATGCGCAGCGCCTCCTGACGCGCGCTGCGGTGGTCCATGCCCTGATGCAGGCGCAGCGATTCGGCGATCTGCTCGCCGACCGGAAATACCGGGTTGAGCGAGGTCATCGGCTCCTGGAAGATCATCGCCATGTCGGCGCCGCGCACCGTGCGCAGCGTGCTCTGCGAGGCATGCGCCAGCTCGAGCAACGCGCCGTCGCGCCGGCGCAGCGTCATGGCGCCGCTGACGATGCGCCCACCGCCCTGCTCCACCAGCCGCATCAGTCCCAGTGAAGTCACCGATTTGCCAGAGCCGGACTCACCGACGATTGCCAGCGTCTCGCCGCGATCGAGATCGAACGACAGGTTGCGCACCGCTTCCACGGCGCCGTCCGCTTGAGGAAAACGGATGCTCAAATCGCGCACCGTCAGCACCCGCTGCGGCGGCAATGACAACCCGTCGCCGGCGGGCCGGAATGAAACGTCGGTCATACACCCTCCCGGTGAACGCTTAGCGATAAATCCCGACGGACGGCGCATCGCCGACATAACCAAAACCGCGATACATCCCCTCGCAGTTAAACGGCAGCGCGATATTGCCGTGGCGATCGACGGCGATCATGCCGCCGCTGCCACCCAGTGCAGGCAGCTTCTCCATCACCACCCGATCGCTGGCCGCCTGCAGGCTGAGGCCGCCGTATTCGATCAGGGCGGAGACGTCATAGGCCGCCACGCCGCGCATGAAGATCTCGCCGGTGCCGGTGCTGGAGACCGCCACGGTGGCGTTGTTGGCATAGCAACCGGCGCCGATAATCGGCGTGTCGCCCACTCGCCCTGCCTGCTTGTTGGTCATGCCGCCGGTGGAGGTGGCGGCGGCAAGGTTGCCCAGCGCATCCAGCGCCACCGCGCCGACGGTGCCGAATTTGCGATCGGGATCGAGCGGATCGCCGGCCCGTGCCGCGCCGTCGTGATCGAGCAATACCCGGCCCTGCTCCGCCTGGGCGCGGTGCAGCTGATCAAAGCGTTCTTGGGTAAAGAAGAAGTCGGGAGTAACCATTTCCAGGCCGTGGGCGGCGGCAAACTTCTCGGCGCCTTCGGCGGCAAACAGCACGTGTTCGCTGTTTTCCAGCACCGCGCGCGCCGCCAGCACCGGGTTGCGGATATGGCTGACGCCAGCGACAGCGCCGGCGTCGCAGGTGCGGCCGTCCATCACGCAGGCATCCAGTTCGTGGGTGCCCTGATGGGTAAACACCGAGCCTTTGCCGGCGTTGAACAGCGGGCACTCTTCGAGCAGCCGCACCGCTTCGGTCACCGCATCCAGCGCGCTGCCGCCCTGTGCCAATACCGCCTGCCCGGCGGCCACGATCTCGGACAGCGCCTGGATATACTGCCGTTCTTTTTCCGCACTCAGCGCCGCCCGGGTAATTGCGCCCGCGCCGCCATGAATGGCAATCACTGGTTTGCTCATTTGCCTGACACCCTGTGTTAATCCCGCCGTTGCGCAGCGAATAAGCTGAGCGCGGTATCATTATTATTCAGTCTTTTCGACTCTATTTAGTCCTACAGTGGAAGTACAGCATAACGTCCACGTCCCGCTTTTAGCGTAGCGCGCTTAGACCATTTCGCACCTTGAAATAGCTTATTGGAATAAAAACAGCAGGTTATAAAAAGCAGTAAACCGCTGGTGGTGCGGCTGGGATTATTGGTAATTTCGCGAGAGGAAATAGCGGTAGAGCGTAATGAAATAAACGTTCGCGCTGAGTCACGCTTATTGCGGCGCCCGGCCTGCTGTTTTTACCCGGCCGGGCGCAGATAATCCAACGATTAAAAACCCGAGCCGGGCTGCCGTAAAAAGGCCTCTTCTTCCGGCGTGCTGGTGCGCCCCAATATCGCATTGCGATGCGGGTAGCGGCCGAAACGATCGATGATCGCCTTATGCCGCAGCTCGAACTCCAACTGGTCACCGTTATTGAGCTCGGTATACAGCACCAGCGCCTGCTGGTGGATCAGCGGCGATTCCGAATGCATGAACGGTAGATAGAGAAAACCTCGCTGCTCGCGGCTCAGCCGTTCGCACTCGCCGCTGCGGATCGCCTCCTGCGCCAGGACCAGCGCCATGCCGTCGCAGGCAAACGACTGCGGCGTGCCGCGGAACAGGTTGCGGCTGAACTGATCGAGCACGATCACCTCCGCCAGGCGTCCTTCGATGGTGTCGCGCCAGTGCGCCAGCTCCCCCGCCGCCGCCGCCCGCCAGATTTCGCCGAAACGGCTGTGCAGCAGACGATCGAAATCGTCGTCCTTTTTGAACCACATCACCGGTTCGATCTCGTCGAACCAGAACTCGATAACCTGTTTATGCATCATGATCCTCCTCTGTTTTACCCAGTTTATACCCGTTCGCGCTTCCGGCGCAGTGCGAAAGATGGCGGGCATAACCCGTTCTCCCCCCCGGCGTTCTCTGCCATAATACCCGCACTTTGTCGCTATCAATGCGCACCCTGATTACGGAGTTCCCCTTATGGATCATTGCCATACTTCCGATCTCATCTCCCTGGAGCAAGCGCTGGAAAAAATGCTCGGGCAGATCGCCCCGCTGCAGCAGACCGAATCCGTCGCCCTGACCGCCGCCGCCGGCCGCATCACCGCCGCCCCGGTGGTTTCGCCGCTCGACGTGCCGCCGTTCGCCAACTCGGCGATGGACGGCTATGCGGTGCGCCTCGCCGATCTGGCGGCCAATGCGCCGCTGCCGGTCGCCGGGAAAGCCTTCGCCGGCGCGCCGTTCGACGGTGAATGGCCGGCCAACAGCTGCGTGCGCATCATGACCGGCGCGCCGATCCCGGCCGGGGCGGACGCGGTGATCATGCAGGAGCAGGCAGAAGTGAGCGAGCAGGGCGTGCGTTTTACCGCCCCGGCAGAAGTCGGCCAGAATATCCGTCTGGCGGGTGAAGACATTCGCCAAGGCGCCAGCGTGTTGCCGGCCGGCGTGAAGCTGGGCGCCGCGCAGCTGCCGCTGCTGGCCTCGCTCGGGGTCGCCGAAGTGCAGGTAATGCGTAAGCTGAAGGTGGCGGTGTTCTCCACCGGCGACGAGCTGCAGCCGGTCGGCCAGCCGCTGCAGGCGGGCCAAATCTATGATACCAACCGCTTCGCGGTGCGCCTGATGCTGGAGCAGATGGGCTGCGAAGTGCTCGATCTCGGCATTATCCGCGACGATCGCGATGCGCTGCGCGACGCCTTCACACAGGCGGACAGCCAGGCCGACGTAGTGATCAGCAGCGGCGGCGTCTCGGTCGGCGAGGCCGACTACACCAAACAGATGCTCGACGAACTGGGCCAGGTCAGCTTCTGGAAGCTGGCGATCAAACCCGGCAAACCGTTCGCCTTCGGCAAACTGGGCCACGCCTGGTTCTGCGGCCTGCCGGGCAACCCGGTTTCCGCCGCCCTGACCTTCTACCAACTAGTGCAACCGCTGCTGGCGAAACTGGCCGGCCACAGCGATTGGCGCCTGCCGCCCCGCCTGCGCGCATGCGCGCTAACCCCGCTGAAGAAATCGCCGGGCCGCCTCGATTTCCAGCGCGGGGTGTTCAGCAGCAACGCCACGGGTGAACTGGAGGTCAGCACTACCGGCCACCAGGGCTCGCACGTCTTCAGCTCCTACAGCCAAGGCAACTGTTTCATCGTGCTGGAACGCGAACGCGGTTCGGTGGCGGTAGGCGAAACGGTGGAGATCGAGCCGTTCAACGCCCTGCTGAGGAGCTGAACATGCTGCCGGAATTGACCGACGCCGAAGCGCTGCGCTACAACCGCCAGATCGTGCTGCGCGGCTTTGACTTCGACGGCCAGGAGAAGCTGAAGGCCGCCCGCGTGCTGATCGCCGGGCTGGGCGGGCTGGGCTGCGCCGCCGCGCCATATCTGGCGGCGGCCGGCGTCGGCCATCTGGTGCTGGTGGATTTCGACACCGTCTCGCTCTCCAACCTGCAGCGCCAGATCCTGCACCGCGACGATCGCATCGGCCAGAGCAAAGTCGCCTCCGCCAGGCAGGAACTGAGCGCCATCAATCCGCATATTCGCATCGCCGCCATCGACGGCCGTCTGGAAGATGACGCGATCGCGGCAGAGATCGCCGCCTGCGATCTGGTGCTCGACTGCACCGACAACGTGGCGGCGCGCGACGCCCTGAATCGCCTGTGCCACGCACAGCGCAAGCCGCTGGTTTCCGGCGCGGCGATCCGCATGGAGGGCCAGCTCAGCGTATTCACCTATCAGCCGGGCGAGCCCTGCTACCGCTGCCTGAGCCGGCTGTTCGGCGACAGCGCCCTCACCTGCGTCGAAGCGGGCGTGATGGCCCCGCTGGTCGGTACTATCGGTACCCTGCAGGCGATGGAAGCCATCAAGCTGCTGGCCGACTATGGTCAGCCGCTGCGCGGCAAGCTGTTGATGTTCGATGCGATGAGCATGCAGTTCCGCGAGATGAAGCTGCCGAAGGATCCACACTGCGAAGTGTGCGGCGGGGCGTGACGGATAAAAAAAGGGCGGGATAATTCCCGCCCTGATGCGTTACCGCGAGGGTTACACGATGCCCTGGCTGCGCAGATAGTCTTCGTAGTTGCCGGTAAAGTCGATCACCTTGTTCGGGGTGATTTCCAGAATCCGGGTCGCCAGCGAGCTGACGAACTCACGGTCGTGGGAGACGAAGATCAGCGTGCCTTCGTACATCTCCAGCGCCATGTTCAGCGATTCGATGGATTCCATATCCAGGTGGTTGGTCGGTTCGTCCATCACCAGAATATTCGGGCGCTGCATCATCAGCTTGCCGAACAGCATGCGGCCCTTCTCACCACCGGATAGCACCTTCACGCGCTTCTTGATGTCGTCCTGGCTGAACAGCAAACGGCCCAGCACACTGCGCACCGCCTGCTCGTCGTCTTTTTCCTGCTTCCACTGGCTCATCCAGTCGAACACAGTCAGGGTGTCGTCGAACTCGTATTCGTGATCCTGCGCGTAATAACCGATACGGGCGTTTTCCGACCACTTCACGGTGCCGCTGTCCGGCTGCGCGTCGCCCACCAGCGTTTTCAGCAGGGTGGTTTTACCGATGCCGTTGGCACCCAGCACCGCGACCTTCTCGCCCACTTCCACCATCAGGTTCAGCTTGTTGAACAGCGGGCCTTCGTCGAAGCCCTTGGTGAGCGCTTCCACTTCCAATGCGTTACGGAACAGCTTTTTGTCCTGCTCGAAACGGATGAACGGGTTCTGGCGGCTGGAGGCTTTCACCTCTTCCAGCTGGATCTTGTCGATCTGGCGGGCGCGCGAGGTGGCCTGCTTGGATTTGGAGGCGTTGGCGCTAAAGCGGCTGACGAACGATTGCAGCTCGCTGATCTGCGCTTTCTTCTTAGCGTTGTCCGCCATCAAACGCTCACGCGCCTGGGTGGCGGCGGTCATATATTCGTCGTAGTTGCCCGGGTAGACGCGCAGCTCGCCGTAGTCCAGATCCGCCATGTGGGTGCAGACCATGTTCAGGAAGTGACGGTCGTGCGAGATGATGATCATGGTGCTGTTGCGTTCGTTCAGCACCTGCTCCAGCCAACGAATGGTGTCGATGTCCAGGTTGTTGGTTGGTTCGTCGAGCAACAGGATTTCCGGATCGGAGAACAGCGCCTGCGCCAGCAACACGCGCAGCTTGAAGCCCGGCGCGATTTCGCTCATCGGGCCATAGTGCTGTTCCACCGGAATGCCCACGCCAAGCAGCAGTTCGCCGGCACGCGCTTCGGCGGTATAACCGTCCATTTCGCCGTAGGCCACTTCCAGGTCGGCTACTTTATAGCCGTCTTCTTCGCTCATCTCCGCCAATGCGTAGATGCGGTCGCGCTCTTCCTTCACCGCCCACAGTTCGGTGTGACCCATGATCACGGTGTCCAGCACGCTGTACTGCTCGAAGGCGAACTGATCCTGACGCAGTTTACCCAGGCGCTCGTTCGGATCGAGGAACACGTTGCCGCCGCTCGGCACCAGATCGCCGCCGAGGATTTTCATAAAGGTGGACTTGCCGCAGCCGTTGGCGCCGATCAGGCCGTAACGGTTGCCGCCGCCGAATTTAACAGAGATGTTTTCAAACAACGGCTTACTGCCGAACTGCATGGTGATGTTGTTAGTGCTTAACACAGCGCTCGCTCTTTATACATAGGGAATGTGATTTGGCGCGCATTATGCCACAACGGGGTGCAGAGATCGCGGGAAGTTTCGGTGACATTTTGAGCGTCAGGCTGGTGCCGTTTGCCGGTGGGCATTGGCTTGCGTACAAAAAGTCTGCTAGATTCGGCGGTTCATATTGAAAAGGATTTCTATGAAAAGCGTAAAGCAGATAGCCAACGACATGGCGGATGCCGTAAACATTGACAGCAATTTAGTGCGCGGGTTTGCACAAGGTTTTATCAGCGTACCGGTCGATTTCTACAACCTGGGCTACGACTATATTGATACTGAAAACAGATGGCTAAACTCGCAAGATAAAGAGCGATTTATCAGACTCATCAAGTCAGGCCTGGCCAATAAAGCGAGCATCGAGAAAGTGGCTCATATCTTCATCGAAAACTTCGCCAGTAAGGTCAAGTTTGAAGATGTTAAGGACATGACCATAAGAAAATTAGGCAAACTCATCGGTAAATTCGCCTTTAATCAGTTAGCCACCGCAAACATGGGATATATATTCTCTAAACAAATCATCCCACGGCTTGTCTCGGGTGTTGCCGTTGGCTCAATTCTCACCGCTGGAGCAAGCATATCGCGCTCTGTCTATACATCACGCGACTTGAGGGCAAGAAACTCACGGATGTAAGATCAACTCAGACGCCTGGGAAACCTCGATCTGCTGTACTTTCTGTTAGAAAACAAAGTCCGACCATTCGAGGATGCCGTCTCGGTTTGGGAAAGAGATCGAAAGAAATTAAGCCAAATTTGTCAGTACTTTTTTGCAAAGGTTAACGTATGAAGAACTTTATGCTGGCGGCTTTATCCAGAATTATTCAGGGCATTGGGTGCGGCGTTGTGGCCCTCTCGCTGTTAGCCATTGCCTGGTTCATGTTTTATTCCGACGACAGTTTGAAGTATCTGTGGGTTGCGATATCAATAGCGGGAGTTTTCTTAGGGTATGTCATTTTCAGGTTTGCGGTTAAAAAAATACACGACGGAAGCCCTGATTAAATAACATTGTGTTCAATTGAGCAGCAGATCACTCAGTCCAAAGAAACTCGCGTCAATTATTACATAGTTTGTCCTAATACCGACGCTCAGCGCAGCTGCTTCTCCAGCCACGCGCGCATATCCGCCACCACCCGCGTCATTTCACTCTCGCCATTTTCGCGCCGCATCACATGGTCTAAAGCCGGATAATTCAGGTAAGTGATATTCGTTTTGCCGTCGGCCCGCAGCTCGGCGATCATTTTCCCGACCGCTCCCGGCGAAACGGCGCGATCCTGGTCACCCTGCACGATCAGCACCGGCGTCTTGATGCTGCGCAGGGTGGCAAGCTGATCGATGTTCAGCATGCCATGCCACCAGGCATAGCCATGATCGCTGGCGTTCAGGGGGAACGGCGGCGCCGTCAGCACCTGCTGTAAAAATGCGTTCAGCCCGGCTTTCTCTTCTTTTGGCGCGTCGGCCACGCTGTGGCGCACATCGTCAATAAACCAGCGTCCGCCGCCGCTGAACGCCAGGGTGGCGTCAACCAGGCCCGAGGAGGCCGTCACCAGATTGGCGATCACCGCCCCTTCGCTGCCCCCCAGCACCGCGACCTTTTGATAGCCGTTGCGCGCACTCACCGCCTGCAGCACCTGGGTGACATCGCTCACCCGCCGCTGCGGCGTATCATGCTGCACGAAAGCGTCCGGGCAATCCTGCCGCGGCACCTCTTCGCGGTACGGCAAGGTGTCGTCGATGCCGTATTTCTCCACCGTCAGCAGGTCTGCGGCGGGTAACACCTGCCGCATCGGCGTGACCAGGCGGATATGCCGCACGCTGTTGCAATCCGAACCTTGCAGGATCACCAACAGCGCCGCCGACGATTGCCCGGGCACCGCAGCGTCCAGATAGTAATGAATACTCGAACCATCCTCCCGCGGCAGCGTCAGCGCTGCAGATTGCGCCATCGCCAGCCCGCTCCACAGCGCCAATACGCTCAGCATGCCTGTCGCCACTCTCATCACTTGCTCCTCTTCCCTGTTGCGTTCGGTTAATTCGTCTTTTCTGGTCTACGCTTCATGCCAATCACGTTTCTGACAGGGAAGCCTTACCATGCCACACCTCTATAACACCGCACTGCTGATCGGCGCCGCGCTGAGCACCATCGCCGCCCTGCTGCATATTTGGGTGATCGCCGCCGGGCCGCGCGGCTATCGGCTGTGCGGCGCCGGCGATCGCTTCATTAAGGCGGCGGAAGCGGGTAAAAAGTTCCCGGCCGTCGTCACCGCCGGTATCGCGCTGGTTCTGTTTATTTGGGCGCTGTACGCGCTGTCCGGCGCGGGCCTGATCGCGCCGCTGCCGCTGCTGCGGCCCGCGCTGTTTATCATCACCTTTATCTACCTGCTGCGCGGCGTCGCCGGCCCTTTCGCCCTGCGTGATACTGGCCGCAGCCAACGCTTCATCGTCGTCAGCTCGCTGATTTGCCTCGGCTTCGGGCTGGTGCATCTGCTGGGGATGACGCAGCGCTGGAGTGCGTTGGCGTAACGCCCTGTTGCTGCAAAACGGCGATAAACGCCTGCGCGGCGGCGCTGCGGTAAGCGCCTTTGCGCTGCAGCCATACCGCCTGCCGCACCGGCATGGCGTTGGCCAACGCCACTTTTTTCAACTGCCGGTTCTCGCGCGCAATGGCGGCTGGCAGCAGCGTGGCGAGCTGCCCGCGCCGCACGATCTCGACGATGGCGCCCAGCGCATTGGCCTCCACCGCCACCTGCGGCCGGAATCCCAACTGTGTGCAGTAGCGATCGATAAACTGCCGCGTGGCGAAGTCGCCACTCAGCAAAGCCAGCGGCAGATGTTGCCACTCCGCCAGCGTCAGCGGCCGGCGATGCGCCGCCAGGGGATGATCGGCGCCGACCATCAGCTCCAGCGTCTCGCTGAACAACGGCGTGGCTTCTACCTCCGCCGACTGCGCCATCTCGAAGGCGATCCCCAGGTCCAGCCGATCCTGCGCCAGCAGCGCCTCAATTCGCTCTTGCGCCATCTCCTCAATGCTCAGGGTAATCCCCGGGTAGCGGCGGTAGAACGCATCGATCGTCGGCCCCACCAGATAGGCGGTGAAGGTTGGCGTCATCGCCAGCCGCAAATGGCCGCGCGCCAGCGTCGCCACGTCATGGATCGCCCGCGCGCCGGCGTCCAAATCCTGCAGCGCCAACCGCGCATAGCGCATCCACGCCTCACCGGCGTCGGTCAGGCGCACGGCTCTGCCGCTGCGATCGAACAACGGCGCCCCCAGTGCGTCTTCCAACTGCTTGATCTGCTGGGACAACGTCGGTTGCGAGACGTGCAGCGCTTCGGCGGCGCGGGTGAAGTTGCCCTGTTCGGCAACGGCCAGAAAATAACGGATGTGTCGCAGCAGCATAGCGCCCCAGTTATTAGTAAAACCTATAGACAGCATTATAAATGGGTCTTAGACCCTATAGCCAGAAGCGTTCATCATGCCGCCATCGCATAACGACACCCAATGGAGAAACGGATGAAAGAGGTGATTGAAGGCTTCCTGAAGTTCCAGCGCGAAGCCTTTGTTGAACGCACGGCGCTGTTTCAGCAGTTGGCGACCCGCCAAAACCCGCGCACCCTGTTTATCTCATGTTCCGACAGCCGCCTGGTGCCGGAGCTGGTCACCCAGCGCGAGCCGGGCGATCTGTTCGTGATCCGCAACGCCGGTAACATCGTGCCTTCTTTTGGCCCCGAACCCGGCGGGGTTACCGCCTCGGTCGAGTACGCCGTCGCTGCGCTGGGCGTGGAAGACATCGTGATCTGCGGCCATTCCGACTGCGGCGCGATGACCGCCATCGCCACCTGCCAGTGTCTGGATCACCTGCCGACGGTCGCCGGCTGGCTGCGTTACGCCGATTCCGCCAAGGCGGTCAACCAGGCTTATCCGCACGCCTCCGACGCAGCCCGGGTCGCGTCGATGGTGCGCGAAAACGTCATCGCCCAGCTCAACAACATCAAAACGCACCCTTCCGTCGCCCTGGCGCTGGATCAGGGCCGCCTGGCGCTGCACGGCTGGGTCTATGACATCGCCAGCGGCGCTATCGAGGCGCTGGACGGCGAAACCCGCCGCTTCGTGCCGCTCGCCACCCATCCCGAGGTGACCGCCACCCCGGCGATCGCCCGTTTTTAAGCCCACAAAAGGAGTCAACATGACACACTCTCTGCACAACACCGCCCCGCGCGAAGCGCTCACCGACACCATCATGGCCGCCAAGATCCGCCATAATCTGACGTTCGAAGCGCTGGCCGAGGGCACCGGTCTCAGCCTGGCGTTTGTCACCGCCGCCCTGCTGGGGCAGCATGCGCTGCCGGAACCGGCGGCGCGCACGGTAGCGGCCAAGCTGGGGCTGGACGAAGAAGCGGTGCTGCTGCTGCAAACCATCCCGCTGCGCGGCAGCATTCCCGGCGGCGTGCCAACCGATCCGACCATTTATCGCTTCTATGAAATGCTGCAGGTTTACGGTTCCACGCTGAAAGCGCTGGTGCACGAGCAGTTTGGCGACGGCATCATCAGCGCCATCAACTTCAAGCTGGATATCAAGAAGGTCGCCGATCCGGACGGCGGCGAACGCGCGGTGATCACCCTGGACGGCAAATACCTGCCAACCAAGCCTTTCTAATTGGCCTTTCGCCGGCGGCCCGCGCTGCCGGCAAATTGACAGCCAACCTGCCATTGGCTACATTAACTGCGCTTAAACGCCGCCCTGGCGTTTTTCACTGCCCGAGGCCTGTATGTTGGAGATTGTAACCATCCGATAGTCGCTTCCTTGCCGTATGGCGAGGGACTCTGACGTATCCGACGCGCGTTTGCGCGGGGATGCGCGTATCTGGGGTTATTACAGGATCTCCCAACATGAACATTTCCAAAGCGGAACAACGCGTGCTGCACGTGTTGGCCAAAGGCGGTTATATCGCCTTCACCCGCAACGACGCCGGTCGCGTCACCCACGTCGAATGCTACACCCGCGAAGGGCTCGGCCTGGCCGACTGCTCGCTGGCCGTCTTCACCAAGCTCAAAACCAAACGCCTGATCCTCTCTCGCCAGGGGCGCCCTTATCGCGTCACCTTCGCCGGGCTCAAGGCCGTGCGGGCGCAGCTGGATAACCGTTAATCATCGATGCCGGCCGGGCAGGCAGCCCGGTCGGCACAGCCTTATTTAATCAGGATACAACCATGAACATCACGTTACGCCACGAAACGCCGGCCGACGTCGGCGCCATCGCCACCCTGACCGCCGCCGCGTTCCTGCATGCCGAGCACAGCAGCCACACCGAGCAGTTTATCGTCAGCGCGCTGCGCGCGGCAGGCGCTCTCACCCTGTCGCTGGTCGCCGAGCAAAATGGCACACCGATCGGGCACGCGTCCATCTCGCCGGTCGTACTCAGCAACGGCGCCGCCGGGTGGTACGGGCTGGCGCCGGTATCGGTGCTGCCGGCCTGTCAGGGCCAGGGGATCGGCAGCCGACTGATCCGCCGGCTGCTGGCCGAGCTGCAGGAACGCGGCGCCGCAGGCTGCGTAGTGCTGGGCGATCCGAACTATTACGGCCGTTTCGGCTTCCAGGCACAGACCGCGCTGACTCTGCCGGGCGTGCCGCAAGACTACTTCCGCGCCATCGCCTTCCAGGGCGCGCTGCCGTGCGCGGAGGTCACCTTCCACAACGCGTTTAACGCCGAAGCCTAACCCTGTTGCCGGCGCCGTCATGGCGCCGGTTTTCAGTCCCGTTCGCCATAACGCAAGACGGTCATCCCTTCCTCTTCCGCCGGGGGAACAAAGTACTGCGCCAGGCGCTCAAACTCCGCTTCGCTCAGGGCAAACGGGTGCTCGCCGCGCGCATTTCTCAGCGTTATCCGGCTCAGGCACTGCGCATGGCTGACATCGAGAAAGTGCAGGCAGTGTGCGACGCCGGCCTCCTCCGCCAAGGCTTTGGCCCAGCGCCGCCTGTCCGGCGTATTCATCGGAAAATCGAGCGCCACGGACCAACCGCCGCGCAGCAGCTGAACGAGGTGCCCGCCCAGCGCCCGCCGCAACCGGTCGGAACAGCGCGCGTAGTCTTGCAGACTGGCCATCTCCTGTTCATACAGCGTCGCCAGCCACGCATCTTCGCTCAGCAACAGCGTTTGCGGTTGCTGCGCCAAACTCTGCGCCAGCGTCGATTTGCCTGCGCCGGCCTTGCCGCACATCAGGTGTAAAACTGCAGGGTAGGTTTGCATGACGTTCTCCGGTCGTTGCCGGAAGGGGATAAAAAAACCCGCCTGCCGGCGGGTTTTTATTGGCGACACACGCGCTATCCCACCCTCTGGAGAAGGGTGATAATAATTTGCGCGAATGGGCGGTAGGATTTTTTCATAGCTAATGAATATGACAACCGTGCACCGTTGTCAATTCGCCGTCATCAATCCCTGTTCTCGCACAAACTCGGTGAATAAACTCACTTTCTGCTGCACATGCCGGCGCGTCGGGTAAACCGCGAAGACCTGATGCACGTCGGCAATCTGTTCAGGGAACAGCTGCACCAGTCTGCCGGCAGCAATCTCGGGATCCGCCACAAACGACGGCAGCGAACCGATGCCCAGTCCCGCCACCAGCATATCCCGCAGCATCAGGCTGTTGTTGGCGATCAGCCGGGGAGTGAACGTCACGCTCAGGCTCTCCTCGCCGGCGGTGAACTGCCACTGCCCCGGTTTTTCCGCCAGGGAATAGGCCAGACAGCTGTGCCGCGGCAATTCATTGGGCGTTTGCGGCACGCCGTGCTGCGCCAAATAGCCGGGCGCGGCGCAAATTCGCTGGTGCACGTCACCCAGTGCCCGGGCGCTGAGGGAAGAATCCGGCAGCCGTCGGCGAATGCGCAAGGAAATATCGAAACCGGCCGCCACCACGTCCAATACCCTGTCGTCCAGCGTCAGTTCCACCTGCAGCTGCGGATAACGTTGCATAAACGGCGGCAGCAGCGGCGACAGCACCGTCAGGCCGAACGAGAGCGGCGCATTGACCCGCAGCGTGCCGGAGACCTGCTGCGCGCTGGCGGCAACCGTCTGCTCCAGCGCGTCGAACTCGCCAAGCAACCGGCAGGCTTCCTGGTAATAGAGCTGCCCGGCTTCGGTCAGGCTCATGCTGCGGGTGGTGCGCACCAGCAACAGCGTCCCCAACCGACTTTCCAACTGCTTAATCTGCTTGCTCAATGCCGCCGGCGTGATCGCCAGATCCTCCGCCGCCTTATAGAAACTGTTGCGCTCAACCACGCGGCGAAAGGCGCGCATCGTCAGTAGCACGTCCATATTACGTCCTTCAGGTTAATTATTAATTCAATAAACCATAGATTATTAACCAAATAAATATCAGTAGACTTCATTCAACCGCTTCCCTGAGTGGGACGTGAATTTAATCTACTGATAATCATGGAGTTAATAATGAAAAAGACCCTAATCGCCCTGATGCTCGGCCTGAGCGCCGCCACCGCCCCCGTCGCCGCGCTGGCGCAATCCCCCGCCGCCGATAGCCGCCAGGCGGGTTATGTGCAACCGCTGACCGCCGACAACAGCCTGTTGCTGCTGGTCGATCTGCAGGACATGTTCGGCATGACCATTTCCTCTATCGATCAAACCAACCTGGTGAATAACGCCGCCGGCATCGCCAAGGCCGCCAAGGTGTTCAACGTGCCGACCATTCTGGCCTCGGCCAACGCCAAAAGCTTCGCCGGGCCGGTATTCCAGCAGGTGACGCAGGCACGCCCGGATCTGCAGGTGTACGATCGCACCGCCATCAACGTCTGGCAGGATCGGCGCGTGGTGGATCTGATCAAACAATCCGGCCGCAAGAAAATCATCATCGGCGGGCTGTGGACCGCCAGCTGCGTGATGCTGCCGGCGCTGTCCGCTCTGGGCGAGGGGTATGAGGTCTACATATTGTCGGACGTCACCGGCGACATTACGCCAGATAGTCAAAACAACGCCATGCAGCGCCTGATACAGGCAGGCGCCACCCCTATCAACTGGGTGGCGTTGATGCTGGAATGGCAGCAGGACTGGAGCCGCAAGGCCACGGCGGGGGGCGTATTGCAGATCGCCCGCGACCACGGCGCCGCCTGGGGAATGGGCGCCCGCTACGCCGGGGCGATGAAGGTGGGCAGCGAAGCGAAATAAACGGGTGAAAGCCCGCCGTCAGCGGGCTTTTTTCAGGTGCGGTGATAGCAACGGCTATCCTGCGGCGCCTGGTCGCGTCTCTCCAGCCCGTAATCCCGCACCACCTCCGCCACCCGCAGCCGGTACTGCGCCAGCACCTCGCCACGGCCGCGCGCCTGTGCCGCGCGATGCTGCTCGAGATTGCGCCACTGCTGCACCGCCGCCTCGTCGCGCCAGAAGGAGAGCGACAGCAGGCGCGCAGGATCGGCCAGGCTTTGAAAGCGCTCGATGGAAATGAATCCGTCGATCTGCGCCAGCAGCGGCTTCAGCTCCGCCGCCAGCGCCAGATAGGTATCACGCTGCCCATCAGCGGCCTGCAGTTCAAAAATCACGGCGATCATTATCGTCTCCTCTCACGGTAAAATTCCGGTACGCGCGCATGGTAAGAATGGCGCCACCGCACCGATTCCAACGCCCGCTCATCAATATCCAGCGAACGCAGACGCACTGCACCAGAGTGCGATAACCACAGGTTAGCGATGGACGCGCAGTCATACTTCGTCTAACCTCGAAGTATGCATAACATCGACATTGAAGATCGTTTAGCGGCGCTGAGCGCCGCCATCGCCGACCGCACCCGGGCGCGCATGCTGTGCCTGTTGATGGACGGGCGCGCCTACACCGCCACCGAGCTCAGCGCGGCGGTCGAGGTCGCCCCGTCCACCGCCAGCGCGCATCTGGCGAAACTGCTGGAGCAGCGGCTGATCGCCTGCGTCAAACAGGGGCGCTACCGCTATTTCCGGCTGGCCGGGCAACCGGTGGCCGCAGCGCTGGAAGGCTTGATGGCGCTGGCGGGCGTACCGCGCCCGTCGGTGAAAAGCAGCACGCCCACCACGCTGCAATATGCCCGCACCTGCTACGACCATATGGCGGGCGAGGTGGCGGTGAAGCTGCACGATCGGCTGCATGCGCTGAACTGGCTGACCGGTGAAGAAGACTACCGATTAAGCGACGCCGGTCAGGCCGCGCTGACGCGGCTGGGCGTCGATTGCTCCCCCGCGCCCACTCGTCGCCGCTTCGCCTGCGGCTGTCTGGACTGGAGCGAGCGCCGATCTCACCTCGGCGGCGCGCTGGGCGCCGCGCTGTTGGCCGCCTTTATCCAACGCGGCTGGATCCTTCGCCGGCTCGACAGCCGCGAGCTGCAGCTGACCCCCGCCGGTAAAAAAGCGCTGGCCGCACATTTTGACCTCACGGTGTAACCCGGCGACAGGGTAGTTTTACTGCAATACTCTAGGGGTACGCTTAAGCGACCCCGCCAACCCGAGGAGTTTCCATGCTCGATTCCACCCAATTCCCGATCGTCAAACGCTGGCCGGCTCAGCATCCGGAATGGCTGCAGCTCTACTCTCTGCCGACGCCGAACGGCGTCAAAGTCTCCATCATACTGGAAGAGATCGGCCTGCCTTATGAAGCGCACCTAATCGACATCGGCAACAACGAAACCTGGACGCCGGAATTCCTGGCGCTGAATCCGAACGGCAAGATCCCGGCGATCATCGATCCCGACGGCCCCGGCGGCCGGCCGCTGCCGCTGTTCGAATCCGGTGCCATTCTGCTCTACCTGGCAGAAAAGAGCGGCCGCTTCCTGCCGCAGGATCCAGCCCAGCGTTATGAAACCATTCAGTGGGTGTTCTTCCAGATGGCCGCCGTCGGCCCGATGTTCGGCCAGCTCGGTTTCTTCCATAAATTCGCCGGGCGCGAATATGAAGACAAGCGGCCGCTGGAGCGTTACAAAAACGAATCGAAACGCCTGCTTGGTGTGTTGGAAACGCGCCTGGAGGGCCGTGACTGGATCATGGGCGCAGACTACACCATCGCCGATATCTCGCTGCTGGGCTGGGTGCGCAACCTGATCGGCTTCTATGAGGCCCGCGACCTGGTGGAGTTCGACAGCTTCCCGCGCGTCGCGCAGTGGCTGGAGCGCGGTTTAGCGCGGCCGGCGGTGCAGCGTGGGCTCGCTATCCCGGCGCGCGCGGCCTGATCGTCACACGGGATGGCCATCGGACCGTCCCGTCTTTCATTGTCATAAAATTGTCATCCCTCTGCTCTACTCTCCTTTCGTAACAATTTGATGTTATTTACATTGTTGTATTACGACAAGGAGCTTACCCATGCAACCTGCTGTATCCCTGATCGCCGGCGCCGTGCTGTCCGCCCTGCTCTGTTCCTCCGCCATCGCGGCGGAAACCTCGGCCAATGCCGATGGCCTGACCGAGCGCGCCGCGCGCGGCACCCTCACCGAGCCGGGCGGCGCCCGTCGCCTGGCCGGCGATCAGACCGCCGCGCTGAAGGCGTCGCTGTCGGACAAAACGGTGAAAAACGTGATCCTGCTGATCGGCGACGGCATGGGGGATTCCGAGATCACCGCCGCGCGCAACTACGCTGAAGGCGCAGGCGGTTACTTCAAGGGCATCGACGCCCTGCCGCTGACCGGGCAATACACCCACTACTCGCTGGACAAGAAAACCCACAAGCCGGATTACGTGACCGACTCCGCCGCCTCGGCCACCGCCTGGGCCACCGGGGTGAAAACCTATAACGGTGCGCTCGGCGTGGACGTGAACGGCAAAGACCAGCCAACGCTGCTGGAGATCGCCAAGGCGGCCGGCAAGGCCACCGGCAACGTCTCCACCGCCGAACTGCAGGACGCCACGCCGGCGGCGCTGGTGTCGCACGTCACCTCGCGCAAATGCTACGGCCCGGAAGAAACCAGCGAGAAATGTGCCGCTAACGCGCTGGAAAACGGCGGCCGCGGCTCGATCACCGAGCAACTGCTGAAAACCCGTGCCGACGTCACGCTGGGAGGCGGTGCGAAGTCCTTCAACCAGCTGGCGAAAAGCGGCGAATGGCAAGGAAAATCGCTGAAGGACCAGGCGGCGGCACAGGGTTATCAGTGGGTGAGCAACGCAGATGAACTGCAGGCCGTGACCCTGGCCAATCAGCAAAAACCGCTGCTGGGCCTGTTCGCCGACGGCAACATGCCGGTGCGCTGGCTGGGGCCGAAAGCCAGCTATCACGGCAACCTCGACAAGCCGGCGGTAACCTGTGAAAACAACCCGGCGCGCACCGCGGCCACGCCAACGCTGGCGGCGATGACCGACAAAGCGATCGCGCTGCTGAAAGACAACCCGAACGGCTTCTTCCTGCAGGTCGAGGGGGCGTCGATCGATAAGCAGGATCACGCCGCCAATCCGTGCGGGCAGATTGGTGAAACCGTCGATCTGGACGAAGCGGTGCAAAAAGCGCTGGCCTTCGCCCGCGCCGACGGCAACACGCTGGTGATCGTCACCGCCGACCACGCGCACTCCAGCCAGATCGTCGCCGCCAACGCCAAAGCGCCGGGCCTGACCCAGATACTGACCACCAAAGACGGCGCACCGATGACCCTCAGCTACGGCAACTCGGAAGAAGAGTCGCAGGGGCATACCGGCACTCAGTTGCGCGTCGCGGCCTACGGCCCGCACGCCGCCAACGTGGTGGGATTGACCGATCAGACCGATCTGTTCTTCACCATGCGCGATGCGATGGGCATCAAGTAACCGCCAGCTGAACGATGGCCGCTCGCAACGGCGGCCATTTATGATTGGTTACCGATAGGTATTTGCAATTTAACCGCAATTATTGTGTGATAACGAAATAACGTTTAATTGCGTGACAATTAACCCCTTAAAATAACGCGGTTATACAGCCTTTCTTCCCTCTCTGTTTATTCCTGCGACAGCAACCGCCCTATTTTTGCTTATATTCATTTTTTTTAGTTACAAAAGTAGTTTTTAACATTCTCGCAAACAATAATACCCCGCCAGTAACGTGAACCGATCAATTTGCATCCGGACGGCCTGCAATAGTTCACTTTTCGTTAAATACCCTATTAACAAAAAGGCATTATCGCTGCCTATCGGCTCACGCCGGGCGGTCGGCTTCATTATTTTCCAGGGTAACTCCCGCTAAATTCTTTCACCTGCAATGAGTAGAATTTACACACAAGAGATTTAATTCAATGAGAAAATTACTCGTCCTGATTTTCAGTCTCAGCCTGTTTAGCGTTACGCAGCAGGCGGCGGCTGAAGAGAAGAATAAAACCGTCGACGTGGTGTTGATCGGCGGCGGCATCATGAGCGCCACTTTGGGTACCTATCTGCATGAGCTGGAGCCGACCTGGACCATCGACATGTACGAGCGCATGAACGGCGTGGCGGAAGAGAGCTCCAACGGCTGGAACAACGCCGGTACCGGCCACTCCGCCTTTAGCGAAATGAACTACACGCCGGAAAAAGCCGATGGCACCATCGACATCAGCAAGGCGGTGAAGGTCAACGAGTCTTTCGAAATCTCTCGCCAATTCTGGTCTTATCAGGTGAAAAACGCTGTCCTGAAAGATCCGAAATCCTTCATTAACAGCGTGCCGCACATGAGCTTCGTGTGGGGTGACGACAACGTCAACTTCCTGCGTAAACGCTACGCGGCGCTGCAGCACAGCACCCTGTTCCGCGGCATGGAATATTCCGAAGACCCTGCGCAAATCAAGCAGTGGGCGCCGCTGGTGATGAACGGCCGCGATCCGGCGCAGAAAATCGCCGCGACCCGCATGCCGCTGGGTACCGACGTCAACTTCGGCGTGATCACCCACCAGTTGGTTGACGCGCTGAGCGCCAGCGACAAGTTTAAGCTGAACCTGAGCCACGAAGTGCGCGACATTAAGCGCAACGCCGACCAAACCTGGAGCGTGACCGTTGCCGATCTGAACCGCGACGGTAAAGAAACCACCGTTAACGCCAAGTTCGTGTTCATCGGCGCAGGCGGCGCGTCCCTGACCCTGCTGCAGAAATCCGGCATCCCAGAAGCCGACGGCTACGGCGGCTTCCCGGTCGGCGGCCAGTTCCTGGTCACTACCAACCCGGCGATCGCCAACCAGCACCTGGCCAAAGTGTATGGCCTGGCCAGCGTAGGTTCGCCGCCGATGTCCGTGCCGCACCTGGATACCCGCATGCTGGACGGCAAGCGCGTGCTGCTGTTCGGGCCGTTCGCCACCTTCTCCAGCAAGTTCCTGAAGAACGGTTCGCTGTTCGATCTGATGCACTCGCTGAGCACCTCGAACCTGATGCCGATGACCCACGTCGGTCTGGATAACTTCGATCTGGTGAAATACCTGGTCGGCCAGCTGATGATGAACGACGACGATCGCTTCGCCGCGTTGAAAGAGTACTTCCCGGACGCCAAGCAGGCAGACTGGAAGCTGTGGACCGCAGGCCAGCGCGTACAGATCATCAAGAAAGACGCGGATAAAGGCGGCGTGCTGCAGTTCGGCACCGAAGTCGTCAGCTCTGAAGACGGCAGCATCGCCGCTCTGCTGGGTGCTTCGCCGGGCGCTTCTACCGCTGCGCCGATCATGCTACATCTGATGGAAACCGTGTTCAAAGACAAAGTGGCGACGCCGGAATGGCAGAGCAAGCTGAAAGAGATCATTCCGTCTTACGGCCACAAGCTGAACGGCGATATCGAGATGACCAACAAGATCCGCGGTTACACCAGCAGCGTGCTGGGTCTGAACTACATTGAAGTGAAACCGGAAACTAACTGATTTTCCATCGCTTCCTACTGATAAGGCCGCTTTATGCGGCCTTTCTTTTATCCCCCTGCCGTTCAAAGAGCATTTTTGGCCACCTTTTTACCCCCGGTTTACCCTTGCGTAACGGCGCACTCACGCCTATTATCAAAGTATATTCTTGGATAATTAAGCTAAGTCACTGTGACCTGAATGTCGTTTTTGCGGGAGAACTAAAACCATGGATCGCGTCAATATCATTCACGATTTACTAGACTGGATTGAAACTCATCTGGACCAACCGCTGCTGCTGGATAACGTCGCCGCCAAGTCGGGCTACTCCAAATGGCACCTGCAGCGCATGTTCCGCAGCACCACCGGCCACGCACTCGGCAGCTATATCCGCGAGCGGCGCCTGTCGCAGGCGGCGCAGGCGCTGCGCTCCACCCCGCGTCCGATCCTGGATATCGCCCTGCAATACCATTTCGATTCTCAGCCTTCGTTCTCACGCGCCTTCAAGAAACAGTTCGGTAAAACCCCGGCGGTGTATCGCCGTACCACCCGCTGGGATGTTGCGGAGTGGCCGGCACAGCCGATAGAGGCGCAGGCTGAATCGCACCATGATGCCCCCACGCTGCCACGCTGGTACGCCGGCAAACCGCCGGAAGGCGTTTGCACCAGCTGGATGGGGCTGCGTTAATCGATAACGCAAAAAAGCCAATGGATAAAACCCATTGGCTTTTTCGTCGGAACGCGACTTAGTTGTACTCGATGGTAAAGGTGGCGGTCGACTTGATATTGCCGCCTTTAATCGTCGAACCGGTGCGATAGTAGCGTGCCTTCAGCGGCAGCGTTAAGGTATTGGCCTGGTTGGGAATGGTACGTCCGGCATTGACCGCATCGCCATTTTTGATCGGCTGGGTCGTATTGCCGGTCAACAGCTGGACGGCAACACCGGATGCTGTGTTGGCGCCAGGCTCGGATTTGATCACCCCAGGTGCATTGGAAGCATCCTGCGTATAGTCAAAACGCACATTGACGATCCCTTGTCCCGCACTGCCTGGCAACAGATCCTCACCAACGCCGCCAACGCAATTGATATTGATATCAAATGCTTTTTCACCCTGCGTTGAACCTACGCCGCCAAACGAGGCTGCAGTGACAGTATCCAGATTAACCACCTTGTTCTTGGAACCGCTGTCCACGTTGCAAGTCGACGTCACGATCGTCAGGCTGTTGGCATCGACGATCGATTCCAGCATCGGCAATCCCTGACCGGAACCATCCATATAGTAAGTCGTGTACTTGCCTGGGACCAGTTGGCCGGTGCCGGTTTGCGCGGCGGTTTTCACAATGTCGATCTTAAAGTAACCGCCATTCAGGTTGACGGTTGTATTACCCCGTAATGCCAACGTGTGGGGATAATAAGTACTTATTGTCCCCGCTTCACGGTATAAACGAATCCCGATACCTGGAATATTGGTGCTCCATACATTGCTGAAGCTCGTCCGGCTGCCCTGGAGGATCTGCCCAATCGCGCTACCGCCGTTATAACAACGACCATAACCGGAGACCGGGTTAATCGCGAACTGACCGGTGACCAAGGTGTCTCCAACCTGGCTGCTTGGCGTAACCAGCACGCGCCCAAGCTTCATGTTGATCACCTGCGCCTTGTAACCATTATTAACGTAACAGGCGGCGTAAGCGCTCTGGCCGCCCGCCATCAGCAGTCCGAGCAGCATCAGGCATTTCGCTGGCGCTTTATTCAGCGGTGGAACACGCGTAAACTTTATCATTTGCAACTCGCTTCAATAATTTCGTAGTCAGGATTATTGCTTTGCGCCTTGGCGCTATAGCTGACAGAGCACTGCTGCGTTGGCTGTGTGCCCCACTTAATCTGCAACAAACCTTTCTTAGCTTCGGTACGCAAGTAGATGCGACTGCCCTGCCCAACAATGCCGACCACCTGATTACGGGTATCCAGCACTTCAGCGCCAAACGGCAGCGCGTTGCCATCAGGGCCGAGCGCATGAATGATCAATGCCTGGCCTTTCGTTGTTTTGAATTCCAACCGGGCAACCGCGCCGGCATATGGCGCAACCTGTTGGCTGCTGCTTTCCAATTCAACATCGCGTGACATGCCGCTCGGATCG
The DNA here is from genome assembly GCF_052168655.1 of Serratia sp. CY47280. Classification (NCBI taxonomy): domain Bacteria; kingdom Pseudomonadati; phylum Pseudomonadota; class Gammaproteobacteria; order Enterobacterales; family Yersiniaceae; genus Serratia; species Serratia sp. CY47280. The sequence goes on along the minus strand of NZ_JBJNMG010000002.1, from coordinate 616,740 downwards.
AGCGTTACGCTCGTCATGCGATATGGTGCAACATAAGGAACCACAGCATAACCGTTGTCATCGATACGAACGCCTGGCGAGTTGGTCACAATCGCGCCAGCGGCGTCTGGCGCTTCCACCAGCACCATGGTCTGTCCGCGTTGCGGTGTCAGCGTGACGCCGCCGCTATGGGCAACCACGCTGCCCGATGCACCGATCGACGACTGACGGTAATCTTTACCATAGCTGTAGGACCCGTTCATCGTGGCGAAACGGCTACGGTATTCACCGCTCACGCTGCTGTTGGTGCCGCCTGAACGATCGTTGGCTAACGTAGCGCTATAGCTGATGTTGTTGTCTTCGCCGGTTGAACCATTCATGCCCACACGGCTGCTGTCGTAACCGTTGTCGGTGTAGCCCAGTGAACTGTTCAGGCTCAGGGTTTGCGAACCGACGCTGAATGGAATCGACAGTGTCAGGTAATAACGAGTCTCATCTCGGTTATACATATCCGAGGTGCGCATGGCGGAAAGGCCATAGGTCACGCGACCATAATAGTTGTTATAGCCCACCTGGTACTGCTTGGTGCTCCCGCCACGGTTCCAGTAGTCGCGTACCGAACCGGTGATGTACAAGGAACCGTAATTGTCGCCCAGCCCTTGGTTCAGCGTCAGCTGGTATTCGCTACGCTGGCGGTTAACCGCATCTGCGCTTAAACCCTTGCGCTCATTGTCACGGGAGTAGACGGCATCCTGCAAAGAGAGGTAGCCGGAAGTCGAATAGCGATAAGCAGCGATCGTGAAGTTGGTGTTGGTTTCGGTCATCAACTTGCTATAGCTGAGCTTATAGCTCTGGCCTGATTGGTCGCCCTGCTTCAAGCGGGTATTGGACTGCGTGACGTCCAGCGCAAATGCGCCAACCGGTGTCGCGACCGCGCTGCCCACCAGCACTGCACCATAGCCATCGCTGACGATCCCGCCTGTGTATCCCGTAAGAATGTTGGTAAAACCGCGCTGATAAGTCGCCTGGAACATGTCGGGTTCCTTGCTTAAATTATCATCGCGTACTCGACCCGCAGTGATGGCATAACGCTGAATACCTGGACGAAGCATCTGCGCTACCGAAGCATAGGGAACGCTGAACTGGCGTTTGCTGCCGTCGGCCTCGTTAATGGTGACATTCAGATCGCCGCCGTAACCCGTAGGGTAGAGATCGTTGATGATGAACTCGCCCGGAGCGACGGTAGTTTGGTAGATCAGCTGGTTATTCTGACGTACTTCCACCAGGGCGTTGCTTTGCGCGACCCCACGCACAACCGGCGCATACCCGTTCAATGAATCAGGCAGCATGCGATCGTCCGTGGCGATCTGCACGCCGCGAAAACCGATGGAGTTGAAGAAATCACCGCTGGTGTAACTGTCGCCCAACGTCAGCATGCCGCGGATAGACGGCATTGCCCGCTGCGCGTAAGTCGCGGTGTTTTGCCAATGGGTGCTGTCGTTAGAACGCCAGTTCACGTTGGAATCGTGACGCAGCTGCCAACCCGCCACGTTTAACCCGGCATTCAACGTTAAATATGCATTAGTTGAATCGGAGTTGCTGCCGTTGGCAGAGCTGTGGGTATTGAACGCATTGAAATTATACGACAGGCTGCCGGCGGTAATACCGCGATCCCAGAAGCGCGGATCGACATAACCGCGAGCGCTGCGGCGCAGCGCCGCCTGAGGGATGCTGATATCCATGCGCAGCGTACTGGTGTCCAAGCGGTAATAGGCTTCCGGTACCCATTGAGTCAGCGTTTTGCACGTCTCGGTATTAACGGCAGGATCCCCGCTCATTGTGGCGGTATCCACACCGAACTCATCCAACGACAGTAAGCTAAAACAGGTATCGGCGCTGTTTTTCCCCGGCACGTTTTTAAAGTCGATACTTTTTTTGCCTTTCCACTCGCCGTTCACATACACGTCGAGCGAATATTTTCCCGCCAAGATCGGGTTACCATCACGGAAGCGTGAAAGATCCACGCCCTGCGCTTCCCCAATCAGGAAGCTGCTGTTAAAAGTCGCTTCAACCGGTGCTGCCGGCTTTTTGCTATCGGCAACCCCCTCCGCCCAAGACGTCGCAGGGGCCGCCAGACAGAGCGCGCTACCGGTTAACAGCAGAATCGATTTATAATTGGACAGCGCCATTTTAACAGCTGCAGAGATAGGTAACTCTTTCATATAAAGCATTCCTTTACCAAATTAAGCTCGCCCTCTGAAATAAATTGCTCTGGGCCTGAGGCTCTGTTCCAAGAGTTACTTTTGCTTATTCTTAGTACGGGACACGCGTCCGCCAAAATCATTAATAGTGGTGTAGGCAATGTCAGCAATGCGCGCGCTGTCGCCGGAGAACGACAATGTCTTTTCCTGTCCGGGTGCCAGCATGTCGCCGTGCGGGGCCAACGGCACACGTTTTTGGTTCACGACAGCATTAATCTCGGTAAATGACACATAGTACGGCGTTGGGTTTTTCACGCTGACGCCCCCAGCGCTGAAGCTCCACTGCAGTTTTTCCGGCGCATCATTCGCTTCTCCCGCCAGACCGGTCGGCCGATACAGCAGTTTTACGCGGGTACGGAATGCCACCTGTAAAAAGTTTTCAGGTGCGCCATTGTTTGCCCCGGTTGGTGCTGGCGGGATCTCCAGTACGTTCAACCAAAACAAGGATTCTTTGTCTTGCGGCAAACTCGCCGTAGTCAATGAAACGCGCAGCGCTTGGCCGGTAGCCGGTTCAACACGGCTGATTGGCGGTGAAACGATAAATGGCGCTTTGCTGTTTTCTGGTGTGGTTTTTGCGTCGCCTTCATCAATCCAAGACTGAATAAGTGCCGGTGAAGCACCATTATTTGATAATTGGACGGTAACTTCCCGTTGCTTTCCCGGATAAATAATACGAGTACCGTTAATAATGACACTGGAAAAAACGCTGCTACTGAAAAGCATGGCGCTCAGCAATATGCTGTATTTTTTAAAAGAGTTCTTCATTATCTTATCGCTACGGTAAGGGAAAACGGTGGGGGCATAACTCCCCCACCCGAATAAGAATATTACTTAAAGAAATATTACTTACTGGTAAATGATGGTGTACTGAACGCTAGAAGTCACATCACCAGCGCCGGCAGCGTTGGTAGCGTAATATTCAGCGTAGTAGTTCAGGTCAGCAGAGTCGCCTTCGTTAGCAACGGTAACCCACTGGGAGTTATTCTGCGCACCATTAGCACCAGCAGCCAGGATAGGCAGGAATTGGTTGTTGCTGCCCAGAAGCTGGATCTGCACGTTAGTTGCAGCATCAGTCTGCGCCTGGTTGTTCAGACGGCCAGTATTGAAATCAACAGTAGCGCCCGGTTCGAAATAAGTAGCTACCTGGCCTTTAGAGCATTTGGTCAGGTTGATCGCGAACGGAGTACGGCCAGCAGTTGCGCTCTGAGTTGCCAGAGTAGAAGCAGAAACAGTTGGCAGAGTTACGGTGAAATCTTTACCGCCTGGGGTGCTGATAGTACAAGTTTGGTCAGTCACTTTACCGTTGAAAGTAATAGTCCCGTCAGCAGCTTGAGCAGAGAAAGAAGAAATAGCAGCAGTGCTTACAGCCAATGCCAATACAGCAGACAGTTTAGAGATTTTCATATTTAGACTCTCGATGAATTAATACGCTTATAAAGTACATTCAGCGATGCTACTCCTTGTCAGGAATGAAGCCCGATGAATCCATTGCCGGACGAAATATAGACTAAGCATATTCTTAATGTTAAATCGTTTAAAACATTCATAAGGCCCCTCTTGATAGGAATAAACTATCGGAGGATACCTATCGATCGATGTTGACGATTCATATGAATAGGAATAATCTGTGTTTGGGAAAGCTTCAGAGTTCAAGATTTTGCATTAAGGCCTGAAAATCAGAATATTATCCCAAATATTTACATTTAGTAACATATTGCGACGTTTGGAATTTGGCACGAATTACGCGTTCAATGGTCTGTCGACACGCTTCGGCCATTCTGACGTTTTAAATAAGAAATTTACCAATAAACCTGGAGTAACTTTCTTTTTAAGCATTTAAAATCAACAAGTTAAATATCAATCCAAGGATTGGGAAATGAGCGGTTCTTTCAGAGAGAAAAATAACGGCATTAATTATGTTTTTCAGCCAATGTTCGCGAAATCGGGACAATTGCTGGCCGTTGAATGTCTGTCTCGCTTTACGTTTAATAGCGAATACGCCCATTTTTCTCCTGAACAGTTCTTTCGTCACGCCGACAGCGCAACCCGGATTGAGATTTTGATGGATCAGATCAATCTGATCGATAAATACAAACACTGGTTTCATGAAAACCAAGTGATAGCCACTTTGAATGTTGACGATTATTCCCTGCAATCGCTGGCGAATACTCACTTTGCCGAAAGAATTAATGCCCTGCGCTGTATTCATTTTGAGATCAGCGAGAATTCAACCCGGCTGGTGAAAGATCGCGTGCACGGCGATCCGTCATTGAATAGTTATTCATTTTGGCTCGATGATTTTGGTTCTGGCTATGCGGGTTTTTCCGCGTTGTACAACAGCCAGTTCCGCTTCGTTAAGCTCGACCGTTTTCTGCTTTGGGACTTCATGAAAAAGTCCGGCGGCGAGGGCTTGATGCGCGCGTTACTGCGCTTTTTTTACCTTAATCATTACAAGGTAATTATCGAAGGAGTTGAAACTCCCGAACACAAGAAATGGCTGGATGAAATGCCATATTACGCACTGCAGGGAAAGCTGTGGAAGGAATCCAGCATCAAGGATTTGAACTCGCTTCTTACAGCTGAATACTTTTAACTCGGTATTGGTGTTTGCCCTATGTCTAAAAACAACGTTCTTGTGATTAGTGAGTGTAAGTACAGCTATGTTGGCCTGTCGGTGCTGCTAAAGAAACACTACGGCGCGTACGATATCCGCCTGTTTTCCGATTTCATGCACGGCGGCGCCAAAGCAGAGAAGATCACCAAGCACGATATTGCGCTGATTTTCACCTCGCAAAACCTGGAACAGAGCGTCAACGTGATCGAAAGCCTGGTGTCCCTGCATCAGCAGTACAACAGCAAGACGCGCCTGCTGGTGTTTTATGACGACGAGCGGGTAGTGAAACTGTTGTCGATCCTGGGGATTTCCGTCGAGTTGGTCTCCACCCGCATTCCGCTTTATTCGCTGCAGGAAAAAATCCAGCGGCTGCTGGAAAGCAAGGAACCGGGCGGTATCCGGGTGCAGAAAACCCGCGAGCTCAGTCCGGCGGAAAGCGACGTGATCTTCAACCTGCTGCGTGGCGACAGCCTGCTGCACATTGCGGAAAAGCGCGGCACGCACCCGAAAACCATCTTCTCGCAGAAATACAGCGCGATGAAAAAACTGCGGCTGCGCAGCATGAGCACCATCTTCGTCGCCGGCAAATAAATACCCAGGCTTGTTGCGCGGTTCGCCGCGCGGCAACCCGCCCCCCTTCCGTCACGTTAAATTAATGTAACAACTGGCGACAAAGCAGCAACAGACACACAACATCCCCTCCTGTTGGTTACGATTTGCACACGGATTATCCGTGAGTCATGTCGTGTGGATTAAAATAAACATCAGGAGATGTTATGAAGTCGTCCTTATTCAGCCGCTATACCTGCTTTGTGCTGAGCATCTTGCTCACCCTGGTTTTCTTGATCATGATGCACAATCATCCGTGGTTCTGGCTGCCGGCCCTGGCCTGCGGTTGCCTGATGGTGCTGGGTATCTACGATCTCACGCAGCAACGCCACGCCATTTGCCGCAACTACCCGATCATCGGCCGCTTGCGCTTCTTCTTCGAGTTCATCCGCCCGGAACTGCGCCAGTATTTCCTCGAGCAGGACAATGAAGAGATCCCGTTTTCGCGCACCCAGCGCACGCTGGTGTATCGCCGAGCGAAAAACGAGATGGGCGACAAGCCGTTCGGCACCCTGCTGGATGTGTACCAAACCGGCTATGAGTGCATCGGCCATTCCATGCGGCCGGTGGAAGCCGCCGATCCGACCAGTTTTCGCGTCACCATCGGCGGCGCCGACTGCCGCCAGCCCTACTCCGCGTCAATCTTCAACATTTCGGCGATGAGCTTCGGCGCGCTCTCCGCCAACGCCATCCGCGCGCTCAACCTCGGCGCGGCCAAAGGCAACTTCTACCACGACACCGGCGAGGGCAGCATCAGCCGCTATCACCGCGAAAACAACGGCGATTTGGTGTGGGAGCTGGGCAGCGGCTATTTCGGCTGCCGCACCGCCGACGGCCATTTCGATCCGCGCCGCTTTGCCGAACAGGCGCAAAGCCCGCAGGTGAAAATGATTGAAATCAAGCTCAGCCAGGGCGCCAAACCGGGCCACGGCGGCATTCTGCCGGCGAAGAAGGTGGATGCGGAAATCGCCGCCACCCGCGGCGTGCCGGAAGGCGTCGATTGCATCTCGCCGGCTTCGCACAGCGCCTTCACCACCCCGCTGGAAATGATGCAGTTCATCCAGCAGTTGCGCGAGCTGTCAGGCGGCAAACCGGTCGGTTTCAAGCTGTGCATCGGCCACCCGTGGGAGTTCGTCGCCATCGTCAAGGCGATGCTGCACACCCGCATTCTGCCGGACTTTATCGTGGTGGACGGCAAGGAAGGCGGCACCGGCGCCGCGCCGCTCGAACTCTCCAACTATATGGGTATGCCGCTGCGCGAAGGGCTGCTGTTCGTGCATAACACGCTGGTGGGCTGCGGCCTGCGCGACCAAATCAAGATTGGCGCCAGCGGCAAGATCATCAGCGCCTTTGACATCGCCAGCGTACTGGTGCTCGGCGCCGACTGGGTGAACTCGGCGCGCGGCTTTATGTTCGCCGTCGGCTGCATCCAGTCGCAAAGCTGCCACACCAACCACTGCCCGACCGGCGTCGCGACGCAAGATCCGCTGCGTCAGAAGGCGTTGGTCGTGCCGAACAAGGCGGAGCGCGTCTATCACTTCCATCAAAATACGGTGAAAGCGCTGGCGGACATGCTGGCGGCGGCCGGCGTCAGCCGCCCGGAGCAGCTGACCTCGCACCATATGCTGCGCCGCATCACGCCGACCGAGATCAAGGTGTATGCCGATATCTATTACTACCTGGAGCCGGGCGCGCTGCTGCAGCCGGAGATCAAAAGCGAGTTCTACGCCCGCATGTGGCGCATGGCGACGCCCAACAGTTTCGATCAGGCGATCTCGCTGCCGGCGGCATGATGGGATAAGGGATAAAAAGAGAGTTGCCCCCTCGCCTTGGGGAAGAGCATATGGAGAGGGGTTGCTTGCTACGGCGGCCCTCCCCCTCAACGGCGAGAGGGCGTGTCGGTTACTGCTTGCGCACCGGCGCATCGCCGGCGACGTAGTAGTCGGCGGTGCTACGCGGCAGCGGCGCACGCTGGCGAATGCGATCGGCGATCTTCTCGGCGATCATGATGGTGGTGGCGTTCAGGTTGCCGGTGATGATCAGCGGCATAATCGACGCATCCACCACCCGCAATCCTTCCATGCCGTGCACCCGGCCCTGGCCGTCGACCACCGCCATCTCATCCTCGCCCATCTTGCACGAGCAGGACGGGTGGAAGGCGGTTTCGGCGTGCTCGCGCACAAAGGCGTCCAGCTGTTCGTCGGTCTGCACGTCCGGCCCTGGGCTTATCTCGCGGCCGCGGTATTCGTCCAGGGCCGGCTGCGCCATGATTTCGCGCGTGATGCGGATAGCGTCGCGGAACTCCTGCCAATCCTGTTCAGTCGCCATGTAGTTGAACAGAATGCTCGGGTGCTGACGCGGATCTTTCGATTTCACCTGCACCCGGCCGCGGCTCGGCGAACGCATCGAGCCGACGTGCGCCTGGAAGCCGTGCTCTTTCACCGCGTTGCTGCCGTTATAGTTAATCGCCACCGGCAGGAAGTGATACTGAATGTTCGGCCAGGCGAACTCTGCGCGGCTGCGGATGAAGCCGCCGGCCTCGAACTGGTTGCTGGCGCCGACGCCGGTGCCGTTGAACAGCCACTCCGCACCGATCTTCGGCTGGTTAAACCATTGCAACGCCGGGTACAGCGACACCGGTTTCTTGCAGGCGTATTGCAGGTACATCTCCAGGTGGTCCTGCAGGTTTTCTCCGACGCCCGGCAGATCGTGCACCACGTTGATGTCCAGGCTTTTCAGCAGCGCCGCCGGGCCGACGCCCGAACGCTGCAGAATTTGCGGCGAGGCGATGGCGCCGGCGCACAGCAGCACTTCGCGGCGCGCTGTGGCGTGAGTCAGCTGATTGCTGTCGCCCTGCAAATACTTGACGCCCACCGCACGCTTGCCGTCGAACACGATATGGTCGGTAAGCGCATGGGTGACGATTTTCAGGTTCGGCCGCGAACGCGCCTGATCCAGATAACCGCGGGCGGTGCTAGCGCGGCGCCCTTTCGGGGTCACGGTGCGATCCATCGGGCCGAAGCCTTCCTGCTGGTAACCGTTCAGATCGTCGGTGCGCGGATAGCCCGCCTGCACGCCGGCTTCCACCATGGCGTGGAACAGTTCGTTGTTACCGGCCTTCGGCGTGGTGACGCTCACCGGGCCATCGCCGCCGTGGTAATCGTTCGGGCCGATATCGCGCGTTTCCGCCTTGCGGAAATACGGCAGGCAGTCCAGATAGGTCCAGTCTTCCAGACCCGGCGCCTTGGCCCAGTTGTCGAAATCCATTGCGTTGCCGCGAATATAACACATGCCGTTGATCAGGGACGAACCGCCCAGCCCTTTGCCGCGGCCGCATTCCATCCGGCGGTTGTTCATGTGCGGCTCAGGATCGGTTTCATACGCCCAGTTATAGCGGCGGCCCTGCAGCGGAAACGCCAGCGCAGCCGGCATCTGAGTACGGAAATCCATCCGGTAATCCGGGCCGCCGGCTTCCAGCAGCAGCACGCTGACGTCGGCGTCCTCGGTCAATCGGGTGGCTAACACGTTGCCGGCGGAACCAGCACCGATAATGATGTAGTCAAATTCCATTCATTATCTCCTTACTTTATAGGCCTGCACGATGCGAAAACGCGAAGCGCTGATCCGCAGCAGGCGGTGTATTTGGCTCTCGAGGAGTGTCGGCCGCAGCCAACGCGGCTGCGGCTCGAAAGACGACGGGAAGATCAGAATACCGAGGCGTATTCGCCCAGCTCGACCTGCACCGATTTGATCTGGGTGTAGTGCTCCAGCGTGGTCAGGCCGTTTTCGCGGCCGACGCCGGACTGCTTGTAGCCGCCGACCGGCATTTCCGCCGCCGACTCGCCCCAGGTGTTGATCCAGCAAATGCCGGCTTCCAGCTGGTGGATCACGCGGTGCGCGCGGGCCAGATCGTGGGTCACCACGCCCGCGGCCAGGCCGAAGGTGGTATCATTGGCGCGGCGCACCACTTCCTCTTCACTCTGGTAGCTGAGAATGCTCATCACCGGCCCGAAGATCTCCTCGCGCACGATTTCCATGTCGTCGCGGCAGTCGCTGAATACCGTCGGCGCCACATAAGCGCCCTTGCCGAATTCGCCATGGGTGACGCGTTCGCCGCCGCACAGCAGGCGCGCGCCGCTGTTCTTACCGCTTTCGATAAAGCGCAGCACCGACTCCATGTGCGCGAAGCTGACCAGCGGCCCGAAGTTGGTCTGCGGATCGGTCGGATCGCCGAGGCGAATGCGCTTCACGCGTTCGAGGATCTTCGCCTCAAACTGCGCCTGCAGCGCCGCCGGCACAAAGACGCGGGTGCCGTTGGTGCACACCTGGCCGGAGCTGTAGAAGTTGGCCATCATGGCGATATCGGCGGCGCGATCCAGATCGGCGTCGTCGAAGATAATCAGCGGCGACTTGCCGCCCAGCTCCATGGTGACTTCCTTCAGCGTCGAACCCGATGCGTTGGCCATCACCTTCTTACCGGTTTTCACCCCGCCGGTGAAAGAGACTTTGGCGATGCCCGGATGGTCGGTCAGGTACTGCCCCACCTCCGCACCGCTGCCGGTCACCACGTTGAACACGCCGTCCGGCAGGCCGGCTTCGGTGTAGATTTCCGCCAGCTTCAACGCCGTCAACGACGTAACTTCACTCGGCTTGAAGATCATCGCGTTGCCCGCCGCCAGCGCCGGCGCGGACTTCCACAGCGCGATTTGAATCGGGTAGTTCCAGGCGCCGATGCCGGCCACCACGCCCAGCGGTTCGCGGCGGGTGTAAACGAACGAAGTGTCGCGCAGCGGGATCTGCTCGCCTTCAATGGCCGGGATCAGGCCGGCATAATACTCCAGCACGTCAGCGCCGGTGACGATATCCACCGCGGTGGTTTCCGACATCGCTTTGCCGGTATCCAGCGTTTCCAGCGCCGCCAGTTCATCGTTGCGCTCGCGCAGAATATCCACCGCGCGACGCAGGATGCGCGAACGCGCCATCGCCGTCATCGCCGCCCACACCTTCTGCCCGCTGGCCGCGCTGGCCACCGCACGATCGACGTCTTCAGCGCCGGCGGACTGGACTTCAGCCAGAACTTCGCCGTTCGCCGGGTTAATGGCGTTGAAGGTTTTTCCAGCGGTGCTGTCTACATAGGCGCCATGAATATAGAGCTTCTGCAAGCCAAAACGGGACATAGGATCTCCTTGAGTTAGCCTCCGGGCGGCGTCTGCCCCCGGAGTTGGAACGTGATGTATTCGGTCGTGAGCGTCAACGCCTGCGACTGATTGAACGCCGAGCCGCGCAGCGCGCTGCGCAGCCACAGCCCATCGATCAGTGCCGCCAGCCCCTTGGCCGCCAACCGCGCCTGCGGCTGCGGCATAACGCGGCGAAACTCGGCGCACAGGTTGGAATAAAGCCGGCGGCCGTTCACCTGTTGCAGCCGGTTGAGCTGCGGCTGGTGCAGGCTGCTGGCCCAAAAGGCCAGCCAGGTCTTCATCGCCGCGCTGTTGATCTGGCTGTCGTCGAAGTTGCCGGCGACGATCGCCTGCAGCCGCGCCGCCGGGCTGTTATCGGTCAGCGCCTGCAACCGCAGCTTCACCGCCTCGCCCAGATGGCTGATCAGATAGCGCATCGTGGCTTCCAGCAGGCCGTTCTTGTCCTTGAAATAATGGCTGATGATGCCGTTGGAAACGCCGGCCCGCCGCGCGATCTGCGCGATGGTGGCGTCATGCATTCCCACTTCGTTTACCGCGGCGAGCGTGGCATCAATCAACTGCTGCCTTCTGATTGGCTGCATTCCTACCTTTGGCATATTTCGACTCTCACAAAACCGACTTCGGCCTTATCTCAGCGGGCAAATTTCACTGCCGTTTCGCCCGTGATTCAGGTCATCATGAGGACTATTAAACTTTTTTTTGATTGAACGTTCAATAAAAATTGCATATATTTTATTGCCGCCTGGTTAAAAATTTGTACTATCTGGTTGTGGAACTGGCTGATTTTTGTGAGGTAATTAACGAATCTGACCAAAATCAGTGGCTGTAAGCGGTTCCCGCCACGAAGCGCTCCGGTGCTTCAGCAACAGGCGAAAGCGGCGTTTTTCAGGCCATTCCCATGGGGATGGTCGCCGCCTTCATTCGCCCGTTTTCCGGCGGCGCCAACGCGCCCCGAAATGCGGAGCGGCACGATTTTACTCAGTTCAGAGGATGACGATGACAACACGCGAAACCTCCTCCAAACCGCAGCAGGACCGCCTCAACCCTGTGGTTTTCTTCACCTCGGCGGGGCTGATCCTGGCCTTCTCGCTGATGACCATCTTTTTCACCGACTTCTCAGGGCAGTGGATCACCCGCACGCTGAATTGGGTGTCGACCACCTTCGGTTGGTACTACCTGCTGGCGGCGACGCTGTACATCGTGTTCGTGGTGTTTATCGCCGCCTCGCGCTTCGGTTCCATCAAGCTCGGGCCGGAACAGTCCAAACCGGAGTTCAGCCTGATGAGTTGGGCGGCGATGCTGTTCGCCGCCGGCATCGGCATCGACCTGATGTTCTTCTCGGTCGCCGAGCCGGTGACCCAGTACATGATGCCGCCGGAAGGCGACGCGCAAACGCTGGAGGCCGCGCGCCAGGCGATGGTCTGGACGCTGTTCCACTACGGCCTGACCGGCTGGTCGATGTATGCGCTGATGGGCATCGCCCTCGGCTACTTCAGCTATCGCTACAATCTGCCGCTGACCATCCGCTCGGCGCTGTACCCGATCTTCGGTAAGCGCATCAACGGCCCGATCGGCCACAGCGTGGACATCGCCGCGGTGCTCGGCACCATCTTCGGCATCGCCACCACGCTGGGCATCGGCGTGGTGCAGCTCAACTACGGCCTTAAGGTGCTGTTCGAGATCCCAGAAAACCTGACGGTGCAGGGCTCGCTGATCCTGCTGTCGGTGATCATGGCCACCATCTCGGTGACTTCCGGCGTCAACAAGGGCATCCGCATCCTGTCCGAGCTAAACGTGCTGCTGGCGCTGGGCCTGATCCTGTTCGTGCTGTTCTTCGGCGACACCGAGTTCCTGCTCAACGCGCTGGTGCTCAACGTCGGCGATTACGTCAACCGCTTTATGGGCATGACGCTCAACAGCTTCGCCTTCGATCGGCCGGTGGAGTGGATGAACAACTGGACGCTGTTCTTCTGGGCCTGGTGGGTGGCGTGGTCGCCGTTCGTCGGCCTGTTCCTGGCGCGCATCTCGCGCGGGCGCACCATTCGTCAGTTCGTGGTCGGCACGCTGATCATACCGTTCGTGTTTACCCTGCTGTGGCTGTCTATCTTCGGCAACAGCGCGCTGTACCAGATCATCCACGGCAACGCCGAGTTTGCTCAGGAAGTGATGCAGTTCCCGGAACGCGGCTTCTACAGCCTGCTGGCGCAATACCCCGGCTTCACCTTCAGCGCCTCGGTGGCCACCATCACCGGCCTGCTGTTCTACGTCACCTCGGCGGACTCTGGCTCGCTGGTGCTGGGTAACTTCACCTCGCGCCTGGCCGATATCAATAATGATGCACCGAACTGGCTGCGGATTTTCTGGTCGGTGGCCATCGGCCTGCTGACGATCGGCATGCTGATGACCGACGGCGTACCGGCGCTGCAGAAAACCACGGTGATCATGGGCCTGCCGTTCAGCTTCGTGATCTTCTTCGTGATGGCCGGGCTGTATAAATCGCTGCGGGTGGAAGACTACCGCAAGGCCAGCGCGCTCAGCACCCTGGCGCCGGTGCCGGTCTCCAGCCACGATGTGCTCAATTGGAAACAGCGTCTGTCGCGGGTGATGAACTACCCGGGCACGCAGTACACGCAGAAAATGCTGGATAAGGTTTGCCGCCCGGCGATGCAGGACGTGGCGCGCGAGCTGGAGTTGCGCGGCGCGAAAGTGGAGTTCAGCGAAGTGCCGCCGACCGAAGACGAGCGCCTGAACCACCTGGAACTGCTGGTGCACCTGGGCGAGGAACAGAACTTCATCTATCAGATCTGGCCGATGCGCTACTCGGTGCCGGGCTTCACCTACCGCGCCCGCTCCGGTAAATCGCACTACTACCGGCTGGAAACCTTCCTGATGGAAGGCACCCAGGGCAACGACCTGATGGACTACAGCAAGGAACAGGTGATTGGTGACATTCTCGACCAGTACGAGAAGCACCTGAACTTCCTGCACATTCATCGCGAGGCGCCGGGGGGCACCCTGACCTTCCCGGATATGTGATGGCCGAGAAATAACCACAGGGCGTAGCCAGGCTACGCCCTTTTTTATGCCTGCTCGGCCGGTAAATCGGCCTTCAGCAGCACCAGGGAACCGGCCAGCAACACCAGATCCTTAATTAAAAAACTGGTGGCCCCGGCCATGGCGGGAAAACCGCCGGCGGAGGGCTCCCAGGCACCCGGCGTGGAAAAGATCAGCGTCAGCGTGGTCAGGTAGGTCACCGTCGATCCGATCGCCCCCAGCAAACCCAGCCGCCGCGACCAGAACCCCGCCAGCAACAGTAAACCGAAGCTCCATTCGGCGACGCCCAATGCATAACTGGCGCCGCGAATGCCGAACGCCTGATGCATCCAGCTCAGCAGCGGGCTGTTGCCGATCAGAGGCACTAACCCCTGCGCTTCGTAATCAAACCATTTGGCGTAGCCGAAGGCGGCGAAGATCACCACCAACGCCGCACGCATAAAGATAACGTCCCCGTTCGAGCGCCGAAAGCGCCGCAGCCATGTCGCCAGCATCATCCTCTCTCCTTATGTTGCCCGCGGCCGCCGCGGTTTGCCGCTTGCGACCGCGGGGTGCGGCGGCTTAGTGCCCCATCGCGTCCTTTTTCATCTCGTCTTTCTTCATGCCGTCTTTGGCCATACCGTCTTTCGCCATACCATCCTTTTTCATGGCGTCTTTCCCCATCTTGTCTTTCTTCATGCACGCCTTGCCCATGCACTCTTTCTTCATCCCATCTTTCGCCATGCCGTCGTGCGACATCTGGCTCATACCGTCCTTTTTCATCGCGTCTTTGCTCATGCCGTCCGCGGCGTTGGCGCCGGCCACACCCAGCATCAGCGCGCTGCACATCATCATTGCGAATAACTTTTTCATGGTATTTCCTTCCGTCATGTCAAAGGCACCGGAGTGCCGGAGAATGGCCGGCGGCCGCCTCAGCTGCCGCCAAACCAGTTGTAACCCTGATCTTCCCAGTAACCGCCCGGGAAGCGGTTGGTGACCTCGATCACCTGAATGTGCTTCGGATTCTTGTAGCCCAGCTTGGTCGGCATGCGCAGCTTCATCGGATAGCCGTACTTACGCGGCAAGATCTGGCCGTCGTAGGTCAGCGCGATAATCGTCTGCGGATGCAGCGCGGTGGCCATGTCGATGCTGGTGTAGTAGTCATCGGCGCATTTGAAGCTGACGTAGCGGGCGCTCAGATCCGCGCCGATCGCCTTGAGAAAGGTGGCGAACGGCACACCGCCCCACTTGCCGATGGCGCTCCAACCCTCAACGCAAATATGGCGCGTCACCTGGCTGACCTGCGCCATCCGATGCAGCTGCGGCAGGCTCCAGGCGCGCTTGTCCTGCACCAACCCCGCCACTTCCAGCCGATAGTCGTCGCCGTTGATATCCGGCGCGTCCTCCTCGGCGTAAAAGGCGTTGAACGGGAACGGCCGGGTGATCATCAATTCCGGGTAGACCGGCGCCAGGCGATCGCCGTTGAACAGCCAGCCCTGCACCCGATCATTGAGGCGCGACATGCGGCTTAGCGCCTGCTCGACGTTGGCGTTGTCGCTGAGATCGCAGCCGGTGAGCATGGCGATGCCGCCCAGCGTCAGACCATTGCGCAAAAAGCGGCGGCGCGAAGGCGCGCTCAACAGCCGCTGCGCTTCTTTGACGATCGCCTGCCCTTCGCCGATCGTCATGATCTGTTTATCCTTTTTCATCGTGAACTCCTTAACGTCCGCGCAGCATAGCCAGCAGCGTCCGCGGCACCAGCGCCACCATCACCAGGTGGATCGCGACGAAGGCCACCAGCGCCGACATGGCGAAAAAGTGGATATAACGCGCCGCCTCATAGCCACCGAGCAGCGTGCGCAGCAGCGGAAACTGCACCGATTTCCACAGCACCAGCCCGGACAGCGCGCTCAGCACGCCGAGGATCATCACCGACAGATAGGCCACGCGCTGCACCATGTTGTAGTGGCGCAGATCGGCATGCTGCAGCCTGCCGCGCAGCGCCGCGCCTATATCGGCGAGAAACTGTTTCGGACTGAGCGGCCAATACTTGCGTTTGAAGCGCCCGCTGGTGAGGTTCAGCAGCAGGTAGCACAGCCCGTTGATGCCAAACAGCCACATGCCGGCAAAGTGCCACTGCAGCGCGCCGCCCAACCAGCCCCCGAGCGTCAGCTCGTTGAAAAAGCTGAAGTTGAACAGCGGCGAAGCGTTGTAGATGCGCCAGCCGCTGGTCACCATGATCAGCATCGCCAGCGCATTCAGCCAATGCGTCAACCGCAGCCACAGCGGATGTACGGTCTGTCGTTGTTCCGGAGTGAGAGTGAGGCTCATAACGATTCCTGCCAGCTAACGATGCGATGAGTCGAGTATTCCCCGGATTTGTTCCCCAAGACCTCACGCAAAGTTAAATAAAATGTGATAACTCCACCGGTGGGGGTTGTGTAGACTTCAGAGAGGATCGGGCAATCAGCGGTAATGAGAATGGACAAGCCAAAACGAATTTTGATCGTCGAGGACGACGGCGACATCGCCGAGCTGCTGCAGCTGCATCTGCGTGACGAGGGTTACGCCATCAGCCACGCCGCCGACGGCAATCAGGGCATGGCGATGCTGGAACAGGGCGGCTGGGATGCCCTCATCCTCGATCTGATGCTGCCGGGCGTGGACGGATTGGAGATTTGCCGCCGGGCGCGCACCATGACGCGCTACACGCCGATCATCATCACCAGCGCGCGCTCCAGCGAGGTGCACCGCGTGCTGGGGCTGGAGCTGGGCGCCGATGACTATCTGGCCAAACCCTTCTCCATGCTGGAGCTGGTGGCTCGAGTCAAGGCGCTGTTTCGCCGCCAGGAGGCGATGAGCCGCAACCTGCGCATGGACGCCGGCGTGCTCAGCTTCAACGATCTGACCATCGACCCCATCGCCCGCGAAGTGCACCTGCATCAGCAGCCGGTCGAGCTGACGCCGCGCGAATTCGACCTGCTGTACTTTTTCGCCCGCCATCCGGGCCAGGTGTTCTCGCGCCTCAGCCTGTTGAATCAGGTCTGGGGCTATCAGCACGAAGGGTATGAGCACACCGTCAACACCCATATCAACCGGCTGCGCATCAAGATCGAGCGCAATCCGGCGGAACCCGAGCGCATCCTCACGGTGTGGGGCATGGGCTATAAATTCGCGGCCACGCCGCATGAGTGAGCCATGAAAAACCTTACGTTAGCGCAACGCCTCACGCTGATCTTCACGCTGCTGATCGTCATCGGCTGCGCTTTTTCCGGCTGGATGCAGGTACGCAGCAGCACCCAGTACAGCCAGGCAGTGATCCAGCGCCTGTCAGGCAACCTGGCGCAGCATATCGCCGACAGCAATCCGCTGCTGGGAGTGAACGGGCCGGATCCGCAGGCGGTGCATACCCTATTCGACCAGCTGATGGCGGTGAACCCCAGCGTGGAGGTTTACCTGCTCGACAAACAGGGCGCGATTATCGGCAATGCCGCGCCGGCCGGGCATCTGAAGCGGCAGCGGGTCGCGCTGGCGCCGCTGCAGGCGCTGCTCGATGGCGCGCAGATGCCGGTGTATGGCGACGATCCGCGCAGCGCGGACGGGCGCAAGGTGTTCAGCGTCGCGCCGCTGAAGGTCGACGGCCGGGTCGAAGGCTATCTGTACGTGGTCTTGCTCGGCGAAGAGTACACGGCGCTGGCCAGCAACGCCCAGTTCAACTCGGCGGTCAGGATGGCGCTGTGGACTTCTGGGTTGATGGTGCTGTTCAGCCTGCTGGCCGGCGGTTTCGCGTTTTATTGGGTAACGCGCCCGATCCGTCGCCTGACCCGGCAGGTCAGCGCGCTGGACAGCGGCGGCATCGAAGCGATGCAGGCCTACGCGGCGCTGCCGGCGGTACGGGCCGGGCGCGACGAAGTCAGCCAGCTGCAACAGGCCTTCCACCGCATGGCGCAGCGCCTGGCCGAACAGTGGCAAACGCTGGCGCAGCAGGATCGGCTGCGGCGTGAATTCATCGCCAACGTCTCGCACGATCTGCGCACCCCGCTCACTTCGCTGCACGGCTATCTGGAGACGCTGTCGGTTAAGGCCGCCACCCTGAGCGAAGCCGATCGGCGGCGCTATCTGGAGATCGCGCTGGCGCAAAGCCGCAAGGTGGGCAAGCTGGCGCAGGAGCTGTTCGAGCTGGCTCGATTAGAGTATGGCGTGGTGAAGCCGCAGAAAGAGCCCTTCTCCCTCAGCGAGCTGTTGCAGGACGTGTTCCAGAAGTTCGAGCTGGCGGCAGAGGCGCGCAACCAGCGGCTGCACGCCGACATCGCTCCCGGCATTCCGCCGGTGTTCGCCGATCTCAGCATGATTGAGCGGGTGCTGACCAACCTGTTGGACAACGCCATTCGCCATACGCCGCCCGGCGGCGACATCGGCGTGCGGCTGTGGCGGCAGGAAGACCAGGTAATGGTGCAGGTCAGCGACAGCGGCCCCGGCATTCCGCAGATGCTGCGCGCCGATCTGTTCGTGCGCCCGTCTGTCCTGAGCGGCGCCCGGCGCCCTTCCGGCGGACTGGGGTTGATGATCGTGCGGCGTATTCTGCAGCTGCACGACAGCGATATTCAGCTGATCGAACAAGCGCAAAGCGGCGCCTGCTTCCGCTTCGCCATTCCGCCGCGTTAACACGGCACAACGGTTATTGTGCGATCGGGAACCGCAGGCTGAAGAGGATGCTGGCGACAGGCGCGCGCCCGATACATTCGGCGCGCACCTCACCGCCGTGCAGCGTCATGATGGCGCGCACGATAGACAGCCCCAGCCCACTGGCATGATTGCCGGCGCTGCGTGCGGGATCGGCGCGATAGAAACGATCGAACAATTTTTCCAACTGTGCCGGCGCGATCGGCTGCCCCTGATTGATGACCTGCACCCACCAGGCATCGGCGCGCCGTTCAGCCCGCAGGACGATCAGGCTGTTTTCGTCGGCATAACGTACCGCGTTGGCCACCAGGTTGCTCAGCGCCCGCTGGAACAACATCGCGTCCGCCTCCAGCGCGCCTTCCCCTTCGCAGCTCAACGCAATGCCGCGCTCTTCCGCCAGCCCTTCGAAATAATCCGCCACCCGCCGCAGCTCCAGCGCCACATCCAGGCGGCTGTAATTCAGCGCAGACTGCGCCTCGCCGGCGCGCGCCAGAAACAGAATGTTTTCCACCATGCGGGAAATGCGCTCCAGCTCATCCATATTGTTCGACAGCAGGGTTTCGTACTCTTCCACGCTGCGGGGCTGGTAAAGCGCCACCTGGCACTGGCCCATCAACGCCCCTACCGGCGTGCGGATCTCATGGGCCAGATCGGCGGAAAACTGCGTCAGCCGCTGATAGCCTTCATTCAACCGATCGAGCATCGCATTGAACGAACGGGTCAGCTGCTGCAACTCCTTCGGCGCCCCCTGCTCGCTGAGGCGTGTCGACAGCGTATTGGGCGCAATCTGCGACGCCTGCGCCGCCATGCGCCATAACGGCTTCAATCCCCGCCGCATGACCCCATAGCCCAGCAGCGCAATCAGCAGGAAAGCCACCGCGACCGCCGCGACGATGCGCCACAGGTAACGCGCCAGCATCTTCTGCTCGTTGGCCATCACATGCGCGGCGGAGATCTGCAACAGGCTGCCGTCTTCCAGACGCACCATCGCCGAAGCGGCGCGCAGCGGCACCCCCTGCGCCGTTTCTCCGCCGCGTATGGCGGCCAACGTCTGCGCCTGTTCAGGCGGCGTCGGCGCGATCGGCGGCAGGGCCACCCTGGCGGAGTTCACGTTGATGAGCGGTTTTTGCCCCGGGATTTGGAAAATCAGCACGTCCTGTTCATTGCCCAGCATGTTTTCAAACAGGCCGTTATTGGCAGTCAGGCGCGCCAAAGGAAAGCGCTGCCCCAGTAAATGGCGGAAATACTCTACGCGCCCGGTCACCTGCAGATCGCTGCGCAGCGTCATTTCCTGGCGCATGGCGCTAAACAGATACCCGCCTGTCCCGCTCACCACCAACGCGGCCACCAGCGCGAACAGCGTAGCGGTGCGCAGCGTCAGCGACACCGGCCGACGTGACGTGCGCCCGCTCACGAGCGTGGCTCGCAGACATAGCCGATGCCGCGCACGCTGTGGATCAGCTTGACGTCGAACGGCCGGTCGATTTTGGCGCGCAGGCGTTTGATCGCCACGTCAACCACATTGGTGTCGCTGTCAAAATTCATGTCCCACACCTGAGAGGCGATCTGCGTACGCGACAGCACTTCGCCCTCGCGCCGCACCAGCAGGTGCAGCAGCATGAATTCCTTGTTGGTCAACGGGATCACCTGATCCTGGCGCACCGCCCGGCGGCGCAGCACGTCCAGCTGCAGATCGGCGATAGCGTAATGATCGGCTTCGCGCGCCGGCCCGCGGCGCAGCAAGGTGCGTAAACGCAGCACCAGCTCGGTAAAGGAAAACGGCTTGATAAGATAGTCGTCCGCGCCCAGCTCCAGGCCGTGGATGCGATCCTGCACGCCATCACGGGCGGTGAGAAACAGGATCGGCACGTCGCTTTTCTTGCGCAATACCTCGATGATCTGCCAACCGTCCAGCCCCGGCAGCATCACATCGAGCACGATCGCATCGTAGTCCTGCTCCAACGCGCGAAACAGCCCGTCGGTGCCGGTGCGCGCCAAATCGACGCCGTAGCCCGCTTCCCCCAGCCCTTTCTTCAGGTAATCCCCTGTGCCGATATCGTCTTCAACTACCAGTATTCGCATGCTCACCACCTCGTTACGTCTGCAAAAATACTAGCAGCTTCGGCGGACAAACTTGATGACATTAATGTCATCAAACGGCCATGGCGCTGACCCAGTAGGTCAACCATGCTTAACCGGCAAACTCATTTCAGGAGAACGTTATGATTACCCGTCATCGTATAGCCGGTTTACTGTTGTCCACGTTACTGCTTTCCAGCGGATTGGCCGCCGCCGCCCAACCGCCGGGCAAGGTGATTGCGCCGCTGCGCGGCACCATCACGCAGGTTGCCGACGGCAATCTGCAGCTGACCGACCGCAAGGGCGAGACACTCAGCGTCAAGCTGAACGATCAGACCAAAGTGCTCAGCGTTTCCAAAGCCACGCTGGACGATATCAAACCGGACAGCTTTATCGGCACCGCCGCCGTGCCGCAGCCGGACGGCACGCTCAAAGCGCTGGAAGTGCACGTGTTCGCCGCCAGCCTGCGCGGCACCGGCGAAGGGCACTCGGCCTGGGAATCCGCCGACGGCAAAGTGGACACCATGACCAACGGCACCGTCGGTAAACTGGTGAAATCCAACGGCCGCACCCTGACCGTCACCTACGGCAACCAGCAGAAAACCGTCGTCGTGCCGGAAGACGTGCCGATCGTGACGCTGGATCCGGGCGATCTGAGCCTGCTGAAACCGGGCGTGCACATCGTGCTGTTCTCCGCCGCCGACGATAAGGGCGAACGCATCGCCACCCGCATTTCCGCCGGCAAAGACGGCACTGTGCCGCCGATGTAACCGGAGGAAAGCCATGAAGACCAACGCGTCGCCGCCGGTGCATCGCTGGCCGGTTCGAATCACTCATTGGATCAACCTGTTCGCCATGGTGTGCATGTTCATGAGCGGTTGGGAAATCTACAACGCCTCGCCGCTGTTCGATTTCCGCTTTCCGCCGCAGATGACGCTGGGCGGTTGGCTGGGCGGCGCGATTGGTTGGCATTTGGCGGTGATGTGGCTATTGGCGCTCAACGCCGTCTGCTATCTGTTGTGGAGCCTGTTCAGCGGTCATTTTCGCCGCGATCTGTTGCCGCTTCACCTCGGCGCGCTGCGGCAGGATATCTGGCTGGCGTTGACGCTGCGCCTGCGCCACCGGCATGGCCGCTATAACGCCATTCAGAAACTGATGTACCTCGGCGTACTGGCGCTGGGGCTATTACTGGTGCTGTCCGGCCTGGCGATTTGGAAGCCGGTTCAGCTGCAGGGATTGGTCGCCCTGTTTGGCGGCTTCGATTTCGCGCGCTACGTGCATTTCTTCGCCATGGCCGGCATCGGCCTGTTCGTCGCGATCCACGTCTTTATGGTGATCGTCGTGCCCAAAACCCTGTGGGCGATGATAACGGGTGGCAAACATGAATGAGAAAAAACAGCGGGCAACCGCGCCAAAACTGGAACCGGACCAAAAAAAGCAACTGGTCAATCTGCAGCGCCGGCTGATGCTGCGCTCCGGCCTGACGCTGGGCGGCATCGCCATGCTCACCGGTTGCAACCTGCAAGACGGCGATCAGGTGGATAAGGTGCTGTGGGCCATGTCGCGCTGGAACGACCGGGTGCAGGCCTGGCTGTTCAGCGGTCAGCGGCTGGCGCAAACTTACCGGCCCGATCAAATTACCCAGCCTTTCCCCTTCAACGCGTTTTACCCGGAATACAACGTCCCCGAGATCGATCTTGCCGGCTATCGGCTTGAGGTCGCGGGGAAAGTGGAGAAAAAAGCGCCCTGGACGCTGGAACAGCTGCAGCGGCTGCCGCAGCAAAGCCAGATCACTCGCCTGATCTGCATTGAGGGCTGGAGCGCCATTGGTCAATGGGGCGGCGTGCCGCTGCGCACCTTTCTGCAGCACGTCGGCGCGGATCTGAATGCCGGTTACGTCGGCTTCAAATGCGCCGATCGTTACTACTCCAGCCTCGACATGGCCACCGCGCTGCACCCGCAGACCATCCTGGCGCTGGATTTCGGCGGCAAGGCACTGCCGGCGGACTATGGCTACCCGCTGCGGCTACGCGTGCCAACCAAGCTGGGGTTCAAAAACGCCAAACATATCGCCGCGATCTTCGTCAGCGACGTCAATCCGGGCGGGTATTGGGAAGATCAGGGCTACAACTGGTTCAGCGGCATTTAGTTTTGCGCGGCGCTGCGCATAAGCCTCATCGGCGGCTGGAGGGCTCTTCCCCGTCGCGATTATTGGTTTTCAGCGTACCGCTCAGGCCAGCGTTAGCCAGAATTTATGACTCGCTCTTGAAAAAACATGCGCATCGCGTACATTATTTGTACAACCAAGGGCTTATTGAGGACGGATTATATGTCATCGAAATCCCGCCTGTTAACGGCAGAATCCCACCCAACCCCTATGAGCATAAAGAAACGGCACCAAAAAGAGATGCAAGCCTTCCACGAAGAATGGGCTGAACAAAGGCGCCGCGAATGGCGTGAACGCGGCGGCGTTGAAGCCAGTGAACCGCCCGCACGTAGCATCGATACCGAACTTTCATCCTGATTCCGGTTCGTCCTTATTCTTCTTCTCCCGCCGTCAGCAATGCAATCCCCGCTTGCTCAATGGCCTCCCGCGCGGCGGCGGGCAACCCCTCGTCGGTAATGACAGCGTCAAAGGCAGCAATCGGCAGCGCCAGGTAGGTCGCGACCTTGCCGTATTTGGACGTATCGCTGAGCAGAATGCGGCGGCGGCTGGCCTCGACGATGGCCTTCTTCACCATCACCTTGTCTTCGTTCGGCGTCGACAGGCCGCGCATGCTCCACGAAGAGGCGGAGATAAACGCCAGATCGATAAACAGACCGCGCAGCGCCTGCGCCGCCGCTTCGCCAACGCAGGAACGGTTTTCCCGGCACACGGTGCCGCCGGTGTGGATGATTCGGCACTGGCTATGCTCTATCAGGAACCCGGCGATGACAAAGTCGTTGGTCACCACCGTCAAATCTTCACGTTCACCGATCTGTTTCGCCAGCGCCAGCGTGGTGGTACCGGCATCCAGATAAATACAGCTGTTGGCGGGAATTTGCCGCGCCGCCAGCCGGCCAATGGCGATTTTCTGCCGGCTGAACATCCCTTCTTTGGCCTGGTGCGAAGGTTCGCTTGCCACCCGCTCAGGCGCCTGCACGCCGCCCGAGACCGACTGCACCGCGCCCTGTTCCTCCAGCTTTTGCAAATCGCGGCGGATCGTCATGTGCGACACCCCCAGCCGTTCGGTCAGCTCGGCAATACTGACGACGCCGCGTTCGGATACCAGCGCAAGAATTTGTTGATGGCGTTCTACAGGTATCACGGTTCCCTCTCGTTGCTGCGGTGATAATAATTGTGATTTTACGTCAATTTTCGTTCGCCGATAGCCCTAATTTTTCGCGGCGTGACGGCGCGCGCAGTTAGGTCAGGTAAACATAAACTTATTTAAAAACATAATAGTAATGTTGATACGGACCAGAAATCACCCGAAAAATTCGTTTCACACATTGTTAATTATTGTGATATCGATCGCGGATAAACGGCCACTAAGCGCTTACATTTAACACAACAAAACAAATTATCACTAAAATTAACAGGAGTGTAGTATGACACACCCAGGGAATTATGCCGTTTGCGTCATCGGGCTGGGGGCGATGGGCATGGGCGCGGCGCGCTCGTGCCTCCGCGCCGGATTGACCACCTACGGGGCGGACCTGAATCCGCAGGCGCTGGCGGCGCTGCAACAGGCCGGCGCGAAGCAAACGTCCCCCAGCGCGTGCGACTTCGCCGCCGAGTTGGACGCCGTGCTGCTGCTGGTGGTGAACGCCGCCCAGGTGAAGCAGATCCTGTTCGGCGAACAAGGCCTGGCGCCAAAGCTCAAGCCAGGCACCGCGGTGATGGTCTGTTCGACCATTTCCGCTGATGACGCCAAACAGATCGAGCAACGGCTGCTGGACTACGGGCTGCCGATGCTGGATGCGCCGGTTTCCGGCGGAGCGGCCAAGGCAGAGGAAGGCCAGATGACGGTGATGGCCGCCGGCGCAGACGCCACCTTCGCGCGCCTGCAACCCGTGCTGGACGCCATCGCCGGCAAGGTTTACCGCATCGGCGAAACGATCGGCCTGGGCGCGACGGTAAAAATCATCCACCAGCTGTTGGCTGGCGTACACATCGCCGCCGGTGCGGAAGCCATGGCGCTGGCCGCCCGCGCCGGCATCCCGCTGGACGTGATGTACGACGTGGTCACCCACGCCGCCGGCAACTCCTGGATGTTCGAAAATCGCATGCGCCACGTGGTCGACGGCGACTATACGCCCAAATCGGCGGTGGATATCTTCGTCAAGGATCTGGGGCTGGTGGCGGATACCGCCAAGGCGCTGCATTTCCCGCTGCCGCTGGCCTCCACCGCCTTCACCATGTTTACCGCCGCCAGCAACGCCGGCTACGGTAAAGAAGACGACAGTGCGGTGATCAAAATCTTTGCCGGCATCGATTTGCCGCAAAAAAAGGAGGCGCTCTGATGCTGCTTGGCGTAATCGCGGATGACTTTACCGGCGCGACCGACATCGCCAGTTTTCTGGTGCAAAATGGCCTGCCGACGGTGCAGCTGAATGGCGTGCCGCAAGACGAAACGCAAATAAACGCACAGGCGGCGGTCATTAGCCTGAAATCGCGTTCCTGCCCGGCAGAGCAGGCGGTCGAACAGTCGTTGCAGGCGCTGGCCTGGCTGCAAGAACAGGGCTGCCGTCACTTCTACTTCAAGTACTGCTCCACCTTCGACAGCACCGCACAGGGCAATATCGGCCCGGTGACCGATGCTCTGCTCGCCGCGCTGGGAGAAAATTTCACGGTTGTCTCACCGGCGTTGCCGGTAAACGGCCGCACGGTCTATCAGGGCCACCTGTTTGTCGGGGAACAGCTGTTGTCTGAATCCGGCATGCGTCATCACCCGGTCACGCCAATGACCGACAGCAACCTGCTTCGCCTGATGGAATCCCAGGCCACCGGACGCTGTGGGCTGGTGACGGCGGCAGAAATGGATCGCGGCGCCGAGGCGGTCAGCGAGAAGCTGCAGCAATTGGCGCAGGACGGCGTGCGCTACGCAGTGCTGGATACGCTCAACGAACGGCATCTGCTCACCCAGGGTGAAGCGTTGAAAACGATGAAGCTGGTGACCGGCGGTTCGGGCCTGGCGATCGGCCTGGCGCGTCAATGGGCGCAGAATGGCGAACGTTCGGCAGAGGCGGCCGGTGCGCCGCAGGGGGAAAAAGCGGCGGTGCTGTCGGGCTCGTGTTCTGTGATGACCAACCGGCAGGTGGCGCACTACCGTGAACGCGCGGCGGCGCAGGCCATCGATATCGGCCGCTGTCTCGATCCGCAGGCGCGAGCGGCCTACGCCGCCGAGTTGGCGCATTGGGCGCAGCGCCATACCGGGGAAGCGCTTGCCCCGCTGATCTACGCCACTGCATCGCCGGAGTCGCTGCAGCAAACGCAACAACGGCATGGCGCCGCCGCCAGCGAAGCGGTAGAAGCCTTGTTCGCCGAACTGGTGGTGCAACTGCATCAGTTGGGGTTCAGCCGCTTTATCGTCGCCGGCGGCGAAACCTCCGGCGTGGTCACGCAGGCGCTGGGCATTCGCGGCTTCCATATCGGCCCCAGCATTTCCCCCGGCGTTCCCTGGGTGCGCGCCAGCGATCGGGCCATTTCCCTGGCGTTGAAATCAGGCAATTTTGGCGATGAAGCCTTCTTCTCACGCGCGCAAACGGAGTTCCCGGTATGAGCATGACGATTGAACAGCAGGCGCGTGAAGAGATGGTGCGCCTGGGCGCCTCGTTTTTCCAACGCGGCTACGCCACCGGCTCCGCCGGCAACCTCTCGCTGTTGCTGCCGGACGGCGCGCTGCTGGCGACGCCGACCGGCTCCTGTCTCGGCGAGCTGCAGGCCGACCGCCTGTCTAAAGTGAGCCTGAACGGCGACTGGCTCTCCGGCGACAAACCGTCGAAAGAGATCAGCTTTCATCGGGCGCTCTATCTGAACAACCCGGAATGCAAAGCGGTCGTGCACTTGCATTGCACCTACCTCACGGCGCTCTCTTGCCTGCAGGGGCTGGACGCCGACAACGCCATCAAACCGTTCACCCCCTATGTGGTGATGCGCGTCGGCAAGGTGCCGGTGGTGCCTTACTACCGGCCCGGCGACGAAAGGCTGGCACAGGATCTGGCCCGCCTGGCGCCGACCCACCGTGCCTTTTTGCTGGCCAACCACGGGCCGGTGGTGACCGGTAAAGACCTGCGAGCGGCGGCGGACAATGCCGAAGAGATGGAAGATGCGGCGCGACTGATCTTCACCCTCGGCGATCGTCCGATCCGCTATTTGACCGATGATGAAATTGCCGAATTACGGAGCTGAACCATGCCTAAATTTGCCGCCAATTTGTCGATGATGTTTACTGAGGTGCCATTCCTCGATCGCTTCGCCGCCGCTGCCGCACAGGGCTTCAACGCGGTGGAATTCCTGTTCCCTTACGAGCATCCCGCGGAGCTGTTGGCCGAGAAGCTGCGCGAACACGGCCTGCAACAAGTGCTGTTCAACACCGCGCCCGGTGATGCCGCCACCGGTGAGTGGGGGCTGGCGGCGCTGCCGGGCCGCGAGCGGGATGCGCGCGCCGATATCGATCGCGCGCTGGCCTACGCCATCGCCCTTTCCTGCCCCTGCGTGCACCTGATGGCCGGCGTAGTGCCCGCGGGCGCTGATCGACAGCGTTATCTCGACACCTTTATCGCCAATGCGCGCTATGCCGCCGACGCCTTCGCCCCGCACGGCGTCAAGGTGCTGATCGAAGCGCTCAGCCCGCCGGTCAAGCCCGACTACCTGTTCGCCAGTCAACATCAGGCGGCGGAAGCGGTGGCGGCGATCGAAAGACCGAACGTGTTCATTCAGTTCGACTTTTTCCACGCGCAGTTGGTGGACGGCAATATCAGCGGGCTGCTGGAGACGCTGGCCGGGCGCTACGCGCATATCCAGATAGCCTCGGTGCCGGATCGCCATGAGCCTGACGAGGGCGAACTGAATTACCCGTGGCTGTTCGACAAGCTGGATGCGCTCGGCTATCAGGGCTGGATCGGTTGCGAATACCGCCCGCGCGGCGACACCGCCGCCGGGCTCGGCTGGCTGAAGCCTTACCGCTAAAGCCGCACGCCGACACCAGGAAATCGATTTTATAACAATGAAACGCACCCGTATCGCCTCGCGGCGATCGCGGTGCCAACGCTTACCCAACGAAAGGCTTTTTCATGTCTACCTCTCTGCTGTTGCTGATTGCCGTACTCGGCGTGGTGCTGCTGTTATTGATGGTGATTAAGGCGAAGGTGCAGCCCTTTGTCGCGCTGTTGGTGGTCAGTCTGCTGGTGGCGTTGGCCAGCGGCATTCCGACCGGTGAAGTGATGAAAGTAATGACCGCCGGGATGGGCGGCGTGCTCGGCTCGGTGACCATCATCATCGGTCTGGGGGCGATGCTCGGGCGCATGATCGAACACTCAGGCGGCGCCGAGTCGCTGGCGCAGCGCTTCAGCCAGGGGCTGGGGCCGAAACATACCGTCGCCGCGCTGACCCTCGCTGCATTTATCCTCGGCATTCCGGTGTTCTTCGACGTCGGCTTTATCATTCTGGCGCCGATTATTTACGGCTTCGCCAAGGTCGCCAAAGTGTCACCGCTGAAGTTCGGCCTGCCGATGGCCGGCGTGATGTTGACGGTACACGTCGCGCTACCGCCACACCCCGGCCCGGTCGCTGCCGCCGGCTTGCTCAACGCCGACATCGGTTGGCTGACCATCATCGGCCTCGCGATCTGTATCCCGGTCGGCGTGATCGGCTATTTCGCCGCCAACTACCTCAACCGCAAAACCTATCCATTATCGATAGAGGTGCTGGAACAGCTGCAGCTGGCGGCGCCGGAGCCGCGTCCGGAAGGGCAAGCGCCCCTCAGCGATCGCATCAACCCGCCTGGCGCCGGCCTGGTGGCGGCGCTGATCGTCATCCCGATCGCCATCATCATGCTCGGCACCGTCTCCGCCACGCTGTTGCCGGCAGGTTCGGCGCTGCGCGATGCGCTGTCTCTGCTGGGCTCGCCGGCGGTGGCGCTGATGATAGCCCTGCTGCTGGCCTTCTATTTCCTGGCGCTGCGCCGCGGCTGGAGCCTGCAACACGCCAGCGACGTGATGGGCGCCGCGCTGCCGACCGCCGCGGTGGTGATCCTGGTGACTGGCGCGGGCGGCGTGTTCGGCAAGGTGCTGGTGGAATCCGGCGTCGGCAAGGCGCTGGCCGAAGTACTGACGGCCATCGGCCTGCCGCTGGTACCCGCCGCCTTTATCATTTCGCTGGCGCTGCGCGCTTCACAGGGTTCCGCCACCGTGGCGATCCTGACCACCGGTGGCCTGTTGTCGGAAGCGGTCAGCGGGCTGAATCAGCTGCAGTTGGTGCTGGTGACGTTGGCGACCTGTTTTGGCGGGCTGGGGCTTTCCCACGTCAACGACTCCGGTTTTTGGATCGTCACGCGCTATTTGGGGCTGTCGGTGGCCGATGGCCTGAAGACCTGGACGGTGCTGACCACCCTGCTCGGTCTGAGCGGCTTTCTGTTCACCTGGCTATTGTGGCTGGCGGTGTGATTTCTCTGGCATACTGAACGCCGTTGTTTTTCATCGCCTTTCACCCTGTGCAGGAGCAGCAACATGACCGTAATCAACACCGCGCCAACGCTTGTCACCGAACGCCTGCGGCTGGACGCACACACGCTGGACGACTTCGACTCGCTGGCCGCTCTGTGGGCCGATCCGCTGGTGGTACGCTATATCGGCGGCACCCCGCGCGACCGAGAAGACTCCTGGGGGCGCCTGATGCGCTACGTCGGCCACTGGGCGCTGTTGGGGTACGGGTATTGGGCGGTGCGTGACAAACAGAGCGGCGAGTATCTCGGCAGCATCGGCTTCTCCGACTTCCTGCGCGACATCACCCCAGCGCTCGATGCGCCGGAGATGGGCTGGACGCTGGTGAGTTCGGCGCACGGCAAAGGCTATGCCACCGAGGCGCTGCGGGCGGCGCTGGCCTGGGGGAAAACGCACCTGCCGGGGGAAAAAACCGTCTGCATCATCTCGCCTGAAAACCAGGCTTCGCTGGCGTTGGCGAAAAAGGTCGGCTTCAGCGAAAGCCACCGCAGCGAGTATCACCAGAGCCCGATCGTGGTGATGCATTGCCCGCTTTGAATGCCTAAGCGCGTTGCACCACCAACGCCGTCTGAATGAAGTTGTCCCGCAGCGCGTCGGTGCGCTGCGGATCCCAGGCGATACCGACCTGCCACTCCGTCTCCTCGCCGCTCAGCGGTAAAATGTCGATGCCGGCCGGCGCGATATGCGTGATGCTGTGCGGCAGCAGCGCGACACCGACGCCGGCGGCGACCAGCGCCAACAACGTTTGGATATCACCGGCCTGCTGCACCACGTTCGGCGTCAACCGGTGAGCGGCGATAAACCGCAGCGACTGATCGCTCAGCCCGCGCCCGCGTTTCGGCGTCAACTGCAACAGCGGCAGCAGATTGAAACGCGCCATCAGGTCGTCGGCACGTAGCGCCAGCGCACCCGGCGCAGCCAGCACCAACCGATCGCTCAACAACGCGACGCCGCACAGCGGCGTATTGACCGGCAAGCGCACGAACCCCGCCTGCAACTCTCCCTGCAGCAACAGCTGATACTGGCGTTCGGACGGCAAGTCTTCCAGGCCGATCGCTACCTCGGGGAACCGTTGGCGAAAGGCGGCCACCAGCTGCGGTGCCAGATGAAAACTGGAAAGGCCAAATCCCAGCGACAGCCGCCCCGCTTCCCCGAGCGCCACCCGCCGAGCGCGCTGCTGAAACTGCTGGTACTGCGCCACCAGCACCTGCGCCTCCGGGTAGAGCCGCTGCCCGCCGGCGGTGAGCACCGCCCCCTGTCGGCCACGCTCGAACAATCGAACGCCGAGCTGGGTTTCCAGCGCCTGAATTTGCTTGCTCAGCGCCGGTTGGCTGATGCATAGCCGGCTCGCCGCCTGACGATAGTTGCCCTGCTCGGCCAGCGCCACCAGGGCGCGCAGTTGTTTTATATCCATTCCATTAAGTTATCGAATAGGGAATTTAATTGATTATACAGTAATCAATTCGCCTGCTGTAATCAACGCAGACCCTAACCGGAGAGACACCATGACCATCTCATTACGCGCCGCCACGGTGCAATTCCAGCATCGCGCCAACGATAAAAATTACAACCTGTCGACCATGGAGCGCTTTATCGCTCAGGCGGCCGAGCAGCAGGTACAGCTGCTGGCCTTCCCGGAAATGTGCGTCACCGGCTATTGGCACGTGCGCCATCTGTCCGACGCCGAAGTGCGGGCGCTGGCGGAACCGATCGTGAGCAGCCCCTCGCTGGCGCGCATTCGCCCGCTGGCTGAGCGTTACAACATGGCGATTGGCGTCGGGCTGATCGAGCTGGGCGATGATGGCCGGTGTTACAACGCCTATGCCGTTTGTCTGCCGGACGGCGAACTGCATGTGCACCGCAAACTGCACGCCTTCGAGCACCCGGCTATCGCCAGCGGCGACCGCTATACGGTGTTCGATACCCCCTGGGGCGTACGCGTGGGCGTATTGATCTGCTGGGACAACAATCTGGTGGAGAATGTGCGCGCAACGGCGCTGCTGGGCGCGGACGTGCTGATCGCCCCGCACCAGACCGGCGGCACCCATTCGCGCAGCCCGCACGGCATGAAGCCAATCCCGCAGGCGCTGTGGCAGCGGCGGGTGGAAGATCCGCAGGCGATAGAAGCCGCCTTTCGCGGCGAACACGGCCGCGGCTGGCTGATGCGCTGGCTGCCGTCGCGCGCTCACGACAACGGGCTGTTCTTGCTGTTCAGCAACGGCGTGGGCCGAGATGACGATGAAATACGCACCGGCAACGCGATGATCCTCGATCCTTACGGCCGCATCGTAGCGGAGACCTGGGCGGCGGAAGACCGGCTGGTCAGCGCCGATCTCGATCTGACACTGATCCCGCTCAGCACCGGCCGCCGCTGGATTTACGGACGCCGCCCCGAGCTGTACGGGTTGTTGACCGAACCGCAAGGCTATGAACGCGATGCACGCAGCGCGCGCTTTTCGACACAGCCGACGGGGCGCGGCAGCCGATAACAGATAAAAAAAATCCGCCCGGAGGCGGATTTTTTATCGGTGCGACAAAAGCTGCCGCAGGTTCATGCCCTCAGGCACGAACACACTTAGAAGCGGTAGCCTACGCCAACGTTCCAGGTGCCAACGTCAACGCTACGAATGCGGTTCTGCTCGTAACCGACATCCAGGGCAACGTTCTCGATTGGGTTGAACTGCAGGCCGGCACCGTAGGTGAAGCCGTAGTCAGCGGTATCGTGACGAGAAGTACCGTTCTGAGCGTTGGTAGTGAATTTACCGTAACCCAGACCAACCAGACCGTAGATGCTCGCCCAGTCATTGATGCGGTATGCTGGACCGGCAGAGATAGAGTTGTACTGAGCTTTGTTGTAGAAACCGTCCTGAGAACCGTCCTTTTCCAGGTGGGTAAAGGAACCGATTACGCCCAGTGGGTTGTTGTCGAACTCGTAACGGTATTTCAGGTTGAAACCGTCGGCCTTGTTAGCAACGCCTTGGAAATCACCCTGCGCATAGCCAGCGGATACGGTGCTCTGACCAGCGAATGCGGTACCTGCGCTAACTGCTAATACGCAAGCTGCTACTGCGGAAAGACATGCAATTTTTTTCATAACCACCTCAAACGCGTTTTATTATTAAGTACATCCATTTGTTCATGCTTTGAAAATATAACAAAAATTAGCGTGAAACTCTGCCTTGAAATGAGTGTCTAATGCTTTATATCGTGTAACAGAAGATTTCAAGAACAGTGTATCTGCTTCTTTTCGCTCTATTTTCGGCCATATTCTACGGCTTTCTGTGACAAAAATCACCAATTTAATATCCAGATAATTCTTAAGAAAAAGCGCACTTTTTGACCAAATTCACCCCATCTCATCCGAGGATCGGCGGATTTCACCGCGATGCGCGCTTTTCTCAGACAGATTTTCGCCATTTCATTTACACTGCTCGCATCCCCGTTTCGACCGTTTTCTCAAGGCTGAGGAACGGCGCATAAAAGGCCCGTTAAGGATGTCGTTATCTACTTCCGGCAGAGCGCCCTCCGCGCTGCTGCCTATCTGTCTGTTAATCATCGCCATGGTGTCTATCCAGAGCGGTGCCTCGTTGGCCAAAAGCCTGTTCCCGATCGTGGGTGCGGAAGGCATTACGACGCTGCGTCTTTTCATCGGCACCCTGATTCTGTTCATTATCTTCCGCCCATGGCGTATGCGCATCGCCGCCGGTAGCCGCTTGCCGCTGCTGATTTACGGCCTGTCGCTCGGCGCGATGAATTACCTGTTCTACCTGTCGCTGCGCACCGTGCCGCTCGGCATCGCCGTGGCGCTGGAGTTTACTGGCCCGCTCGCGGTGGCCATGTTCTCCTCGCGGCGGCCGATCGACTTC
This sequence comes from Serratia sp. CY47280, assembly GCF_052168655.1. Taxonomy (NCBI): domain Bacteria; kingdom Pseudomonadati; phylum Pseudomonadota; class Gammaproteobacteria; order Enterobacterales; family Yersiniaceae; genus Serratia; species Serratia sp. CY47280. The sequence goes on along the minus strand of NZ_JBJNMG010000002.1, from coordinate 583,712 downwards.
CTCTGGGTGGCATTGGCGATCGCCGGATTATGGTTCCTGCTGCCGCTCGGCCACGGCGTGGGCGGGATAGACCCCTTCGGTGCCGCCTGCGCGCTCGGCGCCGGCGCCTGCTGGGCGGTCTATATCATCTTCGGCCAGAAGGCCGGCGGCGATCACGGCCCCGGCACGGTGGCGCTCGGCTCGCTGATCGCCGCGTTGGTGTTCTGCCCGATCGGCGCCTGGCAAACCGGCAGCGTGCTGTTCAACGTTGAGATTCTGCCGATAGCCCTGGCGGTAGCCATCCTCTCCACCGCGCTGCCTTATTCGCTGGAGATCATCGCGCTGCCCAAAATTCCGGCGCGCACCTTCGGCACCTTGATGAGCCTGGAACCGGCGATGGCGGCGTTATCCGGCATGCTGTTCCTCGGCGAACACCTGAGCGGCGTGCAATGGCTGGCGCTGGCGGCGATCATCGCCGCCTCCATGGGCTCCGCCCTCACCATTCGCCCCAAACCTCGCCTCGAAAGCCTTTCCTGATCGCCCGACCCGCCTGCAGACCGCAACGTCGGAATGCAGGCGGGTTAACTGTTTTCCTCGTGACAAGTCGGCATACTTCCCCTTAGCCTGTATCGCAGGCTCTTTGGACTTTCGCTCACATGGAGAATAACAGTGATTCACAACAGCCTGTTCAACCCACGCTTCGGCCGCGGACTCGCGCCGGCGCTGGTTTCAACCCTGACCGAGTTGCGCCGATGCGACCTGCCCGAACTGGCGCTGGGGCATCACCCGATCGACGGCGACAACATCTTTATGGACGTGATGACGCTGACCACCGCGCCGGCGGCGGAAAAGCGCGCCGAAATGCATCAGGAATACATCGCGCTGCATCTGCTGATCACCGGTGAAGAACGAATCGAATACGGCCTGGCGGGCAACGGGCATCGTGAACACCCCCACGCGGAAAATAGCGATCTGCTGCTGCTGGACATTAAACGTCACCCGCAAACGCTGCACATGACGCACGGTATGTTCGCGATCTTTTTCCAGATGGAACCGCACAAGACCGGCTGCCTATGGCAGCGCCCGCAGCACATTAAGAAAGCGGTGGTGAGGATCCATCACCGCCTGCTGCTGTGACCCTGCGGCAGCGCCCGTAGAAAATCGGCGGCCTGGCGGGGAGAGCGCAAGCGCTTGAAATGGCGCCCTACATCGGTACGGGCCATCTCCGCCAGGTATTTTCGCCGGTTCTTCGAGTAAGTGCGGATCGTCCAGAGCACGATCGACTCACGGCTGAAGAAAGAACGGCGGAAACTTTCACGATTGCGGGTGCCCGGCCACAGCTCACGTTTGCTGGCCGCGCGTCGGCACGCCCGGCGCACGGCCTGCCACAGCGTGCGGCAGAAGCCGTAGTCCAACCACAGGATATAATCGACTTCGCGCCACTTAATCGGTTGCGTGCGGCTGTAGTTGCCGTCCAGCACCCAGCCTCCTCCCGCTTCGGCCAGCGTCTGCTCTAACCGCGCCAGGAACGCGTCATCGGGCGTACCCTGCCACTCGGGCCGCCAATACAGGCTGTCCATCTCGATATAGGGAACGTCAAGCCGTTCCGCCAATTGACGCGCCAGGGTGCTTTTACCGCTGCCGCTGGTGCCGACGACGTTAATTTTCATCACTCGCCAATAAAAACTGGGATAATTCCCTTACTTTAACCGCATCAATTACGGCTATCAATCTGAATAGGCTTACAATTAACAGCACGATAACAATATGGATATTTAGTCGAATCAGCCTATCCGCAGAAAATAAGATAACAGGGATAAATCGTCACTAACCAAAACAATAACAAAAAAATAAAAATAGCAATTAAATTCATTGCATTACATAGAAACACAAACCAAATTAAAATATTGACATTAGACCAAGCCTATTTGTGCAATAGCCATTTTCGTACGGCAAAAATAAATACCCCTGCTATAATTGATCCCGTAACGAAATAGGACAACGACTAATCAAGAGGATATCTGATATGAGTACCGCTAAACTGGTGAAAACGAAATCTTCTGATCTGCTGTATACCCGTAACGATCTGGACGAAAAAGTCAAACTGGCCGCCATCAAGGCGCTGAACCATCAGGTCGTGCAATTTATCGATCTTTCGTTGATCACCAAACAGGCGCACTGGAACATGCGCGGTGCGAACTTCATCGCGGTTCATGAAATGCTGGACGGCTTCCGCACCGCCATCATCGAGCATCAGGACACCTTCGCCGAGCGCGTAGTGCAACTGGGCGGCGTGGCGCTGGGCACCGTACAGGTCGTTAACGATCAGACGCCGCTGAAAAGCTATCCGACCAATATCCACAGCGTGCAAGAACACCTGAAAGCGCTGGCCGATCGCTACGGCGCGGTGGCGAATGACATCCGTAAGGCCATTACCGAAGTGGAAGATGAAGACACCGCCGACATGTTCACCGCCGCATCGCGCGATCTGGACAAGTTCCTGTGGTTCATCGAATCCAATATCGAATAACGCCGCAACGCGTTGCAGACCGCCCGTCGTGCCGGGCAGAACAGGCTGGGCTTCGCCCGGCCTGTTTTCTTTTGCGCGGTCGTTGAATTGTGCAAAAAACGGCCCATATTAAACGGTAGGGTTCCCTTGTTAGGAGGTGATGATGGCCAGCGGCTGGGCGGCAGACGGCGCCGTACAAGATCAGATTGACTCCACCGTCGACGATGCGGTGCAGCGTGCGCGTGATGCGCTCGGGCATGGCGAGAGCGAACGCTATTGCCAGGAATGCGGAGAACCGATCCCCGAGGCGCGCCGCAAGGCGTTAACAGGCGTGCGTTTTTGTCTCGCCTGCCAGGCAGAACAAGACAAAAAACACGCGGCCAATAGCCTGTACAACCGGCGCGGCAGCAAAGACAGCCAGTTGCGTTAGCATTATCTGCTCCCCTTTTTCTCCTCTCGCGGCCCCCGCTTGCACCGTCGGTGCATCATGAAAGTTAGAGTTAGTTATCAATATTGAAGCAAAAACGTTAAAGAACGGTTGTTTCACAGCCAAAATTTGGTTAATGATAGCCCCGTGCACCAAGATAATTCTTACGCACCATTTCGGTGCCTCATTGTGGTGCACAACCATAACAATTCGCCTTTTCGGCACAACATCACGAAGTAACTCTTTGTTTTTATAGTAGTTGAAAACATGGCACGATTTTTTCATGGCACCAACTGCAATATAAAAAATGGGTAATCCGCAACCTGTACAGGAATTCCTCTCATGAAGTCGATTTTTAAAGTCTCCCTGGCCGCACTCTCTCTGGCCTTTGCCGTAAGTTCCCACGCAGCAGACAAACTGGTGGTTGCCACCGACACCGCTTTCGTTCCTTTTGAGTTCAAACAAGGCGACAAATACGTCGGCTTCGACATCGATCTGTGGGCGGCTGTCGCCAAAGAGCTGAAGCTGGACTACACCCTGAAACCGATGGACTTCGGCGGCATCATTCCGGCGCTGCAGACCAAAAACGTCGATCTGGCGCTGGCCGGCATCACCATCACCGATGAGCGCAAGAAAGCTATCGACTTCTCCGACGGCTACTACAAGAGCGGCCTGCTGGTGATGGTCAATGCCGACAACAACAGCGTGAAAAGCATCGACGATCTAAATGGTAAAGTGGTGGCGGTGAAGAGCGGCACCGGTTCGGTGGATTACGCCAAGCAGCACATCAAAACCAAGGATCTGCGTCAGTTCCCTAACATCGACAACGCCTACATGGAGCTGGGCACCAAGCGCGCCGATGCGGTGCTGCACGACACGCCAAACATCCTATACTTCATCAAGACGGCCGGCGCCGGCAAGTTCAAAACCGTCGGCGATTCGCTGGAAGCGCAGCAGTATGGCATCGCCTTCCCTAAAGGCAGCGACGAGCTGCGCGAGAAGGTGAACGGCGCGCTGAAAACCCTGCGCGAGAACGGCACCTATAACGAAATCTACAAGAAGTGGTTCGGTACCGAACCTAAGTAAGCTGTGAATTTGGCAAGCTATTAACTTAAGCACAGGGGGTCGCTTAACCCCCTGCGCTTCGTTGTATCTGATACCCACGTTTGGGATCACCGGGAGAAATATCATGCAGTTCGACTGGAGCGCCATCTGGCCCGCCATTCCTATCTTGTTAGAGGGCGCCAAAATGACCCTGTGGATTTCGGTCCTCGGTCTGATTGGCGGCCTGATCATCGGCCTCGTCGCCGGCTTTGCCCGCACCTACGGCGGATGGATCGCCAACCACATCGCGTTGGTGTTTATCGAAGTGATCCGCGGCACGCCGATCGTGGTACAGGTGATGTTCATCTACTTCGCCCTGCCGATGGCGTTCACCGATTTGCGCATCGATCCGTTCACCGCGGCGGTGGTGACCATCATGATCAACTCCGGCGCCTACATCGCGGAAATCACCCGCGGCGCGGTGCTGTCGATTCATAACGGTTTCCGCGAAGCCGGCCTGGCGCTCGGCCTGTCGCGCCGCGAAACCATCCGCTACGTCATTATGCCGTTGGCGCTGCGTCGCATGCTGCCGCCGCTGGGCAACCAGTGGATCATCAGCATCAAAGACACCTCGCTGTTCATCGTGATCGGCGTGGCGGAGCTGACCCGTCAGGGTCAGGAAATTATTGCCGGTAACTTCCGCGCGCTGGAAATCTGGAGCGCCGTGGCGGTTATCTACCTGATTATTACCCTGGTGCTGAGCTTCGTGCTGCGTCGTCTGGAAAGAAGGATGAAAATCCTGTGATTGAATTTAAAAACGTCTCCAAGCATTTTGGCCAAACCCAGGTGCTGCACAACATCGATTTGAAGATCGACAAAGGCGAAGTGGTGGTGATCATCGGGCCATCCGGCTCTGGCAAATCCACCCTGCTGCGCTGCATCAACAAGCTGGAAGAGGTGACCAGCGGCGATCTGATCGTCGATGGCCTAAAAGCCAACGATCCGAAAGTGGACGATCGGTTGATCCGCCAGGAAGCCGGCATGGTATTCCAGCAGTTCTACCTATTCCCGCACCTGACGGCGCTGGAAAACGTCGCCTTTGGCCCGATCCGCGTGCGCGGCGCGAAGAAGTCCGATGCGGAAAAGCTGGCGCGCGAGCTGCTGGCTAAGGTCGGTTTGGCGGAGCGCGCCCACCACTACCCGTCCGAACTGTCGGGCGGCCAGCAGCAGCGCGTGGCCATTGCGCGCGCGCTGGCGGTGAAGCCGAAAATGATGCTGTTCGACGAGCCGACCTCTGCGCTCGATCCGGAGCTGCGCCACGAAGTGCTGAAGGTGATGCAGGATCTGGCCGAGGAAGGCATGACGATGGTCATCGTCACCCACGAAGTCGGCTTTGCCGAAAAAGTGGCGTCGCGCCTGATCTTTATCGATAAGGGCCGGATTGCCGAAGACGGCAACCCGCACGACCTGATCAACCATCCGCCAAGCCCGCGTCTGCAGGAGTTCCTGCAGCACGTTTCCTGATCCTGGCTGTTTAACGGCGGGCGCGCCACGCGCCCGCCGCTTTCATTCCGCACGCGTTCCCACGCCCCATCGCGTTTCCTTTCCTACTATATTCATTGTTTTCATCGTATTGCTCTGACATCCGCCGATCACAGAACGCCAAAGAGAGGAACAATGCCGCCAAACGCATACTCCCGACGAGGTTCTCATCTGCGAGAACACCTGCTTTTCCTGCTGCTGTTGCTGACCTTGAGCGTCTTCGCACCACCGGCGCTGGCGCAAAACGCGCCGCCTGCGCCCGCCGACAAGAGCGAGCAGCAGAAGACCGCCTACGCCGCGCTGGCCGATCTGCTGCAAGACGACAAAGCGCGCGCGGAACTCATCAATCACCTGAAACAGACCGCCGGCGACGCCCCCGCCGCAGCGCCGGCAACGTCGGAGGAATCGACGCCAGCCACGCTGAGCGACAGCCTGAACTCGCTGGCGCAGGAAGGCATCGGCACCTTTAACCAGAAGCTCGGCGCGCTGCAAAAGCTGATCGACTCCGGCCCGAAGCGCGTTTTCAATCCCGCCGGCTTTTTCCGCGCGCTGGGCTACTTTCTGCTGACGGTGGCGGTCACCTTTGCGCTGTTCCACCTGATCCGGCGGTTGATCGCGCCGCTGTACAAACGCATGGGCAGTTGGGGGCACAATGCGCGGCTGCAGCGCGGCCCGTGGTATAAGCGCCCCGCCGCCATTCTCGGCGCTTTCGCCGTCGATCTGCTGGTGCTGCTGCTGGCGCTGGCGGCGGGCAATCTGTTCGCCCGCCACGTCCACGCCGACAGCGCCACCATTCTGCGGCTGCAGACCCTGTTTCTCAGCGCCTTCGCGGTGATTGAATTTTTCAAGGCGGTGCTGCGGCTGATTTTCGCCCCTAACTTCGACTACCTGCGTCCCTTCCCCTTCAGCGACCGGAGCGCACGCTACTGGAACACGCGCCTCGCCTGGCTCAGCGGCCTGATCGGCTATGGCCTGATGGTGGTGGTGCCGGTGGTGGCGGTACAAATAAGCTACCCGGCCGCCGCCGCCGTCAACCTGGTGGTGATGCTGGCGCTGACGCTGTACGCCATTTGGCTGATCCTGCACAACCGCAAACCGATACAGCAACAGATCAACCTGCTGGCCGAACGGTCGATGGCGTTTTTCAGCGTGATCCTGCGCGGTCTGGGGCATATCTGGCACCTGCTGGCGATCGCCTATTTTCTGGTGCTGTTCGTGCTGTCTCAGTTCGACATCGGCAACAGCCTGCGCTTTATGATGAGCGCCACGGTGAAAAGCCTGCTGGTGGTCGGCGTCGGCGCCCTGCTGTCCGGCATGCTGACCCGCTGGATTTTCCGCCGCATTTCGCTGCCGACCGACGTCAATCTGCGCTATCCGATGCTCGAGCGGCGCATCAACTCCTACATCCCCAACGGGTTGAAGATACTGCGGGTGATGGTGGTGCTGGCGGTGACGCTGTTTCTGCTCGACGCCTGGCACCTGATCAACCTGTACCAGTGGGCGGGCAGCGAAAATGGCCAGCGGACGCTCGGCGGGCTGGTGCATATCCTGCTGATCCTGCTGATCGCCGTCTTCAGTTGGACGCTGATGGCCAGCATCATCGAACACCGCCTGGCGCTGGAACTGAGCAACGGCGTGCGGCCGAGCGCGCGTGAACGCACGCTGCTGACGCTGTTTCGCAACGTGCTGGCTATCGTTATCAGCACCATTACCGTGATGATCGTACTGTCGCAGGTCGGGCTGAACATCGCGCCGCTGCTGGCGGGCGCCGGTGCGCTGGGGCTGGCCATCAGCTTCGGCGCCCAGACGCTGGTGAAAGACGTGATCACCGGCGTGTTCATCCAGTTCGAAAATGGCATGAACACCGGCGAATACGTCACCGTCAGCGGCATCACCGGCACCGTGGAGCGCATGACCATCCGCTCGATCGGCCTGCGCGACGACTACGGCGTCTATCACATCGTGCCGTACTCTTCGATCACCACGCTGGCCAACTATGCGCGTGAGTTCGGGGTGTATCGCGCCAACTACACCGTCAGCCGCGACGAGGACATCGATCGGGTCAATGAGGTGCTGCATCAGGCCATCGAGGCGCTGAAGCAGGATGAACAGGTGAAGCATTTCCTGATTGGCGAGCCGGTCTTCAACGGCGTGGTGGCGCTGGGCGATCGCTCGTTCACCACCCGCGTGACGGTGCGCACGCAGGCGCTGAAACAGTGGGTGGTGCAATACGCCCTCGACCGGCTGGTGAAAATCCATTTCGATCGGGCCGGTATCGGCATGCCGCAACAGGCGATGCAGATCTCCCGCGCGCCGCAGCCGCACGAAGAACAGGCGCCGCCCGCGGCGATCTGAGGTTAGCGCCCGCGCCCGCAGGGCTGAGCGGCCAGGAAGGCCGCCACGTCCTGCCGGTAGGCATCGTATTGCACCGAGCGCGGCGCAAACAGGCCCACCACGTTGATCAGCCACGGATGGCGCGCGAACAGCGGTTTGATCATCACGTGGTCGGCTTCGTCGATGCGCGTCACCGTCAACAGCGAGGCCGGGACCGTTTGCCGATAAACGCGCTCGGTTTCGTCCGCGTCCACGTTGACGTCACGCCCGCCCAGTATCAGGTGTACCGGCGTGTTGAAATTTCGTAATCCCGCCGTCGCATCGCTGGCCATGTTGGCGCGAATAAAGCGCCAGCGGTCGGCGCTCAATGCGGCGGTGGCGCCATACTCACGGCGGTACTGCGCGTAGCCGTCCGGTTGTTCGAGCAGCGTTTGAATGTGGCGCCAGTGCGCCTCGCGCGCGGCGATCGACGCTTCATTGTCCCCTGCCGCCACCATCGCTGCCCGGGTGTTATAACGCCCTTGCCGCAGCCAGTTGATCGCCGGCGCCAACGCCAGCGTGAAGGCGATGTCGGGGCGCAAACGCGCCACCTCCGGCATCACCCACCCCGCCTGGCTGGTGCCCCAGAGCCCCACGCAGCGCGCATCGAAGCGCCCGTCCCGCCGGGCCCAGTCGATGATATCGGCGGTTTCCCGTGCGCGATCCGCCATGGTCTGATGCAGCCAGTTGCCGCCGGAGCCGCCAACGCCCGGCTTATCGAAGGATAAAACCGCATAGCCCTGCTGCGCCATCGCCTCCCAAATGCCGTAATAGCCTTCGTCGCGGCTGGCGTTAGCCGGCCCATCGCCGTGCACGAACACCAAGATACCGGGCTTGATCGGCGCATGCTGCGGCAACACCAGCGTGCCGGTCAACCGGTTGCCGCCGGCGGTCACCACGACCGGTTCGGTGACAAAGCGAAAGTCGTTGACGTAAATCACCCAGCCAAACGCCGCCAAAACCAGCGCCACGAGGCACAGCCCTATTTTGCGCACGTCGCCTCCCCGTTGCGTTTCTCCATCAATATCCAATCGGCCTGGCCGAACAGTAAGCCCAGCGAGGCGTAATGCTCTTCGCGCCGCACCTGAAAGCCGCAGCGCCGGTACAGACGCTGCGCATCCACGTTGCGCCGGCTGACGTGCAGGCTCAGACGCCGGCCTGTGCCTTGTTCGGCGGCGTAGTCGTTCATCCACTGCAGCAGCCGCCTGCCCACCCCTTTACCGCGCTGGTTCTCGGCCACCGCCAGGTAAGAGAGATACAGCTCACCGGCCGCCGGAGTGTGCTGCAGCACCGCAATTTGCAGATACATGCGCCAAACGTTCAGCCAGCCATAGCGGCGGCACAGCCGCCAAATCGGCAAGGTGCGCGGACGCAGCCCGACGTTGTTCTCGCCAGCGGCCGCATTGAGCGCAAAGGCCGCCACCACCTGTTCATCTTGCTTCACCACGAAGCTGCGCTCCCGGCTGCCGCTTTGCTGCCAACTCCACAGCCGATAGAACAGACGCCACTGAAGGCGGGCGCTGAGACGGCGCGCGCGCTGAAACTTGTCGCTGAACGCGGCGTAGATCAGCGCCGCCGTTTGCAGGCGATCAGCGTCGCGATAAGGATCAATATGCAACATATCAACCTCGTCTAGGGTTGGCGGTAGAGCAGCTGCTCCAACAGCCGCACCGGCGCGGTCTCCTCCGGCGCAGGCGACGCAAAGATCGCCTGCCGCCAGGCCTGGCTTTCGATCACGTCCAGCACCAGCTGCGCGAGCGGTAACGGCGCTATCGCCGCTGCGATCTCACCGGTTTGCTGAGCCTCGGCGATCGTCGTCGCCAGCGCCTCAATCAGTTGCCGCTGGTTGGCGCTGAACGGCTCGGCCAACGCCGGGTTGCGTGCCACCTCCGCCACGATCTCCGCCGACAGTTGCACATTGGCCGGCTCGGCGACAAAGGCGTGATAGGCGGTGAAAAAGGCCGACAGCGCCTGCTTCGGCCGCGTTCTGTCGGCCCGCAATCCGGCGGCGAACTCGGCGAATATGCCGTTTTCCAGCAGCGCAATTTCGCCGATCAACGCCTCCTTGCCGGAAAAATGGTTATAGAGGTTGCCGACGCTGACGCCCGCTGCCTGCGCGATATCTCGCATGCTGGTCTGGTGAAATCCCTTATGGGTAAAGCTGTGCAGCGCGGCCTCGACAATCTTTTCTCGATTTCCCATCGTCAGTTCCCGAAACGGTGAAGGGGCGCCTGGCGCCACAAATTGACATCAACAAATGAACGAACGTTCGTTCATTCTCAAGTCTAGCATAGACCGATAAAATTGAACCGCAGCTCAACGGCGCAGGAATCGGTAGGAAGAGGCAAACGCCGCCCCGCTTTTAGGAGCGGCGCCCGGCACACTCAGTGCAGCGCGTCGCCCTGCTTCACCGACGTAAACGCCTGCATCAGCTTCACGACGTCGTGCATGCCGATGTTGACCTGGTTGATCACTTCTCCGGCGTCATGGGTCAATGCCACGCCGCCGCCAGCCTGTTCCACGCAGGTCGCCATGCCGGCGATCGCCGCCGCCACGCCCTGCTGGATAGACTTGGTCATGCGTTCGATCTCGGTCGCCGCCTTGCGCGACTGCTCCGCCAGCGTGCGCACTTCGTTGGCCACCACGGCAAAACCGCGCCCGTGCTCACCGGCGTGGGCGGCTTCGATGGAGGCGTTAATCGCCAGCAGGTTGGTTTGGGAGGCGATTTTACGAATGGCTTCGACGATGGTGCCGATCTGCTGAGAGCACTTACCGAGCTCGGTGACCACGTCTGAGGTTTCGCGCGCCGCCGCTTCGACCTGCTGCATGCCCTTCACCGCCTGCTGCACGATGATCGCGCCCTGCGCCGCCTGCCGATCGGTATCGAGCGACAGATGATGCGCGTTGCGCACCATCTCTTCTTCGTGCTGCTGCTGTTGCATCAGCCGGGTGATGTCCTGGGCGATCTTCACCACTTTCACCACCTGGCCGTCGTTGTCGAGGATCGGGTTATAGCTGGCCTCCAGCCATACCCGTTCACCGCGCCGGTTGACGCGCTCAAAACGCCCGGTGATGAACTCGCCGCGCGCCAGGCGCTGCCAATGCCGCCGATAATCGTCGGAAGCGGCGAACTCCGGCGGGCACAGCACCGCATGCGACTGCCCACACGCCTCTTCCAGCCGATAGCCCATCAGCGCCAACATATTGTCGTTGGCGCTGACAATGGTGCCCTGCGGCGTGAAAGAAATCATCGCCATCGAGCGATTCAACGCCGCCAGCAGGCTGCGGTGTTCCTGCGCCTGCGTCACTCGCTCGGTCACTTCGCTGGCGATCTTGACGATTTCCACCACCTTACCCTGGTTATTCAGCACCGGCGCATAGGTGCCCTGCAGCCACACCGCCTCGCCGTTTTTCGCGATGCGCTTTATGGTGTCCGTGATGGGTTGGCCTTTATTCAGCGTCTCCCAATGTTTGCGATATAACGGGCTGGCGACATAGTTCGGATCGCAGAAAATACGGTGATGCTGACCTATCACGTCATCGCGTTGAAATCCCAGCGTGCTGAGGAAAAGATCGTTGGCGCGCAAGACCGTGCCGTCGAGCGAAAATACGATCATCGGAACGGCGTGTTCTATCGCGCTCAGCTCGGCGCCTTTGTGGGTGGTTAACTGACTGAATCGTAACAGCATAAGGTGTAGTCCTTGTGGCAGATGATGGCGCTTTTCTTATTTTTCCTGGCCACATGCCGCGCCCACACGCAGACGTGCCATCGCGGAAGGAACGGGCAGCGCCGCTCCTTCTGGTTATTGCTCTTAACCGGATTAAATTTATTTATTCAGTAAAGTAATTATTCGAATTTAAATAAACCAACAACCTAAGATTTTTATTATGAAAACTGTATTGAGAATAACGTAAGTGATGAAAATTGAAAGGTAAAATGCGGTTTTTTGTCGGCGCCGGCAGGATAACCGGCGCCGGAAGGATTAACGCCAGCGTTCGGCTGCCCAGGTGGCCTGTTGCTCGGCGTCGTGGAAGGTCCAGGCGACGAAGCGGCTGATCTTCTGCCCTTGCGCCATCTCGATGGTGCGCACCTCGGCCGCGCCCGCCACCTTCAGCGCATGATAAATGGCCGGCAGCGTGGTGTTTTTCGAGATGAGCGAAGTGAACCACAGGCAGTTGTTGGCCTTGCTGACGCTCTCTTCCACCATCTTGCGCACAAAGGCTTCTTCGCCGCCTTCGCACCACAGCTCGTTGTTCTTGCCGCCGAAGTTTTGCACCGGCTTGTCGGCCACTTCCCCTTTGCCCAATTTATGCAGCTTGCGGCGGGTGCTGGCGCGCGCTTCCTGCTCGGACGCGTGGAACGGCGGGTTGCACAGGGTGGCGTCGAATTTCTCGGCCGCGCCGATGATGCCGCTAAAAATCAGCTCAGGCTGTTTTTGCAGCCGCAGACGCACGCTATTGCGCAGCGTCGGGTTCATCTCGACGATCATCTTGGCCGCGTTGAGCGACACCGGATCGATTTCAGACCCGGTGAAACGCCAGCCGTATTCGCGCAGGCCGACGATCGGGTAGATGCAGTTGGCGCCGACGCCGACGTCGAGGATCGCCACGCCCTTGCCGCGCGGGATCTCGCCGCCGTTGCTGGTCGCCAGCAGATCCGCCAGGTGGTGCAGATAGTCGGCGCGGCCGGGGATCGGCGGGCACAGGTAATCAGCTGGAATATCCCAGTGTTCGATGCCGTAAAAGTGTTGCAGCAACGCACGGTTGAGCATTTTCACCGCCGCCGGATCGGAGAAATCCACCGATACATCGCCCCAGGCGTTCGGTTTCACGAACGGCGCCAGCGCCGGGCAGCTGGCGATCAGCGCCGGGAAGTCGTAGCGCGAACGATGACGGTTGCGCGGATGCAGGCCGCTTTTCTGCTGCGGGAAGGTTTTCTTTTTTTCCACCGTGACGGGCTCTCTTGAAGGGATTTCCGGCGCGTAAGATAACACATCCGGCCCGCAATGGCGCAGCGGCGGGAAACCCGCCACAATGAAAGCTTCATCGATTGCCGCAGGGTCCCCCATGAACCGTGAATCTCGCTATTATTATGAACCCGCCGCCGGCCACGGCCTGCCGCACGATCCGCTGAACGCCATCGTCGGCCCGCGCCCCATCGGCTGGATCTCTTCCCGTAGCGCCGCCGGCTTGCGTAATCTGGCGCCCTACAGCTTTTTCAACTGCTTCAACTACCGTCCACCGATCATCGGTTTCGCCAGCACCGGCTGGAAAGACAGCGTAGCGAATATCGTAGAAACCGGCGAGTTCGTTTGGAACCTGGCGACGCGCCCGTTGGCGGAAGCGATGAACAATAGTTCCATCACCCTGCCGCGCGGTGAGGACGAATTCGCCTTCGCCGGCGTTACGCCGCTGCCCGGGCGCCGGGTCAAAGCCGAGCGCGTGGCCGAAAGCCCGGTGAACTTCGAATGCCGGCTGACCCAATGCATCCAACTGCAAACCGCCGCCGGGGAACAGGTGGAGACCTGGCTGGTGTTGGGCGAGGTGGTGGCGGTGCATCTCGATCCGGCGCTGCTGGATGAACACGGCGTCTACCAGACCGCCGCCGCCGAACCTATCCTGCGCGCCGGCGGCCCGACCGCCTACTACGGCATTTCCGAACAGCACCGTTTCGATCTGACGCGCCCGTCACGCTGATCGTTTCCCCCGTTTATGCAGAAGATAAACGGGGGGAATTAATAATCAAAAATTCTGAATAAAACTATCAACACTCTCCGATTTCATCCCGCCTGTCACTGCGCAATAATCTTCCCATCGAAAGGCAAACCCTTTCTCCCTAATTCACTTTGACAGGAATGACGAACATGAAAACCATCAAAACTTTTGCTGCTGCTATTGCTCTGGCCACCGTTTCTTTCACCACTTTTGCCGCTGAACACGTCAGCGCCCAGGATGCCGCCCAATTCGAAAAAGCCGGCGTGATCGTCGCCAGCGGCGCAACCGACCTGAGCAGCCTGACCTCTCAGCTGGCCGCCAAAGCCGATGCCGTAGGCGCCAAGGCTTTCACCATCACCTCTACCAGCGGCAATAACCTGATGCACGCCACCGCGGTTATCTACAAATAATCGCCGCCCCAGACGTCAAAAAGCCCGCCGGATATCATCCCGGCGGGCTTTTTTTATGTTCGCGTACGTCAGCGCTGAATGGGTACGACAGCAATTTTCCTATCGTCCGCTTTGTCAGCAACCCACGCGTCAACGACCCGGAAAATACCGTCGCCAACAGGCAGAAACCCTTTATTTAATGGGGTTTGCAGGCAGTTAAGCACACATTTTTTTACCACCCCATTGCTGGACTAACGGGAGAGGATGATTATCATGTTACGCAGACTACAGATGCAGAGAGCGTTGTATGCAACATATCATTGAAGGTTTCCTCAGTTTCCAGAAAGAGATTTTCCCGCAGCGTAAGGAACTCTTTCGCAGCCTGGCCTCCAGCCAAAATCCTAAAGCGCTTTTCATCTCCTGTTCTGACAGCCGTCTGGTGCCCGAGCTGGTGACGCAGCAAGAACCTGGGCAGCTTTTCGTTATCCGTAACGCCGGTAACATCGTCCCTTCCTTTGGCCCGGAGCCGGGTGGGGTTTCTGCGACTATCGAATACGCGGTGGTGGCGCTGGGCGTGACTGATATCGTGATTTGTGGCCACTCAAACTGTGGCGCCATGAAGGCTATCGCATCCTGTCAGTGCCTCGATCCCATGCCTGCCGTTGCCCACTGGCTGCACTACGCGGATGCGGCCAAAGCGGTGGTCGAGAAGAAAACCTGGGATAGCGAAACAGACAAAGTGAACGCTATGGTCGAAGAGAACGTTATTGCTCAGCTAAATAATATCAAAACCCACCCTTCTGTGGCGGTGGGTCTGCGCAACAGTGGGCTGCGCCTACACGGCTGGGTATACGACATCGAAAGCGGCGAAATTCGCACGCTGGATAGAAACACCAAGAGCTTCGTGTCTCTGGCCGATAATCCCGACGTCTATTTCGAATAAAATAACGCCCGGTTTTTATCATTAAATAAAATCCACGCCGCGGCGTGGATTTTATTGCCAGCCTTAAGGCAAGCGCGCCTCTATCGCCGCAGCGAAGTCGCGGCACATCCGCTCGTCACCCTCGGCGTTGTCCGCCAATACCGTCTCGCCATCCACCACCCGGATGTGCGCCTGCAAATCGAAATCTGCCGGCGGCTGCGGGCGCTTGGCCGCGGCGGCCATCGTCTGCTGCGCCTCATGCCACGCCTGTGCCACTGTCTGGTTGCAGGCCTGCGCCAGATAGTCAGGATTAAACCCTTCGCCGGTCAGGCTGCGCAGCGTGTCGTCATGGCTGACGCTGTTGCCCGGCAACCAGTAGTGTTGCGCCAGATCCGGGCCAATGGCCGGGTTGTCCGTCAGGTAACCGTCGCGCTGCAGGAAGAAGTGACGGGTTTGCTCTACCGCCATCATCGCCAGCAGATAGCCCTGGTAGGAACAGGCAGATTCTAGCGACAGCAGGTGCGGGATCGCCAACGTCGGACGCGGGCTGCCGCTGATGCCGAGGATCTTTTGCTCGACCTCGCGCGCCAGCGCGGTAATGGCTTCCGGCGTGCGCTGCTCGTCATCCCACTGGTACAGCGCCCACTCGAAGTACGGCACCAGCAGGATGTGGCGTTCGTTGAACGCACGCATCGGCTGGCGCGCCGCGATGCCGGCCTCGATCAGCGCATCAGGCACCGCTTCGCCGGCGGCGTTTTTCGCATAGCGTTTCAGCCAGTCGGCGTCGTCCAGCAGGCTGTCGCAGAACATCGACTGGGTTTCGGCATAGGCCATCGAGGTCGGTGGGAACTCCTGCGAGAAGCACGGCGCATTCTGGCGAATGTTGGCGAAGTGCGCCGCGTGGCCGCCCTCGTGGAACAGGGTGTTGAGCCCGTAAGCGCCGCTGCCCACCTGCCCCGGCTGCGCCAGGCTGGTGAAGTTGATGCGCGCCGGCACCCATTCCCCCTGGCGCACAAACGGCGGCACCGGGCCGTGCATAAAGCCGTTCTCATACTTGCCTTTGCGCACCAGCAGATCGAGGTTCATCTCGGCGCCGCCAAAGCCGATGTGCAGGCGTTTGAAGCTGTCGACCCAGCGTTCCAGCGAACGAGAAAACGGGAAGTAAGGATCCAGTTGACGGGTGACGTCGCCGGCGCTGGCGAAGCGGACGTTCCACGGCTCCAGCGCCTGGCCGCCCTTGTCGGCCGCCAGCTGTTGCAGGCTGCGCGCGTTGGCCTCGCGGGTTTCCCGCTCGAAACGATCCAGAATGGCGAACAGCTGCTCCGGCGTCATGCGCTCGGTTTTGTTCACCTTGTAGTCGAAATAGTTGCGATAGCCCATCTGGCGCGCAAAGCGGTTGCGCAGGCCGATCAGCTCCGGCAGGCCGTTATGCAGCAGCCATTGCTCCAGGTCGCGCAGCGCCTGCTGCGAACTGCGGCGGTAGTCTTCGTTCGGGTTGGTCGCCTGGTTGGTCAGCAGCTCGCCGAGCGAGGCCGCCACCCGCTGGCCGTCGGCGTTCAGATGTGTGACCTGATAGCCCTTGCGGCGCGAGTAGAGATCGGACTCGGCGTGAATGATCTGATCCAACAACGCCTGCGCCTGCGGATCTTCAATGGCGTTACAGTCGAAGAAACGCAGCCAGCCTTGCAGGCCGTGGATCAGCGCATCGCGCTGCGCCTCCTGCGGCAGCGTTTCCAATCCGGCCAGCAGATTGCGGATCTCGGCCAGCCGGCGCGGTTCGGCGATAAAGCGCTTATAGGCGCTTTCCGCGGCGGAAAAGCGCGCCGACACGCCTTCATCGCCGGTGCCCATGTAGTTTTGCCAGAACAGCTCTTCTTTGGCGCGGTGAACGTCGAGGTAATCCTGGTTCAATTGATTGAAGTAATCGAGAGCCTGTTGCATAACCGTCCTTCTCAGCCGATGAGGAAAAATATCCCAGTATAGTCGCGCTTAGGCCTGACGCAGGCGCTGCAGCCCCTGCTCGAGCGTCTCGCTCTCGCCGGCGGCCACCAGGCAACAGGCGACCTGCCGCTGGATAGCCTGCGGGATCGCCACCTCGCCCGCCAGGCAGCGCTCGGTCCAGCGTGCGGTGGTTTCCGCGTCTTTCGCCGCCGGCAATGCCGGCGTTTCATCCTGCAAGGTGCGCTCCAGCAATACGTGCTGTTCGCCGCCGACGATATGGTGAATCTGCGGGCAGCGCTGCGGGTTGGCGTAGGCTTCGCCTTCGGTGCCGTGCATCAACAGCCCGCGGGCGCCGATCTGGCGGAAAAACGACGCCACCCGGCCAACATACTCCGGGTGAGAGACGCTGGCGAGGCGCAGCGCATCCTGTTCGCCGAACGGCGTCGCCAGCTTGGCCAGCGTATGGGCGCTGTTGCGCACCCCCATGCGCCAACGCAGCCCAAGCTGCTGCGCCAACGGCGCCGACAGCGCGGAAACCGGCATGAATACCGCCTCGCCGTTATCGAGACGCCGCTGGGCATGAGCGGCCTGTTCCGACCACGGCAGCCCCAGGGCACGGAAAATCTCGGCGCTGGTCACACGGGTGCTGTCGTCCAGGATGCCGTGCACCACCACCGGCAGGCCCACTTTCGCGAGCAGCAGCGCCAGCAGCGGCGTCAGGTTGGCCTGCTTGCGCGCGCCGTTGTAGCTCGGCAGCACCACCGGCAGTGGCCGCCCCTGCGGCGCCTGCAGCGGCAAGACCTGCTGCTGCATCGCCTGATAGAACCCCAGCATCTCCTCTTCGGCTTCGCCCTTGATGCGCAGCGCGATCAGAATGCCGCCCAGCTCCAGCTCGGGGACCTCCCCGGCCAGCATCGCCTGATACAGCTCAAAGGCGGTCTGCCGGTCCAGGTCGCGCGCATGATTTTTGCCGCGGCCTATTTCTTTGATAATTTTGGTGTAATCCATCCGAAGGTTCCCTCAGCTCACTCTTCGGTTAGCATACCCTATCCGCGCCGCCGCTCAACCTCCGCCGCCAGTCGCCGCTGCGCGTCATCGCCCTCGCGCAGCCCGGCGATCACCCCGCCGGCATCGTCGGCGCTGCGGTTTTGGCTCATTTTCCATTTGCCTTCGCGCCGGGTAACGGCGATCTCGATACCGACGATGCCTTTAAGCTGTGCGGCGATATAGTTGGCCGGCGCGTCGTCGAGCCGCCAGGGCGCCGGGCGGCGCCCTTCCTGTTGTGCCGTCAGGTCGATCAGCTGGCGGCGCAGCCAGGCCGGATCGTCCGTCACCGTCGGCACGCCATACAGCTGCACCATGCTGTAGTTCCAGGTCGGCACCACTTTGCCGGTCTGGCGCTTGCTCGGGTACCAGCCGGGCGACACATAGCCCTCCACGCCCTGAAAAATCACCAGGCATTCCGCCGCGTGCTGCAGCCGTCGCCAGTGAGCGTTGGCGCGCGACAGGTGCGCCCGCAGCCGGATCTGCCCCTGTTCGACATCGGCCAGAAACGGCAGCGGATCGGCCGTTAATCCCTGCTCGCCGTGGCTGACCAATAGCCCCAACGGGTGGGCGCGCACCAGCGCCAGTTGGGCATCCAGATTGTCTTCGCGAAATGTGGCGGGTTGAAACATCAGTGTGGCTCCTTATCGCTCTCTCATGATGACAACAGTAAAGCACCCGCCGGCGGCCTACTTAAGATCCGCTTTCTGAGTATTTCGAGTGATCCGGTTTAACAACAGCAGGGCGATGCCCATCGCCAACAGATTAAATACCATGGCGCCGGCAAAGGCCTGGGCATAGCGCTCCGCTGCGCCGCCGCTCGCCAACAGCGGCACAAAAGCGACGCCGCTGACCACGATGCCCAGCGCGCCCCCCACCTGCTGCACGGTGGCAACCAGACCCGCCGCCATGCCCGCCTGCCGCTCCGGCGCCAAACCCAGCACCAGATTCAGCAGCGGCGTCATGCTCAGCGCCTGACCGAATCCCAGCACCACTAACCCCGGCAGCAGCCGCAGAGGGTGCGCCAGCGCCTCACCCCACAGCGCCTGCGCCATCAATAGCGCCAACCCGGCGGCGTAAATCGCCACGCCCACGCTCAGTACGCCATTGCCCCAACGCAGCGCCAGCCGGGGCGCCAGCATCGACGCCAGCATAAAGGCCGCGCTGGCCGGGGCGAACAGGCTGCCCGCCTGAAAAGGCGTCAGCCCCGCCCCCGCCTGCAACAGCAGTGCGAAACACAAGAAAAACGAGGAGGCGGTGGCATAAATCGCCAGCACCACCGCCATGCCCGGCGCGAAGCCCGCCTGACGGAACAGCGCCGGATCGAGCACCGCATCATCACCGCGCTGCGCCAGACGGCGCTCCCAACGCAGAAAGCCCCACAGCGTCAGCATCGCTAACGCCAACATCGGCGCTATCCACCACGGCCAGCCGCGCGCCGGCCCCTCCAGCAACGGCAGCAACAACAGCGACAGGCCGGTCGCCGCCAGCCACAGGCCAACGCCGTCCAGCCGCTGCGCCTGCGCCACGCGCGATTCGGGAATGCGCCGCGCCGCCCACAGCGCCAGTGCGCCGATCGGCAAATTGATCAAAAAGATCATGCGCCAGCCGCTGCCGAACAGGTTAGCCTCGATGATAAATCCGCCGAGGATCTGGCCGAAGATCGCCGCCAATCCCAGCGTCATGCCCAGCCAAGCGAAGGCGCGCCGCCGCTGTTGCGGCGCGTACAGGACCCGCATCAAGGCGTAAATTTGCGGGAACAACAGCGCCGCCGTCGCCCCCTGCAGAATACGCGCGGCGATCAGCAGGCCGAGCGATCCCGCCAGCCCGCACAACAGGGAGCTCAGCGTGAATCCCAGCATGCCGAGGCTGAACAAGCGCCGACGCCCGAAGCGATCGCCCAAACGCCCACCGGCGATCAACAGCACCCCAAACGCCAGCTCATAACCGGCGACGATCAAACCGATCCCGGCGAAATCGGCGGCGAACTGCCGCTGGATCACCGGCGCCGCCACGTTGACCACGAACAGATCGAACACCGTGACGAACCCGCCCAACAGCAGCACCGGCAGGCCGGGCAGCCCTCGCCGCTCACGAGATAATGAATGTTCCATACCACCTCCAGAGATTATGATGGCCGCAGTATGGAACAGGGTTTAAACTGTTACTATATAGCCATTTATACTATTACTGACAGCAACAGGACGGCCGACATGCCCCCACGCACCCTCGAACGCACCCGCCACGAACTGGGGGATTTTCTGCGGCAAAAGCGAGAACAACTGTCACCAGAGTCAGTCGGCTTGCCAAGCGGCAGCCGCCGCCGCACGCCGGGATTGCGGCGCGAGGAGGTGGCGGCGCTGGCCGGCGTCGGCCTCACCTGGTACACCTGGCTGGAGCAAGGCAGGGAAATCAATGCGTCGGTGACGTTTTTGGAAAATCTGGCGCGGGTGCTGCAGCTCGACGCCGCCGGCCGCTACCACCTGTTCTTATTGGCGCATCAGCGCCCGCCGGTGCCGGTTGGGCATCAGTGGTGCCAGGTTTCGCCGTTGGTGCGGCGCCTGCTGGACGATTTGACGCTGCGGCCGGCCTACGTCATGAACCTGAGTTGGGACATCATCGCCTGGAATCCGGCGGCGCAGCGGCTGTTCGCCATCGGCGATCGCCCGGCGCAAGAACGCAACATGTTGTGGATGCTGTTTGCCGATCCGCAGCTCAATGCGCGCCTGCTGGAGTGGCGGGCGCAGGCGCCGCAAATCCTGGCCAGCTTCCGCCGCGACTACGCCCGTGCGCCGGAGGATGAGGTGATGCGCCAACGGGTACAGGCGCTGGAGCAGGTATCGCCGCAATTCCGCCAGCTCTGGCGGCAGCATGACATTCACGGACGTTGCCAGGGGCGGCGCAGCTTCATCGTCCCGGCAATCGGCCCGGTCACCTTTGACCACGCCTCTTTCATCGTCGACGAAGAGAACCACCTGCGGCTGGTGATGTACAGCGCGCTGCCGGACGAACCGGCCAGCGCGGCGTTTGAAGCGCTGCTGCGCGAGGGTTAGCGGCGGCTGTCGAAAATGAGCTTGCAGGCCAGCCCGGCAAATACGCCGCTCAGCAGGTAGTTCGGCCAGCGGGCGCTGAAGCGGCGGCCGGCGAAGCGGCTTTTCATGCGGCTGACCGCCAGGATCACCCCGCCGTTAATCAGCAACCCCACCAGATTCAGCACCGTCGCCAGCGCCAGCATCTGTACCACCACCGAGCCGGCACGCGGATCGATAAACTGGGGGAACAGCGCCAGCACGAACAGTGCCATTTTCGGGTTGAGGATGTTGGTGAACAGTCCCTGACGGAAAATTCGCGCCGTCGGCACGGCCTGCAACCCGGCAGAAGCCTGCAGACTGCTGCCGGATCGCAGCGTTTTCCACGCCAGGTAGAGCAGATAGGCGGCGCCCAACATTCTCACCGCGTCGTAAGCCAGCGGCACCGCGACGAACAGTTGCGACAACCCCAGCGCCGCCGCCAGCGCGTGGCAGTATGTGCCGAGCTGAATGCCCGCCAGCGAAGCGAAACCGGCGCGCCGCCCCTGGCTGACGCTGCGCGAAGCGATCAGCAGCATATCCGGGCCGGGGGTCAGCGCCAGCGCCACGCAGGCACCGGAAAACAACAACAACGTTGCGGCATCAATCATGAATCACCTGATAAGAAGACGGACGGGGATGGAGCGTCCATCATAGCGACGCCGACGTGGCTTGTCAGCGCC
The DNA here is from genome assembly GCF_052168655.1 of Serratia sp. CY47280. NCBI lineage: Bacteria > Pseudomonadati > Pseudomonadota > Gammaproteobacteria > Enterobacterales > Yersiniaceae > Serratia > Serratia sp. CY47280. The sequence continues at coordinate 562,076 of NZ_JBJNMG010000002.1, read as the reverse complement.
GCTCACCTCAGATCACCCACAAATCGAGATACTCGTTGACCGGCATCTGCGCCAGCCGCTGGCGGTCCAGCGACACCTCGAGAATGCGCTGCTGCTGCAGGGCTGGGAACTGGCGCGCCAGGTTGATTTTGAACTTCTCGATCAGCAGGGGGATGCCCTCTTCGCGCCGCCGCGCATGGCCGATAGGATACTCCACCGCCACCTCATCCAGACGGCTGCCGTCGGCGAACTCTACCGTCAGCGCATTGGCGATCGAGCGCTTTTCCGGATCGTGATAATCGCGCGTGAAAGCGGGATCTTCATGGCAGTGGATCTTGCTACGCAATGCGTCGATACGCGGATCTTCGGCCACCCGGTCTTCGTAATCCGCCGCCGTCAGCCGGCCGAACAGCAATGGGATCGCCACCATATACTGAATGCAGTGATCGCGATCCGCCGGGTTATCCAGCGGCCCCTGCTTGTCGATAATGCGCAGGCAAGCCTCGTGGGTGCGGATGCTCACCCTGGCGATGTCGGCGGCGGTTTTGCCGGCGGCCTGCATCTGGCGGTGCAGCGTCATGGCCGCCTCCACGGCGGTCTGGGCATGGAACTCCGCCGGGAACGAAATTTTAAACAGCACGTTCTCCATCACATACGCGCCGTACGGCCGCTGGAAGCGGAAAGGTTTGCCGTTGAACGAGACGTCGTAGAATCCCCAGGTCGGTGCCGTCAGCGCCGAGGGGTAGCCCATTTCGCCGGTGGCGGCCATCAGCGCCAACCGCACCGCGCGGGCGGTCGCATCCCCCGCCGCCCAGGATTTGCGGGTGCCGGCGTTCGGCGCGTGGCGATAGGTACGCAGCGACTGCCCGTCCACCCACGCCAGCGACACCGCATTCAGGATCGCCTCGCGGCTCAGGCCGAGCAGCTGCGCCACCACCGCGGTGGACGCCACCTTCACCAGCAGCACGTGATCCAACCCTACCCGGTTGAAGGCGTTTTCCAGCGCCAGGCAGCCCTGGATCTCATGCGCCTTGATCATGGCGATCAGCACCTGCCGCATGGTCAGCGGCGCCTTGCCCGCCGCCACCGCCTGGCGCGATAGCCAGTCGGCCACCGCCAGGATCCCGCCCAGGTTATCCGACGGATGGCCCCACTCCGCCGCCAGCCAGGTGTCGTTGAAATCGAGCCAGCGGATCATGGCGCCGATATTGAACGCCGCCTGCACCGGATCCAGTTGGAAACGGGTGCCGGGCACCCGGCTGCCGTTCAGCACCTCGGCGCCCGGCACCACCGGCCCCATCAGTTTCTTGCAGGCCGGGTAGCTCAGCGCCTCCAGCCCGCAGCCGAGGGTATCGAGCAGGCAATAGTGAGCGGTGCGGTATGCCGCCGGGGTATCGACGGCCTCTTTCATCACATAATCGACGATATCGACCATTTCGCGATCGAACGGCGGACGGCGGGTATTGGCAGACTCAAGCATCATGATTCCCAAAGGCTCCAGAGTGAAAACGACACGATAACGACCGGCGCTCAGCGCTGATCCAGCGGTACGAACGCCCGCGCTTCCGGCCCGGTATAGTTGGCGGACGGGCGAATGATTTTGTTGTCCTGCCGTTGCTCGATGATGTGCGCCGACCAGCCGCTGACGCGCGCCATGACAAACAGCGGCGTGAACATTTCGGTGGGCACCCCCAGCTGGTGGTAAGACACCGCCGAGAACCAGTCGAGGTTGGGGAACATCTTTTTGGTGTCGTGCATCACGCTTTCCAGCCGATCGGCGATGTCATACAGCTTCATCGCCCCCGCTTCCTGCGACAGGCGCAGCGCGATCTCTTTGATCACCTGATGGCGCGGATCGGAGACGGTGTACACCGGGTGCCCGAAGCCAATCACCACCTCTTTGTTGTCGATGCGGCGGCGAATGTCGGCTTCCGCTTCGTCCGGCGTTTCATAGCGTTGCTGGATCTCCAGCGACACCTCGTTGGCGCCGCCGTGCTTCGGCCCGCGCAGCGCGCCAATGGCGCCGACGATCGCCGAATAGACGTCGGATCCGGTGCCGGCGATCACCCGACCGGCGAAGGTCGAGGCGTTGAACTCATGCTCGGCGTACAGGATCAATGACGCGTGCATGGCCTGTTCCCAGCTGGCGGAAGGCGCCTCGCCGTGCAGCAGGTGCAGGAAGTGGCCGCCGATGGAATCGTCGTCGGTCTCCGGCTGAATGCGCTCGCCGTTGTGGCTGTAGTGATACCAGTAGAGCAGCATCGATCCCAACGACGCCAGCAGCCGATCGGCGATGTCGCGCGCGCCGGCCGCGCCGTGCTGCTCTTTTTCCGGCAGCGTGCAGCCGAGGGCCGAAACGCCGGTGCGCATCACGTCCATAGGGTGAGACGCCGCCGGCAGCGCCTCCAGCACCGTGCGCACGCTGGCGGGCAGGCCGCGCAGCGCCTTGAGACGGTGTTTATAGGCCTGCAGCTCGTCGCGGTTGGGCAACTTGCCGTGGATCAGCAGGTGGGCGACCTCTTCAAACTCGCAGTGGCGCGCGAGGTCGAGGATGTCGTAACCACGGTAGTGCAGATCGTTGCCGCTGCGCCCTACGGAACACAGCGCGGTATTCCCGGCGGGCACGCCGGATAACGCCACGGATTTTTTCGGCTTAACGCCAGTCGGGCTTTGCGGGGGGATCGCTTGGCTCATACTGTCCTCATTTGGCTTCTGCGTGAATAGCGCCTATTCGTCGCGCTGGCGAGCAAACAGGGCGTCGAGTTTCTCTTCAAACAAATAGTAGTTGATGCTTTCATACAGCTCGTTGCGGGTCTGCATGGTGTCGATGACGCTTTTCTGCGTGCCCTCCTCGCGCAAAGTGCGGTACACCCGCTCCGCCGCCCGGTTCATCGCCCGGAAGGCCGACAGCGGATACAGCGCCATATCCACCTGGGCGCTGCGCAGCTCCTCGGTAGTGAACAGCGGCGTCGCGCCGAATTCGGTGATGTTGGCGAGGATCGGCACCTGCGTCGCTTCGGCGAAACGGCGGTACATGCCCAGTTCGGTGATCGCTTCCGGGAACAGCATGTCGGCCCCGGCCGCCACGTAAGCCTGAGCGCGCTCGATGGCCGCTTCCAGCCCCTCCACCGCCAGCGCGTCGGTGCGCGCCATGATCACGAAGTCCGGATCGCTGCGCGCATCTACCGCCGCCTTGATGCGATCCACCATCTCTTCGGTGGAGACGATGGCCTTATTGGGCCGATGGCCGCAGCGCTTGGCGCCGACCTGATCTTCGATATGCAGCGCCGCCGCCCCGGCCTTGCTCACCGAGCGCACCGTGCGGGCGACATTGAACGCCGAAGCGCCGAAACCGCTGTCGACATCCACCAGCAGCGGCAGCGGGCAGACGTCGGTGATGCGGCGAATATCGGTCAACACATCGTCCAGCGTCGAAATGCCCAGGTCCGGCAATCCCAGCGAACCGGCCGCCACACCGCCGCCGGAAAGATAGATGGCCTGGAATCCGGCCCGCTGAGCCAGCAAGGCATGGTTGGCGTTGATCGCGCCGGCGATTTGCAGGGGTTTTTCTTTACTCAGGGCCTGACGAAAGGCGAGCCCGGGTGAGCGCAGCGTCATGACGTTTTCTCCGATTAGCCAGATGAAACAGATAGAGCAAGGAGCGGGCCAGGTTTCACTTCGGTGAGGGGAAAAATTAAAAACGATAAAAATAAGTGAGTTACAACATATTCAGCGCCATTGGCCTGGCAAAGGGATAAAAAACGTTTCAGTTAACGTTTCAATCGTTTTTTCACACAGTAAATTTGAAACATAACTGAAACCGGGCTACACCTAATGCAGCCACTTCCATTCGGTAACCCACCATGAGCGATCACATCACGCCATCCCGCGCGCCGGACAAACCGGTGATCTGGACCGTCTCCATCACCCGCCTGTTCGATCTGTTCCGGGACATCAGCCTCGAGTTCGACCATCTGGCGACCATCACCCCGATCCGTCTCGGCTTCGAGGAGGCGGTGCAGCACATCCGCGCACGCCTGGCGACCGAGCCTTGCGACGCCATCATCGCCGCCGGCTCCAACGGCGCCTACCTGAAAAGTCGCCTGTCGGTGCCGGTCATCCTGGTCAAGCCCGGCGGCTTCGACCTGCTGCAGGCGCTGAGCAAGGCGCGCAGAACCGCCGATCGGATCGGCGTCATCACCTATAAAACGCCTTTGCCCGCACTGATGGAGTTCCAGCAAACCTTCGATCTGCCGCTGGAACAGCGCAGTTACGTCACCGAAGAGGACGCCCGCGGCCAGATCGCCGAGCTGAAAGCCGCCGGTATTCAGGCGGTGGTCGGCGCCGGCCTCATCAGCGATCTGGCGGAAGAGGCCGGGCTCACCGCCATTTTTCTCTATTCCGCCGCCACCCTGCGCGCCGCCTTCAGCGATGCGCTGGACGTAACGCGCCTGATGCTGAGCGGCGGCAAACGCGGCGGCGATTACGCCGCACGCGATACCCTGCAGCCACGCTATGGGCTGGGCGATTTGCAGGGCGACTCCCCGCAGATGGAGCAGACCCGGCGCACCATCATGTTGTACGCCCGCTCGCCGGCGGCGGTATTAATTGAAGGAGAAACCGGCACTGGCAAAGAGCTGGCGGCGCAGGCAATCCACCGCGAATACTTTTCCCGGCGCGGCGCACCGTCCAGGGGCGCGACGCCGCCGTTCGTCGCCATCAACTGCGGCGCCATCGCCGAATCGCTGCTGGAGGCGGAACTGTTCGGCTATGAGGAAGGCGCCTTCACCGGATCACGGCGCGGCGGCCGGCGCGGGCTGCTGGAAACCGCCAACGGCGGCACTCTGTTTCTGGATGAGATCGGCGAAATGCCGCTGCACCTGCAAACGCGACTGCTGCGCGCGCTGGAAGAGAAAACTATCACCCGGGTGGGCGGGCAACAGCCGGTAACGGTCGACTTTCGCGTCATCAGCGCCACCCACACCCGCCTGGAGCAGGCGATTCAACGGGGCGGTTTTCGCGCCGATCTGTTTTATCGCCTGAGCGCCCTGCGGCTGCAGCTGCCGCCATTGCGGGCGCGCGGCGACGATATTGCGATGCTGGCGGAACACTTTCTGAAACAGTCGCTGGCGGCGCTCGACGTGCCGCTGACGGAGCCGCTGCGCACCGCCCTGGCCGGCTGTTACGCCGCGCTAAGCCATTACGCCTGGCCCGGCAACCTGCGCGAACTGCGCAACATGATGGAACGGGTAGCGCTGATGCTGAGCACCGGCGCAGCGCCGAGCGGTGAAACGCTGCAGTGGCTGTTGCCGGAGCTGGCGGCGGTCACGCCGCCCGAGACGCAGGCGGCGCCCATCTCCGCCCACGAAGCCCTGGCGCGGTGCGGGGGCGACCACGCCGCCGCCGCCCGGTTGCTCGGGATCAGCCGCACCACCTTATGGCGCCGGCTGAAAAAACCGAACTGAGCATCAGCCGGCGCGCCGGCCGTCCGAGGCCGGCAGCAGTCGCGCTCGCCGATCGCCCAGCAGGTTCATGCCCGCCGCCGCCAGCAGGATGATCGCCGCGCCCAGCAGCTGCCACGCCGACAGGCGGTGGCCAAACGCCAGGCGATCCACCAACATGGCGGCGATCGGGTAGATAAACGACAGCGAGCCGATCAGGTTGGTGGGCAGCTTCTGCAGCGCACCGTACATCAACACGTACATCAGGCCGGTGTGCAGCACGCCGAGCGTCGCCAGCATCCCCCACTGCCCAACGCTGGCCGAAACATGGAAATCCACCAGCGGCAACAGCATCACCGCCCCTACCGTCACCTGGATCAGCGCAATGAGATGCGGCGGCGTGCCCTTCAGCCGCTTGGCCGCCAGCGCCATCAGGGCGTAGAAAAACGCCGCGCCGAGCGCCAGCGCGATGCCCGCCAGATAATGGCTCTGCTCCCCCGCCTGCCGCGGCTGCGCCAGCACCACCAGCATCATGCCGCCGAACGCCAGCCCCAGCCACAGCAGCTTGCGGGCGGTCAGCCGTTCCCCCAAAAACAGCGCCCCCAGCCCCACCAGCATAAACGGCTGGGTGTTATACACCGCGGTGGCGATGGAAATAGAGGCATAGGAATAGGCGGCAAACAGCAGCAGCCAGTTGATCACCAGCGCGACGCCGCCGGCGATCGCCAGCAGCAGCGTGGCGCGCGTCAGCGCATCGCGTCGCAGCTGCCCCAATACGCCGCACACCGCCAGCAGCACCAGCGCGCCTACCGCGCAGCGCCAAAACACCACGTTGATAACCGGCTGGCCGGACATCAACACAAACCAGCCGATAGAGCCGGAAATCAACATCGCCGCCGCCATCTCCAGCGATCCGCGTTTTATCTCTGCATTCATTCTGCGTTCCTCGAAGCTTGCCCAGAGACATAGCTTGCGGCTTCGCGGGGCGGCTTTCCATAGCATAAAAAAGGCAGATATGCTTAACTGCCTTTTTCTCGCAGCTATAATAAAGAAAATACCTAACGGAGGCGTTATGGATGATATCGATCGCCAAATCCTGACCATTCTGGCGGAAGATGCGCGCGCATCGTTGAAGACGCTGAGCGCGCAGGTAGGCCTGTCGTCGCCGAGCACGTCGGAAAGACTGCGGCGGCTGGAGGAAAGCGGCGTGATCCAGGGTTATACCCTGAACGTCAATCTGCAGGCGGTAGGCTATGCCTTCGAGTCGCTGGTGCGCATCAAGCCGCTGCCGGGCATGCTGAAGAAGGTCGAGCAGCTGATTCAGGCGATCCCGGAAGTGGTCGAATGCGATAAGGTGACCGGCGAAGACTGCTTTATCGTGCGGCTGGTGGCGCACTCGATGGAACAGCTCGACCATACCCTCGATCGGCTGGCCGAGCATGCGCAGAGCAACACCTCGATCGTGAAAACCACGCCGGTCAAGCGCCGCCTGCCGCCGCTGCTCTGATCAACGCCGCCGTTTGCGGGCGAACGGGTTGCCGCGCTTCTTCTCTTTTTTGGCCGCGTCGGCGGCGGATTTCAGCGCCGCCAGATGCGCCTTGTCGGCCTCCGGCACCGCGCGCTGCTCAATCGGGAACACCGGCAGCGATGCCAACAGCCGCGAACCGTAGTTTTTGGTCAACAGCCGGCGATCGTAGATCACGATCTCGCCGTAGCATTGGTTACTGCGGATCAGTCGGCCGACCTGCTGGATCAGGTTGAACGAGGCGCTCGGCAGGCTCTGCACTTCGAACGGATAGCGCTTCAGTGATTTCAGCCACTCGCCTTCGGTGATGATCACCGGGCTGTCGATCGGCGGGAACGCGATTTTGTGAATATGCACCTGGGTCAGCAGTTCGCCTTTCAGATCCAGCCCTTCGGCGAACGATTGCAGCCCCACCAGCACGCTGGCGACGCCCTTCTCCACCCGCTTGCAGTGCTCTTCCACCAGCCGGTAGCGCGGCTGGTCGCCCTGCACCAGCAGCATCAGCCGCAGATCGGTCACGTAGCTGAGGAAAGTCTGCATCGCCCGGTGGCTGCTGAACAGGATCAGCATGCCTTTGTGTTTGCCGCTCGCCTGCTCGGCGCGGAAAAACCGCGCCATCTCCTCGAGGTGCTCCGCCTCGTTGGCGAGCGCCGGTTCATAGCGCATCTGCGGAATGACAATCTTGCCCTGTTCGACGTGATTGAACGGCGAAGAGAGCGTTTCGAAGCGATCGCCGGCCTTCTCGCTCAGCCCGCTCATCTCCTGCAAACGCGCGAAGCTGTTCAGTGAACGCAGCGTGGCCGAGGTGACCACCACGTGCGGCACCTTGCGCCACAGCAGCTTCTCCAGCTGGTCGCTGACGCGGATGCCGACGCAGTGCAAATACAGATGGGTAACGTTATCGCGCAGCTCGCGCGTGACCCATTTGGAGATCGGCGCGTTGGACGACTTGTCGAGCGCCGCCAGCCGCCACAGCTTGCTCATCGCCTCCAGATAGCCCAGCGTGCGGCTCATCTGAATGATCGCGCGATGCAGACGCACGATGTCGTGCTTGCCGGTCTGCTCGGTAAGATCGTTAAGCACGAACTCCGCCAGCCCGCGTAATGCATCGGTCAGTTTAAACAGCCGTGCGCAGCTCTCCACCATCTCCGCAGGCAGCTCGCCCATTTCAAAACGGTGCTCGGCCGCCACGCTATCGCCGGGCAGGTAGGCGCTGACCTGATGCTCGAAGATCTGCACCAGCTCGCGCAGCTCCTCGCAATGGTTTTTCAGCCGTTCGCTGTTGGCCAGCCCCGGCGGATTCTTCGGCCGGTACTGCGTCATGCACTGCTCGACCTGGCGCACGATCATGTCCAACTGCAGGTTGGTCGACAGCGCGGTGATTTCCCCGTCGATCTCCAGCGCGTCGCGCGCCACCTCAGGCAAATGATGGCCTTCGTCCAGCACCAGCAGCAGCTCTTTCGGGTTCGGCAGCACCGATTCCGTCTCCAGCGCCGCCATCACCAGCGCGTGATTGGCCACCACCACGTCGGCGCTCTCGATCTCTTTGCGGGCAATATAGAACGGGCATTCGCGAATGTAGTGGCAGTTGCGCCCCAGGCAGTTGGCCTTGTCGGTGCTCAGCTTGGCCCACAGCGGATCGTCGATGCTCTGCTGATAGTGATCGCGCAGCCCGTCCCACTCGAAGCGAGCCAACGCCTTGGTCAGTTTCTGGCACAGCGCCTGCTCTTCGCCGCTGGACGGCGCCAGTTCGTCGTCGAGGAACAGCGTCAGATCGCCCTGTTGACTGACGTCGGTGCTCATCGCCGCCAGGTTACGCGGGCAGACGTAACGCCCGCGGCCAAAGGCACCGGTAAATTTCAGATCGGGGATAATCTTCTTCAGCAGCGGCAAATCTTTGCTGTAGATCTGGTCCTGTAGCGCCACGTTGGCGGTGCTCACCACCAGCGGCTTGCTCTCCGCCCGCCCGACGGCGATGCCCGGGATCAGATAAGACAGCGTTTTACCGACGCCGGTCGGCGCCTCGATCGCCAGATGGCGCGGGTAGTCACCGGCCAACGTCTTCGCCACCTCGGCGATCATCTGACGCTGGGGCGCGCGGGAAATGAAATCCGGTATTTGCTGCTGCAGGGCTTTGTACCACTGGCCAATCTGATCTTTAACTGCGGAGGAGAGCGCCATTCAACTCTTATCTAAACGAAATGATAGCGCTATTGTCCCACAGACCGCCGGCGACGTCAGCCCGAGTTACGCCTGCGGCTCGATCATCGAGACGCGACCACCGCCGAACGACCACTCGTCCAACTGGGTGGTGGCGATCACCACCATCACATCCTCGGGGTTCAGCCGCAGCTTTTCCATCAGCAACGCCGCCAGCCGTCGGTAGAAACGCCGCTTGGTGTCGCTGTCGCGCGGCCGCCCGGCGGTGATGTAAAACAGCACGAAATCCGCGCTGCGCGGCCCGCCGAGATAGTCGCGATCGTAGATAAGCTCACCGGGGCGGTATTGATCGATCACCTGAAATTTGTCCGTCGGCGGCACCTCGAACGCCTCTACCAGCGCCTGATGCAGGCTGTCGGACAAGGTTTGCAGGTAGTCAGCGGATTTGCCCTGATGCAGGGCGATGCGGCTAAACGGCATGGGGCGCCTCCGGTTCCAGCTCGCGCAGGCGCGCCACGGCCGATGCCGCTGCAGGCCAGCCGGCGTAGAACGCCAGATGGGTGATGAGCTCGGCCAGTTGCTGACGCGCCACGCCGTTGCGCTGCGCCAGCTGCAGGTGAAACGGCAGCTGTTCCACGCGGTTGAGCGCCACCAGCGCGGCGACGGTGATCAGGCTGCGCTCGCGCGGGCTCAGCTCTGGCCGCTGCCAGACATCGTCAAACAATATGTTGTCGCTGAGCTGCGCCAGCTTGGGGGCAATATCGCCGAACGCCTGTTGCCCGGCCTGGGATTCTGATGGCATCACACTCTCCTGTCAGTTGCGGATAGCCTTACGCTACCCGCCGCCGCAGCGAGTGAAAATCGGGATTTTCGGCAGTCTCGATTCAGAAAAACGGGAGGGTTCCCCGCCGGGCAGCGGGGAGGTTTCACGATTCCAGTGGGGCAACGCCGTCGAAATGGGCGCTCAGCAGCGCATTCAGCTCCGGCCGCTGCTCCACCCGTTCGGCGATGGCGTACAGCCGCGGGCAGTGCTGCCGGAACCACGCGCGGCCCGGCCGCCAGTTGCACATCACCGCCACGTACAGATCCAACGCGCTGAAGCTCTTGCCGAGAAACCACGGGCCCGCTGCGCCGGCGGCGGCGTTCAGCTGCTGCAATAAACGCTCGCGATAATCCATCACCGCATTTTTCAGCTGCTCCGCCCCCGCCGCCTGCGGCTGCCAGCGCTGCGGATGGTCGGCATAGGTGAAGGTGGGGTAAATCTCCGCGTTAATGAACAGCAGCCAGCGCAGAAAACGCGGCAACAGCGGCGAGCCGCCGGGCGGCGCCAGTTCAGCATGCGGTGCGCGATCGTGCAGCAGCAGGATAATCGCCGCGCTCTCCGTCATCACTTCGTCATTGGGCAACACCAAGGTAGGCACCTGGCCCAGCGGGTTTAGCGCCAGCAGGCGATCGCGCTCCGGGCCGTCCTGCGTGTAGTCCACCTCCTCATAGCCCCAGGGGAACGCGGTCAACGCCAACGCGGCGGCCACGATCGTCGAACCGCAACCCTGCGTGCCGAACAAAGTATAAGTATCGTGCATGATTCCTCCCGCAGCGGAACAAGGTATCGATAACTGTAGACCAGCCGCCGACCGCCGGCTGAAGAAAAAATTCACCCTTTGCGCGACTTTTTTAATCGTTCGACATGAAAATGAATTTTTTGTCATAAATAGATCACATTACTACGGTAAAAATTCTCCGCCGCCAACAATCAGGCGGCACAGTGAAACAGCAATGCAACTGATGATAAGCGTCTTTCAATCGAATAAAGCAGGGTAACCCATGAAACGTAATCTTCTGGCCGTTATTATTCCGGCACTTTTACTTGCGCAAGCGGCACAGGCAGCAGAAATCTACAATAAAGACGGCAACAAGCTCGATTTTTACGGCCGTGTAAAAGCCCTGCATTATTTCTCCGATGATGCCGGCAACGACGGTGATAAAACTTACGTCCGCATCGGCTTTAAAGGCGCGACTCAGATTAACGATATGCTGACCGGCTACGGCCAGTGGGAATATCAGATCGCCGCCAACCATACTGAATCCGACGGCACTAAAGACACTAAAACGCGTCTGGGTTTCGCCGGTCTGAAATATAAGGATCTCGGCTCCTTCGACTACGGCCGCAACTACGGCATCATTTACGACGTCGGCGCCTGGACGGATATGATCCCTGAATTCGGCGACGATGCTTATATCAAGACCGACAACTTCATGAACGGCCGCACCAACGGCGTCGCCACCTACCGTAATAACAACTTCTTCGGTCTGGTTGACGGCCTGAAATTTGCCGTGCAGTACCAGGGCAAGAACGAAAACGACGGCCGCTCCGCCAGCAAGGCGAACGGCGACGGTTGGGGCCTCTCCTCCAGCTACGAAATCATCGACGGCCTGAGCGTGGGTGCCGCCTATGCCTCTTCCAACCGCACCGCCACGCAAAAAGCGGGCACCTTCGGTAAAGGCGACAAGGCCGATATCTGGGCCGGTGGTCTGAAATACGACAACAACAACGTCTACCTGGCCGCGACTTATTCGCAGAGCCGCAATATTGCGCCTATTTCCGGCACCGCCACCATCAATAACAATTCGACCTCCGTTAGCGGCTTCGCCAATAAAGCGGAAGGGATTGAATTGGTCGCGCAATATCAGTTCGACTTCGGTCTGCGCCCATCGCTGGGTTACGTTCAGCAGAAAGGCAAAGATATTGAAGGCATCGGCGATGTCGATCTGGTGAAATATTTCGACGTGGCGGCGACCTATTACTTCAACAAAAACATGTCCACTTATGTCGAATATAAAATCAACCAGCTCGATGACGACAACAAGCTGGGCCTGAAAAACGACGACGTCGTTGTTCTCGCCCTGACCTACCAGTTCTGATGTGATGAATGAATAACCACCACTGCAAACTTTAGCGTCACTTGATACCCAGAGTTTTATTTCGCCGGGCGGCTGCGTCCGGCTTTTTTGTTTTTATTTTCCCCGCCAACGAATCCCCCCGCTTGCCTTGCAAAACAAACGGGTCTACATGTATAGCTTTCCCCCGAGCGGAATCAGCCATGCACAACGACGGACGCTTCGACTTCCACAACGCCGTGCGCTACAGCAGCGACGAGCTGGCCAATATCCTCACCCACTGTTTTGAAAACTACATTGTACGCTTCGTGCTCGACGGGCCGGCCTTCGCCGCCCGCTTCGGCGCCGAAGACCTCAGCCTGAACGACAGCCTGATCGTCACCCATCGCCAGGAACCGGTGGCGGTGGCGCTGATCGCCCGTCGCGGCCGACACAGCCGGGTCGCGGCCTTTTCCATACGCCCCGAGATGCGCGGTCAGGGGCTGGGTAAGGCGCTGATGCAGCGGGTGGTGGCGGATGCCCGTCAGCGCGGCGACCATCGGCTGTCGCTGGAAGTGATCGAAGGCAACGAAGCCGCGCTGGCGCTGTACCATCGCGCCGGGCTGCGCATCGTGCGCACCCTGACCGGCCACCAGGCGCCGGCGGAAGTGCCGCCAGGCACGGCGATGCTGCAGGCGGTCGATCCGTTGACCGTCAGCCATCGCCTGACGGCGGAAGGCGCCACCGACCTGCCCTGGCTGATTGCCCCCGAATCGCTGTTCAAGCTGCCGGGCACACCGCGTGCCTATACGCTCAATCGTCAGGCCTACGCCGTGGTGATACCCGGCGCAGAGCACTGCTGGCTGCGCCTGATCTACGTGCCCCCGCAGCACCGCGGTCAGGGGCATGCCCGCGCCTTGCTAGCCGCCCTGCAAGCGCAGTTCGCCCCTTTGCCGCTGACCGCCAACGTCTTTGTGCCCGAGGTGGCCGCCCCCTTCTTTACGCATCTTGGCTGGCGTCAGGAGCCCCTGCGCCAGTTCGAGATGGATATGCTGCTGGACAGCCCACAAGACTAAAACCGAGAGAGAGAACGATGGCAGGAAAACAGGCAAGGAAACTCACCCTTGGCGCGGCAGTTGGCGTCGCGCTGCTGACGCTGGCCGGTTGCGCGCAGCCGCCGCATACCGACGCTCAGGCCCAGCAGCGGCTGGCGGATCAGTCGGTGCTGGCGGTGAACTGGTTCCAACAGTCCGGTGAATACCAGGCGCTGGCGCATCAGGCGTTCAACAGCGCGCAGCGCGCCTTCGATCAGGCCAAGGCCGCACCGGGCCGCAAAAAGGCGGTGGTGGTCGATCTGGATGAAACCCTGCTGGACAACAGCGCCTACTCCGGCTGGCAGGCGCAGCAGGGCCAGCCGTACGACGGCACCACCTGGGCCCAGTGGACGCAGGCCGAACAGGCCGGCGCGGTGCCGGGTGCCGTGTCGTTCGCCCGCTACGTTAACGCTCATCAGGGAACAATGTTCTACGTCTCGAACCGCAAGCAGAACGAATACGCTGCCACGGTGGCCAACATGCAGAAGCTCGGCTTCACCGGCATGTCGGAAAAGACCGTCTTGCTCAGTACCGACACTTCCAATAAGCAGGCGCGCTTCGACGCCATCAAACAAGCCGGCTATGACATCGTGGTGTACGCGGGCGACAACCTGAACGACTTCGGCGCCGCGACTTACCACCAGGATAATGCGCAGCGCCGGGCGTTCGTCAGCGAGAACCAGAACAAGTTCGGCACCGAATTCATCGTGCTGCCCAACCCGCTGTACGGCGATTGGGAAAGCGGCCTGGCCCGCGACTACAACAAGCTGACGCCACAGCAGAAGCTGCAGGTGCGCCAACAGGCGATCAAAGCCTGGCGCGGGCGCTAAGCCTCACAGCAGTTTGTACATATAGCAGGTGGCCTCCAACGCCCCGCCGTCGCTGGCGCGGGCGTATTGCGGGATATCGCCCGCCGCCTCGAACCCCAATTGACGGTACAATCCCTGCGCCGCGCTGCCGCTCAGGGTGTCCAGCACCAACAGGCTGCGCCGATGACGCGCCGCCAGCGCCTGCACTTCCTGCATCAACAGCCGGGCGATGCCCTGCCGCCGCGCCTGCGGATGCACCATCAGCTTGACCACTTCCGCCCGGTGACGGCCGTTGTCCGGCATCGCCAACAGCAGTTGCACGGTGCCGACCGGCCGACCGTTCTCGAGCGCCACCAGCATCGCACGCTCTCCCCGCGCGATGGCCGGCAGCAACCCCTGCCAAAATGCCTGAGCCTGTTCCTGCGTAAAGGGCATGACAAAACCGATGCTGGCGCCGTGCGCCACGCTGGCGTGCAGCATCTCGGCCAACTCGGCCATGGCACTTTGCGCCGCATCGGCGTCCCACTGTTGCAATTCAATCATGGCTATGGCCTGCAGATAACGAGCGTGTAATGGGCCGGCTCATCGCCGGGGACATGGAAACGGGAGGCGCCGAACAGGCGGTAGCGCAGGCAGTCGCCGGGCGACAGCCGGAAAACGCGCCCTTCCAGCGTCAATTCCAGCTGCCCGGACAATAGCCAGAGGTGATGCTCCAGCGCTGGAATCGACGGCAGGTCGTAATCGATCTGCGCGCCGGCATCCAGCCGGGCTTCGATAAACTCGGCCTTATACAATGCGGCGGGCGGGGAAACGGAGCGACGGTGAAAACCGCTGGCCCGATCGACCCACACCGGCTGTTGCGGCGGCCGCAGCAGCTCCGGCGGTTCGTCTTCGATTTCGCTCAACAGGCGCGACATGGTTAACCCGTAGGCGGCGCACAGCCGGTTCAGCAACGATGCCGTCGGGCTGGTCTCGGCGCGCTCCACCCGCGAGAGCGTCGCCCGGCTAAGGCCGGTGCGCTGCGCCAACTCCTCCAGCGACCACGCCCGCTGCTGGCGCAAATCCGCCAGCCGCTGCGCCAACCTCAGGTCGGCCATCTCCAAACCGTTATCCATCGTTCATACTCCGCTTAAAAATCCCATATAAGAGAAATAATCTCAAATTAGAGATATGGCAAGCGAATTTTAAAAAATGCCGCGCAGCGCGATGAAAATCAGCATGCTCAGCAACACCACCGCCAGCATATTGCGTAGAAAGAACGCCAGTATCACCGCAAACACCGCCCCCCACAGGTAAGGGTTATCCGGCGCGGCACGCAGCTGGTCGCCGCTGAAGGCGACAATCGGCCCGCAGATCGCCGTCAGCACCGCCGGCACGGAAAAGCTCAGCAGGGTTTTAACGCGCGGCGACAGACGCAGCGGCAACCCGGGCGCCAGAAAACAGTAGCGGTTGAAAAACACCACCAGCCCCATCAAAACGATCGTCAGCCAGATCATCGGCGTCCCCCGCTGCACAGCAGCCCGACCAGCATCGCCGCCACGGTGGCGATCACCAATGCGCCCGGCGTCTGGAAATGGTGCAACACGATGGAAAGCAGCAGCGCGGTCAGCACGCAGGCCAACACCGGCAGGCTGCGCACCAGCGGCACCACGATGGCGATAAAGGTGGCGGCGATGGAGAAATCCAACCCGTAACCGTCCAGATCGCCGGCGCTGCCGTCGGCCACGATGCCAAGCAGCGTGGAGAGAAACCAGCACAGGTAAAAGGTCAGCCCGGCGCCCAGCGCATACCAGCGGTTGAAACGCGCCGGCGTCTGTTCGCCGGTCAGCGCGAACAGTTCATCGGTGAGCAAGAATCCCAGCGCCAGCCGCCAGCGCAACGGCAGCGGCGCGATACGCTCCCGCAGCCGCAGCGCGTAAAGAAAATGCTGGGCGGTGACGAAAAAGGTCGACAGCAGGATCGCCAGCAGCCCGGCGCTGCCCTTGATCATGCCCATCGCCACCAGCTGCGACGCTCCGGCGAACACGATGGCCGACATGCCCAGCCCCTGCGCCGGCGTCAGGCCACTTTGCAGGGCCATCGAGCCCGCCAGTACTCCCCACGGCACCACCGCCAGGCACAGCGGCAAGATAGCCACCCCGCCCTGCAGCGCGGGGCGCAGGCGGGCGGAGGGCGGCGTGATGAGGGGGATTGAATCAGTCATGGGCTTCTCCTTGAGTTGAAGAAGCCAGCTTACGGCGCAGGCGTACACGGGTATTGCACCCGATTGCCCGGCTATTTCAGCGATTTGACGTAGTCGCCCGGCGTGACGCCCATCGACTTGCGAAAATGGCGGTGGAAATGGCTTTGATCGTGAAAGCCGCAGCTCAACGCACTGTCCAGCACGCTGTTGCCGGCCTTCAGCATGCCGCGCGCCTTGCGCAGCCGCGCCTGAATTTGATAGGCGTGCGGCGGCAGGCCGGTGGCCTGCTGAAACTGCCGCAGCAGGTAATAAGGACTGAGCGCCACGCGATCCGCCAGCTCCAGCAGCGAAATGTCCGCCTCGGGGAAATCGTCGAGAAAGGCTTTCACCCGCGCCACTTGGCTTTGCGCCCGGCTCTGCGGCGCAGGATCGATACGGCTTTTGCCGTGCCGCAGCATCAGCCAGGTCAGCGCCGAGAACACCATGGTCTCCTTCATCAGCCGGTTCTCATCGCTGCGCAGCAGGCTGAACGCCATGCGCAACTGGCCAGCCAGGCCGACGTCGTGCACCACCGGGTTGGGAAAATAAGGCGTCGCGCCGGCGCCGGTTTTCAGATCGCGCGATAAAAAGGCCAGTAGCTCCGGCGTCGGGTACATCGCCTGATACGACCAGCCCTCTTCGGTGGCGGAACTGCCAGTATGAATATCGTCGGCGTTGACCAGAATGATGCTGCCCAGCGGCGCCACGTGTTCGCCGCCGGTGCGGTAGAAGCGCTGGGCGCCATCGTCGATGACGCCCACGCAGAAGCCTTCATGGCTGTGGCGCGAGAAGGTTTGGCGGCGGTAGGTGGCCTGCAGCACTTCCAGCCCGCCAAGATCGTCGACGTGCATAAAATGAGCCTGCTCCCGGGATGCTTTGCGCGCTATGCCTTCCGCCTTCATCTTGCCTACCTCCGCTGAATGAGAGGCATTCTAGCACTCGCGCGAGGGCGGGTTTTGTACAAAATTGCCCGTCTCGGCCCCCGGCGGCGCGATCGCCGCGCAGCGCCAGGCGCTGAATACCGCCAGCAGCGGCGCCAGCGCGAACGCCAGGAACAGCCAACGCGCCGCCGATGCCGCGCCCGTCGCGCCACCCGGATCGTTCAGCCCCGCCAGGTTGGCGATCATCCCGGCCAGCGCCGCACCGAATGCGGTGGCGAACAGCTGCACCGTGGTAATTGAAGCGCCGGCGATATCTTTGTCCGCTTCAGGTGCCACCTGCAAAATGCGCGTCAGCAGGTGCGGCCAACCGAAGCCGATGCCGAATCCCACCAGCAACAGCGCAATGACGATCGGCGCCAACGCCTGCCAGTGGCCGCCGGACGGCATCGGCATCAGGATCGCCAGCGCCAGCAAGCCCACCAGCACGAACAGCGGCCCGCTGACGATCGCCCGGCGAATGCCCGCTCCGCGCCAGCCGGAGCTGAGGATCTCGGACAACGTCCAACCGGCGGCCATAGCGGCGGCGATATAGCCGGAGATCAGCGGCGACTGGCCGTGCAGCAGCTGCAGGAAATAAGGCACGAAGATTTCGCTGGTCATGCCGATCACCAGCAACGCGGTCGTGATGTACAACGCCGCCAGCGATGAGCCGCGCCTCAGTGCGCCGTGCGGCAACAGGCGGGCGCGCGAGTGCGCTTCGCGCTTCAGCAACCAGGCCATCAGCACCAGCGAGAGCGCGATGCCCGCCAGGTTGATCCAGGCACTGTGCGCCAGGCTGCCGGCGGACACCACCAGCACCGCCACGGTCAGCAACAGCAGCTGTGCGGTCGGCAACGGTGCGGCCGCCTGCTGCGCTTTGCCCTTGGGCAGGATCAGGAAGGTAAACGCGGCGTACAGCGCCATGATCGGCAGCAGAATGCCGAAGGCCCAGCGCCAGGCGTTCAGTTCGGCGAAAATACCGCCTACCGCCGGCCCCACCAGGGTGGCGATGCCCCACATCGCCGAGATGAGCGCCATGGCGCGCGGCCACAGCCGCTGCTCGAATACCAGATTGATCATCGCGTAGGAGAGCGCAAAGATCAGCCCGCCACCAAAGCCCTGCACCGTGCGGCCGATCAGCATCACCGGCATGCTCGGCGCCAGCGCGCACAGCGCCGCCCCGGCGATGAAGAACAGCGAAGCCACCAGATAGGCGCTGCGCGCACCGTAGCCGCTGAGCAAGCGGGCCGACAGCGCGGAGCCGAGGATAGACGCCACCACGAACAGCGTGGTGTTCCAGGCATAGAGATCCAGCCCGCCGATATCCTGCACCACCGAGGGCAAGATGGTGGTGGCGACCAGAATATTGATGGCATGCAGCGCCACGCCGAGCGAGAGCGCGATCGCACTGGCCGCATTTTTGCCAGAGAAAAGGTCGCTCCAGCGGCTATCGTCATGGGTTATCACGGTTGTCGTCCTGTTTTCAGAGGAATGGCATTGAGTTGATCATAAGATTGCGTTAAATTTAACAAGAGTTATCTTGGAATAAGTTAGGGCGAGGCGGAGAAATATGTCAAGAATAAACTTGGAAAATAGCGGAAAGACCGCACAATCGGTCAGTGACCGCTTGCTGACGCTATTGAAAACCCGCGGCCCGCAGCAAGCTTCTGACGCAGGAAAGGTGCTCGGCACCACCGGTGAGGCGGCCCGCCAGCAGTTCGTCAAGCTGGCGAAAGAGGGGCTGGTCGAAGCGGTGGCGGAAACGCGCGGCGTAGGCCGCCCGGTACAGCTGTGGCATTTGACCTCGGCCGGCAATGCGCGCTTTCCCGATACCCATGCGGACCTGACGGTTCAGCTGCTGCGCACCGTGCGCGACAAGCTGGGCGAACAGGCGCTCGACGTGCTGATCGAAACCCGCGAGCAGGAAAACCGCATCAACTACAAGCAGGCGATGATTGGCGCCGCCGATCTGCAGGAGCGCGTGGCGCGCCTGACCGAGATCCGCTGTCGCGAAGGGTATATGGCCGAATGGCGCCAGGAGGAGGACGGTGCCTATCTGCTGGTGGAAAACCACTGCCCGATTTGCGCCGCTGCCACCGTCTGCCAGGGCTTCTGCCGGGCGGAGCTGAGTATCTTCACCGAAGTGCTGCAGGCGCAGGTGGAGCGCGCCGAACACATTCTGGCCGGCTCGCGCCGCTGCGCCTACCGGATTTCGCTCCTGTAACACCGGTTTTTGCCCACGTTTTCAACCGGTACAGATTATTCTGCTTGTGCACCCCACACCTTCCCTTCTAAGGTTGAATTAACGAACATTCAGGCAAACAGCGGGCTTCGCGCCCGCTTGGCAAATCCGTCGGCGCTAAGCGCGCAGCGGCAGAGTAACCCCACGGGAGTTGAACGATGAAGAAGCCGCATGCCGGATTCTGGCTGGCGACGCTGGGACTGGGCGTTTGCTGGCTGCTGGCGCTGCTGACTCGCGATCGGCTCAACGGCCTACTGCTGGCCGGCGCGGCGCTGGCGCTGATCTTTACCCCTGCCACCCGCCGTAAGGGCGCGGCTCTGGCTGCCCTGGGCGGTATCGGCATGGATGGGCTATGGAGCTACAGCGGCGTGCTGCACTACAGCGGGCAACACGGCCTGCCGCTCTGGACCCTCGCGCTGTGGATCGGCTTCGGCTGCTGGTGGTATTGGCTGCTGGACGTGGTCAGAGCGGCGCCCTGGCCGCTGGCGGTGCTGGGCGCCGCCGTCGGTCCTTTCGCCTACGCCGTCTCCTGGAAGCTGGGCGTGTTACTGCCCGGCGTGCCGCCGGAGTTCATGCTGCTGTTGCTGGCCGTCGGCTGGTCGATTTACCTGCCGGCCGTCAGTTGGCTGCAGTGGAAGCGGCGGAACAGCTGAACGGCTTGCGGCAGTCGGGAAAAATAATGCCGAAAGCCATTGCTTATCGGTTGCCCAATCGGGTTTACTGAGCGTTCTAATAATAATCATCCCTGCAAAAACACATCCCTATGCTTAGCCAACAAAGCCGTAGCGTCCTGCCGTTGATCGGGGCGTTGTTCACGTTATATATCGTTTGGGGTTCCACCTATTTCGTCATTCGCCTCGGCGTCGCGCAGTGGCCGCCGCTGATGATGGCCGGGATTCGCTTTCTGATTGCCGGCATCGTGCTGTTCAGTTTCCTGGCCTGGCGCGGCCACGCGCTGCCGACGCCGAAGCAGTGGCTGGCCGCCGGCGCCATTGGCATTCTGTTGCTGGCGGTAGGCAACGGCCTGGTGACGGTGGCGGAACACCAACATGTGCCGTCCGGCATCGCCGCGGTGATGGTGGCGACGGTGCCGCTGTTCACCCTCTGCTTCAGCCTGCTGTGGGGCATGCGCAACACCAAACTGGAATGGGCCGGTATTGCGCTCGGGTTAGTGGGCATCGTGCTGCTCAACACCGGCAACAACCTGGTGGGCAACCCGACCGGCGCGCTGTTGATCTTGCTGGCGTCGGCCAGTTGGGCCTTTGGCTCGGTATTGGGATCGCGCATCTCGCTGCCGGCCGGGCCGATGGCCGGCGCGGCGGAGATGCTGGTCGCCGGCGTGGTGTTATTGGTCGCCAGCCGGCTGAGCGGCGAGCACCTGGCTCAGATGCCGAGCACCGGCGGCTTTCTGGCGCTCGGGTACTTGATTGTCTTCGGCTCGATGCTGGCGATCAGCGCCTATATGTTCTTGTTGAAGAATGTGCGCCCGGCGGTCGCCACCAGCTATGCCTACGTCAACCCGGTGGTGGCGGTGCTGCTCGGCATCGGCTTTGCCGGCGAATCGCTGGCGCCGCGCGAGTGGCTGGCGCTGGTGATCATCGTGGCGGCGGTGGTGCTGGTGACGCTGGGAAAATACCTGTTCGCCCGCCCGGCCAACGTACAGGCCATCGACTGCGAACGGCGGTGATCACAAAGGGCGGTCTGCGGGCCGCCGTTAAAAACGATTCTTGTTTCACCCGGCGAAGGGGCTATAATTCCCGCTGTTCCAAGCAACCTGCGAAATTATTCCTATGCTGAAAAAAGCGTTCCTCATCGTCATCGCCCTGTGCGCCTTCGGTTCTCTGGGCGGCGTATTCCTCGCCGGGCTGAACATCTACACCCGTTCCACCACCCCGCACGAAGAAAGCGCGCCTGCCGGGGATACCGCCGCCACGCCGGCGCAAACCGAAACCCTTCAGGCCAAGTGATCGTCCATCCAACGCTGACAGCGCTGCTGTAAAAAGCGCTGCAGCTGCCTGACGCGTTCCGACACCTGCGAGCGATGCGGGCAGACCAGATTGATCGGCACCGCGTCGCTGCGCCATTCCGGTAACAGCTGCACCAGCCGCCCGGCGCGAATGTCGGCCACCACGTCGATCGCCGACTTGCGCACCACCCCATGGCCAGCCAGCGCCCAGCGCCGCGCCACCTCGCCGTCATCGGTAAAATAGCTGCCGTTCAACGGCACTTCGATCAGTTCCTCACCGCGCCATAGCCGCCATTCCACCTGTCGTTTGCCGCTGGGCTGATACACCAGAATGCTGTGCCGGGCCAGATCGGCTGGCGTTTGCGGCGCGCCATGCCGCCGCAGGTAATCCGGGCTGGCGCAGATCAGCCGCCGGTGCTGCGGCAAAATGGGCAGCGCCACCAGCGAAGAGTCGGCCAACGGCCCGAAACGCAACGCCACGTCCACCGGTTCGCGAAACAGATCGGCCTGCCGATCGTTGATCAGGAGCTGCAGCTGAATATGCGGGTGCTGCAGGCGGAACTCATCCAGCCAGCAGAGCAGCAAATTGCGGCCAAAATCCGACGGCGCGGAAATCTGCAGCACCCCGGATAGCCCCTGATGCTTCTCGCGGATCGCCTGCTCTCCTTCGGCCAACGCGCCCAGCGCCAGGCGCGCGCTGTCGAGATAGCGAGCCCCCTCCTCCGTCAACCTCAGGCTGCGGGTAGAACGCACCAGCAGCCGCGCGCCCAGCTGCTGCTCCAGCCTTTTCACCGCAATGCTGGCCGCCGCCGGCGTCATGTCCAGCGCGCGCGCCGCGGCGGAAAAACTGCCGCCATCCACCGTGCGGACAAACACCTCGAGATCGACAAATGAGGTCATGTATTTCCCCTCTTTTTAGCCCAATCAATTATTAATATTAATTTACAAGTGTTTGCTATTAGGCGGGCTTTTTTCCTCATTTTCAATCAGGAAAGATAGATCCCGTTGAAACTTACCTAAAAAGAGGCCTTAACATGACGATTCCCGACTCCCCCCTGAAACGACAAAAGCTGGTGATCCTGGGCGGCACCAGCGGCATTGGCGCCGCGGTGGCCTACGCGGCGGCGGCGCGCGGCGCTGAAGTGGTGCTGGCTTCACGTCGCCTTCCCCACGCCGGGGAGAAAAACGACGCGCTGCATCTGATGCAGGCCGACCTGACCGATGAAGCATCACTGCATGCGCTGTTTGCCGCCGTCGGCGCTTTCGACCATCTGGTGATCACCGCCGGGCCGTTGGTGGACGCGAAACCGCTGGCGGAGACGGCCTTTGAGCAGGCGCAGGCCGACTTCAACGTCAAATTCTGGGGCAGCTTGCGCGCGGTGCAGGCGGCGCTGCCGACGCTGGCGCCGCAGGGCTCGATCACCCTGACCTCCGGCCAGCTGTCGCGTAAATACCTTGGCGGTCAGTTGATCAAAACCGGCATCAACGCCGCGCTGGAAGCGGTCGGCAAACAGTTGGCGAAGGAGCTGGCGCCGCGGCGGGTGAACGTGGTCAGCCCCGGCATCACCGCCACCGAAGCCTACGACGGCATGAGCGCCGCGCAGCGTCAGGCGCTGTTCGAGCGCGTAAGCGGCAGCCTGCCGGTCGGCCGGATCGGCCAGGCGGCCGACGTCGCGGCGGGTTACCTGCTGGCGATGGAGAACGGTTTCGTCACCGGCAGCGTGATCGACATCGACGGCGGCGGCCTGCTGTAACGGCGGCTAGAGCGCCGTCACGCCCTGTGCGGCGGCCTGCTGCTCCAGCACGGTGATAATCTGGTAGGCCGAGCGCGGCACCAGGCTGAAATCGCCGATCAGCAGGCGGTCGCTGACCGCCTCATCCAGCATCGCTCGGGCGCCGGCGCGCAGGATGTCCACCTGTTCCGGCGGCGTGCCGGCTGCGGTGATCAGCGGCAAACCGGGCACCGCCGCCGTGCGGCCGATGATTTTCAGTCCCTCCAGCGCCTGTGGCTGCGCGCGGCGCAGCAGTTCCATGCTGATGGAATCGATGGCGGCGATATCCGCCTGCCCGCTGCGGATCAGCTTCAGCGACTGGTAATGCGCCCCGGAGGCGATAGCCGCACCGAAGAATTTCCCGTCCTGCGCCAGCGGCGCGATCAGCGCGCGCAAGCCGTTGTAGCCAGACTGGGAATCGGTGCTGTTATACGCCACCGTCCGGCCGCGAAAATCCGCCAGCCGTTCGCCGGAGTCGCCCGCGCGCACCACCAGCCAGCTGCGGTAATTTGGCCCGTCGCACCCTTCCACCCGATAATGATAGGTGCCGATCAGCTGCACCTGCGGCAGGCTGCTGACCAACGGATAACCGCAGGTTTGGCTGAGCAAGAGATCCTCGCGCCGCCAATGCTGCGCCAGATCGTCCGGCCAGCTAAGCCGTTCCGGCGCCGCTGGCAACCCCAGCCGCAGCAGCTTGCCGCGCAAGACCTGCCAGAAGGATTCGGCCTGCTCCCGGCCAACGCCGTACATCGGTAGAGACACCTGCATCATTTCCCCCTTACCCCGCCGGAGTGGTCGCCAGCGTCTGCTGGCGCCAGGCGGTGAGATAACGCACCCAACGTTCGAACAGCATATCGGTGATAATAGCCAACAACGCCACGACCGCCGCGCCCTGGATCACATAGGCGGTGTTAAACCCGCTCAGGCCGATGATGATCGGCGAACCGAGCGTTTTGGTACCGACGGTGGAAGCGATGGCCGCCGTGCCGATGTTAATGATCACCGACGTGCGGATCCCGGCGACAATCACCGGCGCCGCCAGCGGCAGTTCAACCCGCCACAGAATTTGCCAGGCGCTCATCCCCACGCCGCGGGCGATCTCGCGCGTGGCGGGCGGTACCGATTCGATGCCCGCCAGCGTGCCCTGCAGGATCGGCAGCAGGCCGTACAGCACCAACGCAATGATCGCCGGCTGCTCGCTGAAGCCCATCACCGGCACCGCTACCGCCAGCACCGCCACCGGCGGGAAGGTCTGCCCCACCGCCACTACCGTTTCCACCAGCGAACGAAACTCCCGGCCGCTGCGTCGGGTCACAGCGACGCCCGCCGCCACGCCGATTACCACCGCGATCAGGCTGGAGATCGCCACCAGCGACAGGTGCGCCCCCACCAGCGCGATAAAGCTGTCCTGCTGATAAATGGGCCGCTCCAAATCAGGGAACCAGGCGGCGAACAGGCCGCGCAGATGATCCATGTCGAACACCAGTGCCAACAGCAGCGCCAGCGTCCAGGGCAGCGGATCGCGCAGCAGGCGCCCGATGCGCCCGCTCATGACAGCGCCTGCCCGGCGATCAGATCGTTGAAATGCAACACCCCCAACGCTTCGCCCCGTTCATCCACCACCGGCAGGCAGTCGCTGCCGCGCGCCACGAACACCGACAGCGCCTCGCGTAGGCTCATGGCGGCGGCGATCGGCTCGCCCCCAGCGACGCCGGGCCGCACCCGCTCCGCCACCGTACCCAGCGACAGCAGCTTGATGCCGCGATCGCTGCGCCCGAAGAAATCGCGCACGAAATCGTTGGCCGGGGCGGTCAACAGCGTCAGCGGCGTGCCCTGTTGCACCACCCGCCCCTGATCGAGCAGCACCAGGCGATCCGCCAGGCTCAACGCCTCGTCGATGTCGTGCGTCACCAGCACAATGGTGCGGCCCGAGATCTGATGAATACGGGCGATCTCCGCCTGCAGCGCCGCGCGGGTGACCGGATCCAACGCGCCGAACGGTTCGTCCATCAACAACACCTCGGGATCGGCGGCGAGCGCGCGCGCCACTCCGACCCGCTGCTGCTGCCCGCCGGAAAGCTGGTGCGGGTAGCGACGGCGAAACAGATCCGGTTCCAGGTGCAGCAGCTCCAGCAACTCGGTAACCCGATCGCGGATGCGCGCGCGCGGCCATTTCAGCAGCTGCGGCACGGTGGCGATGTTCTCCTCCACCGTCCAATGTGGAAACAGGCCGATCGATTGGATCGCATAGCCCATGCGCCGCCGCAGATCCTGCGGTTTAAACGACTGGATCTCTTCGCCGGCAAAGAGGATCTTGCCCCGATCGTGTTCGATCAGGCGATTGATCATTTTTAACGTCGTGGACTTGCCAGAACCCGAGGTGCCGATCAACACGGTGAATTCACCCTCGGCGATGTGCAGCGTGAGATCGTCGACCGCCGGCTTGCCCTGAAAAATTTTGCTGACTTGCTCAAAGTGAATCATCGGCGCGATACGTCCAGGATTGAAACCCAAAATTTAAACAGCGAATCGACGATGACCGCCATCATGACCACCGGGATCACCCCCAGCAGAACCAGATCCAGCGCGCTGCTGAGCAGCCCCTGGAACACGATGGCGCCAAAGCCGCCGGCGCCGATCAGCGCCGCCACCACCGCCATGCCGACGGTTTGCACCGCCAGGATGCGCACGCCGGTCAGGAACAGCGGCAACGCCAACGGCAGCTGCACGCGCAGGAAAATCTGCCCGCGCGTCAACCCCATGCCGGTGGCGGACTCAATCACCCCGGCCGGCACGCTCTGCAGCCCCGCCACCACGCTGCGCACCAGCGGCAACAGCGCGTACAGCACCAGCGCCACAATCGCCGGCGCCATGCCGATGCCGCTGACGCCGTGCTCCGCCAGCCAGGGCACCGCCGCCGCCAGCCCCGCCAGCGGCGCAATCAGCAGGCCGAACAGCGCGATGGAAGGCACGGTCTGGATAATGTTCAGCGCGGAAAAAATCGGCCTCTGC
This sequence comes from Serratia sp. CY47280, assembly GCF_052168655.1. Lineage (NCBI taxonomy): Bacteria > Pseudomonadati > Pseudomonadota > Gammaproteobacteria > Enterobacterales > Yersiniaceae > Serratia > Serratia sp. CY47280. The sequence continues at coordinate 536,058 of NZ_JBJNMG010000002.1, read as the reverse complement.
CAGCGCTCGGAGCGAAAACACAGCACCCCGAGCGGCACGCCGATCGCCAGCGCCGGGGCCATCGTCGCCAGCAGAATGGTCAGGTGCTGCAACAGCGCGGCGTCAAACACCTCCTGGCGATTGTGGTACTCCTTCAGCAGCGACAGCTGATCGAGCTGATGCCCGAACAGCAGCAGCGCCGGCGGCACCAGCACCAGCGCGTTGCCCAGCATGCGCCACAGGTGCGACGCGGTGAGGCGCGCCATGGCGTCGGCCGCGATCAGCAGGCTCAGCGCCATCGTCAGCCAGCAGCCGCTGCCCCAAGAGGTGCGCGCCAGGCGCGACCCCTCCTGCGCCAGGCGTTCGGCGGCCTGCCCACTGATCCAGAAGGCCAGCGTCAACACCCCGCAGGCGGCCAGCGCCGCCAGCAGCGCCCGCCCCCGCGTCGGCGGCAACAGGCTGAGGATCGCCAATGCCGCCAGCGGCAACAGCAGCCACAGCGCCGGGCCGTGCAGCAGGGAGAACAAGGAGAGGCTTTTGCCCGACAACAGGCGATTGGGGGCATAACTGAGGAACGGCAGGCCGAACGCGGCCAGCAGCAACAGCATGAACAGCGTCAACAAGACGCGATGTTTTACGGCGATAGTCAAAGAAACGCTCCGGCTCCCTCGGTTAACCCCCTCTCCCGACGGCAGAGGGGGCACCTCGGCATTATCCCTTAACAAACCCTTTCTCTTTCAGGTAAGCGGCCGCCACCTGTTTGGCGTCCTGGCCTTCCACGGCGATCTGCGCGTTGAGCTTTTGCAGCGTCGGCCCGTCCAGTGAGGCGAACACCGGCTTCAGCAGCTCAGGCAGATTGGCGTGCGCTTTCAGCGCCGCTTCGCGCACGATCGGCGCCGGCGCGTAGATCGGCTGTACCCCTTTCGGGTCCGCCAAGGTCTGCAACCCCAGCGCCGCTACCGGGCCATCGGTGCCGTAGGCCATCGCCGCGTTGACGCCGGAGGTCTGCTCCGCCGCCGCCTTGATGGTCACCGCCGTATCACCGCCGGCCAGGGACAGCAGCTGATCCTGATTCAGTTTGAAACCGTAGGCACTCTGGAACGCCGGCAGCGCATCCGGCCGTTCGATAAATTCCGCCGAGGCCGCCAGCTTGAACTTGCCGCCACCGTTGATCCACTTGCCGAGATCCGACAGCGTTTTCAGATGATTGGCCTCCGCCACGTCCTGGCGAATAGCGATGGTCCAGGTGTTGTTGGCCGGCGCCGCGTCCAGCCAGACGATTTTGTTTTTGTCGTAGTCGAGCTGTTTCACTTTCTCGAAGCCGGCCTGGGCGTTCTTCCACGCCGGATCTTTCTCATCGGAGAAGAAAAACGCGCCGTTGCCGGTGTACTCCGGGTAGATGTCGATCTCACCGGAGGTGATGGCGCCGCGCAGCACCTTGGTGGTGCCGAGCTGCAGCTTGTTGGTGGTCTTGATGCCGTTGGCTTCCAGCACCTGCACGATGATGTTGCCGAGCAGCGAACCTTCGGTATCGATCTTGGAGCCGACGCGCACCGAGTCGGCCGCCTGCGCCAGGCCGCCGGTGGCCAGCAGAGCCAGCGCGACGGCAAAGGAACGTCCGCGTGATAAGGTGATTGCCATATTTTTCCTCTGGTTATACGTTTTCCGGCTCATGGGCCAGTTAGGTTGGAAAATCCTGAGAAACGCGCTTCCAGCGCGCAATAAATTTTTCCGTCGGCAGGGCATCGCCTCCCCCCTGCGGTTCACCGGCGCGCAACGGATGTACGCCGACGTCGATCGGCGTCAGGGCGTAATCGCGCAGCCACTCGCCGTAGCCTTGCGCGACAAATCCCTGACTGCGCCGCTGATACGCCTCGCGCTCCGCCAGATAGACTTCGCGCAAACCATACCAGGGCAGGCCGGGCAGATCGTGATGCACTAAATGGTAGTTCAAATTGAGAAACAACAGCCGCCACGGCCAGCCCGCCTCATTAATAATAGAACGTGCCTGCGGTGCGTCCACGGCGCGATGCTCAAAAAACGATCTCACCTTGGTCAGCGCCAGCGCCGGGTAGCTGATGGCCAACAGATAAAACGCCGTACCGATACCCTGCGTCTGCAGCCAGTGCAGCAGCACCGCCAACAGCGACAGGTGCACCAACCACCTCGCCCAGGCGCGCCGCTCCCCTCCGGCGAGCGCTTTCACCGCCCCGGCCAGGGTCGCGGCGATATCCAGCGCCGGGCCGAGGAGCACCCGGCCGATCAGCGTATTGCGCACCGCGGCCAACAGCGGCAACAGGCGGGGATAACGCCGCCACTGCGCGGCGCTGAAGTAATAGCTTTCGGGATCTTCGTGCGGATCGGTCAGGTGGTCGTTGCGGTGGTGGCGCAGATGCGAATCGCGATACAGCCCATAGGGATACCACACCGCCAGCGGCAACAGGCCGAACAGCTGATTGACGCGCGGCCAGCGCGTCGGGTGGCCGTGGATCAGCTCGTGTTGCAACGACAGGTACCAGGTGGTCAGGAGGATCAGCAGCGGTGCGCCAAGCCACGGGCCCAGCGCCTGCCAAGAATACGCCACGCCGAACCAGCCGCCGTACACCGCCGCCATGATCCCCCAGGTGGGCAGCTCCAGCCGCCAATGCCGGCGCCGATAAAGCTGCCTGATTCGTTCGCGCTGTTCGGGGTGCAAATAGTGGGCGTGGGACATGCTGCGGCTCGCGGTAAGAGATTTTCTCTCAGTATCCGTGAGCCGTTGCGGCGTTCAAAATAACGAAAATGGCAAAGCTAAGTGAAAATTCAGCGGGTTGCGTACGCGGCATGCGGCTCACACGCCACCGGGAAATTCACCGAGTTGGCGATAAAGCACAGGTGATGCGCCTTCTCGTGAAGCTGTTGCGCCAGCTGCAGATCGTCGCCATCGCGCACCGTGACCTGCGGCCGCAGCGTCACCGAGGTGAAAAAGCCGCCGCGCGCGGCGTCTTCGCGCATCACGCCCACGGCATCGTCCTGATAGGCCAGCACCGAAATCCCCGAGGTGGCGCACAGATGCAGGTACCATAATTTGTGGCAAGCGCTGAGCGATGCCACCAGCAAATCCTCCGGATTCCAGCGCGTCGCGTCACCGCGGAAGGCCGGATCGGCTGAGCCGGCGATATCTGCCTTGCCCACGGCGCCGATCCTGTGATCGCGTCCATAAGCGCGATAATCTTCCGTGCCTGCGCCCACATTCCCCTGCCAGGTCACCGAGACCTGATAATGATGCTCGCCTTTCATGTCTTTTGCTTCCGTTGGCCGGCCAATGAAAAATTGTCTGGGTGCATGCCCGGAGAACACTATTGGCGGAAAAGCGTGAATACGCAAACGGCGAAACGAGAAAAAACGGGCCGCGCAGGCGGCCCGTCGGTCACATCCCTTCAGGGAACGAAATCGAGCACCACGGCGTTGAACAACGCGTATTCAGTGGCGCTGGCCATCGGCGGAAACTGCGCGCGCTGCACCGCCGCGTTGGCCGCCGCGCACAGCGGCGCATCGCCTCTTACGATCTTGCTGCTCGCCAGTTTCCCGTCCGGCCGCAGCCGTATGCTGATGGTGCAGCGTTGGCCGCGCGCGTGCTCCGGCAAACGCAGCTCGCGGCTCACCGCGTTATGCACCCGCACCGGATAGCTGAGCGGCATCGCAGTCTGCGCCTCGGCCTGCGGCGACGGCAAGGGGGTGCCAGCCTGATGGCCGGCACCCGCGCCGCAGCCGCTCAACAACAACAGCGCCAACAGGCCTAGTGTCTTTTTCATTCCCGATGTCCTTATTGGGGGGATTCATCCTTATCGTGCGGCCCTCACTGCGCCGCCGGATAAGCCTCGCCGTCATCCGCGTAACGCTGCAGGCGCTCGCGCCACCACTTGGCCGCCAAGCCGCTGGCGCTTTCACGCCAGCCGAAATAGGCAGCGTCGCTGCAGCGCTCAGATTCAACGCGTTTCGCCACCAGTTCGCCGCTGTTCAGGTAAGGTTCTGCCAGAGAACGCGGCAGATAGCCACAGCCCAGCCCGGCCAACTGCGCCTGCAGTTTGGCGTCAAAGCCGAAGACCGTCAGCGTATCCTGTTCTTCCAGCAGGTTCAGGCTCTGCGGCGCGTTGACGCGCGAGGTATCGCGCACCACCACCGCCCGGTGCTGACGGATCTCATCCTTCGGCAACGGTTCCGGCAGCGCCGCCAGCGGATGCTGCGGCGCGACGGCGAACACGTAATCCAGCTGCCCCAGGCGGCTGAACGCATAGCCCACCCGCGACGGCGGCTCGCAAATGGCGCCGATGATAATGTCGGCGCAACCGTAAACCAGCGACTCCCAGGAACCGGCCAGCACCTCGTGGCTGAAACGCAGCCGGGTATGGTGATGCTGCCGATAGAACTCGTCGATCAGCGGCAACAGGCGGGCAAACGGGAAGGAGGCGTCGATCCCGAGCGTGATCTCGCTTTCCCAGCCGTTCTCCACGTAGCGCGCCTGCTGTTCCAGATCCTGCGCCGCGCGCAGCAGCACCCGCCCTTTTTCCAGCATCAGCTTGCCGGTATCGGTGAACTTCGCCCGATGGCCGGAGCGGTCCAGCAGGGTGATGTCGAGATCGTTCTCGAGCTTTTGCACCATATAGCTCAGTGCCGAAGGGGTTTTAAACAGTGCGGCGGCCGCGGCGGCGAAAGATCCGTGCCGGTCCAGCGCGTCCAAAATCAGCAGCGCTTCCAGGTTTAATCTCATGCTTTCTCCCGTGTATAAAAAAACTCAACAAGTCGGCAAAAATTCTGCGGTATCTTTGAAATCGCCCTCTGCCTACCATGGGTTTTATCGGCGTTACACTCATCAGATGTTCAACCGAAATATCACTGGGAAGGTAAATTATGTCCAAGTTTCAACTGCTTGATAAAGACAATTCCGCACTGATTTTTATCGATCATCAACCACAAATGGCCTTCGGCGTGGCTAATATTGATCGTCAGCAACTGAAAAACAACGTTGTTGGTTTGGCGAAGGCAGGCAAGATTTTCAACGTCCCCACCCTTTTCACCTCGGTCGAAACCGAAAGCTTCAGCGGCTATATCTGGCCGGAACTGCTGGCGGTACACCCTGAAATCACCCCGATTGAACGTACCTCGATGAACTCCTGGGAAGACGCGGCCTTCGTTAAAGCCGTGGAAGCCACCGGCCGCAAAAAGCTGGTGATCTCCGCGCTATGGACCGAAGTTTGTTTGACCTTCCCGGCGCTGATGGCGCTGGAAGCCGGCTATGAAGTGTACGTGGTGACCGACACCTCCGGCGGCACCTCCGTCGATGCGCACGAACGCTCGATCGATCGCATGGTGCAGGCCGGCGCCGTACCGGTGACCTGGCAACAGGTGCTGCTGGAGTACCAACGCGACTGGGCACGCAAAGACACCTACGACGCGGTGATGGCGCTGGTGCGCGAACACAGCGGCGCGTACGGCATGGGCGTCGACTACGCTTACACCATGGTGCACCACGCACCGGCCCGCACGGTGAAATAATTCCCCCTGCCCCGGCCCCGCGCCGGGGTATTTTCAGGAGTCGGTTTTATGGCCCATCCGCAGCATGTCACGCTGGTGATCACCCACCGTTTGGCGCCGGGGAACGAGCAGGCCTATGAGGCCTGGCTGAACCGCATCATGCCGGACGCCGCGGGCTTCACCGGCCATCTGGGCGTCAACGTCATCCGCCCATCCGACAGCGAACAGGCCTATACGGTGCTGGTCCGCTTCGACAATGTCGACAATCTCTACCGCTGGCTCAACTCGCCGCTGCGCAAGCAATACATCGAAGAAGTCACTCCGCTGTTGCTGGAGAACGACCATATCGAGATCCGCCCCGGCGCGGAGTTCTGGTTTACCCCGCCCAACCCCAACGTGCGCCAGCCGCCCCAGTGGAAGCAGTTCATCATCACCCTGCTGGTGATCTTCCCTTCCACCAATCTGGTGCCCTGGTTTTGGGGGCTGGCGCTGCCGCAGTTGAACGGCACGCTGCTCGGCCATTTTCTCAATGACGCCACCGTGGTCGCCCTGGTGGTGTACCTGTGGATGCCCATCGTGACTCGCGTCTTTCATCAATGGCTGATCCGCCGCTAGGCGGTTCGCCGGGAGAATGTTATGAACCACCACGCTTCATTGATCATCACCAACGGCAAGTTTCACACCGTCGATCGCCAAAATCCTACCGCACAGGCGGTCGCCATCCGCGACGGCAAGTTTCTGGCGGTCGGCAGCGAAGCCGAAGTCATGCAGCACGCCGGGCCGGAAACCCAGGTGATCGATCTGCACGGCCACACCGCCATTCCGGGCCTGAACGACTCGCACCTGCACCTGATCCGCGGCGGCCTGAACTACAACCTGGAGCTGCGCTGGGAAGGCGTGCCTTCGCTGGCCGACGCGCTGCGCATGTTGAAAGAGCAGGCGCTGCGCACGCCGAGCCCGCAATGGGTGCGGGTGGTCGGCGGCTGGACCGAATTCCAGTTTGCCGAACGCCGCATGCCGACGCTGGACGAAATCAACCAGGCGGCGCCGGACACGCCGGTATTTATTCTGCATCTCTACGATCGCGCGCTGCTCAACCGCGCGGCGCTGAAGGTAGTCGGCTACACCAAAGACACGCCGAACCCACCGGGCGGCGAGATCCAGCGCGACGCCAACGGCAACCCGACCGGCATGCTGATCGCCAAACCCAACGCCATGATCCTGTACGCCACGCTGGCGAAAGGGCCGAAGCTGCCGCTGGAACAGCAGGTCAACTCCACCCGCCAGTTCATGCGTGAGCTGAACCGCCTCGGCCTCACCAGCGCCATCGACGCCGGCGGCGGTTTCCAGAACTACCCGGAGGATTATCAGGTGATCGCCGAGCTGCACGAGAAAAAGCAGCTGACCATCCGTATCGCCTATAACCTGTTCACCCAGCGGCCGAAGCAGGAACTGGAAGACTTCGAGCTGTGGACTGATATGCTCAAGCCAGGCCAGGGCACCGATTTCTATCGCCACAACGGCGCCGGCGAGATGCTGGTGTTTTCCGCCGCCGACTTCGAAGACTTCCTGCAGCCGCGCCCGGATCTGCCGCCGGGCACCGAAGACGAGCTGGAGCGGGTGGTGCGCCATTTGGTCGAGCACCGCTGGCCGTTCCGCCTGCACGCCACCTATGACGAGTCCATCAGCCGCATGCTGGACGTGTTCGAGAAGGTGAACCGCGACATTCCGTTCAACGGGCTGCACTGGCTATTCGACCACGCCGAAACCATTACCGAACGCAATATCGAACGGGTCAAGGCGCTGGGCGGCGGCATTGCGGTGCAGCATCGCATGGCGTTCCAGGGCGAATATTTCGCCGATCGCTACGGCATCGAAGCCACCAAACATACGCCGCCGGTAGCGAAAATGCTGGCGGCTGAGCTGCCGGTCGGGCTGGGCACCGACGCCACCCGCGTCGCCAGCTACAACCCGTGGACGGCGCTGTACTGGCTGGTCTCCGGCCGCACCGTCGGCGGCATGGCGATGTACGACGACAGCGCCCGGCTGGATCGCGAAACGGCGCTGATGCTGTGGACGCAAGGGAGCGCCTGGTTCTCCACCGAACAGGGCAAGAAAGGCCAGATCAAGGTCGGTCAGTTGGCGGATATGGCGGTGCTGTCGCAGGACTATTTCAGCGTGCCGGAAGAGCAGATCAAAGGCATCGAGTCGGTGATGACGGTGGTGGATGGCAAAGTGGTCTACGCCGCTGGCAGCTTCTCGCCGCTGGCGCCACCGCCGCTGCCGGTGCTGCCGGAGTGGTCACCGGTCACCCAAGTGCCGGGCCACTACCGCTCCGCGCCGCCGTCGGCGGCAGCTCGCGTCGGGGTCGTGAGCCAGGCGCACCAATGCTGCGGCCCGTGCGGCGTACACGCGCATCAGCATGACATCGCGCGCCGCTCCAGCATCCCGGTGTCGGACGAGAATGCCTTCTGGGGCGCGTTCGGCTGTTCGTGCTTCTCGTTCTAAGTTGCCAGCCCAGCAACTTATTACGTAACTAGCTTAATAAGATACTAAGTTAGTAAAGTAGCAAATTAATGGCGCTGTCCGCGGAGAGCGCCATTTTATTGTCAATCGCGGTTGATCTCCAGCCAGCGCCGCTGCTCGGCGGAGGCGGCTATCGCATCCAGCACGCAAGACACCTTCCAGCCTTCTTCAAAGTCCGGCCACATGCGATCGCCCGCGGCGATGCCGTTGACCAGATCGCGGATCTCCACCGTTTTCTGATCGTTAAAACCAATGCCGTGCCCGGCGCTGATGCAAAACGCCGCATAGTCCGGGTGCTTCGGCCCCACCAGCAACGTCTTGAACCCCTGCCGCTCCGCCGGTTCATCATGCCGATACAGCTTCAGTTCGGCCATCCGTTCCTGGGTATAACTCAGCGTGCCTTTGGTGCCGGTGACCACATAGGTCAGCCCCATCTTGCGCCCGCAGGCGATGCGCGACGTTTCGATCGTGCCCATCGCCCCGCCGGCGAAACGCAGCAGTGCACTGGCCTGATCTTCGTTTTCCACCGGCAGCAGGCGCGCCGGGTCTTGCGGGTCCGGGCGCTGCTTGATCACGGTCTGCATATCGCCAGAGACCGCCACGATATCGCCCACCAGGTAGTGCGCCATATTGACGATATGCGCCGCCAGATCCCCCAACGCGCCCAGCCCGGCGCTGGCGCGGCGGCAGTGCCAGTCGATCGGCGTGCGCGGGTCGGCCAGGTAATCCTCATTGTGGGTGCCGTAAAAATGCACCACCTCGCCGATTTCGCCGTTGGCGATGATCTCGCGCGCCAGCTGGCTGGTCGGGTTCTTCATGTAGTTGAAACCGACCAGCGTTTTCACGCCCTTGGCGCGGGCGGCCTGCACCATCTCCGCCGCGTCGGCGGCGTCCAGCGCCAGCGGTTTTTCCGAATATACGTGCTTGCCGTGGTGGATCGCCGCCAGCGCCATCTCTTTGTGCAAGAAATTAGGGGCGCAGATGTCTACCACGTCGATCGCCGGATCGGCCACCAGCTGCCGCCAGTCGCCGGTCGAACGCGCAAAGCCGAACTCGGCCGCGCGCTGCGCCGCCAGCTCGGGCGTCACCTCCGCCAGCATCTCCAGCACCAGCTCCCCTTTAAGGGGAAATACCGTGGGGGCCTGCGCATAAGCGATAGCGTGACAACGCCCGATATAACCGGTGCCGATTAACCCAACGCGTACCTGTTTCATCATTTTCTCCCGTGACCGAAATTCTGTGTAGAACCAGGCGCGGCTCAATGAAACGCGCCGATTGATAACGGGTTTATATGGAATATAAATTTCAATAACAAGCACGCGGGAAAATAAAGTTCATATTCGTGATGCCGTTCATGAAACGTTGACGGGATGATGCAATGAGGAAAGCCCGGACGCGGCTGGTCGTATCCGGACGGGATAAAATGAACCATTTATTTCATATTACGGTAAACCGTTGGCACCGTGTTGCACGTAGCCAGGGCGTTGCAGCAGGCGCTGCTGATAGGCCGCCAGCGCCGCATAATTCGGCCGCTCGAACGGCGTCATCAGCCAGCGGTTCAGCGACAGCCCCAGCACCACGTCCGCCACCGTGAAGGTGGCGCCGGCGGCATAAGGGCCGTGCTGCGCCAAATGCCTGTCCAGCAGCCCCATCAGCCGATTCCACTCGCGTTCGGCGGCGGCCAGGCTGGCGGCATCCTGGTAATCCGCATGCCCGCGCACGCGCGACATGAACACATAGCGCCAGGCGCCGTTCAGATCGGTGGCCTGCCAGTCCATCCACATCTCCACCGCCGCGCGCGCGCCGGGTTCCTGCGGCAGCAGATCGCGGCGCCCTTCCCGCCCCACCAGATAGCGGCAAATGGTGTTCGACTCCCACAGCGCCCGCTCGCCGTCAATCAGCACCGGCACCAGGCCGTTGGGATTCAGCGCCAGAAACGCCGGCTCCTGCGTGGAGCGAAAGCCGCTGCCCCAGTCTTCCCGTTCCAGCGTCAGCCCCAGCTCCTGACAGGTCCATAACACTTTGCGCACGTTGATTGATGAAGCCTTGCCCAAGACTCTCAGCATCGGTTTTCCTCTTATCTATTCTTTCCAGAAAGGTTTACATCCTTCACGCAGCGCTTCTGCACGCGACAAACCAATATCGATCAGCCGCGCATCGTCCAGCAATAATAATTCTTTTCGCGTCCTGTAGCGTTGCAGATACAGACGCCAGCGTGACCCACCGAATGAGCGCCGCCGCGGCGCGCCAGTAAACAGAGCCATCTTGTTATTCTCCCTGATGTTTTCGCGTTGCAGTCATCATGCTCGCCGAGAGAAAAACAATACAGATTCACGCTGGTGCTATTTTTTTCATACAGCTGCACCAAAAAACCCACTGAATGGTTTACTTTGAAAGCATCTGTACCGGTTTTTTAATTCTTACCGCCGATGAGAGGCCTCTGTATGACACGCTACGCCACGCTGGCCGCCATTCTCAGCCAACGCATTCAGCAAGGGTTGTATCCGGCCGGCCATCGCCTGCCTTCGGTGCGCGCATTGAGCCAGGAGCACGGCGTCAGCATCAGCACGGTGCAGCAAGCCTACCGGCTGCTCGAGGAACAGCGCCTGGTGGAAGCGCGGCCGAAGTCGGGCTACTTCGTGCATACGCGGCGCGCGCAGGCCGAGCTGCCCGCTATGACGGCGCCGGTGCAGCGGCCGGTGGACATTTCGCAATGGGAGCAGGTGCTGGAGCTGGTGCGCAGCCGGCCGCGCGAAGGCCTGATCCAACTGGGGCGCGGCATGCCGGACGTCGCCGAGCCGACGATGAAACCGCTGATTGTCGCCCTGCGCAACGCCGCCCGCCACGGCGACCTGCGCAGCCTTTATTACGACAGCATTCAGGGCGTGACCGCGCTGCGTGAACAGGTCGCTCGTCTGCTGCTGGATTCCGGCTGCCATATCGGTGCCGATCAGTTGCTGATCACCACCGGTTGCCAGGAAGCGATCTCCGCCGGGCTGCGCGCCGTTTGCCAACCCGGCGACATCGTGGCGGTCGATTCCCCCTGCTTCCACGGCACCATGCAAACGCTGAAGGGATTGGGCATCAAAGCGCTGGAAATCCCCACCGATCCGCTGACCGGCGTCAGCCTGGCGGCGCTGGAGATGGCCCTTGAACAGTGGCCGATCAAGGCCATTCTGCTGACGCCCAACTGCAACAACCCGCTGGGCTACATCATGCCCGACGCCCATAAACAGCGGCTGCTGACGCTGGCGCAACGCCACGATGCGGCGATCATCGAGGATGACGTTTACGGCGACATCGCCTATCACTACCCGCGGCCGCGCACCATCAAGTCGTTCGACGACGACGGCCGCGTGCTGCTGTGTAGCTCGTTTTCCAAAACGCTGGCGCCGGGGCTGCGCGTGGGCTGGATCGCGCCCGGCCGCTATCTGGAGCGGGTGCTACACATGAAGTTCATCGGCTCCGGCGCCACCGCCACCCAGCCGCAGCTGGCGATCGCCGAATTTATCCGCAGCGGGCACTATCTGCAGCACCTGCGGCGCATGCGCGCCCGCTACCAGCAGAACCGCGATCGCATGACCGATTTGATCCTGAAACACTTCCCGGTCGGCACCCGCGTCAGCCGGCCGCGCGGCGGTTTTATGCTGTGGATCGAATTGGACGAAGCGTTCGATACCCTGCGGCTGAACCGCCATCTCGAGCAGCAAGGCGTACAAATCGCCGTCGGCAGCATTTTTTCCGCCGCCGGCAAGTACCGCAACTGTCTGCGCATCAACTATGCGCCGACGCTGACGACGGAGATCGAACAGGCGGTACAACGGGTCGGCGCCACCATCCAGGCGCTGATGCCAACCGACAGTTTGGCGCAATCGGATTAAATCTTGACGCGATCGGATTATCGGCGCACGGACAGGCTGTTTTAGAGTAATGCCTTCTCTTACCACTGGCAGGCAACAACCATGAGCAGCGATCAAATTCCGGTTTCCAACGCGTTGGCGGTGCGCCTCGCGGCGCAAGGCGTCGATCTCGAACGGGTCGGTCAGTTAGCCGGCTTGCCCGCCGGGCTGCTCAGCGAGCGGCGCGTAAAAGTGCGGTTGACCACCCACCAGTTCTTCGCCGTCTGGCGCGCCCTCGCCCAACTGAGCGACGATCCCGCCTTTGGTCTGCGGCTGGGCGGCGACGTCGCGCCGGAGCATTACGATATCGCGTCAGTCGCCGCACTGCACTCCGCCACGATGGGCGAGGCCCTGCGTAAAGTCGCGTGCTACAAACGGTTGGTGTGCCCGGAAGAACTGATGCTGGAGGAAGATGGCGACAGCGTTCGGCTGCATACGCGTTGGACGATGATCGAGGACCCTACGCCGGAATTATTGATCGATACAATGTTCGCTTCTATCACCGCCCTGTGCCGCCGTGGCACCGGCTTGCCGCTGCAGCCCAAGGCGCTTGAGGTGACCCGCCGTCGCGATCCCCACTCACCGCTGCTGCGCCACTTCGGCTGCCCGGTGCGATTCGACGCGCCGCTGGACGTGCTGGTATTTGACCGTGCGCTGATGCAGCAGCCGCTCATCACCCACGACCAGGACATGCTGGCGCTGCTGCTGCCGGAGCTGGAGGCCGAGTTGGCCGAAGCGCGCGCCGAGCAAGACTTGCCCACACAGGTGATGACGATCCTCGGCCGCAGCATGCGCGGCCAGCGCCCCAGCGTCAACAGCGTGGCCGCGGAGCTCTATCTCAGCCCGCGCACGCTGCAGCGCCGTCTGCAACGGCACGGCTACAGCTACCAGCAGCTGCTGGACAAAACTCGCCATCGTACCGCCTGCCGCTTGTTGGCGGATACCGATCTCGAGCCGGGCGAAATCGCCTTTGTGCTGGGATTCGAAGAGCTGAACTCGTTCAGCCGCGCCTTTATTCAGTGGGAAGCGCTGACGCCCAGCCGCTGGCGCACTCAGCGTGCAGCCGACCATCGGGAGGACAGAGCATGAAAGTGATTATCTTCGGCGCCAGCGGCATGGTGGGCCAGGGCGCGCTGCGAGAATGCCTGCGCGATCCGCGGGTCAGCAAAGTGCTCAGCATCGGCCGGCGCCCGTTGGCGCAGAGCCACGCCAAACTGCGCCAGCTCTCCCTGCCCGACCTGCGTGACCTGTCGGCGCTGGAGCCGCAGCTCGCCGGCTACGACGCCTGTTTCTTCTGTCTGGGGATTTCGTCCGCCGGCCTGAGCGAAGCCGAGTATCGCTCGGTAACTTACGACCTGACGCTGGCCGCGGCTCGCCCGTTGGCGACGCTGAACCCGACGATGGTCTTCATCTACGTTTCCGGCGTCGGCACCGACAGCAGCGAACGCGGCCGCAGCATGTGGGCCAGGGTCAAGGGCGCCACCGAAAACGCGCTGCTGGCGCTGCCGTTCCACGCGGTGATGTTCCGCCCCGGCGCCATTGTGCCGCTGCACGGCATTCGCTCCAAAGTCCGTACATACGATCTGATTTATCGGCTGTTCAAACCGCTGTGGCTCGGCGCATTGCGGCTGTTTCCCTCGCAGGTGAGCAGCACCGAACGAATCGGGCTGGCGATGCTGGCGGTGGCGCGCCGGGAAACCGCCTTGCGCATCCTGGAGCCGCCGCAGATCAATCAACTGGCGACGCGCTAAATACCGTCATCAACCGCGCCGCCGCCAATACGCCGCCACCCGGCGGCGCAGATGCTCGATGCCCTGCGGATGCTCAATAAACTGCGCCACCGGCATCATCCGCCAGCGCTGGCCTTCGTCGCCAAAGCGAATGGCGGCGATCTGCGCCGGGGCGATCTCGCCGGCCATAAACCAGGTCGGCGGGGAGCCGGGCAGAACGCCATCGTAGCGCCGCCGCCAGACAACCTGACATTCCGCGATCGTCACGCCGAACTCTTCCTGCGTTTCCCGCTGCACGCACTGCAGCGGCGTTTCGCCGTTTTCCCGCCCGCCGCCAGGCAGATCCCATTGACCGGGCCATGGAATGCCCGGCTTGTCGTCCCGTTGGTAAACCAGCAAACGATCGTCGCACAGCAGCGCGATCTTGGCCCCGCCAAACGCCTCGTCCGTCATGATTTCTCCGCTCCCGGCCCATCGCCTTTGACCGAACATCATACTTCATCCCCGCGCGGCCTGGTGTATAGTGAAAATCCGTTTTCACAACAGGCGAACAATAACGATGAACTCTCCGTTTCTGGTGACTCCCCAATGGCTTGCGCAACATATCAACGATGAAAATCTGGTGGTGATCGACGTTCGGATGTCGCCGGTGGGGCTAACGCCGAAAAAGGACATGCTTGCCGAGTTCGAACGCGGCCATATCCCCGGCGCGGTCTATTTTGATATCGACGACGTGGCGGACAAAAACACCGCGCTGCCGCACATGCTGCCGACGGCGGCGGAGTTTGGCGCGGCGGTGGGCAAACTGGGCATCAGCGAGCGCGATACCCTGGTGATTTACGACGAGGGCAACCAGTTCTCCGCACCGCGCGGCTGGTGGACCTTCCGCAATTTCGGCGCCGAGCATGTTTACGTACTGGACGAAGGGCTGAACGGCTGGACCGCGCTGGGGCAAGCGCTGGCAACCGGCCCGGCGCAGCCTGCCCCGCAGACGTTCAACGCCCAGTTCAACGCCGACGCGGTGGTGGATATGCAGCAAGTGGAACAGGCACTAGGCACGCCGGTGCAAATTCTCGACGCGCGCGCCGCGCCGCGCTTTTATGCCGAAGCGCCAGAGCCGCGCCCCGGCCTGCACCGCGGCCACATTCCGGGCAGCATCAACATTCCGTACGGCGAGCTGCTGGAGAACGGCCGTTTCAAATCGCTGGAGGCACTGCGCCAAACCTTCAGCGACAAGGGGGTGGACATCAACGGCCCGATCATCACCAGCTGCGGCTCCGGCGTGACGGCGGCGGTGCTGGCGTTTGGCTTGTTGTCGCTCGGCGCGCCGCAGGTCAAGCTGTATGACGGTGCCTGGAGCGAATGGGGCCAGCGGAGCGGCAAGCAGCCAATCGCCCAAGATTAGGTTTCGATCCGCTCGACCACGATCTGCGCCAGCCGCTGCACGGCGGCCGAAGGCTGATCCTCGGCGCGGTGCAGCACCACGCCGAGTTGGCCAAGAGCGGGCAGCAGATCGGGGGCCAGCGGTGACAGGCCGGGCGGTAAGCCCGCCGCCGTGCGCACCGTTACGCCCAACCCGGCGCTCACCGCCGCCCAAACGCCATTCAGGCTGCGGCTGGTAAAGGCGATGCGCCAGGGAATACCGGCGCGATCCAGCGCCTGCGTCGCCGCGCTGCGCATCAGACAGGGCGCGTCGAACATCACCAACGGCAAGGGCTCATCCCCTTCTCGCCACGGCGCCAGCGCGAAGCCGGGCGAGGCGATCCAGTGCAGCTGCCGCTGCCCCAGCGCCTGATGAAACGGCGTGCTCAAACCGCCATCCCACGCCAGCGACAGATCCAGCTGGCCTTTCAGCACCCAGTCGATCAGCTCGGCATTGCGGGCGATGCGCGCCTCGATGCGCACCTTCGGATTGGCGCGCGCGAAGCTGCCCAACACCTGCGGCAGAAACGTCTCGCCGAAATCCTCCTGCAACCCCAGCCGCACCGTGCCCTGCAGATCCAACCCGCGCACCGCGGCGGCGGCTTCGTCATTGAGCTCCAGCAGACGGCGCGCGTAGCCGAGCAGGGTTTCCCCCGCCTCGGTCATCACCATGCCGCGCCCAGCCTTGCGCAGGATCGGCGCGCCGACCTGCTGTTCCAGCTTTTTCAGGTGGGCACTGACCGCCGACGTCGAACGCCCCAGCCGTTCAGCCGCCTTGGCGAAGCTGCCCAGCTCGACGCCGGTGACGAAGCTGCGCAAATCCTCGAGATCGAACGTTATTCGCCCCATGCTGACCATCCTGATTTTCTGAACCATCAATCAAAATAATACCGATTTTACTGATAAAGATGGCGTGTCACGCTCTCCGGGTCAATGTCTTTCCGGAGAATCCTTATGCTCGCGATGCAATACCGTTTCACCCTGCCCGCCGATTACGACATGGCGATCGTCCGCCGCCGCATCGCCGATGTCGGCCATCGGCTCGACGCCTGCCCGCAGCTGATCGTCAAAGCGTATCTGTACGCACAGCGCAGCGAAGGCAGCGCCACTGCGAGGCGTGCATGCCACCAACCGGTTGTCAGACAAGCGCCATCTGATGGAGAAAAAAGATGACTGCAGCTGTCAGCATTGGATAAATGTGCCTGAAAAATGGTTTTTAGGTTAAAAAACACATCGAAACTGGCATTTTCATACATTATGTATCGTTAGTTCACGCCAGCCGCGGATAGGTCACGCTACGTTTCATGGTTAGAAACCCCAAAAAGTCGATTGACCTTCTTAATCATCAAGAATGCTATGCTGACCTAATTTATAAGTTTTACTACACTTTCTGAGTCGACCTGTAATGCTCAGGTTGTGCCATCTCTGACAAGGTCTATATAAGGTGATAACAATAGTTATTTATCTTAAATTCAGTTCCTCTATTAAAGGCAGGAGGTACTATGGAAAACGAAAATTCAGTTTTAACACAACGCATTCTCTTTTCTTATAAAAATGAGAATGGCACCGAAATTAGTTGCCAGTCAGATATTGTTGCAACAAAAGAACAAGCACTAGACTATTTCTTCAAGGCTTTTGAAGGTGCCGATGTTTCAATTATAGATGTATCTAATGACAAACAATGGCAACAGCACTCACATGAACATTAATTAATTGGAGGTATTATGATTTCTCAAAACGTCTGGGCACCGCCAGGTGCCTTTGGACCCTGGGTTAATCTTGAAAGTCATATTGGTGATATAGCATACACTGTTTACTTTGAGTCTATCTCTCAACTTGAAGGTCCCTTTGTGGCATTTATTTGGTATGCGCCAAACGGCCCTAAAACAGTGACGGTTATTGGCCCTGCATCGTTTCAAATTGCCTGTCGAGGCGCTGGGCAAGATAAAATCAAATTTAAGAGCATTAGCGGGACGGGACAAGGTGTTCACGTTTATACTAATTTAGCTTGATATCATAAAGCAACCTTATTATAAATAAGGTTGCTATTCTATACCTTATTGGTCGTAAGCACTGAGTATGTCGATAGCGAGTTCTTTGTTGGTGACAGACTGATAATATCCGTTGCCAACATCTATTTTAGAATGAATTCTTACAGGAGATGTTACTGGTGTTTCGTTAAAATAAACGGAAACATCCTTACCCTCGTTGCTGTTTATCAAATTGTTTAACTTTTTCTTACACTGGTCATTGTCACTCAAATTTATAATCACACCGGTTTGATTAGTCTTTTTATTATCTTGTAACTTTGCTGTGGCGACACATTTATGACTTAGGGTAAAACTATCCTGCCCAACTACATACTTTAGCTGATCTTTTTCTTTGTAACTTGAGCAGCCTAATAATAACAATGCAGGTACGCTTAACAATAAGGACTTCGTCTTAAATCTTTTCATATCAACTCCTTTTGTGGGGGCTTAGCGTTAGAATAAGCTACAATCTTATTGTAGTACGTTAATAAGTTCGATGCATCTCAATGTTCTCCTTATAACCTACATAAATCAACATACGGTCATCTGACATATTTTATAAATGTTCTTACATTCCCCCCTCCGCACTGAGCCAGAAATTATCAAAATTCTATAAAGAATTATCTGCTGGTGCTGGCCACCCCCTGCCTTTAATGATTAAAAAGCGAGCTGCCGTCTACCCTGTGCATGTTGATTCAGGTACTGGCGACGTTTGGCCGCGCGTCAATCACTGGCTGACGCATTTCGATCGCCCTCATTTGGCCGAGGCCGCCTGGGCGACCTGTCAGGAGCAGGTTATCGCCCCCTACAGCGATCTGCCTGCGCTGCGGCGCCAACAGCAGGTGGCGCCCGGTGCGCTAGCCTCCATCGTGGCGTTCGATCCCGCCGAGTGGCGGTTAGTGCGGCTGGATGTCTGGCGTGAACCCCCGCAGGCAGGGCCGCAAAACGGCCAACTGTTCCGCGTCGGCCATCTGTCCGCCCCCTTTGACCACACTGCGCCGCGGGTTGACAGTCAAACTTGATATTGATAATCATTATCAACATTAAACATTCACTTGCGGCTCGCGGGATGCGGGCCGCTCTCCGGGGTCAACCGCCATGTCGTCATCACCGATCACACCTTACGCCACCACCTGCTGCATCGTGGGGGGCGGCCCCGCCGGGCTGATGCTCGGCTATCTGCTGGCGCGGGCGGGGATCGACGTGACGGTGCTGGAGAAGCACGCCGACTTCCTGCGCGATTTTCGCGGTGACACCATTCACCCATCGACGCTGGAAGTCATGCACCAACTGGGCCTGCTCGACGAACTGCTGACGTTGCCGCACCAGCGTGCGGAGTCTCTGCACGCCGAAGTCGCCGGGCGCGACATCAAGCTGGCGGATTTCACCCGCCTGCCGACGCGCTGCAAATTTATCGCCTTTATGCCGCAGTGGGAGTTCCTCAACTTTTTGGCCCAGCAGGCCGCCGCCTTCCCCAACTTCAGGCTGCTGACCTCAACGCAGGTTCACCAGCTGCTGTACGACCGCGGCCAGGTGTGCGGCGTGCTGGCCGACACGCCGGAAGGCCCGATCCGCGTGCGCAGCCAGTTGGTGATCGGCACCGACGGCCGCAACTCGGTGGTGCGCGAACAGGCGGCGCTCAGCAGCCGATCCTTCGGCGCGCCGCGCGACGTAGTGTGGATGAAGCTCAGCAAGCAGCCGGGCGATCCGGCCTGGTCGATGGGCCACACCGGGCCGAAACAGAACTTCATCATGATCGATCGCGGCGACTACTGGCAGTGCGGTTATTCGATCGACAAAGGCAGCTTCGATGCGATCCGCCACAGCGGGCTGGAGAAATTTTTACTGCACCTCGCCGAGGTGGCGCCATTCCAGGACGATCGCCTGCAGGAGATCGTCGAGTGGGATCAGGTCAAACTGCTGAGCATTCGCATCGATCGTCTGGATCGCTGGGCCAAACCGGGGGTGCTGTGCATCGGCGACGCCGCGCACGCCATGTCGCCGATCGGCGGTGTGGGCGTCAACCTGGCGATTCAGGACGCGGTGGCCGCCGCCAACGCCCTGATCCCGCCGCTGCGCCAGCATCGGCTGCAGCTGAAGCATCTGCTGAGCGTGCAGCGCCGGCGCGAATTCCCCACTCGCGCCATCCAGTTTTTGCAGATCAAAATGAGCCAGCGCAAGCCGGGCGAACGCCGCGCGGCGGGCGGCTCGCGCTTGATCGCCCGCGTCGGCAACAGCCGCTGGCTGCCGCGCCTGTTCGGCCGCATCATCGGCCTGGGTTTTCGCCGTGAAACACCGCGGCATCTGTCCAACGAAACCTGCCCGCCGGAATAGCATTGGTGATTTTTTCATCGCGCCGTATAATGGTTAAATCGAACGATTTAATTAACTGGAGCGATTAAATGTACGCACTCACCGCGAACGAGGCCAAAACCCAATTCGGCGATTTGCTGCTCAAGGCGCAGCGTGAACCGGTGCAAATCAATCGCAACGGCAAACCGGTCGCCGTCGTCATGTCTGTAGAAGATTACCAGGCGCTGGAAGATCTCAAATTAAGCGCACTGCAGCAAAAAATCGCGCAGGCTACCGCCGAGGAAGACGCCGGTAAAGCGGTAGACGGCGATGCCTTCTTCAACCGTCTGCTCACCGATGAAACAGACTGAGATGCCCGCGTTTCGCCTCACCCCGCAGGCCCAACAAGATCTGCTGGCTATTCGTCATTTCACCATCGAGCACTGGGGCCAAGCGCAATCTCGCCGCTATCTTGAGCAGTTGAGAGAGGTCATGCATCATTTGGCAGATATGCCGGAAGCGGGTAAAGCTCACTTCCACGATCTGGGCGAAGAGATACGCAGTTTTCCTTACGCCAGCCATAGGATCTACTACCGCAACCGCCCTGCCGGCATCACCGTTCTCGCCATTCTGCATCAGGCGATGGTGCCTCACCGGCATCTGGAACAACGGCTGTAATTTTTCTTACTCAAAGGGGCACTGATGTTCACCGTTCGTCAGGCATTGCTGGAAGATTTAACGCAAGTGCGCGATATCGGCATCCGCACCTACCGCGCCCACTTCGGTGAGCTGTGGCACTACCCGCACGAGCTGGAGGCCTTTTTGGCCGAGGATTTTTCCGTCTCCGCGCTGGAACAGACGCTGCGCGATCCCGACGTGTGCTGGCTGTTGGCCTATGAGAATGACGCCCTCGTCGGCTATGCGCGGCTCAACGTCGACAGCCTGCTGGCGCCAACGCAAACCCGTGGCGCAGAGCTGCAGAAAATCTATTTCCTGCCGGGCCATGCCGGCAATGGCTATGGCCAGCGCCTGTTCGAACAGGTGCAACAGCGGGCCATCGAGCGCCGGCAAAAGACGCTGTGGCTGGAGGTGCTGCAACGCAACACCGGCGCCCAACGCTTTTATCAGCGCCAGGGATTGAGCATTTGTGGCGAGACCTGCTACACCAGCGCCCAGGGCTCGATAGGCATCTGGTATATGAGCAAGGCGCTGTAACCGCGCCCCGCTCCGCCGTCGTTAGCGCGGCTCCCGCTGCAGCATCAGGAACAGCAAGGCAAACGCATTGGGCGCCAGGTAGATCAGCGCCCCCAGCTGCACCGCCAGCGGATCCTTCTTGGCCTGCCAGGCCATAAACCAGTCGCCGGCGACCACCATAAAACCGACGCCCCACACCGCAATTGCGCAAAGCGCCCCCAGCATCGCCCAGGCTTTGCCCTTGGCGAAGGCGGCGTAAGGGCCTTTCAATCGCCCGATCATCAGCACCACGCCCGCGGCCGCGAATAGGCCGGCCAGCGTTTCCAGCGTGGTGATGACCGCCAACCCCAACATGCAGGCCCAGTCGGCGCGGATCGCGCGCCACATCAGCCCCGGCGTTTGATAAGTATCCTGCATGGCAAGCAGCGGCCCCACCGCATTGCGCGCGGTGCCGGCGAAATCCGCCGTATTGTTCAACAGGCTGAACAGCCCCCACAGAGCCGGAAACAGAGACAGGACGATGCAACCGAGGCGTGACACAGTGATTTCGTTCATGGTTATCCTTAATGAATAAACGGGTGGCTCCCGTCCTCATGACGGGACCGCTATTGAGATCCTGATAGTTTGACGTGCACAATGTAAGAACTAATCTTACAATGACGCAGCATAGCCGAAAGTGAGGAGGAACAATGGGCAGAACACTAACGGTAGATCTGGGTGACGAACTGCGTAGCTTCGTCGAAGACCTGGTGGCCAGCGGCGATTACCGAACGCCCAGCGAAGTCATCCGCGAATCCGTGCGCACTTTGCGCGAACGTACCGCCGCCTCAAAACTGGAAGAGCTTAGGCGCTTGATCGCCGAAGGAGAGAACAGCGGCGAAGCCGTCGAATGGGATCGTGATGTGTTCATGGAAAGAATACGGAGCACAGCAAAAGGATGCGCAGGAGAGTAACCGTTCGTCCAAAAGCGTTGGACGATATGGAAGAGATCTATTTTTACGGGTTGGCGCACTTTGGCTTGCAGGTGGCCGAAGATTATCTGCGCCGCCTGCATCAGGCTTTCGATAACCTTAGCCACCACCAACTCGGCAGAAACATCGATGCAATCGGCCCCGGCCTATGGGTATTGCCCGTCGCCAACCACCTGATTTATTTTCGACAGCACAGGCGGGAGGTGAATATCATCAGAGTGCTGCATCATTCCCGCGATCCGCTCAGCCAATCCTTTTTCAGCTGACCCAACGTTAAATCGCCACCAGCGCGCGGACGCCGTCCTGTTCCATAGCGCTGCCGGCGCCGCGCTGCACGATGCTGCCGCGCGACATCACCAGATAGCTATCCGCCAGGTCGGCGGCGAAGTCATAGAACTGCTCCACCAGCAGGATCGCCATATCGCCCCGCGCCGCCAGCTGTTTGATCACCGCGCCGATCTCCTTGATCACCGAAGGTTGGATCCCTTCCGTCGGTTCGTCGAGGATCAACAGCTGCGGCCGGCAGGCCAGCGCCCGGCCAATCGCCAGCTGCTGTTGCTGCCCGCCGGAGAGATCGCCGCCGCGCCGATCCTTCATCTGCCGCAGCACCGGAAACAGTTCATAGATCGGATCCGGCACCGCGCGCGCGTCGGCGCCGGAAAAACGCGCCAGCCCCATCAGCAGATTTTCCTCCACCGTCAGGCGCGGAAAAATCTCCCGCCCCTGCGGCACATAGGCGATACCCGCCTGCACCCGCTGATGCGGCTTTTTACCGGTGATGGTTTCGCCCCGCCAACGGACGCTGCCGCTGCGCGCCGGGATCAGCCCCATCAGGCATTTCAGCAGCGTGGTCTTGCCCACGCCATTGCGCCCCAGCAGGCAGGTCACCTCGCCGATGCGCGCCTCGAACGACAGGCCGCGCAGAATGTGGCTGCCGCCGTAATACTGATTCAATTCCTCTACCTGCAGCATGATTACGCCTCCTCAGCGCCCCAGATATACCTCAATCACCCGTTCATCGGCCTGCACCTGCGCCAGCGATCCTTCCGCCAGCACCTGTCCCTGATGCAGCACCGTCACGCGATCGGCAATGGTTTCCACAAACCCCATGTCGTGCTCCACCACCATCAGCGAATGCTTGCCCGCCAGCTCGCGGAACAGTTCGGCGGTGTAGTCGGTTTCAGCGTCGGTCATGCCGGCCGCCGGCTCGTCGAGCAGCAGCAGGTGCGGCTCCTGCACCAGCAGCATGCCGATCTCGAGAAACTGTTTCTGCCCGTGGGACAGCAGCCCGGCGGGCCGGTGGCGCTCATGCCCCAGCCGCAGGGTCTTCAGCATCTCGTCGATGCGGTCGCGCTGTTCGCTGCTTAGGCGGGCGCGCAGGCAGGCCCACACCGACTTACGGGTTTTCTGCGCGATCTCCAGATTTTCGAACACCGTCAGCGCCTCGAACACCGTCGGTTTTTGAAACTTGCGGCCGATGCCGGCGTGGGCGATCTGCATCGGCGCCAGCCGGGTCAGATCGACGGTCTGATCGTAAAACACCCTGCCGCTGTCCGGCCGGGTTTTGCCGGTGATCACATCCATCAGCGTGGTCTTGCCGGCGCCGTTGGGGCCGATCACGCAGCGCAGTTCGCCGACGCCAATGCGCAACGACAGATCGGTCAGCGCGCGAAAACCGTCGAAGCTGACGTTGACGTTGTCGAGCTGCAGCACCGGATCGGTTTGCTGCCGGTATTTGTCCGCCGGCAGCGGATGAGTAAACAGTTCGTCGGTCACTTGCATCGCCTTCATGAGGATTTCCTCCGCCGCAGCAGGCCAATCACTCCTTTCGGGAGAAACAGCGTGACGACGATAAACATCAGGCCGAGAAAAAACTGCCAGTATTCGGGAATGGCCATGGTGAACCAGCTCTTGGCGCCGTTGACGATGCCGGCGCCGAGCAGCGGCCCCACCAGGGTGCCGCGCCCGCCGAGGGCGACCCAAATGGCGGCCTCGATCGAGTTGGTCGGCGACATTTCGCCGGGGTTGATGATGCCGACCTGCGGCACATAGAGCGCGCCGGCCAGCCCGCACAGCACCGCCGACAGCGTCCAGACGAACAGCTTGAAGCCCTTCGGATCGTAGCCGCAGAAGGTCAGGCGGTTTTCCGCATCGCGCACCGCGGTCAGCACCCGGCCGAACTTGCTGCGCGCCAGCGCAAAGCCGATGGCCAGGCTGGCGGCCAGCAGCAGCACCGTCGCCAGGAACAGCGCCACCCGCGTGCCGGCGGCGGTGATGGGAAAGCCGAGCAGCGTGGTGAAACCGGTAAAGCCGTTATTGCCGCCGAAACCGGTCTCGTTGCGAAAGAACAGCAGCATGCCGGCATAGGTCAGCGCCTGGGTCATGATCGAGAAGTACACCCCTTTGATTTTCGAGCGAAAGGCGAAGTAGCCGAACAGGAAAGCCAACAGGCCCGGCACCAGCACGATCAGGCACAGCGCCCAGGCGAAATGCTGGGTGCCGCTCCAGAACCACGGCAGCTCGTTCCAGGAGAGGAACGCCATAAACGCCGGCAGCCCGTCGCCCGCCGCCTGCCGCATCAGGTACATGCCCATGGCGTAGCCGCCGAGCGCGAAGAACAGCCCGTGGCCGAGCGACAGCAGCCCGGCATAGCCCCACACCAGATCGAGCGCCACCGCCACCACCGCGTAGCACAGGATCTTGCCCGCCAGCGTCAGGGTATAGGTGGACACCGCCAGCGGATGATCCGCCGGCAACAACGTCATGAACGGCATGACCAGCAGCGCCAGCAACGCCAGCCCGCCGATGCTCAACGCCAGCCGGGGCGCTTTCTGCACGCCGGTTACGGTCAATGGTTGGCTCATCAGTCAATCACCCTGCCCTTGAGGGCGAACAGCCCCTGCGGACGCTTTTGAATAAACAGAACGATCAGCACCAGGATCAGGATCTTGCCCAACACGGCGCCGATCTGCGGCTCGAGGATCTTGTTGACGATGCCGAGGCCGAAGGCCGCCGCCACCGTCCCCGCCAGCTGGCCGACGCCGCCGAGCACCACCACCAGGAACGAGTCGATAATGTAACCTTGCCCCAGCTCCGGCCCGACGTTGCCCAACTGCGACAGCGCCACCCCGCCAAGCCCGGCGATGCCGGATCCCAACCCGAAGGCCAGCATGTCCACCCGCCCGGTGGGCACGCCGCAGCAGGCCGCCATCGCGCGGTTTTGCGTCACCGCGCGCACGTTCATGCCGAGCCGAGTCTTGTTCAGCAGCAGCCAGGTCAACGCCAGCACCAGCAGCACGAACGCGATCACCGCGATGCGGTTCCACGGCAACACCAGGTTCGGCAACAGCTGCACGCCGCCCGACAGCCACGCCGGGTTGGCAACCTCGACGTTCTGCGCGCCGAACAGCACCCGCACCAGCTGGATCAGCACCAGGCTGATGCCCCAGGTGGCCAGCAGGGTTTCCAGCGGCCGGCCGTACAGGTGGCGGATCACCGTACGCTCCAGCAGCATGCCGATCCCGGCGGTGATGGCGAACGCCACCGGCAGCGCCGCCAGCGGGTAGAGCGCCAGCCACTGCGGCGCAAATTGCTGAAACAACCCCTGCACCAGATAGGCGGAATAGGCGCCGAGCATCAGCATTTCGCCGTGCGCCATATTGATGACGCCGAGCAGGCCGTAGGTGATCGCCAGGCCGAGCGCCGCCAACAGCAGGATCGAGCCGAGCGACAGGCCGCTGAACGCCTGGCCGAGCAGATCGCCGATCATCAGGCGGTGCTGCACGCGCTGCAGGCTGCGCTGCGCCTCGGCGCGCACCGCGGCGTCCGGCTCATTGGCCGCGTCGGTCAACGCCTGCAGCCGCGCGCGGGTTTCCGGCTCGCCCGATTCCCCCAGCAGCCGCACCGCATTGAAGCGCACCTGCGGGCTGGCGTCGGCCAATTGCAGGTTCGCCAGCGCAATGCTCAGCGCGTCGCGTACCTGCGGGTCTTTCTCCTGCGCCAGCCGCCGGGTCAACAGCGGCAACTGCTCGCCCTGCGCCTCGCGCTGCAGCGCGGTCGCCGCCTGCAGCCGCACCGCCGCGTCCGCGCTGACCAACCGCTGCGCCGACAACGCGTTGGCAATCAGAATGCGCAGCCGGTTGTTCAGCCACACTTTCTTCGGCTCGCCAACCGGGGCCGCCTCACCTTCAAGCGGCAGATAGCGGTCGCCCTGGCGGATAAAGGCGCGCTTCGCCTCGTCGATCGCCACGGTTTCCTGCTGCAGCCCCTGCAGCAGCGGCAGGCGCGCGGCGTCCGGCTCGGCCGCCCACGCCTGCAGCAGTTTGGCCTGCTGCGCGCGATTGGCCGCCGCGAACTCATCGGCCGGCCCGGCCTGCGCCAGCAGGGGCCAGGCGCACAGCAGCCACAGCCCGGCGCGCAGAGAGGATAAAAACGGAGATTGCATCAGCTGCCTCTTCTGTTGGGCCGGCGCGCGTCGAGCCGCGCCGGCGCTGAGTGACGTTACTTGCCGCCTTTCACCGGATAATCCGGTTTTTTGTCGTTGCCGGCGATATACGGACTCCACGGCTGCGCGCGCACCGGCGCTTCGGTCTGCCACACCACGTTGAACTGCCCGTTGCCCTCGATTTCGCCGATCATCACCGGTTTGTGCAGGTGGTGATTGGTCTTGTCCATGGTCAGCGTGAAGCCCGACGGCGCGGCGAAGGTTTGCCCGGCCATCGCCGCGCGCACCTTATCGACGTCGGTAGTGCCGGCTTTTTCCACCGCCTGCGCCCACATGTGGAGGCCGACGTAGGTGGCTTCCATCGGATCGTTGGTCACCGCGGTGGCGTAATTCGGCAGATTGTGCGCCTTGGCGTAGGCTTTCCACTGGCTGACAAACTGTTTGTTGGTCGGGTTATCCAGCGATTCGAAGTAGTTCCAGGCCGCCAGGTTGCCCACCAGCGGTTTGGTGTCGATGCCGCGCAGCTCCTCCTCGCCGACCGAGAAGGCGATCACCGGCACGTCCGTGGCCTTGACGCCCTGGTTGGCGAGTTCTTTGTAGAACGGCACGTTGGAATCGCCGTTGATGGTGGAGATCACCGCGGTATTGCCGCCGGCGGCGAACTTCTTGATGTTGGCGACGATGGTCTGGTAATCGCTGTAGCCGAACGGCGTATAGACCTCTTCGATATCCTTGTCCTGCACTCCTTTACTGTGCAGGAAGGCACGCAGGATCTTGTTGGTGGTGCGCGGATAGACGTAATCGGTGCCCAACAGGAAGAAGCGCTTGGCGCCGCCGCCGTCCTCGCTCAGCAGGTATTCCACTGCCGGGATCGCCTGCTGGTTCGGCGCCGCGCCGGTGTAGAACACGTTCGGCGACATCTCTTCGCCTTCGTATTGCACCGGATAGAACAGCAGCCCGTTCAGCTCCTCAAACACCGGCAGCACCGACTTGCGCGACACCGAAGTCCAGCAGCCGAACACCGCCGCCACCTTGTCCTGGCTCAGCAGCTGGCGCGCCTTTTCGGCGAACAGCGGCCAGTTGGAGGCCGGATCCACCACCACCGGCTCCAGCTTTTTGCCGAGCACCCCACCTTTGGCGTTGATCTCGTCGATGGTCATCAGCGCCACATCCTTGAGCGGCGTCTCGGAAATCGCCATGGTGCCAGAGAGCGAACTCAGAATACCGACCTTGATGGTGTCGGCGGCCTGCGCGCTCCAGGCCAGGCCCAGGCCGACAGCGGCGGCGGACAGCGCAAAAGCTTTGATAAAACGACGACGTTGCATAGTTCAAACTCCTGATGTGTGTGAAATCAAAATCGTTACGCCGAGCGCGCGGGCGGCTGAGCCCGCGCCTGGTGCAACATGTGCAGCGTTATTTTTCGCACTTCTGCCTTGCTGACGGCGATGTGCTCGCCGAGCAGCGTTTGCGCCTCCTCGCTTTGCCGCTGCAGGATCGCCTGCAAAATGGCGGCGTGCTCGCGGTAGGTGGCGTCCACCCGCGCCTGCTGGGTGAAATCCAGCCGGCGAATGATGCGGATCTTTTCGGTCAGCTCGCGGTGGATGCGCGCCATTTCGCCGTTGCCCGCCGCGGCCACCAACGCCTGATGAAACTGCTCATCGTGCTGCGACACCGCCTTGCCGTCCGCCAGGCGCGGCGCTTCGGTCCAAAAACGGCTCAGTGCCGCCAGCGCGTCCGGCGTTTCCCCGGCCGGGCGTTCGCACAGCCGTTTCACCGCCTCTTGCTCCAGCACGATGCGCAGGTCGTACAGCTCTTCGAAGTAGGCGAAGTCGAACGGCCGCACCTGCCAGCCGCTGCGAAACAGCACCTCGACATAGCCTTCGCGCTCCAGCCGAAACAGCGCCTGACGCACCGGCGTGCGGCTGGCCGCCATGCGCTGCGCCACGTCGCTTTCGCTGAAGCGATCGCCCGGCAGCAGGCGAAACTCGAAGATGTCGGCCTTGAGCTGCAGATAAATGCGCTCCGCCAGCCCCTCCGGGCGCGCCTTGTGCTCTCCGTTGGTGATTTGCATCATCGCTCCTCCGTTCAGACCGCCTTTTCCAGCCACAGCAGGGCGTCGCCCGGCCCGACCGGCCGCCCCTGCCGGCAGCTGATGCGTTTAACGATCCCGGCGCGCGGTGCGGTGACCGCCAGCTCCATTTTCATCGCCTCGACCACGATCAGCGGCTGCCCGGCCGCCACCGCCTGCCCCGGTTCCACCAGGATCTTCCACACGCTGCCGTTCAGATCGGCGCTGACCAGATCGCCGTCGATGGCGTCTTCTTCCTCCGGCGGCAACAGCTGCGCCTCGGCCTCGTCGTCATCGCTGCGCCAGCGCGCCACTTCGGCGCTGAACGCCTGCTGCTGGCGATGCTGGAAGTCGGCGATCGCCCCGGCGTTGTCGGCCAGGAAACGGGTGTAGGCGGCGAAGTCAAACTCGCTCTCTTCGATGCGCACCTGCATGCGCCCTTCACGGAACGCTTCGCGCTGCTCGTCCAGTTCTTGCTCGCTGACCGGGTAGAAGCGCACCTGATCGAAGAAGCGCAGCAGCCAGGGCTCACCGGCGGTGAACTGCGGGTTTTTGAGGAATTTGTTCCAGATCGGCAGCGTGCGCCCCACCAGCTGGTAACCGCCCGGCGAGTCCATGCCGTAGATGCACATGTACATGCCGCCGATGCCGACCGTCCCTTCGGCGGTGTGGGTGCGCGCCGGGTTATATTTGGAGCTCAGTAGGCGATGGCGCGGATCGAGCGGCACCGCGCAGGGCGCGCCGAGGTAGACGTCGCCCAGCCCGAGGATCAGGTAGCTGGCGTCGAACAGAATGTCGCGCACCTGCTCGCGTCGGCTCAGGCCATTGATGCGCTGAATGAAATCGACGTTGTTCGGCAGCCAGGGCGCCGAGGCGCGCACCGTCTGTTGATAGCGATCCACCGCCCCCAGCGTGGCCGAATCTTCGAACGCCATCGGCAGCCACACGGTGCGCGTCGGCACCTTCAGGCGGCTGACGTCCCCCAGCGCCCGTTCACGCGCCAGCAGGCGCTGCAGCAAGTCGGCCTGGCTAATCTGCCGGCTGTCGTAGCGGATCTGCAGTGAACGCACGCCCGGCGCCAGCTCCGCCACGCCCGGTATCACCTCCTCCCGCAGCGACTGCATCAGCAGATGAATGCGCAGCCGCAGCGCCAGATCGAGCACGTTGTCGCCGTACTCCATCAGGATGTAGCCGTCCCCCGCCTGGCGATACGCCACCGCCGGGCGCCCTTCCGCCGCCGGCAGCGCCGCCAGCACCGCGGCGGAAACGGTCTCCGCCGGGGCCAGATCCGGCGGCGGCAGGGTGATGGCCTTCACCGCCGCCAGCGCTTCGATGCTGCCGAGCTGCGCCTGCTCCAGCGACTGCGCCTGCCGGAAGCCGATCGGATGGAAACGGATGCGGTCGCCCGGCTTCACCTGCCCCACTTTCCATAGCTCGGCCTTGGCGATGGTCACCGGGCAGACGAAGCCGCCAAGGCTGGGCCCGTCGCGGGTTAGGATCACCGGGAAGTCGCCGGTGAAGTTGATGGCGCCGATGGCGTACTCGCAATCGTGCACGTTGGAAGGATGCAAACCGGCCTCGCCGCCGTCCTCCCGCGCCCACTCGGGCTTCGGCCCCGCCAGGCGCACCCCGAGGCGGTTGGAGTTGTAATGCACCTGCCAGTCGGTGGCAAAAAAGGCCTCTATCGATTCAGCGGTGAAAAAGTCCGGCGCGCCGTGCGGCCCGTACAGCACGCCGATGTGCCACTGGTCGCCGTAGTGCGGGATCAGGCTGTCGTCCATCGCCTGCGGCGCGGCGATCGGCGCCGGCGTAGTGCTGGCCGCCAGCGCCGGTTGGGCGATCGCCAGCATGTCCGCCACCCGCAAGGTGCGCCCGGCGTGGCCGCCGAACTGGCCCAGCGCGAAGGTGGAGCGGCTGCCGAGATACACCGGCACGTCAAAGCCGTTGCGTACCGCCAGATAGGTGCGGCAGCCTTGCGTAGCACGCCCCAGCGTCAATACCTGCCCGGCCCGCACCGCGATCGGCCGCCAGTAGGCGACCGCCTCGCCATCCAGATCGGCCGGGCAGCTCGCGCCCGTCAGTGCGAGGGTGGCGTCGCAGTGAAAGCGCAGCGTCGGCCCCTGCAGGGTAAACTCCAACCCGGCGGCCGCCGGGTGGTTGCCGACGATGCGGTTGGCCAGCCGAAACGCGAAGTCGTCCATCGGGCCGGACGGCGGCACGCCGATGTCCCAATAGCCGAGGCGGCCGGGATAATCCTGCACGCTGCTGTAGGTACCGGGTTGCAGCACTTCGAGGCAGTGCGGCTGGAAACGCACATCGTCCAGCAGGCGCGTCCAGACGTCGCCGCGCTGAAATTGCGGCGTGGCGATCACCTGCCGCAGATAGTCGAGGTTGGTGGCGATGCCGTGCAAACGGGTCGCCGCCAACGCCACGCGCAATTTTTCCAGCGCCTGCGCCCGATCGGCGCCGTGCACGATCAGCTTGGCGATCATCGGGTCGTAAAACGCCGACACTTCGCTGCCGGTCGCCACCCACCCGTCGAGGCGCACGTCGTCAGGGAAATGCACCTCGGTCAGCACGCCGGGGCTGGGCTGGAAGTTTTTCAGCGGATCTTCGGCGTAGAGGCGCACCTCGATCGCCGCGCCCTGCGGCGCGCGCTGCAGCGCCGCCCAATCCAGCGCGTCGCCCGCCGCCACCTGCAGCATGCATGCGATCAGATCCAGGCCGGTGACCATTTCGGTGACCGGGTGCTCGACCTGTAAGCGGGTGTTCACTTCCAGGAAATAAAACTCGTCGCGCGCGGCGTCATAGATAAATTCTACGGTGCCGGCGCTGCGGTAATTCACCGACTCGCCCAGCGCCACCGCCGCCCGGTGCAGCGCCTGGCGGGTCGCCGCCGGCAGATGCGGCGCCGGGGTTTCCTCCACCACCTTTTGGTTGCGCCGCTGCAGCGAACAGTCGCGCTCGCCGAGCGCCGCCACCCGCCCCTGGCCGTCGCCGAAAATCTGCACCTCGACGTGGCGCGCCCGATCGACGAAGCGTTCGATAAAGGCGCCGGCGTCGCGGAAGAACTGCTCTCCCAGCCGTTTGACGCTGTCGTACGCGTCGCGCAGCGCCGCCTCGTCGTCACAGCGCGTCAGACCGATGCCGCCACCGCCGGCGGTGCTTTTCAGCATCACCGGGTAGCCGATGCGCGCAGCGGCGGCGACCGCCTGCTCAACGCTCTCCAGCAAGCCGGTTCCCGGCGTCATCGGCACCCCGGCCAACGCCGCCAGCTCGCGCGCCCGGTGCTTGAGGCCGAACTCGCGCATCTGCGCCGCCGTCGGGCCGATAAAGGCGATGCCCGCCGCCTCGCAGGCGTCGGCAAACTCGGCGCTCTCGGACAAAAAGCCGTAGCCGGGGTAGATCGCCTGCGCTCCGGTGGCCGCGGCCGCCGCGAGGATCTTGTCGATGCGCAGGTAACTGTCGGCGGCCTTGTCGCCGCCAAGCGCCACCGCCCTGTCGGCCTCGGCGACGTGCGGCGCATTGCGGTCGGCGTCGGAATAGACCGCCACGCTGGTTACGCCCAGGCGTTTCAGGGTGCGAATGGCGCGGCAGGCGATTTCGCCGCGGTTAGCGATCAGTACGGTAGTAAACATGTTCATGCCCCCTTAACGCTGGCGAGATAGTCGCGCCAGCCGCCAAACTCAGTGATATCCGTCGCGTCTTCCAGCGCCCAGGCTTCGCAGATAAACCCCTTCACCCGCCGGCCGTCCGCCAGCAGCAGCGTGCCGATGCCCAATGGCGCCGGAATTTCCGCCACAAACTCGCCGAAACGGGCCAGCGGGATGTCCCACAGCTCAACGCGGATCGCCGCCCCCTGCGCCGCGCGCGCCAGCCCCGGCTTCGGCGGCTCGGTATCGGCCAGCGCATACAGGCGATAGCAGGGGGCGGTAACGGTTTGCTCCACCTGCACCGCGTCGCGCTGTGTCAGCTGGACGTTGAGCGGCATGCCGCTAAGGTGAGCGCCCACTACCGCCAGACGCACGTGCCCTGTGGACGGCGCAGGCACAGGCTGCGGCGGCAATGCCCGGCCGATAGCGCCGAGCGGCAAGGCGCTTTGCCGTTGCCAGCGCAGGCCAAACGCCGCCAACGCCCGGTCATGCCAGGCGGGCGCAATCAGGGTGATGCCCGCCGGTAGACCGTCTTCGCGCTGCGGCCCCGGCAGCGCCAGCGCGCTCAGATCGGCCAGGTTGGTGAAATTGGTGTAAGTGCCGAATTGCGAATTGAACAGCACCGGCTCCTGCGCCATCTCCGCCAGGGTGCGGATAGTGGGCGCGGTCGGCACCACCAGCGCGTCGAACGGCGCCAGCCGCTGGGCGATTTGCCGCGCCAGCTCGGCGCGCAGGTATTCCGCCTTGTAGGCGTCGCAGGCGCTGTAGCCGAGGCCGTTGCCGACGATGCCGCGCACCACCGGATCGATGGCCTGCGGGCTCGCTTCCAGCACCTGCTCAATGGCTACCGTGCGCTCCGCCACCCAGGGGCCGTAATACAGCTGTTCCGCCAGAGTGCGAAACGGCGCGAAATCGAGGGGTTCCAGCGTCGCGCCGCCCGCCTGCAGCTGCGCCAGCGCACGGTGAAACGCCCGCTCGGCCTGAACGTCGCCGAAAAACTCCAGCTGGGCGGGAACGGCGAAACGCGGTGCGGCGGGGATATCCGCCGGCGCGGTATGCGGATCGGGGCGGGAATACGGGTCTGCCGCGTCAAAGCCGCTCGCCAACTCCGCCACCTGCGCGGCGTCGGCCACGGTCAGCGCGAAGACCGACACCGTATCGTTCAACCGACAGGCCGGCACCACGCCGCGGTTGGACAACCGCCCCTTGGTCGGCTTCAGCCCGACGATGTTGTTGAACCCGGCGGGCACGCGCCCCGAACCGGCGGTGTCGGTGCCGAGCGCGAACGGTACCAGGCCGCGTGCCACCACCGAGGCGGAGCCGGAGCTGGAACCGCCGCTGACGTAGCGGCTGTCGAAGCTGTTGACCACCGCGCCATACGGTGAGCGAGTGCCTACCAACCCGGTAGCGAACTGGTCGAGGTTGGTTTTACCGAGGGCGATCGCCCCGGCGGCGCGCAGGCGGGCGACCACGGTGGCGTCCGCCGCGGCCTGATAGGTGAACGCCGGGCAGGCGGCGCTGGTCGGCCAGCCGCCGACGTCGATATTGTCTTTGATGGCGAAGGGCACGCCGAACAGCGGCAGGCGGCTGAGATCGCCAGCGACCGCCTCGAGCCTCTGTGCCAGCTGCCGATACTGCTGCTCGCGCTGCGCCGGCGTAGCGAGATACAGCCAGGCGTTATCGTCTGGGTTCAGCCCGGCGACCAGCGTTTCGATCGTCGCACTGACGCAGGCAAGGCGCTCGCCCGCCGGGCGGGTTTGGTAATGGTGTTGCCATTCACTGAGGGTAAAACCGCACGCTACAACAGATTCGCTCATCGACTGAATTCCATCTGGTACACAAGATGGGATTCAACAGAGCAACCGGCGTGCCAATTTTTAATCTCATGATTTCAATAAATTATAATTAAAACTTATGACGACGAAGGTGAACGGCCTGCACCAGCGGCGCGCAGCGGGAGAACAAAAAGAGTGCAATAAGGGGATGATGCAGAGGAAAAAACGGGGCGACGACACTCGCCGCCCCGGAGGCCGATGGGGATCAATCCTTGATGCGTTTCAAACCGACCGGCGTAATGCAGTAGGTCTGTTGCTTGCCCTTCTCCGCCAGCCGCAGGTGCTGCATTTCGTTGACGATCGCCAAGCGGTTGTCCGGCTCTTCATGCCGCAGATGAATCACTTCACCGCCGTAGCCTGACAGCGGCAGCACCCAGGTTTTAGCCGATTGATTCTGGCTGCCGATGACGTCGTAGCTGAGCAAGGTGTTGCCGTCCGCATCCGTCACGCTGAGGAAGGCGTAGCTGTCGGTAAAGTAGTGGTGAGCAATCCCCGCCGCCAGCGTCACGGTCACGGTTTTCTTCACCAGATCGACGGCGCAGGTCAGAAACTGGCGATCGCCGATCCCTTTGCACGCCACGGTAAACGCATTGCCGACGTTAGCGCCCGGCGGCGTATTGTCGGCCGGCAGGCAATCCCGATAGGTCGCCAACAGTGGCTCACGTTGCGGCTCGGCAAAGGCGCCGATCGCCAGATAGATATCATCCTTGAACGACGACGACGGCGCATAGTAAGCCGGCAGCAGACGGCGTAAACGCTGCGCCGCCTGCTCCAGGCGCGTCAGCAGCGCTTGCTCGGGATCGCCGGACAGCGCCGGGTTTTTCAGCCCGCTGGTTTCGATACGCAGCACGTTGGTTTTGTTTTTGTTATCGATGACGCCGGCCGCCGCCGGATTCAAACGCACCCGGCTCGGCTCCACATGATAAATCTCGATGTCATCACCCTCGGCAAACGGCAGCTCGTCATGACTTAACGTAGCCTGAGTGCCCTGAACCTCTTTGCTGAAGCGCACCGCACCCTGCCGATCGCGCAGCGTCACCCGGGCATAGGTTTCACCCGGGAAGTAGGCGTGCGGCGTGGTGCTGGTCACGTCAACCACCACCGCCCCTTTGGCACGATCGACGACCACGGTGGCGAAGACCGCATCGCTCAGGCCCAACAAGTTGATCTCCTGCGACACGATCGGCGAAGCGGCTTTGCGCTCGAAGCGAAGCGTCACCGCGCTTTTCCCCTGTTTCACCGTCAGGTAACCCGCCGTCGGCCGGTATTTGCGATCTTTACCGGTCGGCAACCGCAAGGTATACACGCCGATCGGCAGCGCAGTCAGCGCCAGGGTCGGCGCATCGATACGGACTTTGTGGGCATAGCGCGCCCCTTCCATCAGGATCAGGTCTTCACCGTAGATCTGCGCAAAGTCATCGATATCCAGACTCAGGGTGACGTCGCCTTTCAGCCCGCTGGCCTTGAGCTGGCAAGAATCGACCAGCCGCAGCGAGGAATCCAGCTTCAGCTGTGCCTGCACCACCGGCAGACTCTGCGCGTCCACCAGTTGATACAGCGGATACACCGCCTTGGCGTGGCTGAACGCGTTGCGGTCGCGCTGCGCTTGGGTGATCACGCCGCCGGTCAGCTCGACGAACGGCGTCACGTCGATTTGCTCGCCGGCTGCGGCGAAGCTTGCCGACAGCAGATCCAGCAAGGCATGTTCCGACGGCACGAAACCCGCCGTGTTGCAGCTTTGGCGATACTGCTGATTAAAGTGCGTGAAGGCGTTCTTGCCTGCCTTGTCGACCATCAGCATCGCGAAGAACAGCTTGGAGCGCAGATCCCACTGGTTGAGTGGCGTGCCCTGAGCGATCAGATCGATGATTTTCTTCTCGACGCCGGCCGCGTTGCCGTAGTTATACAGCCACCCCTCCTGGTATTTACGTTCCCCCAGCATCACGTCCTGATAGCAAGCGGCATAAATATTGTTCCACATCTCACCGGTGGAGAAATATTTGTCGCCCATAAAGTGCCCCTGATAGCCGTGCGCGATCTCATGCAGGCTGCCCCAGTTGCTGTCTTTCGGCGTCAGCCAGAAGCTGCTGACCGAGCTGCTGGTTTCCGCCGTCCAGCGGCCGCCGTAATACGCGGCGCCGGCGCCGTGTTTATCGGCCTTCATAAAGTAGCGGTTGCGAATATTGCGATCGGATTCGTGTTCAGCCTCGAACGAGACGCCGGTCAGCGCATTGTAGAAGGTGAAAATGCGATCGTAGTAGGCGATCAGTCCGTCGATGTTTTTCGCTTCGCCCAGTGACTTCAGCGCCGGTTTACTGATTTTCGGCACCAGCAACACCGCGTATTCCGCATCGATCAGGGCAAACTCGGCGTCCCGATCGTCCCAGCGGGCAAAGAACGCGGCTTCGTTTTCGCCACGGCGATAAACCGGCAACGCTTTCGCCGTGTCCGGGTGCTCGAACTCCAGCACCGGCTCGCCCTGCCCATACGGCGTATCGATGAACGGCACCGAGACGGCATTGACCTGGGCCTCGACCCAGCTCGCGCCGACGCTGAATTCCGCCTCCGTTTTGCTGTCGTCATTCAGCAAGCGCAGCGTTAACTTGCCGGTAAACGCCGCGTTGGTCTGGCGCACTCGCAGCACTTGCCCGGCGGCGAGAATGACGCCCAGGTGCTGGCGATCGTGATCGATGCCTTTGCTCATGCCTGCCGCATCCAGCCAGACTGGCCGGGTCAACGTGTAAAGTGATTGGGTTTTCGTGATGGTTGGCATCCTGCTTTCCTCATGGTTTGGGTGATTGAATTGACCATGAAAAAGTAACCGGACGGGCGGCACGCCCTCCATCGATGACGGGTGGCTGAGGGCCAGTACAACAACGGCGAGCGGGAGAGCGGCAATAAAAAAGGCGCAACCTTGCGATTGCGCCTGATGTTCGTTGAACGCTGCGCGTTACTCGCCGCGAACGCGCTGCGCCAGCCCTTTGAGGAAGTAGCGCAGCATCTGATCGCCGCACGGGCGGTAGTTCTTGGTACCCTCTTTGCGGAACAGCGCACTCAGCTCCGGCTTGGAGATGCGGAAGTCCACCGCGGTGAAGATCTGGTGCATGTCGGTGTCTTTCAGCTCGAACGCCACGCGCAGCTTTTTCAGCACCAGGTTATTGGTGATCGGCAGCTCAACCGCCGGCGCCGGGAACTTGTCGTCCTTACCGCGCTTGAAGAACACCAGGCCGTTGAGGAAGTGCGCCATCACTTCGTCCGGGCACTTTTCGTAGCCCGGCTCGCCTTCTTTGATCACGTAAGCGTCCATCGCCGACACCGCCACCTCGAAATCGTCCAGTTTGATAATCTCGACCATTTTGGCGTTGTTAATGCTCAGCATATAGCGCACGCTGCGCAGCACGTCGTTGTTCATCATGGGATTGCATTGCCTTTACTTGTCTAACGGGGACGTGCGCATTGTAAAAAATGCCCCATACCCAAAATAATTGGAGTTGCATCGCGGCGGCAAATTTGTAAGCCCCCGGAGCATAGTTAACTATGTGACCGGGGCGCGCAAATGCAGCCAACAAAGAGGCAGCTCCAAGTATGACGGGTATGGCCGCACACCTTGAATGTGCGGCAGTATAGGGATCGGCAAGGGGTTTCTCAATCGATTTGGCTTTTTTGCTGATACAGCGGGAT
This sequence comes from Serratia sp. CY47280, assembly GCF_052168655.1. Lineage (NCBI taxonomy): Bacteria > Pseudomonadati > Pseudomonadota > Gammaproteobacteria > Enterobacterales > Yersiniaceae > Serratia > Serratia sp. CY47280. The sequence goes on along the minus strand of NZ_JBJNMG010000002.1, from coordinate 498,820 downwards.
GTCTTCGCCGATGATGTACTTGTTGCGCAGCAGCGACGAGACCTTGTCCATGATCATCACCACCACCACCAGGATCAGGGTGATGAACATCACCACGTCCCAGTTCCACAGCCGCATATTCTCCGCATACACCAGGCCGATGCCGCCGGCGCCGACGAAGCCCAGCACCGCCGCTGAGCGGGTGTTGGACTCGATCTGGTACAGGCTGAGCGCCAGGAAGGTGGGGAACGACTGGGTGAAGATGCCGTAGCGGTGCTTCTGCAACCCGTTGGCGCCCACCGCCGTCAGGCCGCGGCTGGGGGACTTGTCCACCGCCTCATGGCCTTCGGCGTACAGTTTGCCCAGCAGCCCGACGTCCTGCATCACGATAGCCAACACCCCGGCCAGCGGCCCCATGCCGACGGCGCGCACGAAGATCAGCCCCCAGATCGCCATGTCGATGCCGCGCAGCACGTCCAGCAAGCGGCGCACCAGCACGGAGATCGGCCGCAGCAGCGGCGTCGACATCACGTTGCGCGCGGCGAAGAACGACAGCGGCAGCGCGATCAGCGACGCGGTGATGGTGCCGGCGAACACAATGGCGATGGTGATGCCGATCTGCTGGAAGTAGTACATGAACGGCCAGTTGGCGAAGTCGTGCCAGACGAACATGCGCAGGAAATAACGCCCCAGCTGCTGGCAGCCGTTGATAAACTGCGGCCAGCTAATGCCGAAGACCAGGAAGAAGAACACATAGTACAGCACGATCGCCAGCGCGATCAGGCCGACGGTGCGCAGGTAGCGCCCCTGCTGCGCGAAGATCGCCGGATGCTGCTGTTTCAACTGGCGCAGCGTTTCCGCCGATGCCGGAGTGCCCGCTATCATTTTGCCCCCTCCACCACACGCTTGCGCAGCTCGCCCGACACGTAGTCGAGCACGGAAACCACCACGATGATCAGCAGCAGCGTCATGCTGACCTGATCGTAACGGTCGAGTTTAATGTTGGTCATCAGCTCCTGGCCGATGCCGCCCGCGCCCACCAGCCCCAAAATGGTCGACTGACGAAAGTTGATCTCCAGCCGCATGAAGCTGTAGGAGAGAAACACCGGCTTCACCTGCGGCCACAGGCCAAAGCGCATGCGCTGCAGCGGCGTGGCGCCGCAGGCCGCCAGCCCGCGCACCGGCTTGTTGGAGGCGGTTTCGATCGATTCGTAGAACAGCTTGGTCAGGCTGCCGATGGTGTGCAGCGCCAGCGCCAGGAAGCCGGGAATGGCGCCGATGCCGAACGCCATCACGAACATCACCGCCCACGCCAGCTCCGGCATGGTGCGCAAGAACGCCACCAGCGTGCGGATTGCCAGCCGCACCGAGCCCGGGGTATAGGTATTGCCGGCCGCCAGAAACGCCAGCACGGTCGCCACCAGCACCGAAAAAATGGTCGCCGCCAGCGCTAGCTGCAGGGTCTCCCAGATCAGCGGCAGCTGGATGTTCAGGCGGTAACCCCAATAGGCCAGCGAACCTTCGGTGCGCCCATCGGCGAACAGCAGGTGCCAGTGCAGCGTCGGCACGGTTTCGGCCAGGTAGTCGAAGAAGTGCGGAATAGACACCCAGACGGTGTGCAGGTTGAACTCGGCGAGGTTGCCGGCGCCCAGGTACAGCACCACCAGCCCGAGCGACCACAGCAGCGCTTCGCGTTTTTGCTTGCTGCGGATCCGTTGGTAATAGTGTGCGAAATCGGTATTCAAAGCAGGTCTTCCATCTTGATGGAACAAGGGGTTCAGCACGCTGAACCCCTTCATTCGGACGGCCGAGGCAGCCGGGAATTAACGGTCGCCTTTGGTCAGCTCGCGCTTCATATCGATGATGGTCTGGTATTCCGCCAGGGTAGTGTCGCCGATGTGCTGTTTGCCGCCCATCGCTTTGATAAAGCACTGGTGATCGTCTTTATCCAGCTTCTTGATGGCGGTGACCACTTTGGCTTTGAAGTCGGCCGGCAGCGAGTTGCTCACCAGGATCGGGCCGTTCGGGATCAGCGGCGACTGCCAGATGATGCGGATCTGTTTCATCAGGTCCGGGTGATCCATGCGGATCATGCGGGTGAACGCGCCGCTGGTGTAGCCGGTGTTGTAGTCGCCGATCATCGACGCCCAGGTCACCGCGCCTTCGAACTGGCCGTTCAGCACGCCAAGGATATCCTGCTCGTGGCCGCCGGAGAAGGTGACGCTGGAGAAGGTGTTGTTGTATTTGTTGTCGACCGTGCCGCCGAACAGCTTTTTAAACGCCTGATTCGGGATCAGGAAGCCGGAGGTGGAATCCGGATCGGCGAAGCCGATGGCCTTGCCCTTCAGATCTTCCAGTTTCTGGTACGGGCTGCCGGCCTTCACCACCACCACCGAGTGGTAGCCGCGCGACTGGTCGACGTCGTCGACCGCGATGCCGACGATGTCCACCGCTTTCGGATCCTTGATGTAGACCGAAGCGAACGATGACGGCGACATGCTCAGCACCAGGTCAATCTTGCCGCCCAGCAGGCCCTGGATCACGCCGGAATAGTCGGACGAGTTGCGCAGCTTGGTATCGACATTCAGTTCCTTGTCCAGGAACTGCTTCACGCACTGGTTATCGCCGATCTGCTGGGTGGCGTTCTGGCCGCCGAGAATGCCCAGGTTCAGCTCTTTCGGCGCATCCGCTGCGGCAGCATTAAATACCATCATCGCGCCGGCCATCAGGGTGGTCAGACTCAATACTTTTTTCATTAGGTGTGCCTTGTGTGTAAAGGTAAAGGGTAAAGGTCAAAAGTGCTTCAATGGATCTGATTGGCTTCTTCGCCATACAGCTGGTGCAGGATCCGTTCGTTCAGTTGCGAAGGATGCCCGTCAAACACGATCTTCCCGTGGGCGATACCGATCACCCGCGAGCAATACTCTTTCACCAGTTCGACCGAGTGCAGGTTCACCATCACCGCGATGCCGTCTTCGCTGATTTTCTGCAGCGCGTCCATGATGCGGCGGGTGTTTTTCGGATCGAGCGACGCGACCGGCTCATCGGCCAGCAGGATTTGCGGGTTTTGCATCAGCGCGCGGCAGATGGCGACGCGCTGCATCTGGCCGCCGGAGAGGTGCTCGGCGCGCTGCAGCGCGTGCGGCAGCATGTTGAGCCACTGCAACAGCTCGATGGCGCGAGCGCGGTCGGCGTCATCGAACAGTTTGAAGAAGGATTTCAGGGTGGAGGTATGGCTCAGGCGCCCCAGCAGCACGTTGGTCATCACGTCCAGCCGCGGCACCAGGCAGAAGTCCTGGAAGATCATGCCGCAGCGCGCGCGCCATTGGCGCATCTGGCGGCCGGCAAGCTGGGCGATATCCTGCGCCACGCCATCGTCTTCGAAGTGCAGCATCTCGCCGCAGCTGGAAGGAATGGTGCCGTTGAGGGTATGCAGCAGCGTGGACTTGCCTGCGCCGGAGCGGCCGATCACCGCCACGAACTCGCCGGCGTGCAGATCGAAATTGATGTCATCCAGCACGCGCTGCTGCGCTTTATAGGCCTTGCCGAGTCCCTTTACCGATAATACTTTGCGGGATGCGGCGGCGTGCTGCCCTGGAAAGTCGTGCTGTGCCAATTTTAACAGTGCCTGAGCCATATGATTTCTCTGGTTTCAGTGGCTAATCATTATGGGCACCTATTAACGGATAAGTTTATGACAGTGGGATGATCGTTTTATGGCCGGGGCGTGACGCGTGCCGCCCCGGCGTGCGCATCATTCCAGGCTAAAGAAGTCCAGCCCCAGCGCCATCTTGACCTGCTGCAGCGTCTGCTGGCTGACCTGATGCGCGCGGCGGGTGCCGTGCTGCAGGATACGCGTTAGCTCGCCTTTATCGGCAATGAATTCGGCGCGGCGGGTGCGGATCGGCTCGAGCAGGCTCTGCAGGCAATCCTCCAGCAGCCGTTTGATTTTCACGTCCCCCAACCCGCCGCGCCGATAGTGCGCCTTCAGCTCCGCCACCAGTGCGGCGTCTTCGCAGAAGGCGTCCAGATAGGTGAACACCATGTTGCCCTCCACCCGGCCGGGATCGCTGACGTTGAGATGGCCAGGATCGGTGAACATGCTCATCACCGCCTTGTGAACCTCGTCGGCGCCGGCGCCAAGCGGGATGGCGTTGCCGCGCGATTTCGACATCTTGCCCTGCCCGTCCAGCCCCGGCAGACGCCCGACGTTGCTCAACAGCGGCTGACACTCCGTTAATATCGGTTGGCCAACGATGTGGTTGAAGCGCCGCACGATCTCGTTGGTTTGCTCCAGCATCGGCAGCTGATCCTCGCCGACCGGCACGTGGGTGGCGCCGAAGGCGGTGATGTCCGCCGCCTGGCTGACCGGATAGATCAGAAAACCGGCCGGCAGGCTGCGGGCGAAATCCTTCTCGGCGATTTCGTTTTTCACCGTCGGGTTGCGTTCCAGCCGCGCCACGCTGACCAGATTGAGGTAGTACATCGTCAGCTCGGCCAACGCCGGCAGCGCCGACTGCAGGCAGATCGTGGTCTTGTGCGGATCGATGCCGACCGCCATATAGTCGGCCACGACGTTGAGCACGTTGGCGCTGATTTTTTGCGGGTTGTTGCCGTTGTCGGTCAGGCCCTGCAGATCCGCCACCATCACCGTTTGGTTATGCTGGTGCTGCAGTTCGACGCGTTGGCGCAGCGAGCCGACAAAGTGACCTAAATGCAGTGGGCCGGTAGCGCGATCGCCGGTAAGAATGGTGTAGCTCATGACAGTGCTCCTGAAGGTCTGTAGACCGCCGGATCAACGCCACAAAAGATAATGCCGCCAAACCGGCGGCATTAAAAAGAGATGTGAATACTCGTGCCGCCTCAGAAGAGGCGCCACCATGACTGATTGTGGGTGGAGTGCATCGATATATTCATGCCATCAAGGTATACCCGCAGCGGCAATGCGTCAATAGCCCGCCGCCGGCGCGTAAGAAGGCGTTACACTCCGGCATTTGCGTTCCTGGCCCGGCGCGCTAGGGTAAAACCTTCAACCTGAAAAAGGAGCGCATGATGAAGATCGGATTTGCCGGACTGGGTGGGATGGGCAGCGCCATGGCAACTAACCTGGTGCAGGCGGGCTTCGCGTTGACGGTATGGAACCGCTCGCCGCAGGCGGCGCAGCCGCTGGTAAACGCCGGCGCGCGGCAGGCCGAACGGCCGGAGCAGTTGGCCGATGCCGACGTGCTGATCACCATGCTGGCCGACGATGCCGCCACGCAACAGGTGGTGGTGGACAGCGGATTGCTGCAGCGGATGAAACCGGGCGCGCTGCATATCAATATGGCGACCATCTCGGTCGAGCTCGCCAAACGCCTGACGACGCTGCATGCGGAACACGGCATCGGCTATCTCGCCGCACCGGTGCTGGGGCGGATCGACGTGGCCGCCGCCGGCAAGCTGAATATTCTGGCAGCCGGCGATAGCGAACGGCTGAAGCAAGCGCAACCGCTGTTCGATGCCCTCGGCCAGAAAACCTGGCACTTCGGCGCCGACCCGGCGCAGGCCAACGTGGTCAAAATCGCCACCAACTTTACGCTGGCCAGCGCCATTGAAGCGATGGCGGAAGGCAGCGCGCTGGTGCGCAACTACGGCGTTTCCGGCGCCGACTACCTGCAGATGCTGAGCAGCACCGTCTTCGCCGCCCCGGCTTACCAGGGCTATGGTGCGCTGATCGCCGCCGAGAAGTATTCACCCGCCGGATTCCGGCTGGCGCTGGGGCTGAAGGACGTCGGGCTGGCGCTGGCCGCCGGCGCCGACAGCCATACGCCGATGCCGTTCGCCGGAGTGCTGAAGGACAACTTCCTCGACGCGATGGCGCAAGGGGATGCGGATCTGGACTGGGCCGCGCTGGCCAAGGTGGCGGCGCGGCGGGCGGGCCTGAAATAACGAACGGGGGCGCTGGCCCCCGTTTTCCGTTCTCAGAACACGATGTCCGCTGCGGGCACGGCGCGGATCGGCACGCCGAAGCTGTCGATATTCGACAGCGTCTCGTTATGGTGGGTACGGATCAGCAGGCCGTCGGCATAGGATTTGTCGTGGCAGGTGTGGGCATCCGCCGCCAGCGTCACCGGATAGCCGTGCGCCGCGGCGCTGCGCACCGTGGTATCGATGCAAAACGGCGTGGAGTAACCGCAAACCACCAACTGCGATACGCCGTTGGCGATCAGCAACGCGCCAAGCGAAGTGCGCAGGAACGAGTCCGGCGTGGTTTTATCCACCCGATGGTCGCCTGGCGCCACCTTCAGCGCCGCAAGCACTTGCCAGGCGGCGCTGCCGTGCGGCAGTTCGTCGTCCGGCGTATGGTGCTGAATGACGACAACCGGCACGCCCGCCCGGCGGGCGCGCTCGCTCAGCTGATTAATGCGCGTAACGGTGCCCGTGGCATCCGCCGGCGGCGGCGTAAACAATCCTTCCTGCACATCGATAATCAACAACGCGGTGGTCATGGCGGCTCCCGAAGATTAAGCCGCGTCAGCACACCGGCTGGCGCGGGCGGAAAATATGATCGACGCCCTGCTCACGCAACCGGTTCACCAGATCGTGCCCGCCGTTCGGCGTGGCGTGCGCCAGCTGGCGCTCGGCGGTAAACACCGGGCTGGCCCAAAACAGGTTCACCGGATCGCCGTACTGCTGCGGCAGAGCCAGGTGCGCGCTATGCGGGTAGAAGGACGACGATAAAATATAGCCCTCGTAGCCCAGCGGCGCCACGTCCGACTCCAGCGTATGCCCTTCGCCGATCCAGGTCAGCCGCGCCCAAGGCGCGTGCGCGAAACCGGCCAGCGCGCTGGCCATCTGCACCGCGTTGTCTTCGGTCATGTATTGGCTGTCGATGGCGATCGCCATCTCCATGCGGCGATAGCGCGAAGCCTCGTCGTTGAACAGAATCTCCACCCACGGCATCGGCCGAATGCTGACGCCCATGGTGAGGAAGTAATAGATGCCGTCGCGCTCGTGCTGGGTGATGGCCATCGGCGGCCACTTGCCCTGATCGATGGCGTAGTATTTTACCGAAGGGCCGAAATGCGGCTCATAGCGCGCCTGAAAATCGCGCTGCATCTTCGGCCACGGGTTGCCCTCTTCACGCTGCCAGCTGCGCCAAAACTGGCGGGTGCTTTCCGCCTGCGCATATTGCGTGTTGGTCGAGGCCGAGCCGAGCGGATAGGCCAACGGGCTCTCCTTGATGCAGCTGGCCGAATAGCACACCGAATGGTCGATATACAGGCTCCAACCGGGGATCACCGCCAGCAGCTGGCCGTAATACCACAGGGCCGCGCCGTCGTCGCTTTCGCTCCACACCACCATCAGCCCTTCCGGGTTCAGCGGCGCTTCCCCTTCCAGGTTGCGGCAAAATTCCGCCGCCAGCATCGGCGGCTGCCCCTGCTCCAGCGCGGCGCGATCTTCCTGCAGCGGCGCGGCGGCCAGATTGCGCAGCCAGCAGGCGCGCACCTGATAGCGATCGCTGTAGGCTTCGGCGGGATAGATGTAAAAATAGGCTGCCCGGTGATCTTGCTGAACCACCGCGACCAGCGTCTGGTTCTCATTGCTGACTTCAGCAAGTACGTATGACTCGTTCATATCACCTCAATAGGGTCAGGGCGCGGCAGAATCGGCTGCGCGCAAAAAATGGAATGTGGCTTTGCCCCCAAGTGTAAAACGCATTACTGGCCGGATCACCCGTAAAAGTCTCAAAAGCGGCCGTAAACGAAGATAAACAAAGACTAATTATAGCGGCTGTGGCTCATGACGGCCGAGTAATGCGCCTCACCGCGCGCTGATAGGAACCGTTGCGCATCGACGCGCCCAGCACTTTGCCGAGGCCTGCGGCCCCCGTTCGCACCAGCCGCCGCCGCAGTGCGCCCGGATGAAAGCCGAACTGCCGCTGCGCCCAATCGGGCAACAGATCGATGCCTGCCTGCATCACCACCCCGCCGAGCGGGCGCGCCAATGCGCTAGGCGCCGGCGCTTTCAGCAGAATGCGCGCCACCTCTTGCGTGCGTTCATCGCAGACCAGCTGCGGCCGCATCGCCTGCAGGTACTCTTCGACCTCCGCGCAGGACTGAGGAATGGCGGTCGCCCCCAGCGCGGCGGCCACGCGCGCCGCTTCGCGGTAGTATTGATCCTGCAAATCGCGGGAAAGATGCGGGTTACGGTAGCGCAGGTGGCTGGCCAGAAAACGGCTGCTCTCCGCCACGTGCACCCAGGTCAGCAGCGCCGGATCGCTGGCGGCATAAGGCGTGCCGTCGCTGCCGACGCCGGTCACCCGCAGATGGATGGCTTTGACTTTGGCGATCAGCCGCTCTGCCTCGGCGCTCGGGCCGAAGGTGGTGACCGACACGAACTGGCTGGTGCGGCGCAGGCGGCCAATCATATCGTCGCGGAAGTTGGAGTGATCCCATACGCCGGCCAGCGCCAACGGGTGCAGCATTTGCAACAGCAAGGCGCTGACGCCGCCGCACAGCATCGGGGTGAAATCGCGGTGTACCTGCCAGATGACCGACTGCGGGCCGAACAGCCCCGGATCGCCGGGCGGATTCTCAAAATCGACGCCGCCGAGCGCCAACCCGGTCAGGCTGAGCACCTGTTTTTCTATCGCTGCGCGTACCGCTTCCATCCTGCCGCCCTCTTGCTCATTCAGCGGCCAGTGTATCACGCGGCGAGCGCCTCATTGCGCCCTGCGGCGGTTGAAAGCATTAACTTACTGAATTACAGTTGTTATACCGCTTGCAACCAGGCGGGCCTATTCGATCCACTGCAGAGGCGCTTTGCAGGGCGTTAACCCACGTTAATTCGGCACTAACCCCACAAAACCTCTATCTAGTTTCTTTTCCTTCAACTTAGATAGCAGAGAGTTCGATGATTACCATCAGAGCACGCGCGGCGGAAGACAACGCGCAATTGGCAGATATCTGGCTGCGTTCGGTGCGCGCCACTCACCACTTTTTAACCGAAGACAACATCGCACAGCTGTTCCCGCTGGTGCTGAACGACTACCTGCCGGCGGTCAACGTTTGGGTGGCCGAAGAGCGGCCGGGGCATCCCTGCGGCTTTATCGGTCTGAACGGCAACAAGGTGGAGATGCTGTTTATCGACGCCGATCAGCGCGGCAAAGGGGTGGGCAAAGCGCTGCTGACCCACGCGGAAACGCTGCACGATGAGCTGCAGCTGGACGTGAACGAGCAAAATCCGCAGGCCAGCGGCTTCTACCGCCACTACGGTTTTGTCATCACCGGCCGCTCGCCGCTCGACGGCCAGGGCAACCCGTTCCCGCTGCTGCACATGAAGCTGGAAAAACGCTAGCCCTCCACCGGCCGCCCAGCGGCCGGTTTTCTCCCCCCATGGCGCCCGCCGTTTAATATATCAAATCAGAATAAGTAATAGATTTTACATTCTTCCTGTCACTATCAACCCTCGGTAGGATTGCCCGGTATTCACCCGCAACAGAGGTTCCGTCCGCCACTTCCCGCCGGGTCGTGCCCCGCCGAAAAGCCGAACGATCCCTGTCCGGCGCAACGCGCTCCGGACGGAATGCTGTGATGTATCGATAAGGATCCGCTTCGTTATGATCGTTCTTTCGAACGTTTGCAAAACTTTTGACAGCGCACAGGGCCGCGTCGTGGCGGTAGACGACGTCAGTCTGGCGGTGGACGCCGGGCAAATTTACGGCATCATCGGCTACAGCGGCGCGGGCAAAAGCACGCTGATCCGCCTGCTCAACGGCCTGGAAACGCCCACCAGCGGCCGCATTGACGTGGGCGGTTTCGATATTGCCCGCGCCAAAGGCAGCCATCTGCGCCAGGCACGCCTGAAAATCAGCATGGTGTTCCAGCACTTCAACCTGCTGTGGTCGCGCACCGTCAGCCAGAATATCGCTTTTTCCATGCAGATCGCCGGCGTGCCCAAGGCGCAGATTGCGCCGCGCGTGGCGGAACTGATCGCGCTGGTCGGCCTGCAGGGGCGCGAAAACGCCTATCCGTCGCAGCTCAGCGGCGGCCAGAAACAGCGCGTCGGCATCGCCCGCGCGCTGGCCAATAACCCGAGCGTGCTGCTGTGCGACGAAGCCACCTCGGCGCTCGATCCGCAAACCACCGACGCCATTCTCGACCTGCTGCTGGACATCAATCGCCAGCTGAAATTGACCATCGTGCTGATCACCCACGAGATGCACGTGGTGCGCAAAATCTGCCACCGCGTGGCGGTAATGGAAAACGGCCGCATCGTCGAAGAAGGCCCGGTGCTTGACGTGTTCACCCGGCCACAACAGCCGATCACCCGGCAATTCGTCAAACAGGTGTCGCAGTATGCGGACACGGAAGAGAGCTTCAATCCACTGCTCACCGCTCATCTGCCGGGGGCGATTTTCAAGCTGACCTTCGTGGGCGTGCAAACCCATCAGGCGGTGATCTCCGAAGTGATCCGGCGCTACGCCCTGACCGTCAACATTCTGCACGGCAAGATCAGCCACACCCTCAACGGTTCGTTCGGCGAACTGTACATTCACGCCGAAGGCAACGAACAACAAGTCGCCGACATGCTCAGCCTGCTGCACGAAAGAGATATCGCCGTCGAGGTTATCCAACATGATTGAATCCCTGTTCCCCCACCTGCGCCTGGACCAACTGTGGGACGCCACCTGGGAAACGCTGTACATGACCGGCATCGCCGGTTTGGCCACGCTGGTGCTGGGCATCGTGCTCGGCGTGCTGCTGTTTTTAACCTCGAAGGGCCAGTTGCTGCAGAACCGGGCGGTCTACTCGCTGATCTCCGTACTGGTCAACGTCTTCCGCTCCATTCCGTTCATCATTCTGATCGTGCTGCTGATCCCGTTCACCAAGTCGCTGATCGGCACCATTCTCGGTGCGGACGCCGCCCTGCCGGCGCTGATCGTCGGCGCCGCGCCGTTCTACGCCCGGCTGGTGGAGATCGCGCTACGCGAGGTCGACAAAGGGGTGATCGAAGCGGCGCGCTCGATGGGCGCCAAAAACCGCACCCTGATTTTCCGCGTATTGCTGCCGGAGAGCTCGCCGGCGCTGGTTTCCGGCATCACCGTCACCCTGATCGCGCTGGTGAGTTACACCGCGATGGCCGGGGTGATCGGCGCCGGCGGCCTGGGAAATTTGGCCTATCTGGAAGGCTTCCAACGCAACCACAGTGACGTGACGCTGGTGGCGACGCTGACGATTCTGCTGATCGTTTTCGTCATTCAGTTCATTGGCGACACCCTGACAAGAACGCTCGATAAACGTTAATTAACCAAGGAAAACGATGATGAAAAAGCACCTACTGATGTTGGCTTTCGCCTCTGTCGCCACCCTCGCCTCTTACGGCGCCGCCGCGGCGACCAAGCTGGTGGTCGGCGCCTCCAACGTGCCGCACGCCGAGATCCTCGAACAGGCCAAACCGATACTGGCGAAGGAAGGCATCGATCTGCAGATCAAGCGCTTCCAGGATTACATTCTGCCGAACACCGCCTTGGCCAGCCACGACATCGACGCCAACTACTTCCAGCACGTGCCTTACCTGAACTCGGTGCTGAAAGACCACGCCGACGACAAGAGCTACGACTTCGTCAGCGCCGGCGCGATCCATATTGAGCCTATCGGCATCTACTCGAAGAAGTACAAGAGCCTGAAAGATCTGCCGGAAAACGGCAAAATCATCATGCGCGACGCGGTGGCGGAAGAAGGCCGCATTCTGTCAATCTTTGAACAGCAAGGCGTGATCAAGCTGAAGCCAGGGGTGAGCAAGGTGGATGCACGCATCGCCGACGTGGTGGAAAACCCGAAACACCTGAAGTTCCAGGCGAACGTTGAAGGCGCGCTGCTGCCGCAGATGTACAACAACAACGAAGGTGACGCCGTGGTGATCAACGCCAACTACGCCATCGACGCCGGGCTGAATCCGACCAAGGATCCGATCGCGGTCGAAAGCGGCGAAAACAACCCGTACGCCAACATCATCACCGTGCACAAAGCCGACGTGAACAAGCCGGAGATCGTGGCGCTGGTGAAGGTGCTGCACTCCAAGCCGATTCAGGACTTTATCCGCGAGAAATACCAGGGCGCGGTGATCCCGGTCAACCAGTAGTAGGTTATACGGCCCGGTGAAAACCGGGCCTGTTGTTACACCTTATTGCCAATCTGGCTGAGCCGCGGCCACACCAGCATCAGCGCCTCCAGCAACCGCAACAGATCGCTCCGGCTTGCCCCTTCTCGCGCCTGCACCGACATGCCTTCAATGGTGCAAATGACGTATTTCGCCAGCAGCGCAGTATCGGTTTTCGCCAGCAATTCGCCCTGCTGCACCTTGCGATCGAAGCAGACTTTCAGCGCCGCTTCCTGGGCATGATGTTTTTTGCGCAGCATCTGGGCGACGTCGTCGGAAGCGGACGACAGTGCCGCGGAGGCGCACACCATAAAACAGCCTGACGGCGTATCGGGGTCGGTAAACACTTCGACGGAAGAGCGCACGTAGGCCTCGACGATCTCGGCCACCGGCACATCCTGTTCCAACAGCTGGTTGGTGCAGGTGGTGTATTTTTGCAGATAGCGTTCCACCGCCGCGCGGAACATCCCCTCTTTGTTGCCGAATTCCGCATACAGCGTCGGCGCCTTGGCGCCGGTCACTTCCACCAGATCGGCCAGCGAGGTGGCTTCATAACCGTGCCGCCAGAACAGATCGAGCGCGCTTTCCAGCGCCCGGTCGCGATCAAATTGTTTTGGTCTGCCACGGCTTTTCTTGCCGCAGACCGCTTCATTGATGCTCATCGTTCCTCTCCTATCCCGCTCCACGGCAGGCTTAGCACAAATAACTTAACGATCATTATAAAAAAATATTGCGCGCTCGTCGAGAACCGATTAGCATTTAGTTATCGATCGTTAAGATAATTTAACGAAGCAGATTAAAACCCTCTATTGACCGTTATCGGAAAGGAATTAACATCATGAAAAACTTAAAATTAACCTTAGCAGCTCTCACTCTGGCCAGCGTTTCCTTCGGCAGCTTCGCCGCCGATTTAGTCCAGAACCAACCGGCAGACCAGCAGAAAGTGGGCGTTATCACCGTCAGCGGCGCATCCGATCTGACCTCGCTGGAAAACAGCCTGGCCGCCAAAGCCGATCAGGCCGGTGCAAAATCCTTCCGCATCATCGGTGCCGGCGGTAACAACCAGCTGCATGGCACCGCAGAAATCTATCAATAACAAAGTATTAAGCCAACTGATTGCCTGTCCTTTTGCTCACAACGCCAGGGCGTAAAAAAATTAATTAACGAGCATTAAAAAAATACTTGCAATCCGTCAAACCGGCATCTAACATTAAATTATCGATCGTTAATCAATTTAACGACCTTACAAAACAAACATCGTAAAGAACAAAGATAGGAAATAAGACCATGAAAAACCTGAAAATGACCATCGCAGCCATCGCACTGGCTTCCGTCTCCTTCGGCAGCTTCGCCGCCGATCTGGTTAACGCACAACCCGCCGACCTGCAAAAAGCCGGCGTCGTCACCGTCAGCGGTGCGTCCGACCTGAGCAGCCTGGAAAACAAACTGGCGGCCAAAGCCGACGCGGCGGGCGCCAAATCCTTCCAGATCATCGCCACCACCGGTGACAACAAACTGCACGGCACCGCGATCATCTACAATTAATGGCCAGATAGGCAATCGTGCAAAAGGGCGGCTCAGGCCGCCTTTTGTTTGTTTTGACGCCAACGTTCTGTTGTAAGCTGTAGCCACCTTTTCTTGCTGAGCCGAGCAACGCCATGACTCCCCTGCTGTTTCACAAATATCACGGCCTGGGCAACGACTACCTGGTCTGTCACCGTTCGGTCGCCGATCGTCTGAGCCAGGAACAGATCCGCCTGTTGTGCCACCCGCATTACGGCATCGGTTCCGACGGCCTGCTGATCGACAGCGGTGACGCCGTCAATCCCACCCTGCGCATCATCAACCCGGACGGCTCCGAAGCGGAGAAAAGCGGCAACGGCCTGCGTATCTACGCGCGCTATCTGTTTGACAGCGAGCGCGTAGGGCATCAGCCGTTTCTGGTGCACACCGCCGGCGGCGACGTGCGTTGCCAGGTGGCGGAAGACGCGCATCAGATAACCGTGGAGATGGGGCGCGCCAATTTCAGCCCGGCGGCGCTGCCGGCCTTGATCGATCTGCCGGAGGCGCTGAACTATCCGCTGCCCCTGAGGGAGGAGACGTTAAGCGTTTCGCTGGTGTCGATGGGCAACCCGCACTGCGTGGTGCCGGTGGAAAAACTGGATCTGGCGCAGGTGCATCGGCTGGGACCGCAGATTGAGCGCCATCCGCTGTTCCCGAAACGCACCAATGTACAACTGGTGGAAGTGGTCGATCGCCAGACGCTGCGCATCGGCATCTGGGAGCGCGGCGCCGGCTTTACCCTTGCCTCCGGCAGCAGCAGCTGCGCCGCCGCCAGCGTGATGCGCAAGTTGGGACGAGTCGGCGATCGGGTTAGCGTGCGGATGCCGGGCGGCGAACTGCAGATCGCCTTCAGCGGCGATTTTCAGGTCAGCATGCGCGGGCCGGTGCATAAAATCGCCACCCTGACGCTGGACGAAGATTGTTTTGCCGGCGGTGCGGGGCTGTTTACGGGATCCACCCCAGCAGCCGGAACCACAGATAATCCAACGGCACCAGCAGTGCGAAGCTAAGCGCGGCCAACAGCAGGCACAGCTTTAGCCCTTCGCGTGCCGGCACTTTGCCCATCCCCATCGCCACCACGATCGGCGAGGCCTGATACGGCAACAGCGGGGTGGCATAACCGATCACCTGGGTCATCAACACCGTCAGCAGCGGCAGGCCGCTGCCCGCGGACAGCGCCTGCGCCAGCGGGGTAAACAGCGCCGGTACGCCGTTGGCGGTCACCACGAAATTCAACAGCGCGGTGATCCCCACCAGCGAACCGAATGCGGTAAACGGCTTGCCGTGCAGATCCGGCATCATCGCCAGCAGCGCGCCACCCAACCGATCGCCGAGCCCCGAGTGGCTGACCAATGCGGTCAGCCCCAGGATCCCCGCCACGTAAATACAGGTGCGCACGTTAACGCCGGCGGCGAACTGTTCGCCGTTGAGAAAACCGAGGCGCGGCAGCAGGCAGACGCAGGCCGCCGCCAACCCGATCCAGGCGGGGGCGATGCCGTGCCAGCTGTCGGTCATCCACAGCAACACCGTAATGCCCAACAGCGCGATCAGTCGCCACTCGGCGGCACTGAGCGGCGTTTGCCCCGCCTCGGCCACCACCGGTTGCGGCCGCGCCCGGAACAGGCCGCAGATGCACAGTGTCAACAATGCGCCTTTGGCCACCCCGAGCACCGGGGCATGCAACAGCAGATAAGAGAGATAAGCGAAGTGGCTGCCGTAGGCGCTTTCCGCCGCACCGCTCATCACCAGGTTGGGCACGTTGGCCGGCAAAATGCTGGCGGAGAGCTGGAAGGTGCCGAACCCCACCGCCAGCGCCAAACCGATGCGGCCGCGCGAGCCTTCCGCCAGGCCGGCGCGCTCGGCCAACGCCATGACGATCGGCATCAGCAGCGTAATCCGCCCCATGTTCGAGGGCATGACAAACGCCAACGCGTAGCTTATTGCCACCACGCCGCCCACCAGGCGCGGCCAGGAACCGGCCAGATGCGGCAAGAGCCGGTTGGCCAGACGATCCGCCAAGCCGGTGCTGCGGATGGCGCTGCCCAACACGAAACCGCTGAGCACCAGCCAGAATGCGGAGGACGCGAAACCGGAAAAGGTCACCGCGGCGGGCGCCAGCTGCAATACCATCACCGCCGCAAAGAACAGCAGCGCGACCAAATACTCCGGCAAGCGGGCGCTGGCCCATAGCGCGATGACCACCAGCGTGACCAGCGCGGACAGCGCCATCGGATCCCCCAACATAGTTTCCTCCCTGATAAAACGTTGTGATTGTTATCAAACGGTTAACAGGGTGACACAAGGCGCAGGCGTTAACCTTGAAACCGCTCACATATCGTCGTTCTGCAGATTTTTCAGCATGCACACATTGCAGCCGTGGTGGCCGGTATTGCCGCGCCGTTCCGTCAACAGCGTGAAACCCAGCGCGTAATACAGCCCAATCGCCTCTTTCAACTGTTCGGTGGTTTCCAGATAGCAATAGCGATACCCTGCCGCCCGCGCCGCCTTCATCGCCTGCACCACCATATAGCGCGCCATGCCCAGCCCGCGCGCGCCGGGCTTGAAAAATAGCTTCTGCAGCTCGCAATAGCCGGGCTCTTCGCCCGCCAGCGGCGCCATGCCGACGCCCCCCACCACCTGCCCGTCCCGCTCCAGCACCCAGTAGCGGCCACCGTTGTCCCGATACAGGCCGGTCAGCCGATCGAGATCCGGATCGTGCAGGCTGACCCCTTCCATCTTGTCCATGCCATACTCGCGAAACACGTCGCGAATGATCGCCGCCATCGCCGCATCGTCGCGCGCGGCGATCGGCCGCACCCGCAGGTTGGCGTCGCGCTGTTTGCGCGCGCTGCGCAGCGCCGCGGTCATCTTTTTCATCGCCGCAGTGGTACTCGCCAGCTCATCGTCGTCCAACTGCGCCAGCGCCGCCTGCATAAAACCGTCGGCGTCGCTCTCGATGCCGGCCAGCGCCTTACCGCCCTTTTTACTCAGCCGATGCAGGTTGTGCCGCTTGTCATCCGGATGATCCACCGTTTCTATCACGCCGGCGGCCACCAGGCTGCGCAGCGCCCGGCTGGCGCTGGCCTTGTCGATGCAAAGCCGGGCCGCCAGCTCGGTGACGCCCAGCGGCTGCTCGCTGACTTCGATCATCAGATGGATCTGCAGCGGCGAAAAGCGCGAGCCGTTGCTCTGCTTGTTCAACATGCCGAATTCTCTGACCAAACTGCGCGCCAATGCCCTGAAATCCCTGATGTTCACAATTGATATCCCCAATTAGCTACCGATAAAAAATGAGATTTAGTTGATAGTGTTACCTAATTCTCACTACCTTAACGGATCATCAAGCCGCCATGAACCCCGGTATAACAGAGGAGCTGATGCAAAACGTTACATCACCCAAAACAGTAAACTAATTAATTCAAAAAAATTAGAATAAAAATTCATTAATTTAATGTTTATAAAATAATAAACCAGTTAAAAAACATACAATCGTGAAAAAATCTGAGGGTAAAAGAGAAAATCGATATCAATCCATTGTATTACAATAGGTTACAACAATGTTAATAGCGACATTAATGCCGATATCTTGTTGTAATTTGTTACATATTCATGGCAGGATCGCGGCGTTTCTATAACGGCGACAGCGCTCGTTATATCAACGTCGGGCGCGGGTTGCTCCCGCGCTGTTTTATGCTCATGGAGAGATTGCACACCAATGAAAAAATCACTCGCCGTCTGTTCCGTCGCCCTTTCCGTCACTTTGCTGGCAGGCTGCGCGACCGAATCCTCCCGCTCTTTGGAAGTGCCGAAAGTGGCTTCCTACAACACCACTTATCAGGGCCCACGCAGCCCTATCGCCGTCGGTAAATTCGACAACCGCTCCAGCTACATGAATGGCATCTTCTCCGATGGGGTCGATCGGCTGGGCAATCAGTCCAAGACTATCCTGATCACGCATTTGCAGCAGACTGGCCGTTTCAACGTGCTGGATCGCGCCAACATGGAAGAGCTGAAAACTGAAGCCGGCATTAAAGGGAAAGCACAAACGCTGAAAGGCGCCAACTATGTGATTACCGGCGATGTCACCGAATTCGGCCGCAAAGAAGTCGGCGATCATCAGCTGTGGGGCATTTTGGGCCGTGGTAAATCACAGGTCGCTTACGCCAAAGTCAATCTGAACGTGGTGAACGTACAGACCTCAGAAGTCGTCTATTCCTCTCAGGGCGCCGGTGAATACGAACTGTCCAATCGCGAAATTATCGGTTTCGGGGGCACCGCCAGCTACGACTCCACCCTTAACGGCAAGGTACTGGATCTGGCCGTGCGTGAAGCCGTCAATAACCTGGTTACCGGTATCGAAAACGGCGCATGGCGCCCTGCTAACTAACGGACTAGAAGCAGAAAGATGATAACTAAAAAAATGGGCGGGGCGCTGTTTGCAGTGACCCTGCTGGCCGGCTGCGCCGCGCCGAAAACGCTTTACAATTGGGATGGCTACCAAACTTCTCTCTATCAATACTACCAGCAGGAGGGGCAAAGCCCTGAGCAGCAAATCGCTACGCTGAAAGAGATCGTCGAGAAATCCCGCGCCAAGGATAAAGCCGTACCGCCGGGGCTGCATGCGCAACTGGGACTGCTGTACAACAAAACCGGCAACGACGGACAAGCCATGAGTGAATTCAACACGGAAAAAACGCTGTTCCCGGAATCGGCACCGTTTATGAATTTCCTGATGGCCAAGGATAAGGGGAGCTTTAAATGAAGCGTGTACTCACTTTCCTCAGCGTTGCCGCCACCCTGTTGCTGAGCGGCTGTGCCAAGCAAACGCCTTATGACTATGCGGCATTCCATGAGAGCAAGCCGAAGTCGATCCTGGTCTTGCCGCCGGTTAATCAGTCGCCGGATGTCAAAGCTAGCCACAGCGTGCTCGCCAGTGCAACCTTACCGCTGGCCGAGGCCGGTTACTATGTGCTGCCGGTCGCTGTAGTGGAGGAAACCTTCCTGCAAAACGGTCTAACCAACGCCAACGACATCCGCGCCGTCAGTCCGAAAAAACTGCACCAGATTTTCGGCGCCGACACCGTGCTGTACCTGGATGTCACGCAATACGGTACCAGCTACATGGTGATCAGCAGTGAAACTCGCGTTACCGTAGCCGCTCGCCTGGTTGACCTGCGCAACGGCAAACAGCTGTGGGCCGGTACCGCCACCGCATCCAGCAACGAAGGCAACAACAATTCCGGTGGCCTGCTGGGCATGGTGATCAGCGCCGCGATTTCACAAATCGCGGATACCATCAGCGACAAAGGGTTCGACATTGGCGCCATCGCCAACACTCGCCTCCTGTCGGCAACAGGTCAGAACGGCGCCATTCTTTATGGCCCGCGCTCGCCTCATTACGCCAGCCAGCGTTAAGCAGTCTCTCGGGCGGCCTTCTCGGGCCGCCTATGTCAAACTTGTCCCTTTTGCCAAAAGTAGCCCATGCTTTAACTGCTCCTTTCCTTCTGGCTAACCGGGACGCTGGCTCATGACGAAAAAAACCACCCTGCTGCAATTCTTCCACTGGTACTACCCCGACGGCGGCAAACTGTGGCAGGAGGCCGCCGAGCGCGCCCCGCACCTGGCCGAACTGGGCATCACCGATCTGTGGCTGCCCCCCGCCTGCAAGGGCGCTTCCGGCGGCTACTCCGTCGGCTACGACACCTACGATCTGTTCGATCTGGGCGAATTTGACCAGAAAGGCAGCGTGGCCACCAAATACGGCGACAAGGCGGCGCTGGAACATGCCGCCACTACGCTGCGCGAACACGGCGTGGGGGTGATCTACGACGTGGTGTTCAACCACAAGCTCGGCGCGGACGAAAAAGAACGGGTACACGTGTTCAAGGTGGACGCCAACAACCGCAACGACATCAATGACCAGGGCTTCGACGCGCTGGCCTACACCCGCTTCACCTTTCCCGGCCGCCAGGGCGTGCATTCCGAGTTTATCTGGGATTACAAATGCTTCAGCGGCGTCGATTACGTTGAGCAGCCGGACGACAAAGGGGTGTTTAAAATCGCCAACGACTACGGCGACGACGGCTGGAACGATCAGGTCGACGACGAGAAAGGCAACTATGACTATCTGATGGGCGCCGATGTGGAGTTCCGCAATACCGCCGTGACGGAGGAGCTCAAATACTGGGCGCGCTGGCTGCTGGACACGCTGCCGTGCGACGGCTTCCGCCTCGACGCCGCCAAACACATCCCCGCCTGGTTTTTCAAAGAGTGGGCGGATCACGTGCGCGACAGCGCGCAGCGCGATCTGTTTATCGTTGCCGAATACTGGTCGCACGACCTCGGCGCGCTGCAACAATACATCGAGTTGGTGGACGGCAAGGTGATGCTGTTCGACGTAGCGCTGCACCTGAAGTTTCATCAGGCGTCGAAACAGGGCGACGGCTTCGACATGGCGCAGATCTTCACCGATACCCTGACCGCCGCCGATCCGGCCCACGCGGTGACGCTGGTCGCCAACCACGATACCCAGCCGCTGCAATCGCTGGAGGCGCCGGTGGAACCCTGGTTCAAACCGCTGGCCTACGCGCTGATCCTGCTGCGCGAACAGGGCGTGCCCTGCGTGTTTTACCCCGACCTGTATGGCGCCAGCTACCGCGACAAGGGGCGCGACGGCGGCGAGTACCAGATTGACATGCCGGCGATCCCGGAGCTGGAGAAGCTGATCGCCGCCCGCCAGCGTTTCGCCAACGGCCCGCAAACCGACTACTTCGATGACAGCCACTGCGTGGCCTTCAGCCGCGCCGGCACCGCCGAGGCCCCCGGCTGCGTGGTGGTGCTGACCAACGGCGGCGAGAGCGGCAAGACCGTCGCGCTGGGCGCCGATTTGGCGCACACCGCCTGGCGCGATTTCCTCGGCAACCGTCAGGAGGAAATCACCACCGACGACCAGGGCAGCGCCCATTTCCCGGTCAACGCCGGCAGCGTCAGCGTCTGGGTGCCGGCCGCCAGCCTGTGAGGACCCGCCGCCGCGCAATGATGACGCGGCGGCAAAACTAATGTTTGCCTTTCGGGTCTAACTTACGCTATCAACTGCGCAAGCCATTCACACCGGAGCCTAAATAGGGTACAAGGCTGCATGAAAATTCCAAAACGACTCCAGCCGCTGGTTGATGACGGGTTAATCGACGACGTCATCCGCCGGTTGAAAAGCGGCAAAGAAGCCGACGTGTTTATCGTGCGCTGCGGCGATGAGATCCGCTGCGCCAAAGTGTACAAAGAGGCCGAGAAGCGCAACTTCAAGCAGGCCGTTCACTATCAGGAAGGGCGCAAGGTGCGCAACAGCCGCGACGCGCGCGCCATGAGCAAAGGCTCCAAATTCGGCCGCCAGCAGCAGGAAGAAGCCTGGCAAAACACCGAAGTGGACGCGCTGTATCTGCTGGCCAAGGCCGGGGTGCGGGTGCCGCAGCCGGATATCTGCCTGGACGGCGTGCTGCTGATGGAGCTAATTACCGACGAAGAAGGTCTGGTGGCGCCGCGCCTGAGCGATGTCATCCTGACGCCGGAACAGGCGCGGGCCGATCACGCCCTGATGATGAACTACGCGGTGCGCATGCTGTGCGCCGGGCTGGTGCACGGCGATCTGTCGGAATTCAATGTGCTGATGGATAAAGACGGGCCGGTGATCATCGATCTGCCGCAGGTGGTGGACGCCGCCGCCAACAACCACGCCAAAAGCATGTTCGAGCGCGATATCGACAATCTGGCGGAATATTACGGCCAATTTGCGCCGGAGCTGCGCGACAGCCAATATGCCAAAGAGATCTGGGCGCTGTATCAGGAAGGCACGCTGACGCCGGACAGCATCCTCAGCGGCCGGTTCAGCGAAATCCAGAAGCGCGCCGATGTCGGCTCGGTGCTGGAAGAGATCCAGGCCGCCAGCGAGGAACACCAGCGCCGCATCATGGCGCGCAACGCGGAAGAGTAACGCGCCGCGCTATTCGACGCGAAACACGTCCGGCCGCTGCGGCGTCGCGGCCTCGTGATAAATATCCCCCAGATAGCCGGCGATCTCCTCTTCGCGCAGATCGGCCGGCAGCACGATATCGTGGCTGGGGGCATACTTGCGCTCCGGCAGCGTCACGCGGAACAGCCGCCACTCATCCCCGATGCGCTTCACGCCCAGCAGACGGCCGAACACGTTAAAAATCATCATCCGCCATTCCCCCTCTCGTCGCTTTCAGGCTATAACACTGTGATGCCACCGCAGTGAAAAGGAAAGCGTATGAGTGAAAAAACGCCGCAGTTCTGGCGCGATCCGCAGTTGCCGTTCGTCGAAGCCCGCGCCATCGCGGATGGCCGCCAGGCGTGTTACAGCCTGCACAGCCACGAATTCTTTTCCATCGGTGCCATCACCGGCGGCGTCAGCACCTATGTCAACGGCGAGCGGCGCATGCAGGTTAGCGCCGGCGATCTGGTTGTCATCAACCCGCAGCAGGCGCATGCCTGTAATCCGATCGCCGACCGCCGTTGGTCATACATCATGTTCTATCTCGATCTCGCCTGGATCGGCGCGCT
Organism: Serratia sp. CY47280; assembly: GCF_052168655.1. Lineage (NCBI taxonomy): Bacteria > Pseudomonadati > Pseudomonadota > Gammaproteobacteria > Enterobacterales > Yersiniaceae > Serratia > Serratia sp. CY47280. The sequence goes on along the minus strand of NZ_JBJNMG010000002.1, from coordinate 476,557 downwards.
GCAGCAGGAGCTGCTCGGGGGCGAAGGCGAGCGTTTTGTTCCCTTCAGCCGGCCGCTCAGCCGCGATCCGGCGCTGTTCCACGGCCTGAATCGGCTTTATGCGCTGCTGACGGATCCGCTGTGCAGCGCGCTGGAAAAACAGATCGCCATGGTGGAGTATTTCAGCGCCCTGCAGCTCGGGCTGGGCAGCGGCCGCCAGCCGGAGACACCGCCGCATGCCCGGCTGGAAGCGGCGGCGGCGTTTATCGACGCGCACTGCACCCGGCCGCTGACGCTGGACGATATTTGCCGCGCCGCCGCGCTCTCGCCCTCTTACCTGATCCGCGCCTTCCGCCAGCGTTACGGCATGACGCCGCACGCTTATCTGGTCAATCGCCGCGTGCAGCACGGCCATCGGCTATTGAAAAGCGGCCTGCCGATCGCCGCGGCCGCCAGCGAAAGCGGCTTTGCCGATCAGGCGCACTTTCAGCGCACCTTCAAACAGCTGCTGGCCGCCACGCCCGGCCAGTATCAAAAACCCTCCGCCAACAGATAGCAGGCGCTGGCCGCCAGCAACGCCGCCATCACGCGGTTGAAACGCTGTACGTTGCGCGCCTGCCTGAGCAGGCCGCGCAGCATCGCACCAACATAGGCCCAGCAGGCCACCGAGGCATAGCAAATCACGAAGTAGAGCCCGGCGAATTGCCACAGCAGCCGGATGTCGCCGTCGCCGACAAAAGCGCCGAGGCTGGCCACCGACGCCAACCATGCCTTGGGATTCAGCCATTGCATCAGCGCGCCGTACCAACAGGAAGGCGCCTGCGCCGCGCCGTTGCCCAGCCTGCCGTCGTCAAACGCCAGCCGGTAGGCCATAAACAGCAGGAAGGCCACGCCGGCCCACTGGATCAAGCGCGTCAACGCCGGCCACAGGATCAGCAGCTGGTGCATGCCCAATCCCAGCAGTAACAGCAACAGGGTAAACCCCAGCGTGGCGCCGAATACGTGACGCTGGGTCGCGCCAAAGCCGAATTGCGCCCCGGCGCTCAATGCGACGATGTTGACCGGGCCGGGGGTGATGGAGGCCGCCAGCGCGAACGCGGCCATGGAAAGGTAGATATTCATGATGGGCACCTGAGAAAATATTCACAGGTGCCAGAGTGCCGGGCCGCGCCGACAACGTATTGAACAGAATTGCCCTGTTCGATTTAGCGCACGGCGACGGCCCGGCGGCGCGGCAGCCCAAAGGTGTTGACCGCCATGCCGGCCAGCACCAGCAATGCGCCGCCGAACTGCGCCGGCGACAGCGCTTCGTCCAGCAGCAGCCAGGCGGCGAACAGCCCGACCAACGGTACCAGCAGCGTCAACGGCGCGACGCGCCAGGTTTCGTAGCGCCCCAGCAGGCTGCCCCACACAGAATAACCGAACAGCGTGGCGGCGAACGCCAGATAGGCAATCGCCAGCCAGGTGCCGACCTGCACATGGCTCAGGCTGGCGAGCACCACCTGCGGGCCGTCGAACAGCCAGCTGCAGACCAGGAACGGCACGACCGGGATCGGCGCGCTCCACACCACCAGCGACAAAATGTTGCGCTGCGGGAAACCGGCCAGGATCTTCTTGTTGGTCAGGTTGCCCAGCGCCCAGGAAAACGCCGCCGCCAGGGTCAGCAGCAGGCCCGCCAGGGGGACCGCGCCGCTGCCCGGCTTATGCAGGCTGGCCTGCGCCAGCACCAGCATGCCGCCGCTGGCGATAGCAATGCCGACGAAATGGTTGACGCGCAGCTTTTCGCCCATCAGCACGACACCCAACAGCAGGGTGAAAAACACCTGCGCCTGCAGCACCAGTGAGGCCAGCCCCGCCGGCATGCCCATCTTGATGGCGACGAACAAAAACGCGAACTGCGCGAAGCTCATGGTCATGCCGTACAGCAACAGCCATTTCCACGGGATCGTCGGGCGCGGAATAAAGAAGATCGCCGGCAACGCCACCAGCAAAAAGCGCATCCCAGCCAGCAGAAACGGGGGCATGCCCTGTAAACCGAACTTGATGACGACGAAATTCACACCCCAGATCACCACCACCAACAGCGCCAACAGCCGATCGCGCAATGTCATCCTCGCCCCGCTTATCCCATTGAAAATTCGCTTTACCTTGCAGATTACAACCAAACCGGGGACATGGACACCGGCAAACGCCGGCGCTTATTCCGGCATCAGGCCGATAAAGGTGGTTTTCTTGCGCGGGCCGGTCATCAGCGCTTCCAGCTTCTCCACGCACTGCAGGTAATGCGGGGTCTGCTTATGCGCCGCCACCGCCTGCTCGTCGCGATAGGCTTCGTAGATGTAAAACCGCGTCGGAATATGCTCATCCTGCAGCACGTCGAAGCGCAGGTTGCCCGGCTCTTCGATCGCCCCCAGATGATTGGCGCGGAAAACGTCGATAAATTCGTCGATTTTGCCCTGTTTAACGTTGATCTCTACCAATGTGACGTGCATGACAGCTCCTTGTTTGAACGGCGCGCCGTAGCATGGCGCTTTCCAACCATAGGTTCATTCCCGTCGATTGCCCTGCCGCAACGGCAATTTTGCCGCCTGGCTCACAAATCGCACCGGCGATGCCCACCCCACCCCCGGCGAGGGAAGACGGCGGCATCTATAGTTAACACTCCTCCCCCTGAGAGCATAGGCTATGGATAACTACTTGATGGCGCTGGATGCAGGAACAGGCAGCATTCGCGCCGTGATCTTCGATTTGGCGGGTAACCAGATCGCGCACGGCCAGGCGGAGTGGCAACACCTGGCGGTGCCGGGCGTACCCGGCTCAATGGAGTTTGACCTCAACCGCAACTGGCAGCTGGCCTGCCAGTGCATCCGCCAGGCAATGCAACGCGCTGGATTGAGCGCTCAGGCGATCCGCGCGGTGGCCTGCTGCTCGATGCGCGAAGGCATCGTTCTGTACGATCGCAACGGCGTGCCGATCTGGGCCTGTGCCAACGTCGATGCGCGCGCCAGCCATGAGGTCAGTGAACTGAAAGAGCTGCACAACCACGGCTTCGAACGCGAGGTGTATCAATACTCCGGCCAGACGCTGGCGCTGAGCGCCATGCCGCGCCTGCTATGGCTGGCGCACCACCGCCCGGACATCTATCGCCAGGCGGCGACGCTGACCATGATCAGCGACTGGCTGGCCAACATGCTGAGCGGCGAGCTGGCGGTCGATCCTTCCAACGCCGGCACCACCGGCATGCTGGATCTGAGCAGCCGTGACTGGCGGCCGGCGCTGCTCGATATGGCCGGGCTGCGCGCCGATATTCTGTCGCCGGTGAAAGAGACCGGCAGCGTGCTGGGGTGCGTCACCGAACAGGCGGCGCAGGAAAGCGGGCTGCTGCGCGGCACCCCGGTGGTGATGGGCGGCGGCGACGTGCAGCTCGGCAGCCTGGGGCTTGGCATCGTGCGCGCCGGGCAGACGGCGGTGCTCGGCGGCACCTTCTGGCAGCAAATCGTCAACCTGCCGGAGCCGGCCATCGATCCGGAGATGAACATCCGCATCAACCCTCACGTCATTCCCGGCATGGCGCAGGCAGAATCCATCAGCTTCTTTACCGGCCTGACCATGCGCTGGTTCCGCGACGCGTTCTGCGCCGAAGAGAAACTGCTGGCGGAGCGGCTGGGCGTCGATGCCTATAGCCTGCTGGAAGAGATGGCGGCCAGAGTGCCGCCGGGCGCCTACGGCGTGATGCCCATCTTTTCCGACGCCATGCATTTCAAAACCTGGTATCACGCGGCGCCGTCGTTCATCAACATGTCTATCGATCCGGAGCGCTGCAACAAACAGACGCTGTTCCGCGCGCTGGAGGAAAATGCCGCCATCGTCTCCGCCTGCAATCTGGAGCAGATCGCCGCCTTCTCCGGCGTGCAGGCGCGCTCGCTGGTGTTCGCCGGCGGCGGTGCCAAGGGCAAACTGTGGAGTCAGATCCTCAGCGACGTCACCGGGCTGACGGTGCGGGTACCGGTGGTGAAAGAGGCCACCGCGCTGGGCTGCGCGATCGCCGCCGGCGTCGGCGCCGGGTTATACGAGTCGCTGGCCGAAACCGGCGAGCGATTGGTGCGCTGGGAGCGCGAGCATCAGCCGGACATGACCCACCACACGCTGTATCAGGAACAGAAAGAAACCTGGCGGCGGGTCTACGCCGATCAGTTGACGCTGGTGGACAACGGCCTGACCACCTCGCTGTGGAAAGCGCCGGGGCTATAAGCGCCACGCGGCATTCGGTCATAACCTTATGCCGTTTTATTCCTTTCTCTTAGGCGCGGCGCGAGCCGCGTTTTCACTCGCCGCCGCGATTGTTTCCCTTCAGAAACAGTGTAACCACCGCAGATGGATTTATCTGCGCCTTCGGCCTGCCGTAGATTGTGACTTTGATCACGCCGCGCCCCGAGAGCGGCCTGCGCATTCACCTGAGACGAGCGGCATTATGCTGAATAATAAAGATAACTCTGCATCATCCCCGTGGCCGGCGATCTTCTCGCTGACGGTCGCCTGTTTTGTCATGGTCACCACCGAGTTCTTGCCGATCGGCCTGCTGACCAACATCGCCCCTTCGCTCGGCGTCAGCACCGGCACCGCCGGGCTGATGGTGACCATGCCCGGCATCGTGGCAGCGGTGGCCGCTCCCGCATTGAGCCTGATTTCCGGCCGTCTGGATCGGCGTTTACTGATGCTGGGGTTGTCGCTGCTGCTGATGGTGTCCAACCTGGTGGCGGCGCTGGCCGTCAACTTCCCGATGATGCTGCTGGGCCGCGTGCTGCTGGGCATCTGCGTCGGCGGTTTCTGGTCGTTCGCCGCCAACTACGGCCGCCATCTGGTGCCGGAAGCCAGCCAGGGCCGCGCCACCGCGCTGATCCTCAGCGGCATCTCGGTCGGCGCGGTGTGCGGCGTGCCGGCCGGGGCGCTGATCGGCGATCTGTTCGGCTGGCGCGCCGCCTTCTTCGGCGGTGCGGCATTGGCGGTCGGCGTGCTGTTGGCGCAGCTGCGTTTGCTGACCTCGGTACCACCGTCCCGGCCGGTCACACCGCGCGATCTGGTACTGCCGCTGCGCCTGCCGATGGCGCGCATCGGCCTGATCGCCATCGTGCTGTTGTTCATCGGCCACTTCGCCGCCTACACCTACCTGCGGCCCCTGCTGCAGCAGGTGTTCGTCCTCAGCCCATCGGCTATCTCACTGCAGCTGTTGGCCTATGGCGCCATCGGCCTGCTGGGCACCTTCCTCGGCGAGCGTCTGGGGGAATACAGCCTGCGCGCCACCTTCATACTGATCGCCGCCATGCTGGCGGGCATTTTGATCGTTTCGCCGCTGCTCAGCGGCCTCGCCGGCGCCACGCTGATGGTGCTGGTATGGGGGCTGGCCTTTGGCGCCGTGCCGGTCTGCGCCACCAACTGGATGTTCGCCGCCGTGCCGCAGGCGCCGGAAGCCGGTCAGGCGCTATTGGTGTGCGTCATCCAGATCGCGCTGGCTTCCGGCGCCCTGCTGGGCGGCGAGGTGGTGGACTGGCAGGGCGTCAGCAGCGCCATGCTGTTCGGCGGCGCGCTGATCCTTTCCGCCACGCTGGTATTCGGCCTCAGCTTGCGCTCCGGCGCGATTGGCGCTAAACAGTGTTAATCATTATCTATCTGCAGAAACATGCCCCGGCCGTCGCCGGGGCATGGCGTTGAGAACCTATGGACCATCATTTGCTCGCTATCCGGGTATTTAACCGCGTGGTGGAAACCGGCGGCTTTACCCGCGCCGCCGAGTCGCTGGGCATGCCGAAAGCGACGGTCACCAAGCTGATCCAGAATCTGGAGGATCACCTGCAGACCAAGCTGTTCCAGCGCACCACCCGCAGCGTGTCGGTCACCCGCGAAGGTGAATGCTATTACCAGAATACGGTGAAATGGCTGGCGGATTTGGAGCAGATGGAAGGCTGCCTGACCGAATCGCAAAGCTCTCCGCAGGGCGTGCTGCGTATCGACACCGGCGGTGGCACCGCACGTCGCTTACTGCTGCCGGCACTGCCCGACTTTCTGGCACGCTATCCGCAGATACAGATCGATCTGAGCGTCGGCGACCGCGTGATCGATCTGATCAGCGACAGCACCGACTGCGTGATCCGCAGCGGTCCGTTGGCCGACTCCAGCCTGATCGCCCGGCGCCTGTTCGATTTGGACTGGGTCAGCTGCGCCACCCCAGCCTACCTGGCGCTTCACGGTACGCCGCGCCACCCGTGCGATCTGGAACAGGGTTTTCCGATGGTGCACTATCGCCACCCGCTTAACGACCGCATCCACCCGCAGCGCTATGCCGAACACGGCAAAGAGATCGCCATTCAACAGCGCTCCCCGGTCAGCATCAATGAAGGCAACGCGCTGCTGGCGGCGAGCCTGGCCGGATTGGGCATCATCCAGATCTATCGGTTTATGGCGCAGCCGCACCTCGACAGCGGCGAGCTGGTCAGTCTGCTGCACGATTGGCAGCCGCCGCCGGAGCAAATGTACGTGGTCTACCCGTCCAATCGCCACCTCAGCGGCAAGCTGCGGGCGTTTATCGACTGGGCGGTGGAGACGTTTGACAACGGCAAGATGAGCCGCACGTTGTAGCCGCACGCAGTGTGGTATTATTTGCCGCATAGTGATTCACGACGGACAACCACCATGGCCTATATCCCCAAAAACTATGCGAAGCTGGAAACCGGCTACCGCGAAAAAGCGCTGAAACTGTTCCCCTGGGTGTGCGGGCGCTGCTCACGCGAATTCGTCTATTCCAACCTGCGCGAACTGACGGTGCACCATATCGATCACGATCACAGCAACAACCCCGAAGACGGTAGCAACTGGGAAATGCTGTGCCTGTATTGTCACGACCACGAGCACTCGAAATACACCGAGGCCGATCAATACGGTTCAACGGTGGTGGCCGGTGAAGACGCTCAGAAAGATATCGGCGTCGCCACCCACAACCCGTTCGCCAACCTGAAGGCGATGATGAAGAAGTAACGCCATCGACAGCTTAATGAGCCACTAACTTATTAAGCTGTTAAATTAACAAAAACTCTCTTCCGTTCCGCCACTTCCCAGAGAATTCCTACTTACCCACCCGGCCGATTCACCGCAAAATAAGCTGCGCAGTTAACAACATACTGGCTTGGCAAGCCGCCGCAGTTGGTGCATATTGTTCGCGAGTTGTTCTTGTTAACCTGTTTGATTATCAACCTAATAAGCATATTAACTTAATAAGTTATCAGCTTAATAACTTGAGAGATGGCAGCATGATTGTCCTGATTGGCTCGCAAAAAGGCGGCGTCGGCAAGTCGACGAAAGCGGTGAACATCGCCGGGTATCTGATTCTTAAGCAAGGCAAGACGGCGATCATCGTCGATGCCGACGACCAGAAGTCGATCATGACCTGGTACAACGACCGTCAGAACGTCGAGGGGCTGCCGCACATTCCGGTGGTGGCCGCGTCGGGTAAAATCAAGGAAACGCTGCTGGAGCTCGATCGCCATTACGACTACGTGATCGTCGACACCGCCGGCCGCGACAGCGCCGAACTGCGCTCCGGCCTGCTGGCCGCCGATCTGTTCCTCTCGCCGCTGCGCCCTTCGCAGATGGATCTCGACACCATTGGCTATCTGTCGGAGATGTTCTCCACCGCGCAGGAATACAACGAGAAGGTCAAAGGCTACATCGTGTTGAACATGTGCCCGACCAATATCTTCATTAATGAAGCCAACGAAGCGGCGCAGGTGCTGAGCGAATACCCGGAGTTCACCCTGGTGAGCAACCGCCTGTGCGACCGCAAGATTTACCGTGACGCCTGGGGTGAAGCCATCACCGTGCACGAGGCGAACAACGAAAAGGCGCAGAGCGAAATTGAATGCCTGGTGAAAGAGGTGATCCTGTGAAAAAACGCACCCCCACCCACCGCATGTCGGAAGACGAATTCATCAACAGCGCCACCTCGCACACGCTGCCGGTCGCGGCGCCCGCGCCAGAAGCCAAACCGGCCGGCCGCAAGCGAACCTATAAGGCGATCTCCGTCAGCCTGACGGACAACCACATTGAGGCTATCGATGAAGTGATCGTGCAGGCGGCGCGCAACGGCATCGTGCGCATCACCCGTTCCGACATCATCAAACTGGCGATCGACGGATTGGCGGAGAAAAGCGAAGCGCAACTGCTGGAACTGCTGAAAAAGCTCTGACCGCACGGCCCGCCGGCTGGCCAAACCGGCGGCTGCCGTTACACCGACGAGAACTCGCGTGGGAACGGCATAGTACGATAGGTTTTGCCGGTGGCCTTATGCAGCGCGCTGGCTATCGCCGGGGCGACCACCGCAGTCGATACTTCCCCGCATCCCTGCGGTGCACGCGCGCTATCGAGCACCACGACCTCCACCTTGGGCATTTCGGCGATCGCGAGCAGCGGATAGCGATCGAAATTCCCTTCTACCACGCCGCCCCGTTCAAAATGCAGCTCGCTGTGCAGACAGGTGGTCAGCGCAAAGCCGATGCCGCCCTCTACGTTGGCACGCACCAGGTTCGGGTTTATCACCTTGCCACAGTCAATCGCACATACCGCGCGCAGCACCCGTAGTCGCCCCCCCTGGATGGCGATTTCAACCACCAAACCGACGTAGGTGGTGAAAGCGTTATTGCGGCCGACCCAAATATTGCACGCCATACCGCGATAAACGCCCAGCGGCGGCTCATGCTGCCAACCGGCCGCCGCCGCGGTGGCGTCCAGGACGCGCAACGCTTCCGGGCTGTCTTGCAACAGATGCCGCCGATACGAATATTCGTCCCGGTTGGCCTTATGGCTGAGTTCGCTGATAAAGCTTTCCAAAAAGAACAGACTGGCGACGCTGCCGACACCGCGCAGATAGCTCAGGGAGATCGGCTGTTCGACGATGCCGGCCTCCACCTTCAGGTGTGGGATGCGATACGGCGTGCTGTAAACGCACTCCACCATACTTTCATCCCATCCCCCGGCCTCGTTGACCGTTTCGCGCCGCATTTGCCAGAAGAGAGACTGCCCGGCATAGCGCGCCCACAGCGCCTGCGGGTAGCCGTTTTCATCCAACAGCGCCCGATAATGGCTGATGCAGGCCGGACGATAGTATTCATGCCGCATGTCGATCTCGCGCGGATAGATCACTTTGACCGGTTTCCCCACCGCCCGGGAGGCGGCGGTAGCATGCATCACGGCATCCGGCAGATATTTGCGCCCAAAGCTGCCCCCCAGATAGGTCGTATTCACCACCACATCCGTCGGCTTCAGCCCGAACATTTTCGCCAGAACGTTGCGTACCATGTCCTGGCCCTGGAAAGGGCCCCAGGTTTCGATACGGCCCTCGCCGTAATGGCTGGTGGCATTGCAAGGCTCCAGGGTGGCGTGCGCCACATAAGGTGCGCTGTAACGCGCTTCATGCAAGCGTGAACCTTGTTCAGCGCCACGAATCAACGCCGACGCCTCGCCGCGATCGACCGCCGGCACCAGCGTATCGCCATCCAGCATCGCCAGATTCTCCGCCGCAATCGCGCTATCGGTCAGCGCTTTTCCTGTGCCCGGCAGCCAGTCGACCTCCAGCAAATCCGCCGCCTTTTTGGCCTGCCAGTAGCTCGCCGCCACCACGATCACCGTATTGAGCGACATATCGTGATCCAATCCGACCATGTTGTTCATCGACCACTGCCGGGTCAGCACCAGATCCACCACGCCCGGCATGGCCCGAATCTGCCGTTCATTGCGCACGGCGACCAGCTTTCCGCTGAGATCGGGCACCATCCAGGGAACGCCGATCAGCATCTCCGGCAAGTCGATATCGATACCGTAAATCGCACTGCCGTCCACTTTCTCCGGCGTATCAACCCGCAACAGCGGCTTGCCAATGACACTCTCTCGCTCTTGCGCCTCACTCTTTAAACCAGGCTGCGGATCCAACGGCAGCTCGGCGGCATAGCGCACCAGATCGCCGTAGGCGACCTTGCGCTGTCCGCCTTTCTCAAGCACCCAGCCTTTCTCCGTGCGGCACTGCGCCGGTGAAAGCGCGAAATGTTTTGCGCCGGCCCGCAGAAAAAAATCTCTCGCCTGTGCGCCGGCCAGCCGGGCACGCTGATAAAATTTGGTCATGGAGGTTGAGGCGGCGACAAACTGTGCGAAAGCCTCGCCCCCGGCAACCTGACGGTAAGCGTCACGGCCGGTGACGAATTTCACCGTCACCTGCGCCCAATCGGCATCCATCTCCGCCGCCACCACTTCGGCTAGGCCGGTGTAAATCCCCTGCCCGACCTCACATTGCGACACGCCAATAACGATGCGCCCATCGCGATCGATCCAGATCCAATCGTTCAATTCATGCTGACCGTCCGGTGGCGCCACGTCCTGTGAAACCACGGCCGCCAGGCTGCGCGTCGATATCGGCAGCAGCATGGCGGCCACTGCCAACGCGCTGCCTTTTATCAAGGCTCTGCGGGTGATCGCCATACTCAAGATCCTCCCTTGTCCGCGGCGCGGTGCACCGCCGCACGGATCCGGTGGTAGGTGGCGCAGCGGCACAGATTGGTCAGGCCCGCATCTATCTGCCGATCGTCCGGCCTCGGGTGTTCCGCCAGCAGCGCGCTGACCGCCATGATCATGCCTGATTGGCAGTAGCCGCACTGCGGCACATCCTCCGCAATCCAGGCCTGCTGCACCGGATGACGGCGATCGAGGGACAGCCCTTCGATGGTGGTCACCTGCCGATCGCGCACCAATTGCAGCGGATAGCAACATGAACGCACTGCCTTACCGTCGACATGTACCGTACAGGCGCCACAGGCGCCAATACCGCAGCCGAACTTGGTGCCGGTTAACTTAAAATGTTCTCGGATCACCCACAGCAGCGGCGTATCCGGCTCGCCGTTAAACTCGACCGCCTGGCCGTTCAGATTGAACTTCATGCCATCCTCTCTTGGATCAATGCTTCACCCGACGTTTCACCCACGCCCCAATGACGATCAATACCAGCAATACGCCGCCCCAGAACACATAAGGCAATGACGTAATCAACAGCGGTTTTTCACCGCCCGCCCGCTGCCGAGCCACTTGCTCCGGCGTTATCCTGACCGCCGGATTGCCGAATTGCTGTAATACGTAATTGCCCAACTCGGCCAGTTGCCGGTCATCCAGGCTATCGGCAAATCCCGGCATCCAGGTCTGCAGCGCCTCTCCCTGGCGCTGCACGCCATGCAGCATCACCATGATCAGATTATTGGCCTGCTCGCTGCCTACGGTGGAATTGTGCGTCAAAGAAGGGAAATGGCCGTCGTAAGCCCCCTCGCCGCCCAGACGATGGCAGCTGGCGCAGGCAGCGGCATACAGCGCCTGGCCGGCGGCGCGGCCTTTACCGCCCCCCTGGTATTGATAGGCCGCTTTCGTTCCTTGCACGGTGACGATCGGCGGAGTTTGTTTGAGCCAATCGGCGATGGCGCCGAGATCGTCGTCACTCAGGAAACGCAGGCTATGCTCCACCGCCTCCGCCATGCCGCCGGCCGCCTGAGCTTTGTCATTGCGCCCGGTACGCAGATACTGCACCAATTCTTCCCGGCTCCAGCCGCCGATGCCGCTAACGGGATCCGAGGTGATATTCGGCGCGATCCAACCGCCTGCCTCTCCGCCCGCCAGGTAGCGATCGCCGCGTTCAGCCATCATCCCATTACGTGGGCTGTGACACGCCGAGCAATGCCCCAACACATCCACCAGATAGCGACCACGCGCCTTCTTCCCGTCTTCATCGATGGGCGTTTTTTTCAGAAACAGCCAGTTCCAGCCGTGGATCGCATAACGCCAGGAAAAAGGGAACGTCAGTTGGGTTTCAGGCACCGCGCGATCGACCGGTGCGACCCCGGCCATAAAATAGCGATACAACGCGTGCAGATCGTCATCGCTCAACCCCTGATAAGCGGTATAGGGCATGGCGGGATACAAGGGTTGACCGTCCCGCCGAATGCCCTGCGTTAAGGCGCGGCGAAACTCCGGTTCACTGTAGTCGCCAATGCCGGTTCCTTTGGCGGGCGTGATATTGCTGGCGATGATGTCGCCCATCGGCGAAGCGATGGCATAACCGCCGACATAGGGGGCGTCCTGTTGGGCGCTGCCGCGGTGACAAGCCGCGCAATCTGCGGCGGTAGCCAGATATTTTCCCCGTGCGATGACCTGTTGGTCATTCTGGCTGGCGAAGACCGAGCAGGAGAAGATCCCCAACGCGATAACGCACCGCTGTCGTGCTCTCCGCCAGCGGCCGTTCACGCTTCACCTTCCGGCTTCATCGCCCCCGCTCGCTCCTCCGCCAGAAGGGCAAACTCGTCCGGCAACAGATTGTCCTGTTCGAGCATCGTTATTGCGTTATGTTTGATGCCAAACAATACGCGGTAAAAAGCCTCCAGATCGTCGGCCGAAATACCGCTAAGCAGCTTTTGCCGCGCCTGTTGGCTGGAATGATCCAACTGCGCCAGCATCTCCTGCCCGGCCTCGGTCATTCTCACGCCTTTGGCGCGCTTATCTTCGGACAGAGCATCGCGAGCGATAAGCCGATTTTTTTCCAGAAACAGCAGCGCGCGCGACATCGTCGAGACTTCGGCGTTCAAATGCTGCGAAACGTCTTTCAACGTGCAGCCCTCCCCCAAGTCGGCAATCGCACTCAGCGCCAGCCAATGCGGGCGCGTCAGATTGGTCATTTTCACCGACTGGTCCATCGCCGTGCGCCACAGGCGATTGGTCACATCCAGATGGATGCCCAGCGCAGCAGGGAGTTTACGTGGTTGTGGCATATCGGATTGCTCTCGATTATTTATTTGCTTGTGCAAACAAATAGTAGATCGAACATGAGAACAGGATCAAGCAGATGAGGGAAAATAAAGTAAAAACGAGTTAATACATTTGGTTAGTTCGTATCGCACGGCATACGCTCCCCCACGACGGGGAGCGATAAGAAAAATTCAGTTCCTCGCCACCTCGCACCGGTAGTCCTGAATTTCACCGGCCGAGCCCAGGTTGAGATCGGTCAACTTCAAACGGTTTGCCAACAGCAGCATTTCGCCCTGCGGGCTGACCGCCAGCGCCAGGCCGTAATTGCCGATGCTGTCGCCCTGCTCGACCACGTAGTTTTGCAACAAGCGGAAAGGATCTTCGTGGGTTAAATCGGTGCCCGCCAATTTTCTGGCCAGATAGTGATGGCCGACTAATTTCACCGCCAGCGGCCGCCACTGTTGATCTAATTGCTCCGCCTGTTCCCCCAGCACGTTATAGACATCCTGGCGCAAGCAGGCAACGTGAATATGCAGCTGATTTTGAGAGCGGCCATATTTCGAATTGACCGCAAGAGAAACCCATGCGTCTTTTAACGGTTTACCCAGCTCGCCGGATATATGTTCCCTATTATTCCAGGCCTGGGAGAAATAAGGCGGCGTCCGATCCGCTTGCAATATCGGGCTCTCGATGCCGCTGACCTTTTCGGTCGGCATCACCAGATCGTGATAGGGGCCTTTGCTGTCCTTAAACAGCACATAACCCTCGGTTAAATCAACCTTTAAGCAGGGCGCCGGATCGTGGTTTTGCTGCTGATTGGGCACGCACTGTCGGCTGACGATTTGCCACAGCGCATTCGGATTGCCGCGCCCAAAGAACCACCACAGCACCGCCGCCAGCAGCAAAATGACAAGCAAAATAATTAATAGTCTGAAAAGTCTTTTCATCGCGACGCCCTGTTTATCTATTCCATACCGAAAGGAGCGCCAGCATAAACCAAGGCTCTGGCATCGACCAGAATATTATCCTTAATGTCACCTTTCATTGACGTCTTGTTAGCAATGGATAATTAAAAATAAGCCTCCACCTGAGTAATTTAAGGTAAATTAATACCGCAGGTTGAATATGAGTGTGATATAAGCAGCCGGGACTCTCTTTATATAAGGAACCGATAAGATGCCAACGATGGGCAAATCCCTCCATTACCTCGACGTAGGGTCGGGCTTTCCGTTGCTGCTGGGCCACAGCTATCTGTTCGATCTGAATATGTGGGCGCCGCAGTTTGAAGCGCTGGCTAAACGCTACCGCCTGATCGTGCCGGATCTCTGGGGCCACGGCGATTCACCGGCGCTGCCGCCCGGGCGAAACAGCCTGTCGGATATCGCCGCCGACCATTTGGCGCTGATGGATCGTTTGGATATCGAAGAGTTCGGCATCGTCGGCCTGTCCGTCGGCGGCATGTGGGGCGCCGAACTGGCGGCGCTGGCGCCGGAGCGGGTGAAAGTGCTGGCGCTGCTGGACAGCTACCTGGGCGACGAAACCCCAGAAGCGCGGCAGCGCTATATGGGCATGTTGGCCGCCGTGGAGCAGGCCGGCGCCATCACGTCGCCCCTGCTGGAACATGTCGCGTCGCTGTTTTATTCCGATGATGTCCCCGATGCCTTATTGCAATCGCTGTTGTGTCAGCTCCAGAGCCTGCCTGCCGATCGCCTGCGCGAGAGCATCGTACCGCTGGGCCGGATGATCTTTGGCCGCCCCGACAAGCTGGCGCTGCTGGAACACATCACCGCCGCCAGCATCGTCATTACCGGCGCACAGGATAAGCCGCGCCCACCGGCAGAGGGCCAGCGCATGGCGGATCTTCTCGGCTGCCAACATGTGCTGATCCCCAACGCCGGGCATATCAGCAACAAGGAAAACCCGGCGGCGGTCAACGAAACGCTGCTGGCATTTCTGGCTGAAAACACCACGCCGCTGTTCTGGTAAGATTCTCCGGGCCGCCAGGCCCGGCGAGTCATTCCGTACGCCGCATAAATCCGTGTCGGCTCAGTATGCCCTGCCCTTGTTCGCTCAAGATAAATGCGGCCAACCGCTGCGCACCGTCATCCAACAGGCATAAACCATAATCCGCCTCGATATCCAACGGTGGCGCCAGCGGCCGCACCGCCAACGCCGGGTAGGCCGCCAACGCCGGAGCATAGCTGGCATAGCCGAGAAAAATATCTGCCTGCCCGCCGGCTATCAGATATTCCGCCGCCAGTCGGCCTGCAGGCACCGGGGCAGAATCTATCCCGCCGACTAACGGTAACGCCCGCCGGCGTAGCGCTTCCCCCTGCCCCGGCCAGTATTGCTCGCAGCGTTCAAAAAGCTGCAGCGCATAATCGCCGGAAGGATCCGCTCCCGGTGTCGAAGTGGCCAGCCGCCAGCGCGGATCGCACAATACCTCAGGAAGCGGACGCTCGGTTAATGCCGGCACGTTGCGTACCGTGGCGCATAGCCGATTGCGCGCAAAAACCTGTATCGCCCCCGCCATCCCGAGATCCGCCAACCTTTGCGGGTGCGCCACGTTGGCCGAGGCGAACAGCTGTGGCCGCTCGCCGTACTCTATCCGTTGGCGCAACAACCCCGCCGGGCCGAATTCCGCCGAAACCTTTTGCCCGGTGTCGCGCTGAAATGCCGACAGCAGCGGCGTAAACGCCAGCCGCAGGCTGCCGGCGGCAAACAGCAGGATATCACTCATCATGTCGCTCCAATTGGCTGCGATACAGCGGCACCAGCGTCGCGTAGCGGCGGCCCGCCACCGTCAGCGGCATCCGTTCGATCGCCAGGCCGAACAAGGGTGACAGGGAATGTGCCGTTAACACCTCGCGGCAGGCACCGAGCTGGCTGCGCCCTTCCTTGCCCAGCAGCAAAGCCCGATCCGCCACCGCATGTGCATGGTTGGGCTGATGCGTGGAGAACACCACCGCCAACTGCTGTTCCCGCGCCAGGCGCGCCATCAGACTCAATACCCGATCCTGGTAGTGCAGATCCAGCGCCGAAGTCGGTTCATCCAGAATCAACACCTCGCAGCGCATCGCCAATGCGCGGGCGATCATCACCAACTGGCGTTGGCCGCCGGACAGGCTGCCAAACTCGCGCTCTGCCAGGTGCTGCAAATCCAACGACTGCAACGCTTCTCTGGCCAGCCGATGATCCTTGGCTGACGGTGAACGGAACAGGCCGACATGGCGTGCCCGCCCCATCAACACGATATCCAGCACCCGGTAGGCAAACGGCGGCGAAAAGTGCTGCGGGACAAAGCCCATCTCGCCGCAGCGCTCAATCTCGCCGGATTGCGGCGTCAGGCTGCCTAACAGCAGTTGCAGCAGCGTGCTTTTACCGCGCCCATTCGGGCCCAATACCGCCAGCACTTCGCCGCGCCGCAGCTGAATCTCCAGGTGTTGGAACAGCGGGGGCCCGCCAGGCCAGGCAAAACTCACGCCCCTGGCGGCCAATAACGTGTCAGTCATGCCAGCCTCTCACTTGCGCGCGGCGCAGCAGCAGTGCGAACAATGGCGCGCCAATCAGCGCAGTCAAAATGCCCAGCGGGATTTCGCTGCTGCTCAACGTACGCGCCAAATCGTCGATCAACAGCATGTACAGGGCGCCCAGGCAAAGCGAAGCCGGCAACAGGCGCCGGTGATCCGGCCCCACCAGCCGTCTTGCGACGTGCGGGATCACCAAGCCGACCCACCCGATGCTGCCGCTGACCGCCACCTGGGCGGCCACGATGGCGGCGCACAGCGTCAATATCAGCCAGCGGGTGCGCTCAACGTTGACGCCGAGCGCACCGGCATCTTCATCGCCTAACGACAGCAGATTGATGCGCCAGCGCAGCGCCAGCAGCAAGCCGCCGGCCAACAGCAAAGGCAAAAACAGCATCAGCAGCTTTTGCCGATCGGCGGTGGCAAAGCTGCCGAGCAGCCAAAATACAATGCTCGGCAGCTTCTCTTCGGTATCCGCCAGATATTGCATCAGGCTGACGCAGGCGGAGAAAAAACCGCTGAGGATCACCCCCGCCAGTACCAACGAGAGAATATTGCGCCGTGCAATGGCGCTGGTGAGGGTGAAAATCAACAGCAGCGCCGCCATGCCGAAAACAAAAGCCGACAGCAGCAGCGCCGCCAACGGCAGGCTGAGCAGGATAGCCAGCGTACCGCCAAAGGCCGCGCCGGAAGACACGCCGATAATATGCGGATCGACTAGCGGGTTGCGAAAGACGCCTTGCAAAGCCGCGCCACACAGGGCCAGCGCCGCGCCGGCGCCCATCGCCAACAGCACCCGCGGCACGCGCACCCCCAGGATCACCTGGCGTTGGACAGCATCGATGCCTGCATAATGCTGCCCGGTGAACGGCTCCAGCAAAATCATCAGGCTGTGCGTAATCGGCACCTGAAAGCGGCCAACACCGAGCGAAAACAGCGCGCAGCACAGCGTCAGCAGCGCCAACCAACCCAGCTTCATTGCCCGCTCTGGCAACAGGTGGCGCGGTAATAGCGTTGATAGTAAGTATCGACCCGCTGCTGCAGATGGATATCGGCAAAACGCTGCGGGTAAAGTTTTTTCGCCATCCACAACTCACCCAACGCCATCGCCTCCGGCATCGGATATCCCCAGGCCTTGGCGTACTCCGGCATCAGGTAGACCCGCTTATTCTTCACCGCGTCAATCGGCTGCCACTGCGGTGACGTCAGGATCTGTTTCACCACGTCCGGGTAGCGTTCTTGCACGAAAATCACCGCCGGATCCCACTTCAGGACATCCTCGATAGAGACCTGTTTAAACCCCTGGATCTCTTTCGCCGCCACGTTGAGCGCACCCGCGTGCCGCATCATCAACCCGGTATATTTGCCGGCACCGTAGGTGGTGAGATCGGGGTTGGCCATATACACCCGCACCCGCCGATCGTCCGGCAGCGTGCCCAGCCGTTCGGCGACCAGGGCACGCTGCTGAGTGACGTCCTTAATCAGCGCTTCGGCCTGAGGCTGACGCTCCATCACCTCGCCAATCAGCCGAATACCGTCCTGCAGCCCCAGCGTATAGGCCCGATCTTCATCGCTCAGTTGAGGATTCATTTTGCCCGCCTGATCGGCCGCCTCGCGGCGCAGCGAGATAGCCACCACCGGAATGCCCACCCGTTCGATCTGTGCAATCATTTCCGGCGGCGCATAGTTGGCCACAAACACCACCTGTGGATGCAGGCCGAGCAGGCTTTCAATATTCACCGAAGTCAGATCGCCCGGCATCGGCAGGGTTGCCAGCGTCGGTGCCAGCCGCAGGTAGTTTGGCCCCAGCTGCTTTTTCCAACTGCTAAGCACGCCGACCACCTGCGGCATCGCATCAAGCTGCACCAATAGGTTCAGCGTCTGGTGTTGCAGCACCACGGCACGGGTAATGTGATCGGGCAGCGTGACCTGACGGTTGAGCTGATCGGTGACCTGGCGATCCGCCAGGGCGGCGGTAGAGAACAACACGAGCGCCAGCATCAGGCGCGGGAGAAAGTTAAACATGGCAGTGACCGGTTGATTATCGTTATATATCTAATAATATAGCGATGAGCATGGCGAAACAATCAGCGAGATCAAACCCTATGCCATGTATGCAGGAAGAAAAACGAGGAGATAACGATGGGAAAGAAACGGATCCGCCGGAACGCCGGCAGATCCTGAGCACCAGAACGAGCGCGTGAAAAGCGCTTATTGGCCGATAGACGTCAGGCCCTGGCGGGTCCCTTCGTCAGCCTGCTGGCACCACGCCTGCAGCCCCTGCGGTGCTTCCTTCTCCAACGCGACCACTTTGCCGTCGTCGTTCAGCACATTGCCTTCACGCCCCATCGCTTCACGCTTGTCGCCGTCGCGGGTATCAACGCCGCCCGGAATAGCCGCCACGTAGGCCACCATTTTCTTGGCATTGTCGATGCTCTCCGCTTTCAGGAAACCTTTATCGACGCAGTAGGACATCAGCCCGGCGGTATTACGCGTGATGTCATAGACGTTCTTCAACGCGGCAGGATCCATCCCTTCGGCATTGGCGGTGTTAAACAGGCCCAGAGTCGCGGCAATCATGCCGGTCAGAATGCTCTTTTTCATTGTTATCTCGTTTTAATAATGAAGTAGTTAATTTTTAATTATTCACAAAAAAATGTGAATACCGCTACGATATAACGGCGGCCTAGATTAACACAACACTAACGCGTTAATAACTGTGGTTAAGTTAGCGCCTAATAAAATAAAAACGCATGGTGGGGTTATTGCCTCCTCCCGGCGTCAGTTTTTTACGTTCGACATTGACCGCGCTCAATTCAAATTTAAAATAGTCTCATCATGGAATTATTCGTAACGAAATCGTTGGCCCGCGGTCAATCACGTTCCGCACTTTGCCAACCCGCCCCGGCGTGGCATAGCCTGTTAAGACGCGCCATGCCATAGTGGAAGGGGATTCGCTTGAACCCTTCCGTCCGGCCGCCGCAATGCGACGATAAAACCCTTCTCGATATCACGATGAATTTATATCTTTATCCGGCGGTGCTTATTGCGCACCGCTTGGGCATCTTTGAGTTTATTGCTCAGCCCCCCGCAGCCTGGCCAATATATGCACTCAGGCCAATCTGGAAAGACGCCCAGCGGAAACGTTGGCCATGGCGCTATTGGCATTGAAATTGATCGCCAGAGACGGCGATACATTCTCTCTCTAGCCGGAAGCGGAAACCTTTTTGTTAAAAAACAACCCGCATTACTTCGGTTATTTTTGGGATTTGATGATTGAAAACAGCGAAATTTTCTCGCTGAAAAACCTGGAAAACGCCATCAGAAAAAATACCTCGCCGATCTACGACGAGCAGGAGCTGTTCGAAGCGCATACGCTCGACGCCGACAGAATGCGGCGTTTTACCCACGCCATACCCAGCCTGAGCGTGGGATCGGCCAGCGTTTGGCCGCGCTGCCCCCCCTCGCTCGGCGCTGGATATCGCCGACCAACTGCTCGACGTCGGCGTCGGGCCTGCTCAATTACTGCCGTCGCTCGGCTACTACAGCATCGTGACGGCGCAAAAAACCCAGGCTTAGCGGTTCACCGAACGCGCCATGCGGCTGTAGGTATGGCGCACGCCGCGAATCGCCACGCTGTAGGCGAAGATGTTTTCCGGCAGCGCCAGCCCCAGATAGCCGGTATCGCCGATATGGTGCAGGTCCGCGCCGGCCATTTTGCTCATCAGCGCAATCTGCCGCACGGTCTGCACGTCGGCCCCCTCTTGCGAGGTGCCGATCGCCGTCATCGCCAGCGCTCCCTGCCGCTGGGCATAGGCGATCAGCGCCGCCACTTTTTCCTGCGACATGCCGGGAATGGTGCCCGGCGCCGGCAACAGCACGATGTCGGCACCGTTTTCCACAAACAGCGCGATGTCCTGCTCGCCGATCAGCTGGCTGCCGCTTTCGCGCACAATGCCGGCGCCGTGCATCTTGCCGGTCACCAGCACCATCTCGTCGCCCACTTCATCGCGAATCGCTTTCAGCGCGGCGGCGATCGCCTGATTGCTGACGCCGTTGTTCGGGTTGCCGGTCAGCACCAGCATGCGCGCGCCGAGCTGATACAGCTTGCGGGCATTCTCGGCGGTGGCGGCGCGGCCCGCCGTCATCTGCCAGAAGTCGTTATGTTCGGTGGCGAAAGCCGGATCGACGGCCTCCAGGTTCACCCCGATCACCCGCCCGGTCAGGCGCTGCAGCGTGCGCAGCGCCTCCTGCGGCGGCACGTCGGCGGGCAGGCCCGCGATATGCGGACGATCGACGTCGAACAGGTTCAACAGCAGCAGGTCGGCGCCCTGGCTGGCCGCCAGTTCGGCGTTGGTGACGTTATTGAGCAGCGGCTGAGTGACCGCGATGGTTTCGCTGACCAAGATGCGCCCTTCGCTGGCGCGGATGGCATAGAGCAGATCGGCTTTGCCGATATCGGCCAGATCGCTGGCGCTGCAGTCCAGATAGCGTTTCATGAGGCAAGCTCCGGTGACGTTAGCGGAAAGGGATGGATGCCCCCTCTCCCACCGCAGTGAAAGAGGGGGAAAAGGTTACTTCAGCGTAAAACTTTGCGCCTGCACGTTGTCGGAATCCAGGCCGACGAACACGTTGAATTTGCCCGGCTCCGCCCCCCATTTCAGGCTGGCGTTGTAGAACTTCAGATCGTCTTCGCTAATCGGCAGCTCAACCTGCTGCGACTGACCGGCCTTCAGCGTCACTTTCTTGAAGTTGCGCAGCTCTTTCACCGGGCGGCTGACCGAGGCGGTCACGTCCTGCAGATACAGCTGCACCACCGTGGCGCCGTCGTACTTGCCGGTATTCTTCAGCGTGACGCTGGCGGTTAACTTGCCGTTGCGCGCCATCGTCGGGCTGGACAATTTCAGGTCCGACAGGCTGAAGGTGGTGTAGCTCAGGCCGTAGCCGAACGGATACAGCGGGCCGTTCGGCGAATCGAAGTAGCGCGAGGTGTACTTGCCCGGATTCTCCTTGCCGAACGGCCGGCCGGTGTTCAGGTGGTTGTAGTACATTGGGATCTGGCCGACCGAGCGCGGGAAGGTCATCGGCAGCTTGCCCGACGGGTTGTAATCGCCGAACAGCACGTCCGCCACCGCGTTGCCGCCCTCGGTGCCGCTGTACCAGGTTTCCAGCATCGCGTCCGCCTGCTCGCTCTCCCAGCTCAGCGCCAGCGGCCGGCCGTTCATCAGCACCAGCACCAGCGGCTTGCCGGTGGCTTTCAGCGCGGCAATCAGATCGCGCTGGCTCTGCGGGATCGTGATGTCGGCGCGGCTGGAGGCCTCGTGCGCCATACCCTGCGATTCCCCCACCACCGCCACCACCACGTCGGCCTTGTTCGCCGCCTGTACCGCTTCGTCGATCATTTGCTGCGGCGAACGGGTATCGAACGCCACCGCCGGCTCATACTCGTTCAAATAGTCGATGATGCCTTTATCCTGCGTGACGTTGGCGCCCTTGGCGTACAGAATGCGCGCCTTGTCGCCCACCGCCCGCTCCAACCCCTCACGCAGGGTGACCGACTGCTTGACCACCCCGGCGGCCGACCAACTGCCCATCACGTCACGCTGGCTGTCGGCCATCGGCCCGACCAGCGCGATGGTCGCCTGCTTGCTCAGCGGCAGCGTCTGCTTATCGTTCTTCAGCAGCACCATCGTCTTGCGCGCCACCACCCGAGCTTCGGCGCGGTGCAGGCGGCTTTCGGCGTTGGTGTCCTGCGGATCGGAACCCGCCGGGCCCAGATGCACGTAAGGATTGGTGAACAGCCCCATGTCGTATTTGGTGTTCAGCACGTCGCGGCAGGCGCGGTCGATATCGCTTTCAGACACCAGTCCGTCTTTCACCAAGCCCGGCAGGTATTTGTCGTAGAACTCGTCGCTCATGCTCATGTCGACGCCGGAGGTGATCGCCAGGCGTACCGCGTCGCGCGCGTCGGCGGCCACGCCGTGCTTAATCAGTTCCTTAATCGCGCCGTGGTCGCTGATGGTGATGCCTTTAAAGCCCCACTGCTCGCGCAGCAGATCTTTCAGCAGCCACGGGTTGGCGGTGGCCGGCACGCCGTTCACCGAGTTGAGCGACACCATCACCCCGCCGCTGCCGGCGTCCACCGCCGCTTTGTAAGGCGGCAGATAGTCCTGATGCATGCGCAGCGGGCTCATGTCGACGGTGTTGTAATCGCGGCCGCCTTCGACGGCGCCGTACAATGCAAAGTGCTTGACGCTGGCCATCACCGAACCGGGTTTGGCCGGATCGCCGTTCTGGAAACCGTCGACCATCACCTTGGCGATTTTCGAGACCAGCCAGGTGTCTTCGCCGAAGCCTTCGGAGACCCGGCCCCAGCGCGGATCGCGGGTGATATCGACCATCGGCGCGAAAGTCATGTTCAGGCCGTCGTCGCTGGCCTCTTGTGCCGCGACCCTGGCGCTGAGCGCGATGGCTTCCAGATCGAAGCTGGCCGCCAGCCCCAGGCTGATCGGGAACACGGTGCGCTGACCGTGCACCACGTCATAGGCGAAGAACAATGGGATTTTCAGGCGGCTGAGCTGCATCGCCTGATCTTGCATCACCCGGATATCCGGCCGGGTGACGGTATTGAAGATGGCGCCGATCTGCCCTTTGCGGATCCCCTCGCGGATCGCTTCTTTCGGGTTATCCGGCCCGACGCTGATCAGCCGCAGCTGGCCGATCTTCTCTTCCAGCGTCATCTGCTTCATCAAATTGGACACGAAGGCGTCGCGCTGCTGGGCGTGAATGCCCTGCCTTATCGGCGTTTCCTGCGCAAAAGCCGGACTGAGGGCCAGACCGGACAACATACTCACCACACAAAGCCATTTCATCTTGTTTTATCTCAGGCGTGTTTCCGCCGCTAAAGCCGCGGGGTTTAATCGGAGTGAAGAAACAGTTTGCCACACTCTGTTTCATCGCCAAGGGAATTCGCATCGCTAATGTTTACAAAGCATTACAGGTCATCGGCAGGTAATTCTGTAGCCGGGCGCGGCTGTCGGCGGCCTCCGCCGCCAGAAAATCGACCAGCGCGGTTAACGTCGGCGGCGCCACCGTGCGTTCAGGATAGACCAAATAATAGGCCGCGCCGCTGCTGACGCAGAGCGGGAACGGCGTCACGATACGCTGCGCCTGAATATCCTCCTCCAGCAGGCACAGATCGCCGATGGCGATGCCAAACCCCTGCAGCGCGGCGCTCATCGCCAGATCGAGGGTATCAAAATGCTGGGCCTTGCCGGACGGCAACGCATCGGCGCCCGCTGCCTTCAGCCAGCGCAGCCAGTCGCGCCGATCGCGCGTCGGGTGCAGCAGGGTTTTGTCCGTCAAGTCCGTCAGCCGAGGCGTCGGCGGCAGAAATGTCGGCGTGCAGACCGGCGTGAGGATTTCATCGAACAGCAGGTGCGCGGTCAGCTTTTTACCCGGCGGCCGGCCGAATACCACCGCGGCGTCAAACTGCTCGGTACTGAAATCCAGGCCGTGCGACACCGAAGCGGTCAGCTCGATATGCATGTCCGGCCGTTCATTTTGCAGGCGAATAATGCGCGGCAGCACCCAACGCATGGCGCAGGTCGGGCATTTGATGCGCAGCGCCCCTGGCGGGGCGGCGGCCCGCGTCAGGGCTTCATCCAACTGCCCCAGCGCTTGCTGCACCGGCGCCAGCAGCTGCGCGCCCTGCGGCGTCAGCGCCAAACCGCGCGCCTGACGGCTGAACAGCGGATAGCCCAGACGCTGTTCCAGCCCGAGAATTTGCCGGCTGACCGCCCCCTGCGTCAGGTGCAGCTGCCGGGCGGCATGGGTAAAGTTGAGGCGTTGCGCCACCACCACAAAGGTTTTCAACACGTCGAGCGACGGCAGGGATATCGGCATAGCGTGCCTCGATTAGGTATGATCGTAGTGCATGGCAAGTATGACAAACTTTCCCTTGTCCGCCTACGCCGGCTGATGCTTAATCGTTCAACACTTCCCTGTTTGCCTGGAGCCCATCATGCAGAGCGCCTGCTCACCCCGCTCGAAGCTGCCGGACGTCGGCACCACCATCTTCACCGTCATTGGCCAACTCAGCGCCGAACATCAGGCCCTCAACCTGTCGCAGGGCGCGCCCAATTTCGCCGGAGACCCGCAGCTGATCGAGGCAACGGCACAAGCCATGCGCGCAGGTCATAACCAATACGCGCCGATGAGCGGCGTGGCGGCATTACGTGCTGCTCTGGCGGAAAAAGCTGAACGATTGTATGGCGCGCGCTATGACGCCGACGAAGAAATCACGGTGATCGCCAGCGCCAGCGAAGGGCTGTACTCGGCGATCAGCGCGCTGGTGCATCCCGGCGACGAGGTGATCTATTTCGAACCGGCGTTCGACAGCTATGCGCCGATCGTGCGCCTGCAGGGCGCCACGCCGGTGGCGATCAAACTGTCGCTGCAGGACTTTCGCGTCGACTGGGACGAAGTGGCCGCCGCCATCAACGGCAAAACGCGCATGATCATCGTCAACACGCCGCACAACCCGACCGGCGCGGTGTTCGACGCGCAGGATATCGACCGCCTGACCGCCCTGACCCGCGACACCGATATCGTGATCTTGTCCGACGAGGTCTACGAGCATGTGGTGTTCGACGGCGATATTCACCACAGCATGGCGCGCTATCCGCAGCTGGCGGAACGCAGCGTGATCGTCTCGTCGTTCGGCAAAACCTACCACGTCACCGGCTGGCGCGTTGGCTATTGCCTGGCGCCGGCGGCGTTGATGGACGAGATCCGCAAGGTGCACCAGTTCATGGTGTTCTCCGCCGATACGCCGATGCAGTACGCCTTCGCCGCCGCGCTCGCCAATCCGCAGAGCTACCTGGGGCTGGCGGCGTTTTACCAACAAAAGCGCGATCTGCTGGCCAGCGCCCTGCAGGATTCGCGCTTTGAGCTGCTGCCCAGCCGCGGCAGCTTCTTCATGCTGGCCCGCTTTAGCGGCTTCAGCCACGAAAGCGACAATGATTTCGCCGTGCGCTTGATCCGCGAAGCGAAGGTAGCGACGATCCCGCTGTCGGCGTTCTACAGCGACGGCACCGATACCGGCCTTATTCGGCTGAGTTTTTCCAAAGATAACGAGACCCTGCTGGAAGGCGCGCGCCGCCTGAGCCAGGTGTAATTTTTTGTCCGACCATGGGAAAGGGGCACTGCCTATGAAAGCTTTGAAAACGCTGTTCGCCGCCGGATGCCTGCTGGCCGCCGGCTCTTCTCTGGCGGCGGAAAACAGCCTGCGTTTCGGCCTGGAAGCGCTGTATCCGCCGTTCGAATCCAAATCCGCCAGCGGCAAACTGGAAGGGTTCGACATCGAGCTGGGCGACGCGGTGTGCGCCGCCGCGCAGTTGCAATGCAGCTGGGTGGAAACCTCGTTCGACAGCCTGATCCCGGCGCTGCAGGCGCGCAAGTTCGACGCCATCAACTCGGCGATGAACGTGACCGAACAGCGGCGCCAGGCGATCGCCTTTACCGACGCCATCTATCAGGTGCCGAACCGCCTGATCGCCAAGGCCGACAGCGGCCTGCAGCCGGACGCCAAAGCGCTGGCGGGCAAACACGTGGGCGTGCTGCAAGGCTCGATTCAGGAGATTTACGCCAAAACCCATTGGGCGCCGGCGGGCGTGGACGTGGTGTCTTATCAGGATCAGAATCAGGTTTACCTTGACCTGGCGGCCGGTCGGCTCGACGCCACGCTGGTGATGGCACCGTCGGGGCAAAGCGGCTTCCTGTCGCAGCCGGACGGCAAGGGCTTCGCCTTCGTCGGCGAGGCGGTGCGCGACGACAAGATCCTCGGTGAAGGCATTGCCTTCGGCCTGCGTAAAGGGGATGAGGCGCTGAAGAAGAAACTGGATGCCGCCATCGCCAAAGTGAAACAGCAAGGCACGGTGACGGCGCTGTCGAAGAAGTATTTCGGCGATATCGACGTGACGGTGAAGTGATGGACGGGGGCGGCACCGCCGCCCCCTGCCGCGTTTAGCGATCGAACACCGAACTGTTCAGCGCGCGATCCTGCTGGTGGCGCTCCAGCGCCAATTCGATCAGGCGCGTGATCAGCGCCTGGTAGCTGACGCCACTCGCGGCCCACAGCTTGGGATACATGCTGATGTTGGTGAAGCCCGGCAGCGTGTTGATCTCGTTGATCACCACCTGGTTATCCGGCGTCAGGAACACATCCACCCGCGCCAGCCCGAAGCACTCCAGCGCGCGGAACGCCTTCAGCGCCACCTCACGGATGTGGTCGCTCACTTCCGGCGCGATCGCCGCCGGCACCACCACCTGAGCACCCTGCTCATTGATGTATTTGGTGTCGTAGGAGTAGAAAGCGTCGCTCAGCACGATCTCGCCACACACGCTGGCCTGCGGATCGTCGTTCCCCAGCACCGCGCACTCGATCTCGCGGCCGACGATCGCCGACTCCACCAGCACTTTGTGATCGAAGCTGAAGGCCAGTGCCACCGCCGCGTCAAACTCGGCGCGGTTTTCCACCTTGCTGACCCCGACCGACGAGCCCTGGTTGGCCGGCTTGACGAACAGCGGCAGGCCTAGGCGCTCGCTCAGTTGCTCAAACGTGAACCCGGCGCGGTTGGCGCGGGTCAGGGTGACGAAAGGCGCCACCGCCAGCCCGGCGTCGCGCAGCAGGCGCTTGGTCACGTCTTTATCCATGCTGACCGCCGAGCCGAGCACGCCGGCGCCGACGAACGGCATATTGGCCATGCGCAGCAGCCCCTGCAGCGAGCCGTCTTCCCCCAGCGTGCCGTGTACGATCGGGAAAATGACGTCGAGCTGGCCCAGCGCACCGGCGCTGCCCGCTTCGATCAGCTGCTGTTTTTCCTGGCCCGGGATCAGCGCCACGTTCTTGTTCGAGCGGTTCAGCGCGATCAGCGCCGGGTTCTCGGCGTTGAGCAGGTAGTTGGAGGCGTCGTTGATGTGCCACTGCCCCTGTTTGTCGATCCCCAGCAGCGTGACGTCAAACTTCTCTTTGTCGATTGCATCCACAATGTTTTTGGCCGACTGCAGCGACACCTCATGCTCCGCCGATTTACCGCCAAAAATCACCCCAACACGTAGTTTAGTCACGCCTTAAATCCTTCTGAAAAAATCATGGCAAAAAAGTCGTTCATCACAATAAACGCATTGCCTGGCGGCGGCAATCGTTGTTGCCAGAATCTTCTTACGCCACGGAATGCCACATCGCGACCATCCTAAACGTATACACTTCATATATTGCTTACTTATGGAGACGCCGATGGGCATCGTAAAAATTTCGGACGCGCTGCATGACGATCTGCGCCTCGCCAGCCTGACCATGACGCGTTCGATCAACGCGCAGGCTGAGTACTGGATCAAGATTGGCATGCTGGCGGAGTTCCATCCGGAACTGACTTACCCGCAACTGGTAAAAAAAATGATGAAAGATAACGCGCTGACGCTGAAGGAGATTGTCGGGTGAAAGAGATTGTGATTAAAACGCCGGAAGAGATTGCCAAAATGCGCCATTCCGGCGCTCTGCTGGCCAAAGTGTTTGCTATGCTCGATGAGGTCATCGTCGAAGGCATCTCCACCATGGAGATCAACGACCGCGCCGAGGCGTTTATCGTCGAAGAACTGAAATCGCGCCCGGCCAGCAAGGGGCAGTATGATTTCCCCTATGTGCTCAACACCTCAATCGACGATGTGGTGTGCCACGGGGTGCCGTCGGCCAGCAAAATCCTGCGTTCCGGTATGATTGTCAACGTGGACATCACGCTAGAAAACGGCGGCTATATCGCCGACTCCAGCAAGATGTACTGCATCGGCCAGGCGACGCCGCTGGCCAAACGGCTGGTGAACAACGTCTATGAATCGATGTGGCAGGGCATTCGCGCGGTGAAACCGGGCGCCACCCTGGGTGATATCGGCCACGCCATCCAGCGGCATGCCGAGCAGGCCGGCTACAGCATCGTGCGGGAGTATTGCGGCCACGGCATCGGCCGCGACATGCACGAAGAGCCGGCGGTATTGCACTACGGTCAACCCGGCAGCGGTCTGGTGCTGCAAGAGGGCATGGTGTTCACCATCGAGCCGATGATCAACCAGGGCGACCGCCGCATCAAGCAGAAGAAGGACGGCTGGACCGTGGTGACGCGCGACAAAAAACTGTCGGCGCAGTGGGAACATACCGTGGCGGTCACCGCCGACGGCGTGGAGATTCTGACGCTGCGCGACGAAGAGCGCCGCGCCAGCTACGCCGAACGCTACTAAATACGCAAGCCATTAGCTTAACAAGCTGATAGCTTAATAAGTTATTCACTTGATAACCTCTTAGCTTATGTGCGGCACTCCGGCGCCGCGGTTAAAGCGACGGAGATGACAGGGAGACAGGCAGTATGCAGTCAGGCAATCAGACGTTTATCAATCAGCTCAAAGACATCGTCGGCGGCCCGCAACTGTTGACCGGCGATCGCAACACCGAGCGGTATCGCAAGGGGTTCCGCTCCGGCGAAGGCCAGGCGCTGGCGGTGGTGTTTCCCACTAGCCTGCTGCAGCTGTGGCGCATTTTGCAGGCCTGCGTGGCTGCTGACAAAATCGTCATTATGCAGGCCGCCAATACCGGCCTGACCGAAGGGTCAACCCCCAGCGGCAACGACTATGACCGCGACATCGTCATCGTCAGCACTCTGCGCCTCGATCATATTCAGGTGCTGGACAACGGCAAGCAGGTGGTCGGCTTCCCCGGCAGCACCCTGCACCACCTCGAGAAATTGCTCAAACCCTACGGCCGCGAACCGCATTCGGTGATCGGCTCCTCCTGCATCGGCGCCTCGGTGATCGGCGGCGTATGCAACAACTCCGGCGGCTCGCTGGTGAAACGCGGCCCGGCCTATACCGAAATGGCGCTGTACGCCCAGTTAGGGGAAGACGGCCAGCTGCGCCTGGTGAACCATCTGGGCATCCGGCTTGGCGACACGCCGGAAGAGATCCTCACCCGGTTAGAAAAAGGCGACTATCGCCCGACAGACGTCGAGTACGGCGAGTTGCGCGCCTCGGATAACGAATACGCCAGCCGGGTGCGCGACGTCGATGCCGACACCCCTTCCCGCTTCAACGCCGACAAACGCCGCCTGTACGAAGCTTCCGGCTGCGCCGGCAAGCTGGCGGTGTTCGCGGTGCGGCTCGACACCTTCGAGAAAGAAGGCAAAGAGCAGGTGTTCTATATCGGCACCAACCACACCGCGGTGCTGACCGAACTGCGCCGCCACATGCTGAGCAAATTCGAAAACCTGCCGGTGGCCGGTGAATACATGCACCGCGATATCTTCGACATCGCCGAGGTGTACGGCAAAGACACCTTCATGATGATCGACAAGCTCGGCACCGATCAGATGCCGCGCTTCTTCACCCTGAAAGGCCGCATGGATGCCAGCCTCAACAAGCTGCCGCTGCTGCCGCACAACCTGACCGATCGGCTGATGCAGGGCCTGAGCCATCTGGCACCGAGCCACCTGCCGAAGCGCATGAAGGAATACCGCGAACGTTTCGAACACCACCTGCTGCTGAAGATGGCCGGCCCCGGCGTAGACGAAGCACAGCGCTATCTGACCGACTATTTCGCCCAGGCCGAAGGCGCCTTCTTCGCCTGCACGCCTGACGAAGGCAAAAAGGCCTTCCTGCACCGCTTCGCCGCCGCCGGTGCCGCCGTGCGCTACCACGCGGTGCACGCCGACAAGGTGGAGGATATTCTGGCGCTGGATATCGCCCTGCGCCGCAACGACACCGACTGGTTTGAAACGCTGCCGCCGGAAATCGACAGCCAGCTGGTGCATAAGCTGTATTACGGCCACTTTATGTGCCATGTCTTCCATCAGGACTACGTGGTGAAAAAAGGCGTGGACAGCCATGCGCTGAAAGAAAAGATGCTCGAGATCCTCAACCGGCGCGGCGCCGAGTACCCGGCGGAGCATAACGTTGGCCACCTGTACCACGCCAAACCGGATCTGCAAACGTTCTACCGCACCGCCGATCCAACCAACAGCTTCAACCCTGGCATCGGCAAAACCAGCAAACGCAAAGGCTGGGCCGAAGACCCCCGCTAAACGCCTCACGATCGGCCCGCCGCCGCACCCGGCGCGGGCCTCCTCTGCCCTACCTGCCTCATCGCGATCTTTCTGCGCCTTTAAAGATGCATTTTTATTGCAACTTATAAAATTCCCGATTACCATTCACCCCATCATCGCAAATGAGAATTAATTACAAAGCTGTCATGACGGATACATGACATCCGCCGTGGCATTCACCGCGAAGTTAATGAGAAGGAACCTACCATGAGTCAAACCCTCGATTCCGCCCAGCTGCTGGCCGCGCTCGATAAAGTGATGGTGATCTCCACCACCGATCTGCAGGGCACCATCACCTACGTCAATGACCTGTTCTGTCAGCTGACCGGTTTTTCCCGGGAAGAGCTGGTGGGCCAGCCCCACAGCATCGTGCGCCACCCTTCCGTGCCGAAAGCCGTTTACAAAGCGATGTGGGACACCATCAAGGCGGGCGGTATCTGGACCGGCATCATTCCGAACGTCGGCAAGGGCGGCGTGCTGTACGTGGTCGACACCACGGTGCAGCCGCTGTATGACGCCCAGGGCAATATCGAGGCCTATATCAGCATCCGCCGCGTGATCAACGATCTGATGACCGACTTCGAATCGGTGGAATTCGCCAAAGAACAGTTCGACAACCACTACGACAAGTAACCGCTATGGCCGACATCATCGAACGCATCCTGATTGGTTACGGTTCGGAGTCGGGCAACGCCCGGGCGCTGGCGATGCGCCTGGGCGAGCAAAGCAGCCTGCAACCCTACCGCCCCATGGTTAAAGAACTCAACGCCATCCAGCCCGCTGATGTGGGCGAGCGTGACATCCTGTTGATCGTCTCGAGCTCATTTGGCGACGGCGAACCGCCCGCCAACGCCGAGCGTTTTTCCGACGCGCTGGCGCAATGGCCGGATCCCCCCCGGTTGCGCTACGCCATCTTTGGTCTCGGCGACACCGCGTACCCGCATTTCTGCGGCTTCACGCAGGCGCTGGATGCGCGCCTGACGCAATACGGCGCCCGCGCCATCGTCAATCGCGTCGACGCCGACGTTAACTTCGAACCGTTCTTCACCACCTGGCTGACGACGCTGGGTAAGGTGCTGGCCGGCGATGCCCAGGCGGGTCGCGACTTGCATCTGCGCGTGACCGCCTACGGTGAAGACCATGCGTTCAGCGCCGCCCTCCTCGAACGACGGCCGCTCAGCGCTCGCACGCCGCAAGCCTGGCATCTGCGGCTGAATATCGCCGGAAGCGGCATCGTTTACCGGGCGGGAGATACCGTCTATCTGTTGCCGGAGAACGACGAAGGATTATTGTCCCGGCTGGCAGACTGGCTCGGCAGGCCGGAGGCCGTCGACGCGCTGCGGCGCCGGGAGCTGCGCCAGCTCAGCAAAACGACGCTGCGCGAACTGGCGCAGTTGGCCGACAGCGAAGAGCTCAAAGGCCTGCTGAAGATCCGTCAGCGCAAAGCCCTGGAGAGTTATCTGTACGGCGCCGATCTGCTGGACGTGCTGCACGATTTTTGCCCGCCGCACGCGATCACGCTGGAGAACCTGTTGGCGCTGCTGCCCGTTTGCCTACCGCGCGCCTACTCCATCGCTTCGGCAACACGGGAAGAGAGCCT
The DNA here is from genome assembly GCF_052168655.1 of Serratia sp. CY47280. Taxonomy (NCBI): domain Bacteria; kingdom Pseudomonadati; phylum Pseudomonadota; class Gammaproteobacteria; order Enterobacterales; family Yersiniaceae; genus Serratia; species Serratia sp. CY47280. The sequence continues at coordinate 444,485 of NZ_JBJNMG010000002.1, read as the reverse complement.
CGATCTGTGCGTTCGCGACGTGCGTTATGAACGCGGCGGCCGCACGCGGCGCGGCACGGCAACCGGCTGGCTGCTCAAGCATCCCGGTCCTTTCCGTCTTTTCTGCCGCGCCAACCCCGGCTTTTACCTGCCGCGCGACACCGCCTTGCCGGTGCTGCTTATCGGTACCGGTACCGGCATCGCACCGTTGATTGGATTACTGCGCGAAATGGCCGCCCAGGGCGAACGGCGTGAAACCGTCCTGATCTTCGGTGAGAAAAGGCGCGATGAAGACTTCCTGTATGGCGAGGAGTTGGTCACGCTGAACGCGACGGGCGTACTCACACGGCTCATCACGGCATTCTCGCGCGACGCCGCCGACAAGTATTACGTGCAACACGCCATCGACGATCGCGCCGATGTCGTCAGCGGCCTGCTGCAGCGGGGCGCGCATGTCTACCTGTGCGGCAATCGTCAGTATCTGGAACATGCCGTGGCGACGGCGCTGGAGCAAGCCTGCGGGGCGGAAAACCTGTGGCAGACGCTGATCGAGCAGCAGCGCCTGCACCTGGAACTCTATTGAGACAGGGCGGTGTTCACCGCTCCGCGCGCAGCAGCAAGGAGACGATGAACGCGCCCCCCAGCCCCGCCGTAATGATGCCGATGGGCAGCTCCTGATGGGGGATCAGGCTGCGGCTGAGCATGTCGCCGCCGGTCAGCAGCATCGCCCCCAGCAGGCCGCACATCGGTACGGACAAGCGATGGCGCACGCCCACCAGGCGCCGAGCCAGATAAGGCACCATCAGCCCGACAAACCCAATCACGCCCGTCAACGAAACGAGAAACGCCGTGGACAGTGCGCAACACAGAAAGGTCTCGGTGCGCAGGCGCGCCACATTGACCCCCATCGAATGGGCGGTTTGCTCGCCCGCCAGCAGCGCATCCAGCGCCCGCCAACGCAGCGCCGTAAACCCGGCCAGCAGCACAAAACTCGCCAGCGGAATGAACAGATTATCCCAACGCGCCAACCCCAGCCCGCCCAGCGACCAGAACAGCACCGAACCGGCCGCCCGCTGATCGCCGGAAAACACCAGGTAGCTGGTGAGCGCGCTGAACAAAAACGAGACCGCCAGCCCGCAGACGATCAGCTGCTCGGCGCGCCTGACCCGGCTGACGCGAAACAGGATCATCACCGCCATCGCGGACAGAATGCCGCCCACGAAAGCGGACAGCGGCAACGTCAGCGCGCCCAGCGCATCGCCAAAGCGCGTGATGACCAGCACCGCGCCGGCGGAGGCGCCGGAGGAGAGCCCAAACAAAAAAGGATCGGCCAGCTCATTGCGGGTGGTGGTCTGCAGCAGCGCGCCGGTCATCGCCAGCCCGGCGCCGGTTAACGCCGCTAACAAGGCCCTGGGCACCCGCAGTTGCACGACGATGGTGTCCAGCATGCCGGAAAGCGGCGCCGAACCGAGCCCTAACGCCGCAAACGCCTGTCGCCATGACAACGCGACGCTGCCCAGCTGCAGGCTCCAGATCATTAGCCCGCACAACACTGACAGCGCCAGCGGTGCGAGCAGCATAAACCGCCGGGTCGGCGAATTCATTCAGCCTCCGGCGCGTACAGCGCCCGCGCCAGCTTTTCCACCGCGCCGATGTTGGCCGGCCCCGGCGTCAGCTCCGCATACTGCAGTTTCAGATAACGGTGGTGCCGTACGGCGGGGGTCAATTTCATCAACGGGTGAGACTCGAGGAAGCGCCGCAGCGTATCGGCGCCCGACCCGGTCTGGTAATCCAGCAGAATAATGAAGTCGGGCTCGGCCGCCGCCACCGCTTCCCAGGACGCCGTCGTCCAGCTCGCCGGCAAATCGTCCATCACGTTGCGGCCGCCCGCCGCTTCGACGATCGCCGTCGGCATAGCGTATCTGCCGCTGGTGAAAGGCTTCTCCTCCCCCGAGTCATAGACGAACACTTTAAGCGGCGGCTGGCCCGCCGGCCTGGCGGGAAGCGCAGCCAACCGGCGCTGCCAGCCCGCAACCAGCGCGGTGGCCTCTTGCTGCTTGCCGAAAATCTTGCCGAGCTTCAGCTCATCGTCATACAGCAGGTTCATATCGGCCTTTTGCGGCCGCCCGCCGGCCTGTACGCAGCTCTCGCTCAGCACCAGCGTTTTGATGCCGAACGGGGCGAGCGTCTCCGGTGTGACGTCACCGCCGATCTTCATGCCGTAATTCCAGCCGGCGAAGAAGAAATCCGGCTGCGCTGCCAGCAGCGTTTCCAGAGCAGGATATTTCGGCGCCAGTTCGGGAATGGCGCCCATCGCGGCCTTGAAGTCGGGCGTCAGTTTGTACCAGCCGGTGATGCCGGTCAGCCCGACAATGCGATCCTGCAAATGGAGCGCAAAGGCCATCTCGGCCATATTGATGTCGTTGATGACGGCGCGTTGCGGCGCCTGGTTGAAGGTGACCGGCGTACCGCAGCTTTCTACGGTGACGGGAAATTTTTCGGCCGCCGCCGCCCCGCCGGCCAGCAGCAGGAGCAGGGGGAATACGCGTGTGTTCATGTTTCTCTCTGGTTTATCAAGCGCAATGGGGAACGTCAAAAATACGCAGCGTTTTCCCGCTGACGGGGTGCGCCACCTTGAAACTGTTCATGCCGAACACCGGCAAAATCACCGGGGTCTGCAACACCGCCTCGGGCGTACCACAGGCTACCTGGCGGCTTTCGTTGAGCACCAGGATCCGATCGGCAAACGCCTCTGCCACGGGCAAATCGTGCAGCACTGCAATCACGGCAATGTCTTTATTTTTCACTAACGACAGCAGCGCCGAGCGCCCGGGCGGATCGAGGTGATTGGTCGGTTCATCCAGCAACAACAGATCGGGAGACTGCGCCAACGCCCGGGCCAGTGCAGCACGCTGACGCTGACCGCCCGAGAGCCGCCCCAACGGGCGGTGCCTGAGCGGCGCCAGCCCGGTTTCCCCGATGGCCTCGTCAACAATGCGCTTTCCCGTCGCAGAGCGTTCGCCATGCGGTAAACGGCCCAACGCCACGTAGTCCTCAACCGACAGCCGCAAATCCGGCAGATCGTTTTGTGCCAGAAAGGCGATGCTTCTGGCGCGTTCCGCCGCCGGCCACTCGGACAAGGCGCGCCCTCGCCAGTAAATGCCGCCGCTGTCCGGCCGCGTTTCGCCGATCAGGGCACGCAACAGGCTGGACTTGCCGCTGCCGTTAGGGCCGATCACCGCCAGCTTTTCACTGGAACGGAGCGCGAAATGGATGTTGTCGAGTATCAATGCCCCGCCGTGGCCGGTCAGGCTAACGCCATCAACGCGGAGGATGTCGTGAACTGAATTCATTATGCGTCAATTGTTATATTATAACATATCAATATTTTTACCACGATTCCGCGCCTTCTGCAAAAGCGAATCGCAACCTCTTTTGCCGCACGCGCTGCGTGCCGCGAGACTGGGAGCAAGCCGCGCCCCTGCGTCAACACTGCGCGGCAAAAGCAACATAGCACACCTTTTAATTAATGATAATGATTTTCATTATCATTTGAATCATTGTGATTTCCGATTGCACGCACCGCTGAACTTGGTTATGTTTGAAGCGATTAGTTTTATTTCCGGTTTGCAGGAACCCCTATGACTCCGTTGGCGCACAGCACAGATCCGACTCTTACGACCGCTCCGGCCGTCGTTTTGCTGTGTGCTTCCTCTGCCCCACCCGCCGTTTCCTCTGTCGTTTCAGCGGTTGCCGCTTACCCGCCACGCATTGTGGTTGTGCGCTAAGCCACACCGACTTTTACCTCCGGCTTATTGATCTGTTGCGTTCAGGCGTAGACCGCCGCGCGCGCCGGAGCCTGTAATTTTCACGACAGGTGAAATTGATATGCGATTACCTTCTCTCTGGGCCAATGCCGGCCTGGCTACGCTGTTCGTCCTGCTTTGGAGCAGCGGCGCGATCTTCTCCCGTTGGGGGTTGGAGCACGCCTCCGCCTTCGCTTTTCTGTTCTTCCGCTGCGCCATCGCGCTGGCGGTGCTGTTGGTCATCGGCCTGTGGCAGCGCCAGTGTCTCCCCGCCCCCGGCACCCGCTGGCGCGTCGTGCTGATCGGCGTGCTGATGATCGGCAGCTATCAAATCTGCTATCTGCTGGCGCTGGAACAAGGTATTACGCCCGGCGTGCTGGCGACGCTGCTCGGCGTACAGCCGATCCTCACCCAGTTCATCACCGAGCGGCGTTGCACCGGGCTGCGGGCACTCGGCCTGGCGCTGGCGATGGTCGGGCTGACGCTGGTGGTGTACCAAAGCCTGATGGTGGCCCACTTCTCGCTGAGCGGCATGCTGTTCGCCTTTATCGCGCTGGGCTGCATGACCGCCGGCACCCTGCTGCAAAAAGGCATGACGCAGCCGCCGCTGGCGGTCTTGCCGCTGCAGTATGCCGTCGGATTATTGATGTGTACGCTGGCACTGCCGTTTGAGCCGCTGCGGGTCGAATGGCGGCCGGCGTTCGTGCTGCCGCTGCTGTGGATGGCGGTGGTGATCTCGGTGCTGGCGACGTTCTTGCTGTATCGCCTTATCCAGCGCGGCAATCTGGTGCAGGTGACCAGCCTGTTCTACCTGATCCCGGCGGTGACCGCCCTGCTGGATTACCTGCTGCTCGGCCACGCGCTAGCCGCGCTGAGCCTGCTGGGCATGGCGGGCATCGTGCTCGGCGTGATGCTGGTTTTCCGCCGCGCATAAAAGCAAAAGTCCCCGCGCCGTTCCACCGGCGCGGGGGCAACAACAGCCGTTAACTCAGAACAACCAGGAACCGTACCCCCACAGCAGCACCGTCACCCCAAGCAGCAGCTCGAGCAACAGAATGCCGATGGCGAAGGTCGAGCTGGAGAAGATGAACCCTTCCTTACTGTCGATATTCAGGAAGTGCGGGATCCCCAGATTCAGCAGATAGCCCGAATAGCACAGGCCGATAATGCCGACAAACAGACACAGCCAGACGACCGGATAGAGCGCCACTACCCCGCTGAGGAACATCGGGGTCGCCACGTAGCCGGCGAACACCATGCAGCGGTGCAGGCTGGGGCGCGATTCATAACGCCGCGCCATCCAGTGAATGACTTTCCCCATGGCCGCTACGCCCGCCAGCATCAGCAGGTAGAACGCCACGGCGGTATAAAACGCGGTAAACATGTCGAGCCTGATGGCATGTCCCTCGCCGGAGAGCCAGCCCAACTGGGTGGTGCCGATAAAGGCGCAGACCACCGGGATGGCTGCCAAGAGCAACACGTGATGGGTGTATAGGTGCGAGACGCTTTCATTCTCGCTTTTGATCTGTTCGAACTCGGCGCTGGGATGCGCCAGAAGTCCCCAAACATGACTGACCATGAGACACCTCCTATCTCGCCGTAGGCCGCGATCGGCGAACGAATTTCACACCTCCGACGGACTGCTACCCGTGCGAGGATTGCGGCCACGGGGCTCTCTCCCCTGTACTAATTATAGTCTTTCGGCGAAAAAACGTGCGGAAAGCGCAACGCCGCAGCGCTTTGTCTTATACTCCCACCATAAAAACCAGGCTGCGAGGAAGGTCATGTCATCCGTAATCACCACCCGTCAGGCGGGGATCGTCGACGTCGACGCCGGGCGCAACGTTACCGTTGTCGAGCCCTGCAATCTTTACGGCTGCCGGCTCGGCGACGATGTCTTCGTCGGCCCGTTCGTCGAGATCCAGCGCCACGTCAGCATCGGCGCACGCAGTAAAATTCAGTCGCACAGCTTTATCTGCGAATACGTCACCCTCGGCGAAGCGTGCTTTGTCGGCCACGGCGTCACCTTCGCCAACGATCTGTTCAAAGAGGGCGCGCCCAACGCCGATCCGGCCAGTTGGGGGCGCACGCGCATCGGCGATCGGGTGTCCATCGGCTCCGGCGCCACGATCCTGGCGGTAGAGATCTGCAACGACGCGGTGATCGGCGCCGGGGCGGTGGTGACCCGCGACATCACCCGCAAGGGGATCTACGCCGGCAACCCGGCGCGTCTGCTGCGGGAGCTGCCGTAATGAACCCGGCCATCCGCATCGCGGCCATTGAGGCGCTGCCCGACGATTATCTGGCCCGCGGCGATTTCAGCTTCACCATCGCCTGTTACGCTCTGCCGCAGTTCGACAGCCCGGTCGACAGCTGGCCAACCCGCCCGGTGGCGCCATTTCGCAAACGGTATCCGCTGGCGCCGTTCGCCAACGAAGACAGTACTACCTTCCTGGCGTATCGTCAGAACGACGCCGTTGGCCATATCACGCTGAGCAAAAACTGGAACGGTTACACCCTGATCGACGAGATCGCCGTCAGCGCTCATGCGCGCCGTCAGGGCATCGCCGGGGCACTGCTGGACTGCGCCAAACGGTGGGCGCGGCAGCAGGAAACCTCAGGTATGATGCTCGAAACGCAGAACAACAATCTGGCGGCCTGCCGCTGTTACCAGCATTACGGGTTTATCCTCGGCGGCATCGACCGTTTGCTGTACCGCGCCGAACCGGAGATCGCCGATCACGAAATCGCGCTGTTCTGGTATTTGCCGTTCAATAGCGAAATCGGTTACTGATTTATCGATTGCCATTGAGGTGATGTTTACTTTTTAACCCCTACCATCGGATGAGAACTGTTATCACTTACTCTGATAAGCCAGCGACACCCAGGGAGGGCCGTATGAACAAGAACAAGGCTGTTTTACTGATGTTAGCTATCGCTATGAGCGGATGCGCCGAACGCTCCACCGCCGTCTCCCCCGCGACGCCGCCGACCGACGTCACCGTTTCGCCGCCGGGCGTGCAGCCGGAGATGGACGCCAGCACCCGCAGCAAGCTGCGTGAGATCCTCGCGCTGCGCGCCGGTTGGCCCGCCGCGCAGCCGCATGGTCGCACCGTCGATTTGATTTCGCGCGAGTTTCTCGGCACGCCGTATCTCGCCAACCGTCTGATCGGTTCGCAGAACACGCCCGAGCAGTTGGTGATCGACTTCCGCGGACTGGATTGCTTCACCTACATCGATTATGTGGAAGCGCTCAGCACCGCCCGCAGCGAAGCCGAGTTCGTTCAGCGCCTGGTAGACATTCGCTACGTCGACGGCAACATCGCCTTCCCGCAGCGCAAACACTTCTTCACCGACTGGGCGCAGCGGCCGAAAAAAGTGGCCGAAGACATCACCGCCCAGCTCAGCCCGCACGCCGTCACCCTCGTGAAAAACCTCAATCAAAAGGCGGACGGCAGCAGCTACCTGCCCGGCTTGCCCAACGTGCAGCGCAGCGTCACCTACATTCCCAGCGACAACGTCGACGACAAGGTGCTGGCCCAGCTGCGCACCGGCGACTACATCGGTATTTACACCAACCTCGCCGGGCTGGACGTGACCCACACCGGCATCTTCGTGATGACCGACCATGGCCCGGTGCTGCGCAACGCCTCCTCGCGCAAGGCCAACATGCAGGTCGTCGACTCACCCTTTATGGATTACGTGATGGCTACGCCGGGCATCGTGGTGCTGCGTTCGCTCAGCCGATAATCACCGCCGCATAACGGCTATAAGCTATAGCCGTTTATGCTGAACGAGCGTTTGACTTCACCGGCGGTTCAGGCTTAGCTGTAAGGACAAAAACCAACTGATTTTATTGTTTTTTTCAGGGAGACTTCGATGACCTTACGCTGGCGTATCACCCCTCTGGCGGCGGCCTTCGCCGCCGTATTGGCGCTTCAGGGCTGCGATCAAAAAACCGACCAAAACCATATCAAAGTCGGCGTCATCAACGGCGCGGAACAGGACGTGGCGGAAGTCGCCAGGCAGGTGGCGAAAGAGAAATACGGGCTGGACGTCGAGCTGGTCGGCTTCAGCGGTTCGCTGCTGCCGAACGACGCCACCGACAAAGGCGAACTGGACGCCAACGTGTTTCAGCACCGCCCGTTCCTCGAACAGCAAAACAAAGATCACGGCTATAAGCTGGTGGCGGTCGGCAATACCTTCGTGTTCCCGATGGCCGGCTACTCCAAAAAGATAAAATCGCTGAAAGAGCTGCCGGACGGCGCGGTGATCGCCATCCCGCTCGATCCGACCAACCTGGGGCGCGCCCTGCTGCTGCTGGAAAAAACCGGGCTGATTAGCCTGAAGCCTGGCAAAGGGTTGCTGCCCACCGCGCTGGATATCAGCGCCAACCCGCATCATTACCAGATCATGGAGCTGGAAGGTGCGCAGCTGCCGCACGTGTTAGACGATCCGAAAGTCACCGTCGCCGTCATCAGCACCACCTACATCAACCAGACCGGCCTGTCGCCGACCAAAAACGGCATCTTCATCGAGGATAAGGACTCGCCGTACACCAACATCATCGTCACCCGCGAAGACAACAAGGACGCGCCAAACGTACAGAACTTCATCAAGGCCTATGAGTCGGACGAAGTCGCCAAAGCCGCCGAGAAAATCTTCAACGGCGGCGCGGTGAAAGGCTGGTAAATTCGGCCACCATCAAGGCGGATTCTGCGCACGAATCCGCAATATTTCACTTTCATTCCCCGTTTCCTTACGCCACACCTTTCTCTAAAAGCAAAACGCCCGCATGCTCATTCCTCCATAACACGGATTGTTCACAACAAAGGAGTGTATCGATGCCGATCAAATTTGCCCCCAAGGTCGGGGAAATTCTCGAGTGCAACTATGGCAACTATCCCCTATCAGTCTGCCAACCGCATGAAGCCGGCTTTTATGGTGGCCACATTCCACCAGAAATGGTGAAGAACCGTTTAGTTGTTGTGTTAAACGGCAAAATTAACGGCAACGCCTGCATTATCGTACCGCTGTCGACCACCAGAGATTCGAACAAGATCGAACGGGGATTGCACATCGAAATTACGCGTGAACTCATCGAAGATATGAGATTCTTTCATCCGCAAACGCGCTGGGCAAAGGGCGATCTGGTGCAGCAAGTCAGCCGCCAACGGCTGAACAGAGCCCGTAAAGAGAGAGGCTTTCTTACCCAGTGTCTGTCGCGCGAGCTTGTTGCTGACATACAACGCGCCGTCATTAAGTCGATCAATGCCAAAAATATGCTGTTCTGACCAGTACGCTGTTGTTGACAAAATAGACAAATCAGGTGAAATTGTCGCCGTAGCCGATAAAGGCCCTTATGCTATACCCTCCCTTTCAGGGACCTGCGAAGCCCAGCCATCCAGCTGGGCTTTTGCCTCTCTGGCGCCTACCGATTTTTAAAACGTCATCTTTTCTTCCCGCTCTTGACCCTTACGTGGCGTCAGGCTTTAGTATCCCGGCACGCACAAGGGAGGAGCTACATATGTTATTGAAAGTCGGCGAACTGGCGCGCCGTTCCGGCATTACCGTTCGCACACTGCATCACTATGACAGCATTGGTTTGCTGGTCCCTTCTGCGCGTTCCGACGCTGGTTATCGTTTATACAACCGGGCTGACATCACCCGCTTGCATCACATCCAAGCGCTGCGCCGGATGGGCGTTTCGCTGGCGAAAGTCGGGGCAATTCTCGCGCGTTCAGGGCCAGCGCTTCCGGCGGTGATTGAGCAGCAGATCGCCATGTTGGAGCAGCAGTTGGCACAGATCGCCGCATTGCGCGGCCGGCTGCAGCACATGCATGCCCAACTTTCCGCCGGGCACGAACCGGAACTGAACGACTGGCTGACTACGTTGGAGTTAATGACCATGTACGATAAATACTTTACCGCCGATGAGCTGATGCAACTACCATTCTACCAAGCTGATCCCACCCGCAATCAGGAATGGGCTGCATTGGTGAGCAGCGTGGGACAACTGATGGCGGAAGGCATCGAACCTCAGGCGCCACAGGCTCAGGCGATGGCACGCCGCTGGATGCTGATGCTGGAACGCGACACCGCCGGCAACCCGGCCTTTCTCACCCGGCTTAACGCCATGCACGCCGACGAACCGTCGATGCGCGAACAGACCGGCATTACACCGACGATGACGGACTACATCACCCGCGCCTTTGCCGAAACCAAGCTGGCTGTCTATCAAAAATACCTGTCGGTGGAAGAGTACGCCTACGTGCGTCAACACTATTTCACCCGCCTGCAGGAGTGGCCGGCTCTGATCGCTCAATTCCATCAAGCAATGAACGACGGCATACCTGCCGATTCGCCGGAGGCGGTGCGATTGGCGGCCGATTGGCTGGCGCTGTTCCAATCCTATGCCGGCACCAACCCGGCGACGCAGATGAAGATCCGTGAAGCGATGGAACGGGAACCCTCGCTGACCGAGGGCACCTGGCTGACTCCGCCGTTGCTGGCCTATCTGCGCCAGGCCGTGGCCCGGCTGATGCGCGGCTGAATAGCTCATAGGATTTTCTTATCTCACCATAAGAAAACCCGATTTATCCCGGCGGCGAGCGGCGCGCATAATGGCGTTTATCCGCTGATTTCCAAGGTAAACAGGCATTACCATGACGCTCTCCGCTCCCGTACTCAGCCTCCTCGATGCCACGCCGGACGATATGGCCGCCGTGCTGCAAATTTACACTCACCACGTGCTGTACGGTGCCGCCTCGTTTGAAGAACAGCCGCCGACCTTGGCGGAAATGCAGCTGCGGCTAGGCAAGGTGCGGGAAGCCGGGTTGCCCTGGCTGGTGGCGAAAAGCGAAGGCCGTGTTATGGGCTACTGCTATGCCACGCCATATCGCCCCCGGCCGGCCTATCGCTTTACCGTAGAAGACTCGGTGTATATCGCCGAAGGGCAACAGGGGAAAGGCGTCGGCAAGGCGCTGCTGAGCGCGCTGATCGCCCGCTGCGAGCAAGGCCCCTGGCGCCAGATGCTGGCGATCGTCGGCGATTCCGCCGCCAACCACGGCTCGCTGGCGCTACACCAGTCGCTCGGCTTTACCAGCGCCGGAACGTTAAAGGCCGTGGGGTTCAAACTGGGGGAATGGCGTGACACGCAGATTATGCAGCGCGCGCTGGGTGACGGCGACAATCGGCATCCTTGAATGCATGGCGACGCACGATAGGAAGTTAGCGTCTATAGTGAAGAGGGATTTCATTGAGTTAGCGCCAATCGCGCACGCCATCTAACCGGTAAGGGAGAAGTGAATGAAAATTATTCTGTGGATTGTCGCCATCATCTTCATCGTGGGTTTGTTGACGATTACCGGCGTTCTCAAACTGATCTTTTAATCCGTCTCATACGTCCCGCCCCTTCCGGGGCGAGACTTTTCATCATGCCTTGAAACGCGCGCGTACCGCGCCCAGCGCCGACACCACCGCCAGCACCACGCCGCCGGCCACCAGCCCGAACGCCACGTTCAGCAGTGCCGGAACCACACCCTGCAAAAGATGGCCAAACGTCGGCACCACGGTGGTGTACGAGGCCCAGTCTTCGAACAGGTGATGCACCGGCGGCAGGCCGTGGGTCAGGATGCCGCCGCCGACCATAAACATGGCGACAGTGCCGACGATCGACAGCGTTTTCATCAGATAAGGCGCGGCGCGCACGATGCCGCCGCCGAGGGAGCGCGCCACTGCGCTGCGTTTGCGGCTCAGATATAGCCCCAGATCGTCCAGCCGAACGATGCCGGCGACGATGCCGTACACGCCGAGCGTCATCACAACGGCGATGCCGCACAAGACGATCACCTGCTGGCTAAAGGTGGCGCCGGCGACGGTGCCCAAGGTAATGGCGATAATCTCGGCGGACAGCACGAAGTCGGTGCGTATTGCCCCCTTCACCTTGCGCTTCTCATAAGCCGCGGCGTCCTCATTGGCGCCGGGCCCGTCCGATTTTTCCTCCTGCGCCGCCTTGCCGTGGCTCAGGCTGTGAAACACCTTTTCGAACCCTTCGTAACACAGATAGGCGCCGCCCACCATCAGCAGCGGCGTAATCGCCCAGGGCGCGAAGGCGCTGATCAGCAGCGCCAGCGGCACCAGGATCGTCTTGTTGATCAGCGAGCCTTTGGCGACGCTCCACACCACCGGCAGCTCGCGGTCGGCTTTAACGCCGGTGACCTGCTGCGCGTTGAGCGCCAGATCGTCCCCCAGCACCCCGGCGGTTTTTTTCGCCGCCATCTTGCTCATTAACGAGACATCGTCCAGCAACGAGGCAATGTCGTCGATGAGGGTAAGTAAGCTACTTCCTGCCAAAATAATTCATCCTTTTCATATTCACGGGCCATTCTATGTTTAGCATAGCGGTAAAGCATCATGAAAGGATATGGGAGGATCTCGGAAAATGCCGGGCGGGCGATTGCCGCCCGGCGCCGACGTTAAAGCGCTACGCTGCCCAGGATGAAGGTGACGGTAATCACCGACAGCAGCGTCGTCCAGGTGATGATGGAGGCCATCGCTTCATGATCGCCCCCCATTTGCCGCGCCAGGATATAGGCGTTGCCGGCGCAAGGCACGGCGGAGTAGAGAATGGCGATGCTGGCCGGCACGCCGGTGGCGCCGAAATAGTGCACCAGCGCAATGGTAATCAGCGGCATGGCCACCAGTTTCAGCACGGTCGCATAAGAGATGGAAACCAGCTTGCGAATATGCATGCTGACGATCAACCCTGCGCCGACCGACATCAGGCTCAGCGGCGTGGCGGCGTTGGAGAGATAAACGAACAGCTGTTTAAGCGCGCCGGTGATGTGCAGGTTGCACAGGTTCATCAGCACCCCGAACAACGCGCCGATGATCAGCGGGTTTTTCGTCAGCGCCAGCAGCGCGCCGCTCAGGCTTTTCTTGCTGCCGGTGCCGTAATGGTTCATCACCAACACGCTCATGATGTTGGTCAGAATGATCATATAGGCCACGAAGAAACCGGACAGCGCCACCCCCTCGCTGCCGAACAGCGATTGCGACAGCGCGATGAATACATAAGAGTTGTATCTGACTCCGCCCTGAAAAATAGAGGTAAACAGATCGGCCGACGTATTGAAAAATAGTTTGCCAACGAAAATAATCAACGCGATGGCCAGCGTGGAAACTATGGTCGCCACAACGGGATAAAAGCTGTCCGCGCCGCTAAAATCCGCCTCGCTGATATCCAATATCAACAGCGCCGGAAAAAACAGGTAATAAACGAATTTGTCTGAGAAGCCCCAAAATACGGCAACGTCTTTAACATAGAGTTTTGACAAATAGCCCAGCACGATTAACAAAAAAATCGGCAATATAGAAAGAAAAACGTTCAGCATGAATAATAACCTTAAATCGAAAAAATACGCTCTTCAACCTGATTGAGGTTGCGGTGATTCCACAAGCTTGCCGAAATGAAGACGCGTTGCACCCAGCGCAACGGCGTATCTCTTTCATCGAAAGATGGCGTGAATTTATCGCGTGAATGCAGCGCAAAACGGTTATCGATATACACCAAATCGCCCGGGCAAATATCGATGCCGATGGCATTTTCTTTCACCAGCCCGTAGAAACGCTCGAGCGCGGCTTCCGCTCGCGGCGTGCTGGCCGCAATCATGCCGGGATAGAAAACGGCGCTCACATCCGGCAGAACATGGTTTTGCGAAATCAGCGGTACCAGAGCGGTTTCTTCGCGCCCGGCCTGCGTGGACTGGCGCCAACGGTATGGCAGCTTGATGCTGTACAGTGGGCTGGCCAGCGTTTCGACGTCCTCGCGGCTCAGTTGAGCGATAGCCAAACGCGAATCGGAGATGCGCGTCATCGGGCTGTGCGGATCGCGGCGCACGCCGGCCAACAGCAATCCCATTGGCGAAACGTTGAACTGTTCCAGGTGTTTCAGGGCCGCATTTTCAATATGGAAATCCAATTCAACATCGAACCCCAGACCGGTATATTCTTTTTTGGCTTCGCGTTTGGGGATCAGATTATTAATCAGTTCTTTCCCTTCGAAATACATCGAATAGGGTTCACCAATTAGCGAAGAGATGCCGACCAACAGGTTTTCACTGATATTCCCTGATTTGGCCGAAGGCGTATATTGGTTCGGACAAGGGGAAAAGAACACTTCTTTATCCACCGGCACATTTTTTAAAATAAGATAAGGCCGTGGTTTGATTGACGCCTTTTGCTGGCTTAATGCGGCACTTAATCTGTGGGGTAAGTGGGTGATCATGGCCGAACGTATAGCGTGAATATACGCATCACCGCCGGCGGGATCGTAAGCAATTTTATCTAATGCCGAAAATAACTCGTTTCTTTCCTGATCCGTCAATTGAAAGACGTTTTGGTAATCCATCCTGAGCATTCCTTGACAATAAGAATATCATTAGCAAGCCTAATGAAAGCGGCAGGATGTTAACATTATGCAATCAAATTCATAAAGATTTATTAACTAATTTCGTGATCTTAATCACCACTCCTCCGTCCAGTTAGCGGTGGAGAAGAAGTGATTAATAAACAAACAGCTACGCGCATACGTCTCAATCGGATGCGATAGCGAATACGCCCGAGAGATAGCGCAGGACATGACCGTGGGCCTCAAAAACGCACGATAAATGCGTACTGCCCTCAAGCAAGCCAAAGGCAACATGCGCACTGCCATGCTGTTCGACGAAACGCTGCAAGGATTGCGCGCTGAACAGCTCATCCTGCGCGGCCGCCAGCAGCAAAGTCGGTAATCGCAGCGCCGCCAGTTGCTTGGCCGGGGCGCGAGGCGTCAACGCGTTAGCCATATTGACGCTGTATTGACAGACAAAATCGGGGGCGGCGGCCAGCACGGCTGGGGGAAAATTCAGGCTGACCGCCCGAGATTGCCCGAACCATCGCCCACCGCTGAGCGCATTGGCCACAAAGGGCCATTGGCGCACCTGAGCAAAACGGGCCGCCGCCGTCAGATCGCGGGCTATGCCGGAAAATGGCCCCAGTTCGGGCGCCAGCATGATCAGGCTGTCCGCCTGCAGCTCGCAAGGATAACGGGTCAAGTAGTTGAGCAACATCCCGGCGCCGCTGGAATGGCCAAGCAGGTGCCTGCGCGCCAACGGAAAACGCAGGCGCATTTCCGCCAGGATGACATCGACATCGCGCCAAATACGCTCAGGCCGCTCAACCGTTCCCCGCTCTCCCGTGGAATCGCCATGTCCGCGAATATCGACCAGGCACACCGCGAGCGTTGGCTCGGCCGCCAACTGGCGCGCAAGGACGTCATACCCGGCGGCGCTGTTAACCCCGCCGCCGTGATAGACCAGGATCACGTCTTCACTCTCGGCAGTGTGCCGATACAGACGATAGCTCAACCCATCTATACGACCGGACGACATGTCCACATGCCCGCCCGGCCACTCACCGTAAGACTTCGCTTGCTCAACATAGCGGTCAAAATCAATCAAAGCGCACCTTTCCATGAATATTGTCGGTATTTCCTACGGCAAAGCTCCTCGCCAAAATGGTTATAACAATATGAAATAACAGCAGTAATTACCATTCTTTTGCACATTCTCCCTTAGCGTCAGGGCAGATCGCCCGCCGGCACATTGAGCTGCCAGGAAAGGCCGAAACGATCGTTGAGCCAGCCGAAACGGGCGCTGAAGCCGTAGTCATCGAGCGGCATCAGCACCTTGCCGCCCTCCGCCAGCCGGTGGAACGCCCGCTCCAACGCTTCTTCGTTAGGCAGGTTGATGAACAGCGACACCGCCGGGGTAAAGCTAAAGTCATGGCTGATCGGGCTGTCGATAAACACCAGGTTCTGCCGATCGAAATCGATGGCAGCATGCTTGATCAATCGCCGGCCGTCCGGCGTCGGGTCGTAATGCTGTACCTGCATGAGCCGAAAACGCTCGAACACCTGGCTGTAGAGATCGATCGCCCGCTGCGCCTCTCCCTGGAACATGACAAAGGTCGAAACCTGACTCATAACATCCCCTCCGGCAAACGTTGTGGTATTAATGGAGGATAGCGGATTACCGTTGAAGCGGCGGAAAGGAGCAACCATGAGCATCATTCATCGCCTGGCGCAGCCGGACGATCTCAACGGCCTGTTAGCCTTGTATCGCGAGCTGCGCCCGCAGGACGCGCCGCTGCGCGCCGACGATGCGCGCCGAACCCTGCAACGTCTGCTGGACGATCCGGCGATCCGTCTGGTGGTGGCAGCGGACGAGGAACAACCGATCGCCACCTGCATGCTGGCGCTGATCCCGGGGCTGGCACACCAGGCGCAGCCGTTCGGTGTTATTGAGCATGTGGTGACGGCGGAGCCCTATCGCGGCCACGGCGTGGCGCTCGCGATGATCGAATACGCGCTGCAGCTGGCCTGGCGCAAGGGCTGTTACAAGGTGATGCTGCTGTCGGGGCAGCAACGCACCGGCGCGCACCAGCTTTATCTCAAAGCAGGTTTCGACGGCGATCGCGAGCGGGGATTTGTCATCAGGCGGCCCGAGGGCCGATAGCGGCCTGCTGCAAATGAGCAGGCCGCCAGGCGGGTCATTCGGTGGCGTTTTTCGCCAGGCTGGCGTCTTTTTGGCGACGATAGTCGCGGGCGGCGGCCGGGATCGGCGTCACCTTGCCGGTTTCGATCCAGCTGCGCAGACGGTTGGCGTCGGCGAAGTGGGTATATTTGCCGAAGGCGTCCAGCACCACCAGCGACACCGAGCGGTTACCGATCATGGTGCGCATCGCCAGGCAGTGCCCCGCCTGGTTGGTGAAGCCGGTCTTGGTCAGCTGAATGTTCCATTTCGGGTTGTACACCAGGTGGTTGGTGTTGCGGAACGGCAGCGTGTAGTTGGGATCCTTGAAGCTGGCCATGCGTTCGGTGGTGGTACTGAGCTGGCCGATCAACGGGTATTGTTTGGTGGCGATCAGCAGCTTGGTCAGATCGCGCGCCGTCGACACGTTATGAATAGAGAGCCCGGTCGGTTCCACATAATGGGTATTGGTCATGCCGAGCGCCCTGGCCTTGGCGTTCATCGCTTTGATGAAGGCGTTGTAGCCCCCCGGATAGTGGTGCGCCAGGCTGGCGGCCGCGCGGTTTTCCGACGACATCAGCGCGAGCAGCAGCATGTCCTTGCGGCTGATTTCGCTGTTCAGCCGTACCCGCGAATACACCCCTTTCATCTCCGGCGTCTGGTGGATGTCCACTGACAGCATCTCGTCGAGCGGCAGGTGCGCGTCCAGCGTGACCATGGCGGTCATCAGCTTGGTGATCGAGGCGATCGGCACCACTTCATCCGGGTTGCGCGCGTACATCACCTTATGGGTTTGCATATCGACAACCATCGCGCTGCCGGAGGCCAGCTCCGGCTGGGTGGCGTGTACGGCGGCGGCGTTGTCGCTGGCCAGCGCGCGCGGCGCAAAGCCTGCGCCCGCCTGCAAAGCGAGCAGGGTCAGAACCAAAACACGTATTTTCACAGGCATTACTCTGAAATGGGGGCTTGAACTCAGCGAATTATATGTGAGGGTTCAGCGCTTGGCACTGGGATTGTATGGCGGATTTGTGACAAATTCTGTCGGCCGAAAAACGACGCAGCCCGCGGGCGCTCTGGGATGAACGCCCGCGTAGAAAAAGTTACAGCGCCGGCTGCCAGGCCGACTGAGGCAGCAGGTACAGCCCCGGCGTTTGCCGCGCCCCGGCGCCGACGATATGGCCGATGCCGGCCGCCATCACCGCCAGCGTCACGTCGAAGGCGTTGAGGCTGTCGCCATAGCCGGCGGTCAGGTTGAACATCGAGCCATTGGCCAGCAAATAGACCGTCTTTTCATTCAGTTGGTAAGCGTTCACATAAGGCATCGGCTCGTGGTGCGGCAAGCCCTTGAGGAAGCCGACGTCGATCTCTTCCGCCACGTGGCCGACGTTGAGGATAAACACGCCGTCCTGCGCCTGTTGCAGATGCTGCGCCGAGAGCACGTTTTTCGCGCCGGTCGCGGTGGCGATCACGTCCGCCTGCGCGACCGCGCTCGCCAGATCCACCACCTGCCAGCCGTCATAACGCGCCTGCAGCGCGCGCGCCGGATCGATTTCCGCCACCATCACCTGGCCACCGTAGGCCCTGGCCGCCGCTGCCGTCCCCTGCCCGACCAGGCCGTAACCGATCACCAGCACGCGCTTCTCGTGCAGCGTCAAATGGGTGGTCTGGAAGAAGGTATGCCAGGCGGTCAGCCCAACCATATGCCGATTGTGCAGCCCTTCTTTCACCGGCAGATCGTCCCAGTTGAAGATCGGATAGCGCGGCGCCACGCCGTTCAACCGGCTGATGCCCGAGCCGGTGGCCTCCAGCCCGGCGACGATCTGCGGGCCACCCGGCGACTGGTGCAGACGGGTGGTCAGATCCGCCCCCATTTCGCACAGGTGGGTCGGCCGCCAGGCCAGCGCGCGGTCGAAAGATTCCGACCATTCGCCGGCGCTCATGTCACGCCAGGCATAGGCCTGCGCGCCCCGCCGTTCCAGCCAGGCCACCACATCGTCCTGCACCGTGGTGGGATTGCAGGTGGTCAGGAAGATCGCCGCGCCCTTGTCCAGCAGGCCGGCCACCAGCGGCGCCATTTTCAAATCCAGGTGCATGTTGCACGCCAGCCGCACCCCGTGCAGGTCCGGCAACGCCGCCATCGCCGCCCGGGTGCGCGGCATATGACGCGTCGCCCAGCTCAATTCGCTCTCAAAGTCCTGATACATCCGTTGCTCCTCTGATGTGCCCCGCCGCCAGGCGTGGCAAAAAATTATCCCGCGCGGCCGAGCCGGCGGATCGCCTGCGGCGACAGGCCAAAGACGCGGATAAACGCCCGTCTCATGCGTTCTGGATCGCTGAACCCCACCGAACGGGCGATCGCCTCCAGCGGTTCGGCGCTCTCTTCGACGCGTACCCTGGCCGCCTCTACCCGCAGCTGCTCGATCACTTTGGCCGGCGTCTGCCCGGTTTCGGCGCGGAACAGCCGGCCGAACTGACGCTCGCTCAGGCAGGCGGCGTCAGCCAGATCCGCTACCGACAGCGGCAGGTGCAAATGTTCGCGCGCGAACGACAGCGCTGCACGCATGCGATCCGACGACGGATTCAGCGCCAGCAGCAGCGAGTACTGCGACTGCCCGCCGGGGCGCCGGTGGTAGACCACCAGCTGCCGCGCCACGGCCGCCGCCAGGGTGGCGCCCAGATCGTCTTCGATCAGCGCCAACGCCAGATCGATGCCGGCACTGATGCCGGCCGAGGTCCAGATATCGCCATCGCGAATGAAAATGCGGTTGCTGTCGACACGGATACGCGGATAACTCTGCTGCAATCGCGCCGCGTGATACCAGTGGGTGGTGGCGCGCTTGCCGTCCAGCAAGCCGCAGGCCGCCAGAATAAACGCGCCGGTGCACACGCTGGCGATGCGGCGCGCACGCCGGCTGTGGGTTGTCAGGAACCCCGTCAGCGCCGGTGACTGCGCCGCCATCACGTTGCCGCTGCCGCCAGCCACCACCAGCGTATCGAAACGCTCGTCGCCGCATGGCTGCGTGGCGATCTCCACCCCGGCCGAGCTGGCGACCATGCCACCCTGCGGCGAAATCGCCACGCAGCGGTAGGCCGGCGGATCGGCGAACTGGTTGACATTATCGAACGCCGCCAGCGGGCCGGCAAAGTCCAGCAGGTTGAAACCGGGAAAGACCACAAAACCGATCGTTTTCATGATGGCGCTTTTTGAGGGTTATCTGTCATATCAGCCAAAAACAGGGCGGCTATTATGGCCCAGGTCCAACGATAAAAATGAGGCGAATGTCATGTCTGAACCACTCGTGATTGTATTTCCCATCTATCAAGGCGTCACCCAACTCGACTTCACCGGCCCGCTGCAGTTTCTGCGCCGCATGCCGGGCGCGGAAATCATCGTCGCTTCGGTAGACGGCGCGGATGTCGAATCGGAAGGCTTGCACTTCACTCAGCTGCGCCCGCTGCCGGAGATCGCGCGCTGCGACGTGCTGTGCGTGCCGGGCGGCAGCGGCTGCACCCAGGCATTACAGGATGAAGCATTCATGCGGCAAATCCGTCGGCTGGGCGCCGATGCTCGCTACCTGACCTCGGTGTGTACCGGTTCGCTGATCCTAGCCGCCGCCGGGCTATTGCTGGGTAAACGCGCCGCCTGCCACTGGTCTATGCGCGATAGCCTGAAGCTGTTCGGCGCCATACCCAGCGCTGCTCGCGTAGAACGCGACGGCAACGTAATCAGCGGCGGCGGCGTCACCGCCGGCATCGATTTCGCGCTGGCGCTGATCGCCGAACTGCACGGCGAAGACACCGCTCAGACGATCCAACTTTATCTGGAATACGCCCCGGCCCCGCCGTTCGAGGGCGGCACGCCGGAACTGGCCCCGCCGCACATTTACGCCAAGGTACAGGCACAAATGGCGGAAAGCCTGGCGCGGCGCAGAGCGTTGGTGGCCCAAATCGCCCAAGGCTAGCGATCGGGCGTATACTTGCCCTTATGCGTCAGCCACATAAGGAGTAAGGAATGACCGATTTGGCCCACTACATTACGGACTACGGTTACTGGGCGTTGTTTATCGGCTGCCTGGCGGAAGGGGAGACCATCACGCTGCTGGGCGGCATCGCCGCCCACGAAGGGCTGCTGCACTGGCCGTGGGTGATCGCGGTGGTGGCGCTGGGCGGCATGATGGGAGACCAGTTGCTGTACTTCGCCGGCCGCCGGTTTGAAGGCCGCGTCATCTCGCGGCTCAAGGGACAGGAAAAGCGCATCGCGCGCGCCAGAAGGCTGATCGCTCGCCACCCGATGCTGTTCGTTATCGGGGTGCGCTTTATGTACGGTTTCCGCATCATCGGCCCGGTGCTGATCGGCGCCAGCCGCCTGCCGCCGTCGCGCTTCGTACCGCTCAATATCCTCGGCGCTATTTTATGGGCGACGATCTTCGTCATGCTCGGTTATTTTGGTGGCCAGGCGATCGAACGCTTCGTTACCGGCTTCGACAAAAAACTCTCCGGCCTGCTGTTTGTCGCGCTGGCGATCGCCGCCATCCTGCTGGTGCGTTTCTGGTGGCGTAAACGCCACCCGGAGTAATGAAGCTCAGCGGCTAAGCATCAGCTTGATGCCCAACAGCGCCAGCACGCCGCCGCTCAGGCGATCGAACCATGCCTTGAAGTGCAGATAAATCCGGCGCGGGCGCGGCGAAGAGAGCACGAAGGCGACAAAGGCGTACCACGCCACATCGACCGCCAGCGCGATCAAGGGTAGTGCCACATACATCCACGGCGCGATCGCGTGGCTGAGCAACGCGGCGAACACGCTGGCAAAAACGATGGCCGTATTCGGGTTGCCCAATTGAGTCAGCAGACCGGTGGTGAAGGCTTTACGCCATCCCAGTGGCTGCCCGCCAACTCCATCCACGTTTAGCGGCCGGTTCGCGCCGCGCAGCATGTTGAACGCCAGATAGATAAGATAGGCGCCGCCCAATAGCTTCAACGTCCCGTAAAGCCACGGCAGCGCCAGCAACAGCGACTGCAGCCCAAGCAGGGCCAACAGTGCAAAGACAAAGCATCCGACGCCCATTCCCAGCGCGACCGCCATGCCGTCGCCCCGTGAGGAAGCCACCGCCGTACGCGCCACCAGAATAAAGCTTTGCCCCGGGCTCATCGCCCCCAGCGCAATCGCGCCGGTAATGCTTATTATCGACAGCACCGTCTCGCTCAACATGCCCACTCTCCCGTTGTCATTTTTTATTCAAACTAGCGCAGAGGTGAAAACAAAAGCAATGGCGATGCATCAAGATCCCTGCGGCGCCGCGCGCATCAGCTCGACCAGCTCGCGCGCCGCCTTGTCCAGCGGGCGGTTCTTCAGCCAGATCAAATGCATCGGCAAGCGCAGCTCGTTCTTGGTATTTTTGAATTTCAGCCGCACCAGCCGCCCCTGCGCCAGCAGCGGCTCGGCCAGCGACAGCGGGAAATTGCCCCACCCCAGCCCCGCCTCCACCATGTTCAGCGCCATCGGTAGGCTGTCGGTGCGCCAATACGCCTCCGCCACCTGCGGGCGCAGATCGCCGATCGGCAGATCGCGGCTGGCCACCATGATCTGCCGCACGTTGACCAGATCTTCGAGAAACAGCTCACCCGCCGCGCCGTCCAGCGCCGGATGCTGCGGCGACAGCATCGCCACCAGCGATTCCGCGCCGACGAAGTGAAACTGTTCCGCGCTGTTGACGTTCAGCCCGCCGAACGCCAGACAAACGCCGATGCGCTCCTGATGCAGCATGTGCAGCACGTCGTCCTGCGGCGCGCTGAGCACTTCAATGTTCAGCAGCGGATAACGCTGCGACAGCGTTTTCACCGCCGCCAGCAGGCCGGCGCCGTTAATATCCGACGCCACGCCGATCGAAAGCCGGCTCTCCAGCCCCTGGGATAGCTCGATGGCGTGCACCTGCAGCTGCTTGAGCTGCCCGGCGATCAGGCGGGCGTGCGGCGCCAGGGCCAGCGCCAGCGCGGTCGGCGTCGGTTCGCGGTGAGAACGGTCGAACAAGGCGAAACCGAGCTCCGCCTCCATGTTGGCGATGCCCATGCTGACCGCAGACGGTACGCGCCGCAACGCGCGGGCGGCGGCGGAAAATGAGCCGCGGTCGAGCACCGCCAAAAACAGTTCGATGTTGTCGCTGGAAAAATTCATCGCTCAACCTGTCAGAAAAACTGACAGCTCCTGACTTTTTCTATCAATGTGATTGACGTTATCTTAGCCGCCGTCGCCACAGAGGCAACTAAAAACAGATCGGGAGAAAACGATGCAAGGCGTCAAACGCAAACTGGTGTATGTCACCGCTTATGAAATCATCGGCATGGCGATCTCGGCGCTGGGGCTGGCGCTGCTGTCGGGCCATGCGCCAAGCAGCACCGGGCCGCTGGCGGTGGTGATCACCACCATCGCGGTAAGCTGGAACTTTATTTACAACTATTTATTCGAGTGGTGGGAAAGCCGCCAGGTGTCGCGCACCCGCACGCTCAAACGCCGCATTTTGCACGCCGTCGGCTTTCAGCTGACGCTGGTGGTGTATCTGATCCCGCTGATCGCCTGGTGGATGGGCATCACGCTGTGGCAGGCGCTGCTGCTGGATATGGCGCTGATCGTCATCATTCCTTGCTACACCTTCCTGTTTAACTGGGCGTTCGACAAGCTGTTCGGCCTGCCGGCTTCGGCTCTGCCGGCCGGTGAATCCGCCTAAGCCTCCCCCTCGTCCGATTCGCCTGCGCACGCTCATTGCCGCGCAGGCGCCATCGTTTTATTTTCCGCCCGCTTTCCCCCCTCACGCGAAATAACCTCCAAATCCCTTTAATTTGCACGGTAATTATTATTCTGTGATTTCAATCACTTTTATCGTTCGATATTTCCGTGTTGATAATGAGACTCATCTTACTGAATAATATGCGCTTTTGTTTTCAGTTTAAAAAATACACACCATTGTTCACACTTTGTACGCAGGTTTTTTTGCCACATTTATCGGGAAACGGTAGCATGCCACGCCGTTATTTAATGGCGGCTGTATACACAATAAACAGCGGAATGATGCCACGACCTCATTCTCATTACGATTGTTAATGGCAATCGTTTGCTCTGCAGCTCAGAGCGGAGTTCATCATAGACAGGTAAACAGGACGGATAATGCACTCACAAAAAAAGTCGGCGGATGACAAACACGCCGCCAGAAGACGCTGGCTAGACTCTCATGAATCCGGTTATCACAAAAGCATGGGCAACCGGCAAATCCAAATGATCGCCATCGGTGGCTCCATCGGTACCGGCTTGTTCCTCGGTACCGGCGGCCGTCTCGAGTTGGCCGGGCCGGCGCTGGCGCTGGTCTACCTGGTGTGCGGGATTTTCTCTTTCTTCATCCTGCGCGCGCTGGGCGAACTGGTGCTGCATCGCCCTTCCAGCGGCAGCTTCGTTTCTTACGCCCGCGAGTTTCTCGGTGAGAAAGCCTCTTACGTCGCCGGCTGGATGTATTTCCTCAACTGGGCGATGACCGGCATCGTCGACATCACCGCGGTGGCGCTATATATGCACTACTGGGGCACCTTTGCCGACGTGCCGCAGTGGCTGTTTGCCCTCGGCGCGCTCGGCATCGTCGCCACCATGAACATGATCGGCGTGAAGTGGTTCGCCGAGATGGAGTTCTGGTTCGCGCTGATCAAGGTCGTCGCTATCGCGCTGTTCCTGATTGTCGGCGTCGTCTTCCTCGGCACCGGCACCCCGGTCGCCGGCCACACCACCGGCATGCACCTGATCACCGAAAACGGCGGCATGTTCCCGCACGGCCTGCTGCCGGCGCTGGTGCTGGTGCAAGGGGTGATCTTCGCCTTCGCCGGCATCGAGCTTATCGGCACCGCCGCCGGCGAGTGTAAAGATCCGGCTAAAATGATGCCCAAAGCGATCAACAGCGTGATCTGGCGTATCGGTCTGTTCTACGTCGGCTCCGTGGTGCTGCTGGTGCTGCTGCTGCCGTGGAACGCCTATCAGGCCGGCCAAAGCCCGTTCGTGACCTTCTTCAGCAAGCTGGGCGTGCCTTACATCGGCACCATCATGAACATCGTGGTGTTGACCGCCGCGCTGTCCAGCCTCAACTCCGGCCTCTATTCCACCGGCCGCATCCTACGTTCACTGGCGATGGGCGGCTCCGCGCCGAAGCTGATGGCTAAAATGAGCAGCCAGCAGGTGCCTTACGCCGGCATCCTGGTTACCTGCGGCATCTACGTGATCGGCGTGGTGCTCAACTACCTGGTGCCGTCGCGGGTTTTCGAGATCGTGCTAAATATCGCTTCGCTGGGCATCATCGCCTCCTGGGCGTTTATCATCGTTTGCCAGATGCGCCTGCGCAAAGCCGTGCGCGAAGGCCGTGCGCAGCCGGTATCGTTCAGAATGCCGGGCGCGCCGTTCACCTCCTGGCTGACGCTGGCGTTCCTGCTGGTCGTCGTGGTGATGATGGCGTTCGATTATCCGAACGGCACCTGGACCATCGCCACCATTCCGGTGCTGGCGGTGCTGCTGATGCTGGGCTGGTTCGGCCTGCGCAAGCGCGCGCAGGAAGTGAAGCGGGAGCAGCAGGCTCACGAAGAGCAGAACCCGCACTGAATCGACAAACCGCCCTCCGGGGCGGTTTTTTTATCCGCTATAACCGGCCGTAAAACGTCATTCTGGCGCTTTCCGACAGCATGACATCCGGCTGCGCATTGTAGGCCAGCACCACCAGCATGCGCGTGGTGTCGCCTTCGGTCGGCGTCACCCGGTGCATGGCGTTGCGCCCGCGAAACAGCACTAAATCCCCCTCCTCCATCGCCAGCTGTTTGACCGCCCGCTCACCGTCCAGCACCTGCGTGACCCCGGCATAGTTCATCTCGCCGCGGTCGGCGTCGCGCAGGTTCTCCACGTATTCGAAACGGCCGCCCCCCTGCGGTTTCTGGATCAGCAGCGTGATGGCGAATGAGGAGTTGTCAAAATGCCAGCCCAGTTCCTGACCGGTGTGGGCGTAATGCAGGTTGATCGACGACAGCCGATCGGCGTAGGGATACAGCTGCGCCTCATCCAACACCGCGCAGAGAAACTCGCGAAACGCCGGAGCATCGTACAGCGCACGCAGCGGCGACTGCGATGGGATATCCTCGTCGGTAATGCAGCCCTTGGATGACACCACCAGCCGGTTGCGCGCATGGTCGGCCGGCAGCGCGTCGTCCTGCGGCCGTAGATACACGTTGTGTTTGCTGCTGGCGTAAAACGCCGCGTGGTGCTGTTCGGCACCTTCCAGCCTTACCGTCGCCAGCGCGGCGGGGCGCAGAAATCCCGGCAGCACCAGCGCGCCGGCGCGCGCCAGCGTTTGCCTGCAACGGGCGCGGAATGCGGCGTCGTCGATGGGATGGGCGGACAGATCGATAATATCGGCAAGTTGCGGCATGACGTTCCCCTCGTGTGCGATAGCCGGATGCTTCTCACTGTAGCGAATGGCGCATTGCCGCCATAACAAAAATACGTTATGGATAAGCTAACGAATTCTTAGCGATAGTCCTGCCCATGCCGCCACCGTCCCGTGCTCGCCTGCCCAAGCTGAGCGCCATTCTGGCGTTCGAAACCGCCGCTCGCACCGGCAGCCTGGCCCGTGCGGCGGATGTGCTGGCGCTGACCGCCGCCGCCGTCAGCCAGCAAATCCGCCAGCTCGAACAGCATCTGGGCATCACGCTGTTCATTCGCGCCAAAAGCGGCGTCACGCTGACCGAACAGGGCGCGGACTACCTGGCCTACGTGCAGGAGGCGTTCGAAACGCTGCGCGTGGCGCAGCAGCACGTCGAACGCCAGCGCGGCAAACAGGCGCTGACGGTGTTCGCCCTGCCGGCGCTGGCGTCTAAATGGCTGAATCCGGCGCTGGGCGACTGGCTGGCGCAGTGCCCCGACGGCGATTTGCGGCTGCACGCCACCCATGCGGCGGTCGATTTCGCCCATTCGGCGGCGGATTTCGCCCTGTGCTTCGGCGCTCAGGATTACCCGCTGCTGGAAAAGGTGCAGCTGTTTCA
Organism: Serratia sp. CY47280; assembly: GCF_052168655.1. Taxonomy (NCBI): domain Bacteria; kingdom Pseudomonadati; phylum Pseudomonadota; class Gammaproteobacteria; order Enterobacterales; family Yersiniaceae; genus Serratia; species Serratia sp. CY47280. The sequence continues at coordinate 418,072 of NZ_JBJNMG010000002.1, read as the reverse complement.
GGATTGGGTGCAGCCGGTGTGCAGCCCGGCGCTGCGCGAGTGCGGCGACTGGACGCAGCTGCCGCTGATCCACGTCGACTGGGGCAAGGAGAGCCAGTTTTTGCCGGGCTGGCACGAGTGGTTCACCGCCGCCGATCGGCCGCCGCCGCCGCGGCGCGGGCTAACCTATAACCTGACCTCGCTGGCCATCGACGCCGCCGTGCAAGGGCGCGGGGTGCTGCTCGGCCAGCGGCGGCTGATCGCCCGTGAACTGGCGGAAGGCCAGCTGGTCACCCTGGCCGAACCGGCGCTGCGGCTCAGCAAACCCTACTACGTAGTTTACCCGCCGCGCACGCTGGAAAAACCCGGCGCAGCGGCGTTTCTGGCCTGGTTGCAAACCCTCGTATCTACAGACCAAACCTGAACCCCGGCGGCGATGTTTGCTGGCGTCAGGCACAACCCTGAACGCTTAAGCCTCTCACCTCAGCCTGTTAATTTATCTCTGCCGACCGGGATCGCGAACCGATTCGCCCTTCGGCCACAATGTCATTTCCCTATGCCGCCGCCCCTGCAATCGCCATATTGCATCGGCCTCTTATTGTCCAAAACGAGGGCTATTCCATGATTTCATTAAATGATTACGCCAACCTGCGCAGCTATGCCGGTAGCGAAACCGCGGTGATGCTCGAAAACCGCTACCATCACGGCGTATTTACCCGAGACGATACGGATACCACCAGCCAGGACAACGGCGTCACCCTGCTCGTCGACGCGCAAAACCGCCGCTGGAAGCGCATCATCAATGACGGCGATTACAGCATCGATTGGTGGCACCTGCCGGGCGATGAACTGGATTACTCGCTGACCATTACCCGCGCGTGCAACTTCTTGCAGGTCAAAGGCGAAGAGTGGTGGCAGTTGCCTATCCCAACGACCCCGGCGGGGATTACTCTGGTTGGCCCCGGCGGCGTTCGCTCTTGTAAAACCACCGCGAACCTGAAGCTGTGGAAAAACGCCGTCGATTTTAAGGGCACCATTCTGGACTTCAGCGGCGCCACCAACATCGAGTGCGTACGCGTGCAATATTCGCTGGGAGCGCCGGCGATTTATAACCTGCGCATCGTGGGTGCCCCTGGCGCGGCGGCCAACCTGCGCGGCCTGTGCGTCTACAGCGATGCCTCAAACATGCACGGCCTGCCGGCCTGCCAACTGCTGGTGCAAAACGTCTGGCTGACCAACCTGTATAAAGGCATCGTCTTTGGCAATAACGCCTATATTCAGAGCTGGCATAGCATCATGGTGCGCGGCTGCTTCTGGCCGATCTGGTCTGAAACCACCGCTAACGCCGGCGAAAAAATCGTCTTCTACAAATGCCTGTTCGGCGACAGCAGAAACTATTATCAGGGGGTGCATGCCTTGGCCTTCCGCGATTGTTCATTCGACTACAGCGGCTTTAGCAATGAAACCGAACAGTTGGCCAATACCGACTATGGTTTGTTCGATCTTAAGGGCGGCACGCTGGACTTCAAAAATTGCCACTTCGAATGGGGCAACGCCAATTGCCGCAACTACCGGCCGGTCTTTACCAGCAACAACGGCGGTACGGTAAAAATCAAAGACAGCCAATGGCACAGCGTGATGACCAACAACACCGATGCCGGCAGCAACGTGCCCTACCAATACGTCGAGTATTTCTTCTTCGATAAGTCCAGCGATCTGAGCGGAAAATGTTATATCGACGGTTTCGATCTGGTGAACGCCGACATTAAAAAAGGCTGGTCCAACAACCATATTGAGATGAAAAAGATCGTCGCGCCCGGCTACATCAACATGTGGCGCCTGCTCTATCTGGGCGATGGCGTCAACCATCTGCCGGAGCCGAGCTGGAAAGAGAGCGGCGCGCTGGCATTGAATAACGTCTATGCCTTCGGCGGCGCACGCCTCTCGCAAACGGAGACCGCCGATCTGGCGGTGACGCTGCAAAACGGCGTGCTGACCGCCACCACCAAAACGGCGACGACAACGGACAAACGCGTCGAGATCTACTTCCCAATCGCGAAAAACGATCTGGTACTGTGGCGCGCCACGCTGGCAAACCTGAAAGGCCAGAGCAGCCTTGATGTCACCATCGGCACTTACCAAGGCAAGTATGTCCTGAATGGCGATGCCGGCGTCACTACCCTACTTGAAAAAGCTTGCCAGTGGGGGCGCACCGGCACGGTAACGCCGGCCGCTTCGGCAACGATGACCTCGGATCGCATCACTGCGCTTAACTCGTCGGAATATTTGCCGTTGCCTGAGGGCTATGTCAATTATGCCCGCATCGCCATCGTGCTGAAAAACTTTGTCGGCAGCGCCGCTCAGCCCACCTCGGTGGACATCACCCAACTGTTGTGTCAAAAGATCGACATCGTCTCCCGCAACCCGCGTAAATCCTGGTAACCGAACGGGCCCCGTCAGGGGCCTGTTTGCCATTAACGCGCGGTATAACCGCCGTCGATGCTGTAAAACGCGCCGGTGGTGAAACTGCTGTCGTCCGAAAGCAGAAAAGCCACCGTTTTCGCCACCTCTTCCCGCGTCGCCATCCTCCCCATCGGGTGCGAAGCGGCCATCTGCGCCCGCGCCGACGCTGGCAGTTTCCCCATCGCTGGCGTATCCACATAGCCCGGCCCGACGGCATTAACGCGCACGCCGTGCGTGGCGAATTCCAGCGCCGCCGAGCGCGTCAGGCCCAGCACGCCATGCTTGGCGGCGGTATAAGGTGCGATCCCGGCGATGCCCACCACGCCGTTGGCGGAAGAGAGGTTCACCACCGCCCCGCCGCCGCCGGCGACGATCGCCGGCAGGCCGTACTTCATGCCGAAAAACGTGCCGCTCAGGCAGGTGGCGATCACCTCGTGCCAATCTTCGACCGCGTACCGATCGATATCCACCTCGTGCGGGCCGGTGATCCCGGCGTTGTTGACCAGTAGATGCAGCGCGCCGCAGCGCCGCACGGTCTCTTCCATACCCTGCTGCACCGACTGCGCATCGCGCACGTCCATCCGCAACGTCATCACCCGCCGGCCGTCGGGATCGAGCCGCGCGGCGGCGGCGGTGAGAGGCGCTGCGTGGCGGCCGGTCATCACCACCGTGGCGCCGCGCCGAAACAGCTCGCCGGCGATCGCTTCGCCAATGCCGGTGGACGCGCCGGTCACCAGCGCCACCCGATGTTTGAAATCTTGCATAGCCGTTCTCCTGCAACGTTGAACTCAGGGGAACAGGCTAGCGCCGGCAAGTGACAGTTTGCGGCAGCAGCGACAGCGCAGCACGTAATGCGCTCACAAATGCCGCAAAGCCCGCTATTTTATGCCTACTTTTTCTCATGCGAGACTCCCTGTGGATACCCAACGCTACCTGCAGCATATCGGCTTTACCGGCACCGCCCGCCCTGACCTCCCCACGTTGCAACAGCTGCACCATCGCCACATGCTGAGCGTCCCGTTCGAGAACCTGAGCATTATTTATCATCAGGGTATTCAGCTGACGCCGGAGGCGCTGTTCAGCAAGGTGGTCGAGCGTAACCGCGGCGGTTTCTGTTATGAGCTGAACACGCTGTTTGCCCTGCTGCTGCGGGAGATCGGTTTCAAGGTGAGCTTCATCTCCGGCGAGATCCGCGCGCGCGACGGCCATTTCGGCCCGCCCTACGACCATCTGGCGCTGCGGGTGGATCTGGCGGGTCAGGCCTGGCTGGTGGACGTCGGTTTCGGCGATTCCTTCCTGACGCCGCTCAAAATCGTCGTTGCCGAGCCGCAACCGCAGGCCAGCGGCACTTTCCACCTGGAGCGGGAAGGCGAGTATTACCTGCTGGAGCGCCGCAACGGCGACCAACGCTCGCATGCCAAAACCCTGTATCGCTTTACCGTTCAGCCGCGTGAATTGCCTGAGTTCGACGAGATGTGCCACTTCCACAGCACTTCGCCGCAGTCGCATTTCACCCAACGCCTGGTGTGCTCACGGCCGACGGAGCACGGCCGGGTGACCCTCAGCGACATGAAGCTGATCGTGACCGAAGATCACCAGCGCCACGAAACGACGCTGCATTCGGAAGAGGAACGCCGCGCCGCGCTGTGGCAGCATTTCGCCATCGATTTGGATCGTTGACGACGCCGGTGGCGCCCTTTTATTACGATTCTGTTACATCGATTGCATAACCGCGCTTGGCTGATTGCCAGCACCGCGGCGGCAGGCATCATAGGGTCATGATTCGGCAACAGAGTGCGAAAATGATCCGTGTGATACTGGTGGATGACCATGTGGTGGTGCGCTCCGGCTTTGCGCAATTGCTCAGCCTCGAGGACGATATCGACGTGGTGGGGCAATACAGCAGCGCGGCGGCGGCCTGGCCGGCATTGCTGCGCGACGACGTCAGCGTCGCGGTGATGGACATCGCCATGCCGGATGAAAACGGCCTGAGCCTGTTGAAACGCCTGCGGGCGCAGAAGCCGCAGTTCCGCGCAATCATCCTCAGCATCTATGACTCCCCCACCTTCGTGCAGAGTGCGCTGGACGCCGGCGCCAGCGGCTATCTGACCAAACGCTGCGGGCCGGAAGAACTGGTGCAGGCGGTGCGCTCCGTCGAGATGGGCGGCCATTACCTGTGCGCCGACGCGCTGCGGGCGCTGCGCGGCGGCGAGCAGCCGGCCACGGCGCTGGAAGTGCTGACCCCGCGCGAGCGTGAAATATTCGATCTGCTGGTCAGAGGTGACAGCGTAAAGGAGATCGCTTTCAAGCTCGATCTCAGCCATAAAACGGTACACGTACATCGCGCCAACGTCCTGGGCAAGCTGCAGTGCAACAGCACCATTGAGCTGGTGCATTTCGCCCTCGAACATCAGCTGCTGGCGGGGCATTGATGTCACTCCGCTCACGGCGCTGGGTTATCTCGCTGTTTATCCTGTTGGCCTGGGGCAGTGGCTGGCTGATGCTGTGGACGCTCGGCTTCTATCTGACCCACAACGGCAATCAGGCAGCGCTGTTTCTGTCTCACGGCGTCTATCTCGCGCTGCTGATCTTGCTGGCGCGCCGCTATTGGCCCGCTCTGATAATACCGCCGGTGCTGCTGCTGTTCTGGCTGCACGGCGAACGCCTGCTGAGCGGCTACGGCCTGCTGGCCGCGCCGTTCATCACCCTGCTCCCGGCCGCGCTCGCGCAGCGATTCTGGCGCCGTTTTCCGCTCTACTGGCAGCGGCTGACGCTGCTGCTGGCTACCGTGACCGCCGCCTCGCTGCTCAATACCGCCCTGCTGTCGCCTTTCGCGCACAGCCCGGCGATGTTGCTCGGCCTGGCGTCGTTTACCGGCGGCGTTTTGCTGACCCCGTTCGTCTACCTGATCTTTGAATTTCTGCGCCAACAGCACCGTTACCACCTGCTGGGGCTGGACACCACCAATCCGCCGCTGCGCGCCTCCTTAATCATCTGGTGCAGCCTGTTTTTCGTTATCGGCATCGGTACGCAGATGGTGCTATCGCCGGAAATCGAGCGCCTGCTGCTGATCGTGGTGTTTTTGCCGAACGTGGTGATGGCGTGGAAGTTCGGTTGGCAGGGCGGCGTGTTGTCCGGCCTGCTCGGCAGCATGATGATCACCCTCGCCCGGCAGGTCGGCGTAGGGTTCGGCAATCTGGTCGAGCTGGAAATCTTTCTGGCGACGCAGGCGCTGCTCGGCATCGGCCTGGGCATCGCCATCAGCCGCCAGCAACACCTGGCGCAAAACCTGCACCATTATCGCCGACGCCTGGAAGAAGAGCTGGCGGCGCGGCGGGCGCTGACCGAAAAACTGATCCACACCGAAGAAGACACGCGAAAAAACCTGGCGCGCGAGCTGCACGATGAAATCGGCCAGAACATCACCGCGATTCAAATCCAGTCGCAGCTGGTCAAGCGGGCGCGCGATCCGGCGCAAACCCAGGCCGCCGCGAACCAGATAGCCGATCTCGCCCGGCGCATTCATCACTCCACGCGCCAGCTGCTGCGCCAGCTTCGCCCGCCCGCGCTGGACGAGCTGGCGTTCAAAGACGCGCTTCACCACCTGCTGAATGAATTCGCCTTTAGCGAACGGGGCATCCGTTGCCATTTCGACTACCGACTCATCGACACGCCCGCCGGCGAGACGGTGCGCTTCACCCTCTACCGGCTGCTGCAAGAGCTGCTCAACAACGTGTGCAAACACGCCGAAGCCAGCGAAGTCGCCATCGTCTTGTATCAACAGGGTGAGCTTTTGCACCTCGAGGTGCGGGACAACGGCATCGGCATCCGTGCGGACAAGGAGCCTGGCTTCGGCATTCAGGGGATGCGCGAACGGGTCAGCGCACTCGGCGGCGAACTGACGCTGGAAACGCAGCGCGGCACCCGGGTAATTGTTAACCTGCCCACAAATTTGCAACAAACCGCCGACTAACTAGGAAAAAGTCTTAGCCACTCCGGACTTTCTCTCATCCCCTTTCCCTTTCACCTTCTTATAGTCAGCACCAGGGAGGCGGCTATGCAAGCACGCTCGGCATCTGAAATCGATCATCGTTACCGCGCGCTGCGCCCGCGACTGCTGCTGTATATGGTCATCGGGTACGCCGCCTTTTACCTGACGCGCAAAAGCGTGAATTACGTGCTGCCGGCGCTGCAAACGGATTTGGGGCTGGATAAAGGGGACATTGGCCTGCTCGGCTCGCTGTTTTATCTGAGCTACGGCCTGTCGAAATTCGCCGCCGGGTTGTGGCACGACGGCCATGGGCAGCGCGGGTTTATGGGGATCGGCCTGTTCGCCACCGGTTTGCTGAACGTGGCGTTCGCCTTCGGCGAATCGCTGACGCTGCTGCTGGCGGTCTGGGCGCTGAACGGCTTCTTTCAGGGCTGGGGCTGGCCGCCCTGCGCGCGGCTGCTGACCCACTGGTATTCGCGCAATGAGCGTGGCTTCTGGTGGGGCTGCTGGAATATGTCGATCAACCTCGGCGGCGCGATCGTGCCGTTGATCAGCGCCTTCGCCGCCCAGCGCTGGGGCTGGCAGGCGGCGATGTTGATCCCGGGGGCCGTCAGCATGGTGCTGGGCATCTGGCTCACGCGGCAGCTGACAGGCACGCCGCAGGAAGAAGGCCTGCCGTCGGTCGGCCAGTGGCGCCACGATCCGCTGGAGCTGCGCCAGGAACAGCAAAGCCCGCCGATGGGGCTGTGGCAGATGTTGCGCACCACGATGCTGAAGAACCCGATGATCTGGCTGCTCGGCGTCTCTTACGTGCTGGTCTACCTGATCCGCATCGCGTTGAACGACTGGGGCAACCTGTGGCTGACGGAAAGCCACGGCGTCAACCTGCTCAGCGCCAATGCGACGGTGATGCTGTTCGAGATAGGCGGCCTGCTCGGTGCGCTGTTCGCCGGCTGGGGTTCGGATGTGCTGTTCGGCGGGCAGCGCGCGCCGATGATTTTGCTGTTCACGCTCGGGCTGATGGTTTCCGTCGCCGCGCTGTGGCTGGCGCCGGTGCATCACTACGCGCTGCTGGCGGGCTGTTTTTTCGCGGTGGGCTTCTTTGTCTTCGGCCCACAGATGCTGATTGGCCTCGCCGCCGTGGAATGCGGGCACAAAGGCGCCGCGGGCTCCATCACCGGCTTTCTCGGCCTGTTCGCCTATCTGGGGGCGGCGCTGGCGGGCTGGCCGCTGTCGCGGGTTATCGAAGGCTATGGCTGGTCAGGCATGTTCAGTTGGCTGTCGATCGCTGCCGTTCTTATGGGTTTATTGCTGATGCCGCTGCTGATGGCGAGCGTTACCACCTCTACCGAGAGAAGGATAAAACAATGAAAAAAACGTGGGTCACTACCCTGATAGCATCCGGCATCGCACTGGCCACGCTGAGCGGCGCCGCGCACGCCAAGGGCCGCCTGGTGGTTTACTGCAGCGCCACCAATGAAATGTGCGAAGCGGAAACCAAAGCCTTCGGCGAGAAATATGACGTGAAAACCGCGTTTATCCGCAACGGTTCCGGCAGCACGCTGGCAAAAGTGGACGCCGAGAAGAAGAACCCGCAGGCGGACGTCTGGTACGGCGGCACGCTCGATCCGCAATCCCAGGCCGGTGAAATGGGGCTGCTGCAACCGTACAAATCGCCCAATCTCGAACAAGTCATGACGCAATTCCGCGATCCAGCCAAGCTGAAAGGCAACTACTCCTCGGCGGTCTACGTCGGCATTCTCGGCTTTGGCGTCAATACCCAGCGCCTGAAAGAGAAAAACCTGCCGGTGCCCAAGTGCTGGAAAGACCTGACCAAACCGGAATACAAAGGCGAGATTCAAATCGCCGATCCGCAAAGTTCCGGCACCGCCTACACCGCGCTGGCGACCTTTGCCCAACTGTGGGGAGACGATCAGGCGTTCGATTACCTCAAGCAGCTGAACGCCAACGTTTCGCAGTACACCAAGTCCGGCATTGCCCCGGCGCGCAACGCCGCCCGCGGTGAAACGGCGATCGGCATCGGTTTCCTGCATGACTACTCGCTCGAAAAAGAACAGGGCGCGCCGCTTGAGCTGATCTCGCCGTGTGAAGGCACCGGCTACGAAATCGGCGGCGTCAGCATCCTCAAAGGCGCGCGCAACCTCGATAACGCCAAACTGTTCGTGGACTGGGTGCTGTCGAAAGAGGCGCAGGAGCTGGCGTGGAAGAAAGGCAAATCCTATCAGATCCTGACCAACACCACCGCCGATACCTCGCCGAACTCGCTGAAGCTCGACGATCTGAAACTGATCAACTACGACATGGACAAGTACGGCTCGACCGAGGTCCGCAAGGCGCTGATCAATAAATGGGTCAGCGAAGTCAAGATGGGTAAATAAACCCACATTCTGCGCCTGTTGCCGGGTAAGCTTCACGCCTTACCCGGCCTGAACATCCGGGAAACTTATGTCACATACACATGCACTCCATCTCGTGAAAAAACGAGATGCGATATTCCTTTGGGTTTTGCTTGGCTGGCTGGCGTTCGCCCTGCTGCCGAGCTGGAGCCTGGATTACGGCCTGCTGGAATCCACCAGCGATGAAATCCTCGCGGCCTACGGCTGGTCACACCGCAATATCAGCTGGCTTTGGTGCCTGCTACCGAGCCTGCTGCTGCTGCGTCCTTACGCTGCGGCGGGCCGTGAGCAGCGGCGCCGCCACGCGTTCGATGCCGGCTGGGCGCTGCTGTGCATGGCCTTTATCGTCGTCAGCGCCACGGTGGCGGGACGCGGCTTAGGCTACGCCACCCTGGTGCAATTGACCGCGCTGGGCGCCATCATGACGCTAGCGCTGACCCGCCTCGACTGGCTGGGCGGCGACCGTTTCGTTATCGGTGCGCTGGTCACCATCGTAGCGCTGATCGGCGTCTTCATCGTCTGGCCGAGCATCGCGATTTTCATTCCGATGTTCACCGACCAGACGGGTGCATTCGCGCCGCTGGCGTTTATGAACGTGCTGTCGCAGGCGCATATCGTTCAGGTGATCCTCAACTCCATCGTCCTGTCGATCGCGGTGGGCGCCGGCTGCACCTTCTTCGGCCTGGTGCTGGCGATTTACACCACCCGCATCGCCAAGCGCAGCGCCATTATCGGCCGCATCTTCTCCATCCTGCCCATCGTCACGCCGCCGTTCGTCGTCGGCCTGGGCGTCACGCTGATGATGGGGCGTTCCGGCTACGTCACCGAGTGGATGGTGGCCTGGTTCGGCCTGACCAACACCAACTGGCTGTACGGTTTTACCGGCATCTGGCTGGCGCAGGTGCTGGCATTCACGCCGATGGCGTTCATGATCCTCGACGGCGCGATCAAGACCATTCATCCTTCGCTGGAAGAGGCCTCCTACACCCTGCGCGCCAGCCGTTGGCAAACCTTTAACGGCGTGTTCGTACCGCTGCTGAAACCGGCGCTGGCCAACGCGTTTCTGATCGTGGTGGTGCAATCGCTGGCCGACTTCAGCAACCCGCTGGTGCTCGGCGGCAACTTCGACGTGCTGGCGACGCAAATTTATTTCTACATCACCGGCTCGCAGCTCGACTATCAGGCCGCCAGCACCCTCGGCGCCTTCCTGCTGCTGTTCTCGCTGCTGGTGTTCTGCATCCAGTACCTGTGGATCGGCAAGCGTTCCTACGTCACCGTGTCCGGCAAATCCTACCGCGGCGACGTACAGCCGCTGCCGGTCACGCTGGTGTGGGGCGTGATCGCGTTGCTGGCGGTGTGGGTAGCCTTTAATGCCCTGCTTTACGGCAGCATTTTCTACGGCAGCTTCACCGTCAACTGGGGAGTGGACTACACGCTGACGCTGGATAACTTCATCAAGCTGTTCGGCCAGGGCATGAGCGACGGCGCGTGGCCTTCGCTGCTCGACACGCTGCTATACGCCGGGATCGCCGCGCCGATCACCGCCGCGTTCGGTCTGCTGATCGCCTGGATCGTGGTGCGCCAGCAGTTCAAGGGCAAAAAGACCATCGAGTTCACCACCATGCTGTGCTTTGCGGTGCCGGGCACCGTGGCGGGCGTCTCTTACATTCTCGCCTTCAACAGCGCGCCGGTGTACCTCACCGGGACGGCCGCCATCGTGATTATCTCGATGGTGATGCGCAACGTGCCGGTAGGCATTCGCGCCGGGATCGCCGGGCTGGGCCAGATAGACAAATCGCTGGACGAAGCCTCGCTCAGCCTGCGCGCCGGCTCGCTGCGCACCATCACGCACATCCTGCTGCCGCTGCTGCGCCCGGCGATCCTGTCGGCGCTGATCTACAGCTTCGTGCGCGCCATCACTACCGTCAGCGCCATCGTCTTCCTGGTCACCCCCGATACCCGCGTGGCCACCGCCTACATCCTCAACCGCGTGGAAGACGGCGAATACGGCGTGGCGATCGCCTACGGTTCAATTCTGATCGTGGTGATGCTGGCGATTATTTTCCTCTTTGACTGGCTGATCGGCGAGGCACGCATCTCCCGTTCAAAAGCCAAAAACCAGGCGTAATGGAGCCCATGATGAGCCAGAAAAATTTCGTTGAACTGCGTAACGTCTCCAAACGGTTCGGCAGCAACACGGTAATCGATAACATCACGCTCACCATCCCACGGGGGCAAATGGTGACGCTGCTCGGCCCTTCCGGCTGCGGCAAGACCACCATTTTGCGCCTGGTGGCCGGGCTGGAGAAACCGAGCGACGGGCAGATATTCATTGATGGTGAAGACGTTACCCATCGTTCCATCCAGCAGCGTGACATCTGCATGGTGTTTCAGTCTTATGCCCTGTTCCCGCATATGTCGCTGGGGGAGAACGTCGGCTATGGGCTGAAGATGCTCGGCATTCCGCGCGCCGAAGTGAAAGCGCGCGTGCAGGAAGCGCTGGCGATGGTGGATCTGGCGGGGTTCGACGATCGCTATGTCGATCAGATCTCCGGCGGTCAACAGCAGCGCGTGGCGCTGGCGCGCGCGCTGATCCTCAAGCCGAAAGTGCTGCTGTTCGACGAGCCGTTGAGCAATCTCGACGCCAACCTGCGCCGCAGCATGCGCGAAAAGATCCGCGAGCTGCAAAAGCAGTTTGATATCACTTCGCTGTACGTTACCCACGATCAGAGCGAGGCTTTCGCGGTCTCCGACACCGTGCTGGTGATGAACAAGGGCCATATCATGCAGATGGGCTCGCCGCAGGATCTCTATCGGCAGCCGGCGTCGCGCTTTATGGCGAGCTTTATGGGGGACGCTAACCTGTTCCCGGCCAACTTCAGCGCCGATCATGTCGATATCAGCGGCTATCGCCTGCCACGTCCTGCGCATTTTGCCGCCCAGGGCACCGGCACGGTGGGCGTGCGACCGGAGGCGATCACGTTGAGTGAGCATGGCGATGAAAGCCAGCGCTGCGTGATCCAACATGTCGCCTACATGGGGCCGCAGTATGAGGTGACGGTGGCATGGCACGGGCAGCAGATTTTGCTGCAGGTTAACGCCACCCGCCTGCAGCCGAACGTCGGCGAGCACTATTATCTGGAAATTCATCCCTACGGCATGTTTATGCTGGCGGACGCGGCATAATAAGCATCACCCTTAAGCGTTAGAATAACGGTCATTCCGTATGGAATGACCGGAAATAATTGCCAAAAAAAACCGTATTTATCTATTTTTACAATTCCGCCCAACTCCTTGTTCAGCCGAGAAATAAATAAATTCGCATTCATTAAAAAATAACCAATAAGGCCACCGAGGGTGATATTTTTATTTGGATAGGGTAAGCTTAATCCCGCAGTCGAAATTATTTAACGGCCAACTCAAGGAGAAATTCATGAGCAACAATGCAAACGCACAGGCGCAGCTGGATAATTTACGCAACGTCGCTTCTCAGCTGAAGGAAATGCGCCACTATGCGCAGGCGAATACCGAGACGCTCTCCGCACACTGGCTGGCCTTCGATCAGGGGGAATGCAAAAATAAGGCGTTCGCCGAAGCCATTAACGACCTGTTGAATAAACAGGGCGCCTGCCTGGAAGGGCTGGAAAAAACCATTCAGGATATCGAGATAGAATTAAATCGTCTTGATAAAGCCGCCTGATAATACATATTTAAATAAACCCGCCGAGCGCGGGTTTATTTTTAGCTGCGGCAGATGACACGCGCAATATCCCCTGACGTCGTCAGCGCGCGTATTTCGCTGAACAGTTCGGTAGCTTCGTCATATTCTTTACGCAAATAGCCCAGCCACTGTTTGATGCGCGCCACGTGATACAGACCGGTGTCGCCCTGCTTTTCCAGATGGACGTATTTTTGCAGCAGCTCAACCACCTGCGGCCAGGGCATACGCGGTTCGTTATACTTCACCACCCGGCTCAGGTTCGGCACGTTGAGCGCGCCGCGCCCCAGCATGATGGCGTCGCAGCCGGTCGCCTGCAGGCAATCCTGCGCGCTCTGGTAATCCCAGATCTCGCCGTTGGCGACAACCGGGATGCTCAGCCGCTGACGGATCTCACCGATCGCCGCCCAGTTGATGCGATCCGCCTTGTAACCGTCCTCTTTGGTGCGGCCGTGCACCGTCAGTTCGCTGGCGCCCGCCTGCTGCACCGCATCGGCGATTTCAAAGCTGCGGCTGGAGGAATCCCAGCCCAGACGCACCTTCACCGTGACCGGCAGATGGGCCGGCACCGCCGCGCGCATCGCCTTGGCGCCCTGGTAGATCAATTCCGGATCTTTGAGCAGCGTCGCCCCGCCGCCGCTGCCGTTCACCAGCTTGGACGGGCAGCCGCAGTTGAGATCGACGCCGTAAGAGCCCAGCTCTACCGCACGCGCGGCGTTCTCCGCCAGCCACTGTGGGTACTGCCCCAGCAGCTGTACCCGCACCTGCGTGCCCGACGGCGTGCGGCTGGCGTGACGCAGCTCCGGGCACAGCCGGTAGAACGACTTGGCCGGCAGCAGCTGATCGACCACGCGCAAAAATTCGGTGATGCACAGATCGTAGTCGTTCACTTCGGTGAGCAACTCACGCACCAAAGAGTCGAGAACGCCCTCCATCGGAGCCAATAATACGCGCATGACCAATCCCAGCTAAAAAAAGACCCGCAATGATACGGGTGAATGCCCGCGCCAGACAAGCCTCTGCGGGCATTAAAAATGCCGTCAGCCTAGCCGGCGAATCGGTTGACCCGCGAGGAACGCCGCTATGTCCTCGACCGCCTCGGTGAAGTAGGCGCGATAGTTGTCGTCCGCCACGTAACCCACATGCGGCGTCGCCAGCACGTTGGGCAATTGACGGAATGCATCGTCGGCCGGCAGCGGTTCCGTCTCGAACACGTCCAGCCCGGCGCCGGCAATCTTCCGCTGTTGCAGCACGTCCACCAGCGCCACCCGATCGACGATCCCCGCGCGCGAGGTGTTGATCAGGTAAGCAGTGGGCTTCATCGCCATCAATTCGTCGCGCCCCACCAACCCGCGGCTGCGATCGCTCAGCACCAGGTGAATGGAGACAAAATCGCTCTGCTCAAACAGCGCCCGCTTGGACGGCGCCAGCAAAGCGCCCTCCTGCGCCGCCCGTTCCGCCGTCAGGTTCTGGCTCCAGGCCAGCACCCGCATGCCGAACGCCTGTGCCACCTTGGCCATTTGGCCGCCGATCTTGCCCAACCCCAGCAGCCCCAGCGTCTTGCCCTGCAGGGTGACGCCGAGATCCCGTTGCCACGGACCGTTGTTTTGCAGCCCGACGCTTTCCGGCACGATATGCTTCGCCAACCCGAGCAGCAGCGCCCAGGTCAGCTCCATCGGCGCCGCCGATCCGCTGCTGGTGCCGCATACCACCACGCCGCGCTCGGCGGCGGCGGCCAAATCGATAGACGCGTTGCGCATGCCGGAGGTGATCAGCAGCTTCAGCTTCGGTAGCCGCGCCAGCAGCGAGGCAGTCATCGGCGTGCGTTCGCGCATGATGACCAGAATGTCGCACTCCTGCAGATGCACCGCCAGCTCCGTCTCATCGGTAAAGTGCGCGCTGATGGCGGACACCTCCACCCGATCGGCCAGCGCCGACCAGTCCGCCATCTTGAGCGCCACCTGCTGGTAATCATCGAGAATTGCGCACTTCAATTTCATCTCCGTCTCCTGGAATGTAGGGTTAGCCACCGTCCAGCCTAGTACGAAAATGCCGTTCCGCCAGGCAAAAAAAAAGCCGCCCGTATCGGCGGCTTACTCTTTGAGCAATCAGGCTTATTCGGCCGGCTTGCGACTACGTGGACGACGCGAGGCCGGCGCGCCGGAACGGCGTTGACCGTCCCCCTGCGGGCGAGCGTTACCGTTACCGTTGCCACGGTTTTCACGCTGGCCGCCGTTCGCGTTACCGCTGCGCTGACCGCCGCCGTTACCGGAACGCTGGCCACCGCCGTTGCCGCGCGGCGCGCCGCGTCCGCCGCCCTGGCGGCCGTTGATGATCGGCTCGGCCTTGATGGTCGGATCCGGCTCGTAGCCCGGCAGCGCAATGCGCGGAATTTCACGCTTCAGCAGACGCTCGATGTCGCGCAGCAGCTTGTGTTCATCCACGCACACCAGCGAGATAGCTTCACCGGTGCGTTCCGCGCGGCCGGTACGGCCGATACGGTGCACATAGTCTTCCGGCACGTTAGGCAGCTCATAGTTCACCACGTGCGGCAGCTGGTCGATATCCAGACCGCGCGCCGCGATATCGGTTGCCACCAGCACGCGGATGCGGCCATCTTTGAAATCGGCCAGCGCACGGGTACGGGCGCCCTGGCTCTTGTTGCCGTGGATCGCCGCAGCGGTGATGCCGTCTTTGTTCAGCTGTTCCGCCAGGTGGTTGGCGCCGTGCTTGGTGCGGGTAAAGACCAGCACCTGTTTCCAGTCGCCTTCGCCGATCATCTGCGACAGCAGTTCCCGCTTACGCTTCTTGTCGACGAAGTGCACGCTCTGCTCGATCTGCTCGGACGCGGTATTGCGGCGCGCCACTTCCACCGAGGCCGGGTTATGCAGCAGTTTGTTGGCCAGCGCCTTGATGTCGTCGGAGAAGGTTGCGGAGAACAGCAGGTTCTGGCGCTTGGCCGGCAGCTTGGCCAGCACGCGACGGATGTCGTGGATAAAGCCCATGTCCAGCATGCGGTCCGCTTCGTCCAGCACCAGAATTTCGATTTTGGACAGGTCAACCGCGTTCTGATGTTCCAGATCCAGCAGACGGCCCGGCGTCGCCACCAGGATATCGACGCCGCCGCGCAGCTTCATCATCTGCGGGTTGATGCTCACGCCGCCAAACACCACCAGCGAACGCAGGCGCAGGTGTTTGCTGTAGGCCTCGACGTTTTCGCCGATCTGCGCCGCCAGCTCACGGGTTGGCGTCAGGATCAGCGCGCGCACCGGGCGACGGCCTTTGACCGGATGGTCATGCTTGCTCAGCAGCTGCAACAGCGGCAGGGTAAAACCGGCGGTTTTACCGGTGCCGGTCTGGGCGCTGGCCATCAGGTCACGACCTTCCAGCACGACAGGGATAGCCTGACGCTGAATTGGCGTCGGTTCGCGATAGCCCTGTTCTTCAACAGCGCGCACAATTTCAGCACTTAAGCCGAGGGTTTCAAATGACATAAAGAGAAAAACTCCAGATCCCCCCTAACCTAACGGTGTTCGGTGCAGTTTCCTGGGAGGATGATCAGACGGGGCATTAAGCATGACCACGAGGGATTGGCACAAACTGCAGTGCACCAGGCGCCGATTGTAACAGAAGTCGCGCAATAAAAAGCACTTTTACGCACCTAGAGCACAATCTGCCGTAAATTCAGCATTGTCTGAAGCCGATCACATAACTCATTGTGGTTAGCGGTTGCGTTTTAGACAATCTGGCATAAAGTTAATCATATGATTGATTAACTTCGAGCGTGACCTATGCCAGCTTCCGTCCCTCATCAGGCCGCCGGCCGGGCGCGCGGCGAGCAAACGCGCCGGCAACTGCTCGCCGCGGCGACCGAACTGTTCGGTGAATATGGCCTGCAAGGCGCCACCACGCGCGATATCGCCCAGCGCGCCGGCCAGAACATCGCCGCCATCACCTACTACTTCAGCTCCAAAGAGGGGCTGTACCTGGCCGTGGCGCAGTCGCTCGCCGATTTCATTCAGCAGGCGTTCGCCCCGCTGGTCGCGGAAGTCGATCGCTTCCGGCAAGAACCAGCCGCACAACGGTCACCTGACGCGGCGCTGCGCTTGTTGCAACGTGGCCTGCTGGCCTTCAGCGAGCTGATGACCCAACCGCACACGCTGAACCTGAGCAAAATCATGTCGCGCGAACAGCTCGCCCCGACCGAGGCCTATCCGCTGATCCACAGCCAGGTGATCGCGCCGATGCACGAGCGGCTGTGCCGCCTGCTGTCGGCCGCCACCGGCATCGACGAACACGCCCCCCGCCTCGTATTGCATACCCATGCGCTGATCGGCGAGGTGCTGTCGTTCCGCGTGGCGCGCGAAACTATCCGCCGTCAGGCAGGTTGGCAAGACATTGGCGAGGGCGAAGCGGCGCAAATCGCGGCGGTACTGAGCGAACATATTGAGATTCTGGTTACTGGGCTGCGCCAACGTCATGGCGCGTAAATTCAGGCAGGGAGTGTTATGAACAAAAAACGCAGTGCCTTGATCGTGTTGTTAATTCTGCTGATCGCGGCCGTCGCATACGGGGTTTGGCATTACCAACAGCAGCAGGATCGGCCGCTGACGCTGTACGGCAACGTCGATATTCGCACGGTCAACCTCGGCTTTCGCGTCGACGGGCGCCTGGCGTCGCTGACGGTGGATGAAGGCGATACCGTTCAGCCAGGCCAGCTGCTTGGCAATCTGGACGATGCCCCCTACCGCAACGCGCTGCAGCAGGCCGAAGCCAACGTCGGCAGCGCGCGCGCCAAACTGTCGCTGCTGCAGGCCGGCTACCGCAGCGAAGAGATAGCCCAGGTGCAGTCAGAAATGGCGCAGCGCCAGTCCGCCTTCACCTATGCCGACAGCTTCCTGAAACGCCAGCAGGGGCTGTGGGCGAAAAACGCCACCTCAGCCGACGCACTGGAGGATGCACGCACCGCCCGCAATCAGGCGCAGGCCAACCTGCAGGCGGCGAAGGACAAGCTGTCGCAATACCGCAGTGGCAACCGCCCGCAAGAGATTGAACAGGCCAAGGCCGACGTGGCGCAAAGCGAAGCGGCGCTGGCGCAGGCGCAGTTGAACCTGCAAGACGCCACGCTGGTCTCCCCTTCCGCCGGCACGGTGCTGACCCGCGCGGTGGAGCCGGGCACCATGCTCGGCGCCGGCGGCACGGTATTCACCCTGTCGCTGACCCGGCCGGTGTGGGTGCGCGCCTACGTCAACGAGACCAGCCTGAACCAAGCGGTACCCGGCACCGAACTGGAGATCTACACCGACGGCCGCCCCGGCAAGCCTTACCACGGCAAGATCGGTTTCGTCTCGCCGACCGCGGAATTCACGCCGAAAAGCGTTGAAACGCCGGATCTGCGCACCGATCTGGTATACCGCCTGCGGGTGATCGTCACCGACGCCGACGATGCGCTGCGTCAGGGCATGCCGGTCACCCTGCGCTTCGCCAAACCCTGAGGCCGGCCATGGAACAGGCGCACACCATTGAGCTGGAAGGGCTGGAAAAGCGCTTCCCGTCGCTTGAGAAACCGGCGGTCGCCAGCCTGACCACCACCCTGCGCAGCGGTGCGGTCATCGGGCTGGTCGGCCCGGACGGCGCCGGCAAAACCACCCTGCTGCGCATGCTGGCTGGGCTGCTGCAGCCCAGCAACGGCAAGCTGCGGGTCGCCGGGCTGGATCCGATCGCCCAGGATCGTCAACTGCACGCGATCCTCGGCTACATGCCGCAGAAGTTCGGGCTGTATGAGGATCTGACGGTGATGGAGAACCTGACTCTGTACGCCGATCTGCGCGGCGTCACCGGCGATCTTCGCCGCCAGACCTTCGAACGGCTGC
This sequence comes from Serratia sp. CY47280, assembly GCF_052168655.1. NCBI lineage: Bacteria > Pseudomonadati > Pseudomonadota > Gammaproteobacteria > Enterobacterales > Yersiniaceae > Serratia > Serratia sp. CY47280. Next base: position 399,631 of record NZ_JBJNMG010000002.1, on the reverse strand, counting down.
TGAAATTCACCGATCTGACCCGCTTCACCGAGCGCCTGGCGGGCAAGCTGTCCGGCGGCATGAAGCAGAAACTCGGCCTGGCCTGCACGCTGGTGGGCGAACCTCAGGTGCTGTTGCTGGATGAACCGGGCGTCGGCGTCGATCCGATCTCGCGCCGCGAGCTGTGGCGCATGGTGCACGAGCTGGCCAACGACGGCATGTTGATCTTGTGGAGCACCTCTTACCTCGATGAGGCCGAGCAGTGCCGCGAAGTGCTGCTGCTCAACGAGGGCGAGCTGCTGTTCAGCGGCGCGCCGCAGGCGCTGACCCGCCGTATGGCCGGGCGCACGGTGTTGATCGCCGCGCCCCCCGGCAGCCATCGATCGTTGCTGCAGCGGGCGATCTGCCTGCCGGCGGTCACCGACGGCGTGATCCAGGGCAAGTACCTGCGCCTGATCCTGAAAGAAGGCGAAGATCATCGGCAGCTGCTGCAGGTGCTGGATCTGCCGGACGCCGAACTGGACGAAGCGGATCCGCGCTTCGAGGATGCGTTTATCGATCTGCTCGGCGGCGGCCCCAACCATCGCTCGGCGCTGGCGGAGATCATGCCGACCGTTGACGGAGAAAGCGGTGAAACGGTGATCGAAGCGGTGCAGCTGACCAAGAAATTCGGCGATTTCGCCGCCACCGATCACGTCGATTTTCAGGTGCGGCGCGGCGAAATCTTCGGGCTGCTCGGCCCGAACGGCGCCGGCAAGTCCACCACCTTCAAAATGATGTGCGGTCTGCTGGTGCCATCCGGCGGCAAGGCGCTGGTGTTGGGCATGGATCTGAAAACCAGTTCCGGCAAAGCGCGCCAACGCCTCGGTTACATGGCGCAAAAGTTCTCGCTGTACGGCAACCTGACGGTGGCGCAGAACCTGAAGTTCTTCTCCGGCGTCTACGGCCTGAGCGGCAAGGCGCAGCGCAAAAAAATCGACGAGATGTCCCACGCCTTCAACTTCGCGCCGATCCTCGATCAAACGCCGGACGCGCTGCCGCTCGGCTTCAAGCAGCGCCTGGCGCTGGCCTGCGCGCTGATGCACGAACCGGATATTCTGTTCCTCGACGAACCGACTTCCGGCGTCGATCCGCTGACGCGGCGCGAGTTCTGGTTGCACATCAACGGCATGGTCGACAAGGGCGTCACGGTGATGGTGACCACCCACTTTATGGACGAAGCGGAGTACTGCGACCGCATCGGCCTGGTGTATCGCGGCAAGATCATCGCCGCCGGCACGCCGGACGATCTCAAACAGCAGGTGGCGCGCGACGACAATCCCAACCCCTCGATGGAGCAGGCGTTTATCGAGCTGGTTCAGGGCTACGACGAGGAGGAATCACGGTGAGCGATAACCGTACCCCCATCGACGACGGCGGCTTCTCCTGGCGCCGACTGCGCGCGCTGTGCCTGAAGGAAACGCGGCAGATACTGCGCGATCCCAGCAGCGGCCTGATCGCCTTCGTTATCCCGCTGATGCTGCTGTTCATCTTCGGCTACGGCATCAACCTGGACTCCAGCAAGCTGCATCTGGGCATTCTGATGGAGCAACAGAGCGAAGACGCGCGCGATCTGGCCCAGGCGTTTGCCGGCTCGCCCTATATCGAACCGACCATCAGCGACAACCGCCAACAGCTGATCCAGCAGATGCAGGCCGGCACGATCCGCGGCCTGGTGGTGATCCCGGTGGATTTCGACCAGCGCATGGCGCGCCCGCACGACAGCGCCCCTGTCCAGGTGATCACCGACGGCAGCGAGCCGAACACCGCCAACTTCGTGCAGGGCTATGCCCAGGGCGTATGGCAAGTTTGGCAGCAGCAGCGCGCCGCCGATCGAGGGAGCAGCGACAAGCCGCTGATTGACGTGCAGATGCGCTACTGGTTCAACCCGGCGGCCATCAGCCGGCACTACATCATCCCCGGCGCCATCACCATCATCATGACGGTGATCGGCGCCATTCTCACCTCGCTGGTGATCGCCCGCGAATGGGAGCGCGGCACCATGGAAGCCCTGCTGTCCACCCAGGTGACGCGCAGCGAGCTGCTGCTCTCCAAGCTGATCCCATATTACTTCCTCGGCATGATCGCCATGGCGCTGTGCATGGCGGTGGCGGTGTGGGTGCTCGGCGTGCCCTATCGCGGTTCGCTGCCGATCCTGCTGCTGATCAGCAGCCTGTTCCTCGCCAGCACCCTCGGCATGGGCCTGCTGATCTCCACCCTCACCCGCAACCAGTTCAATGCGGCGATGGTGGCGCTGAACGCCGCCTTCCTGCCGTCGATCATGCTGTCCGGCTTCATCTTCCAGATCGACAGCATGCCGGCCATCGTGCGCGCGGTGACCTACATCATTCCGGCGCGCTACTTCGTCAGCACGCTGCAAACGCTGTTCCTGGCGGGTAACGTCGGCACCGTGCTGGTGATCAATCTGCTGTTCCTGATCGCTTCCGCCGTGGTGTTCATCGGCCTGACGGCCTGGAAAACCCAGCGCCGGCTGGATTGAGGAGAAAGAGCGATGTTTCATCGTCTGTTGACGCTCATCATCAAGGAAATGCAGGCGCTGCTGCGCGATCCGCAAACCCGCGCCATTTTAATCATGCCGGTGATCCTGCAGGTGCTGCTGTTCCCGTTCGCCGCGACGCTGGAAGTCACCAACGCCACCATCGCGGTCTACAGCGAGGACAGCGGCCAGGCCTCGGTGGAGCTGACCCAGCGCTTCGCCAAGGCCAAGGCCTTTCAACACGTGCTGCTGCTGCGCAGCCCGCAGGAGATAAAGACCACCATCGATAACCAGCGGGCGCTGCTGCTGATCCGCTTCCCGGCGCAGTTCTCGCGCGATATCGCCGCCGGCAACACCGCGCCGCTGCAGCTGCTGCTCGACGGGCGCAACTCCAACAGCGCGCAGATCGCCGCCAACTACGTGCAGCAGATCGTGCAGGAATATCAGAAGGAGCTGCTCGGCAACCGCGCCAAACCCAACAACAGCGAGCTGGTGGTGCGCAACTGGTATAACCCGAATCTGGACTACAAATGGTTCGTGGTGCCGTCGCTGATCGCCATGATCACCACCATCGGCGTGCTGATCGTCACCTCGCTGTCGGTGGCGCGCGAACGCGAACAGGGCACGTTGGAACAGCTGCTGGTCTCGCCGCTCACCACCTGGCAGATCTTTATCGGCAAGGCGGTGCCGGCGCTGATCGTCGCCAGCTTCCAGGCCAGCATCGTGCTGTTGATCGGCATCTTCCTGTATCAGATCCCGTTCGCTGGATCGCTGCTGCTGTTCTACGCCACCATGTTGATCTACGGGCTGTCGCTGGTCGGTTTCGGCCTGCTGATCTCGTCGCTGTGCGCCACTCAGCAGCAGGCGTTTATCGGCGTGTTCGTGTTCATGATGCCGGCGATCCTGCTCTCGGGGTATGTCTCGCCGGTGGAGAATATGCCGGTGTGGCTGCAGGATCTGACCTGGGTGAACCCGATACGCCACTTCACCGACATCACCAAGCAGATCTACCTGAAGGACGCCAGCTTCAGCATTATCTGGCGCAGCCTGTGGCCGCTGCTGGTGATCACCGCCACCACCGGCAGCGCCGCCTACGCGCTGTTCCGCCGCAAGATCGCATAAAAAAAGCTCTGCATGTCACATGCAGAGCTTTTTGATCGCCAGATACCCTAAGGCTTGAAAGACAAGGGATTTAGCGGCGGTTGCCGAAAATACGCAGCAACATCAGGAACAGGTTGATGAAGTCGAGATACAGCGTCAGCGCGCCGACGATGGCGTACTTGCGGAAGCTGTCTTTATCATCGGCGTTCAGCTGCTCACCCATCGCCTTGAGTTTTTGCGTGTCGTAGGCGGTCAGACCGACGAACACCACCACCCCGATGTAGGTAATCGCCCACATCAGCGCGGTGCTTTTCAGCCAGATGTTCACCAGCGAGGCCAGCACGATGCCGATCAGCGCCATGAACAGCATGCTGCCGAAGCCGCTCAGATCGCGCTTGGTGGTGTAGCCGTACAGGCTCATGGCACCGAACATGCCGGCGGTGACCACAAAGGTGCTAGCGATCGAGCTGTAGGTGTAGGCGATGAAAATGCTCGACAGCGTCAGCCCGGTCAGCGCCGAGTAAAGCATGAACAGCGAGGTGGCCACCGCGCCGCTCAGGCGGTTGACCATGCCGGAAATCACGAACACCAGCGCCAATTGGGCGATGATCAGACCGAAGAAGGTGATCTGGCTGGAGAAGATGAAGTTGAGGATCGCGGGCGTGTTGGCCGCATACCAGGAAACGAACGCCGTCAGCAGCAGACCGCAGGTCATCCAGCCGTAAACCTGCGCCATGTAGGCCTGAATGCCGCTGTTGGCACGTTCGACGATTGAACCATTAGAGCGTGGATATCGGTCCATGACGGTTACCTTTTGCGTTATAAACAAGATTCCGAAGCCCCGCGAACGGGGCTTCGCCTGCTATAAGCGTACCACAGAATAGGCCGCGCGAAAGCGGCAAAGGTCTTGATTTGTTTCCGCTGTTGACGCGTTATTTAGCCGCGTCGTGCCAGCGTTGCGCGGCCTCGCGATCGCTGTCGCGAGCGTCCACCCAACGATCGCCCTGGCCCGTGGCTTCGCGCTTCCAGAACGGGGCGCGGGTCTTCAGATAGTCCATGATGAATTCGCTGGCGGCGAACGCCATGCTGCGGTGTGCGCCGGTCACGCCGACGAACACGATCTCGTCGCCGGGATACAGCGCACCGACGCGGTGGATCACCGTCACGCGCTGCAGCGGCCAACGGCTGCGCGCCTCGGCCACGATCTCCGCCAGCGCCTTCTCGGTCATGCCGGGGTAGTGTTCCAGCGTCAGCGCGCTGACGTCGTCCCCAAGGTTATGGTTGCGCACCTTGCCGGTGAAGGTCACCACCGCGCCATCGGCGTCGCACTGCGCCAGCCACTGGTACTCATCGCCGACGTTGAACGGCGCTTCGCCCACGCGAATGCGGGTATTTTCCATGCTTACCCCCCGGTAACCGGCGGGAAGAAGGCCACTTCATCGCCGGCACGCAGCGGGTGATCCGCCGCCACCAGCGACTGATTGACCGCCGCCAACAGCTTGCCGGATTCCAGCGCCAGCGCCCAGCGATCGCCGCGCGCGCACAGCGCCTGGCGCAGCGCCTCGACGGTCGGGTAATCCGCCGGCATCGACAGCGCGCCGGTGCCCACCAGTTCGCGCACCTGCGCGAAGAAAAGAATATCGATCATGCGTTCACCTTAAAATCACCGGATTTGCCGCCGCTTTTCGCCAGCAGGCGCACCGGGCCGATCACCATGTCTTTCTGTACCGCTTTGCACATGTCATAGATGGTCAATGCCGCCACCGAGGCGGCGGTCAGCGCTTCCATCTCGACGCCGGTTTTGCCGGTCAGCCGGCAGCAGGTTTCGATGCGTACCCGGCTGTGCTCCGTTTGCGCCTCTAGCTGCACTTCGACTTTGCTCAACATCAGCGGGTGGCACAGCGGGATCAGTTCCCAGGTGCGTTTGGCCGCCTGAATGCCGGCGATGCGCGCCGTGGCGAACACGTCGCCCTTGTGATGGCTGCCGTCGACGATCATCGCCAGCGTGGCGGGCAACATCTCGACGAAGGCTTCGGCGCGCGCCTCGCGCACCGTTTCGGCCTTGGCGGATACGTCGACCATATGGGCTTCGCCGGCGGCGTTAATGTGGGTTAGCTGTGTCATGACTCAGGGCTTCTTCAAATGGGGCTGGAAGTTGCACGGGCGATGGCGCGCGTCCAACTGCTCTTCGATAATCCGCTCCCAGGCGGTGCGGCAGGCGCGGGTGGAGCCCGGCATGGCGAAAATCACCGTGCGGTTCGCCAGGCCGGCCAGCGCGCGCGACTGGATCGTCGCGGTGCCGATCTCTTCGTACGACACCATGCGGAACAGTTCACCGAACCCTTCCACCTCTCTGTCGAACAGCGGCAACAGCGCTTCCGGCGTGTTGTCGCGCGCGGTAAAACCAGTGCCGCCGGTGATCAGCACCGCCTGCACGTTGTCATCGGCGATCCACGCGGAAACCCGTGCGCGGATCTGGTAAATGTCATCTTTGACGATGGCGCGATCCACCACCTGATGGCCGGCTTCCTGCGCCGCGTCCTGCAGATATTGGCCGGAGGTGTCTTCCGCCGCGCCGCGGCTGTCGGACACGGTCAGGATGGCGATATGCGCCGGAATAAACTCGCTGCTCGCATGGCTCATGGTTCAATAAGCTCCTATTGGCTGTCAGCCGCCGATAAACGACAGGTTCTGGGTGATCCCGCTGTTGCCCTGATGCAGGAAATGGGTCTGCTTCTTGCTCAGCAGCCCACTCTGGATGCGCGCCTTCAGCGCATCGAGCTGGCCGTCGTCCGCCAGCAGATCGCGCAGAGGCACCCCCTGCTCGCCGAACAGACACAGGTGCAGATTGCCGATGGAAGAAACGCGCAGCCGGTTGCAGCTGGCGCAGAAATCTTTTTCATACGGCATGATAAGACCCACCTCACCCTGGTAGTCCGGGTGGCTGAACACCTGCGCCGGGCCGTCGCTGCGGCCGCGCGCCTGGCGCTGCCAGCCCTGCTGCTCCAACTGCCGGCGAATCACTTCGCCGGAAACGTGGTGTTTGCGAAACAGCTCGCCGCCCTCGCCGGTTTCCATCAGTTCGATAAAGCGCAGCTGGATCGGCCGATCCTTGATCCAGGCGAGAAAGGCGCCAAGTTGCTGGTGGTTGACGTCGCGCATCAGCACCGCGTTGACCTTGACCTTGCTGAAACCGGCGCTGAAGGCGGCGTCGATGCCGTCCATCACCTGGCGGAACTTGTCCTGGCCGGTGATGGCGTGAAACTGGCGGGGATCCAGGCTGTCGACGCTGACGTTGATCGCCGTCAGACCGGCGTCACGCCAGGCGGCGACGTCGCGCGCCAGACGGTAGCCGTTAGTGGTGACCGCCAGGGTACGGATGGCCGGGTTTTCCCGCACGGCGGCGATGATCTCGGTAAAATCGCGGCGCAGCGAAGGCTCGCCGCCGGTCAGGCGCACCTTTTCGGTGCCCAGTTCGGCAAACGCGCGGCTGACGCGGCGGATTTCATCCAGCGACAGGAAGCTTTTCGGGCTGCCGCTCGGCTTGTAGCCGTCGGGCAGACAATAGGTGCAACGAAAGTTGCACACGTCGGTGATCGACAAACGCAGGTAATAGAACTTGCGCTCATAAGCATCAATGAGTTGCGGTACCATAACACCTTTCCAAAGTCGGGAGATGCGAGCGTTTCCCCTCTGCACCCTGGTGGCTAACTTCGCCACGGCCCAGGCGCCATATCGTTCCGGATGAACAACGTAGGCGCAGGGGCTAGGAGTTTGATTTCTCTTCCCGCTACCTTGAGTAGCCGGAATGAAACCGTGGTTTTCAGCAGAATTCTAGCGCTAATCGGCAACGATAGCCAACGCGTTAATTCGCTATATAATTGTCTATACAGCGTTTTTAGACGCCGCCTATTCGGGTAAACCATGATAAACATCGCTTGCGTGGACGAATTGACCAGAATCACGCAAATGACACTCTTTATCGCGTTTTTATGCCGGATCCGCTACCTTATGCGGGCAGTTCAGACCCTTTGTAAGGAAATTTATGCGTAATCGTACCCTGGCCGATCTCGACCGCGTGGTGGCGTTGGGCGGCGGACACGGCCTGGGCCGTGTGATGTCGGCCCTGTCGTCCTTAGGCTCCCGCCTGACCGGCATCGTCACCACCACCGACAACGGCGGTTCCACCGGCCGCATCCGCCGTTCGGAAGGCGGCATTGCCTGGGGCGATACCCGCAACTGTCTCAACCAGCTGATCACCGAACCGAGCGTCGCCTCGGCGATGTTCGAATACCGTTTCAGCGGCAACGGCGAACTGGCCGGCCATAACCTGGGCAACCTGATGCTGAAAGCGCTGGATCACCTGAGCGTGCGCCCGCTGGAAGCGATCAATCTGGTGCGCAGCTTGCTGAAGGTGGACGCGGCGCTGATCCCGATGTCGGAGCAGCCGGTGGATTTGATGGCGCACGATCACGAAGGCAATCACGTTTACGGTGAAGTGAATGTCGATCAACTGGCCCACATGCCGCAGGAGCTGATGCTGTCGCCCCCGGTCAACGCCACGCGCGAAGCGCTGGACGCCATCGCACAGGCCGACGTGATCCTGATCGGGCCGGGCAGCTTCCTCACCAGCCTGATGCCACTGCTGCTGCTGGACGATCTCACCCAGGCGCTGCGCCGCAGCAGCGCCAGCATGATCTATATCGGCAACCTCGGCCGCGAGCTGAGCGTGGCCGCCGCGGCGCTGTCGTTAAAGGATAAGCTGACGCTGATGGAAGAGAAGATCGGCCGCCGGATGATCGATGCGCTGATCGTCGGCCCGGCGGTGGATGCCAGTGAAGTGCAGGATCGGGTGGTGATTCAGCAACCGCTGGAAGCGAGCGACATCCCCTACCGCCACGATCGCCAGCTGCTGCGCCAGGCGCTGGATCACGCGCTGGTGGAGCTGGCCGCGCGCCGCTGACCGAATTTAACCGTCTCGCCCGCGCAGCCAGGGATTATCGCTGGCTGGGGCGGGATGGCTGACCATATCGATATACAGATCTTCCACCTCTTTGCGCGCCCAGGGCGTGCGACGCAAAAACTTCAGGCTGGACTTGATGCTCGGATCGCTGCGGAAGCAGTTGATGCGAATGCGCGCGCCCAGTTCGGACCAACCGTAGTGATCCACCAGTTTATTCAGCAGTTGCTCCAGCGTTACGCCGTGCAGCGGGTCTTTAGACTGGTGTTGGCTCATGTTCGGTACTCTTCGTGGTCAAATCGGGCCGCACACCATAACAGCTTTGGCGCGGCCGACAAGGAATTTTGACGCCCACGGCGCGGGCGCCGTCCAACGGTCAGGAAATCGCGATGAACTGCTCGCGCAGCTGGTGGATTTCGTCGCGCAGCGCAGCCGCCTGCTCGAACTCCAGGTTTTGCGCGTGGGTGTACATCTGCGCTTCCAGATCGCGAATTTTCTGATCCAGCGCTTTCGGCGTGAGGTTCTGCAGCTGAGCGCCGCCCTCCACCGCCTTGCCCTTGCCTTTGCTCTTGGTGCGGTTGACCGGTTGGCCGATCTGCAGAATGTCGCCGATCTTCTTGTTCAGCCCCTGCGGCACGATGCCGTTGGCTTCGTTGTAGGCCTGCTGCTTGGCGCGGCGCCGCTCGGTTTCACCGATCGCCTTGGCCATCGAATCGGTGATGCGATCGCCATACAGGATCGCCTTGCCGTTCAGGTTACGCGCCGCGCGGCCGATGGTCTGGATCAGCGAACGCTCGGAACGCAGGAAGCCTTCCTTGTCGGCGTCCAGAATCGCCACCAGCGACACCTCAGGCATGTCGAGCCCCTCACGCAACAGGTTGATGCCCACCAGCACGTCGAACTCGCCCAGACGCAGGTCACGGATGATTTCGACCCGTTCCACGGTATCGATGTCCGAGTGCAGGTAGCGCACGCGCTCGCCATGCTCTTCCAGGTATTCGGTCAGGTCTTCCGCCATGCGTTTAGTCAGGGTGGTCACCAGCACGCGCTCGTTGATCGTCGCGCGCTTGCGGATCTCGGAGAGCAGATCGTCCACCTGGGTGGCGACCGGCCGCACTTCCACGATCGGATCCAGCAACCCGGTCGGCCGCACCACCTGATCGATCAGATCGCCGCCGGATTTCTCCAGCTCATATTTGCCCGGCGTCGCGGAAACATAGATGGTCTGCGGCGCCAGCGCCTCGAACTCCTCGAAGCGCAGCGGGCGGTTGTCCAGCGCCGACGGCAAACGGAAGCCGTACTCCACCAGCGTTTCCTTGCGCGCGCGGTCACCCTTGAACATCGCGCCGATCTGCGGAATGGTGACGTGGGATTCGTCGACCACCAGCAGGCCGTCCGCCGGCAGGTAGTCGAACAGCGTCGGCGGCGGCTCGCCCTCGGCGCGCCCGGACAGATAGCGCGAGTAGTTTTCGATGCCCGAGCAGTAACCCAGCTCGTTCATCATCTCCAGATCGAACTGGGTGCGCTGCGTCAGGCGCTGCTCTTCCAGCAGCTTGCTGTTGGCCAGCAGCACCTTGCGGCGGTCCGCCAGATCAACCTTGATCTCTTCCATCGCCTGCATGATCCGCTCACGCGGCGTCACGTAGTGCGATTTCGGGTAGATGGTAAAACGCGGCACCACCTGCTCAATCTGCCCGGTCAGCGGATCGAACAGCGACAGCCGTTCCACTTCTTCATCGAACAGTTCGACGCGCAGCGCCAGCTCGTCTGATTCCGCCGGGAAGATATCGATCACCTCGCCGCGCACGCGGAAGGTGGCGCGCTGGAAAGCCTGATCGTTGCGGGAATACTGCAGCTCCGCCAGGCGGCGCAAAATGGATCGCTGATCGATGATCATGCCCTGAGTCAGGTGCAGCATCATCTTCAGGTAAAGATCCGGATCGCCCAGGCCGTAGATCGCCGACACCGACGCCACCACCACCACGTCGCGCCGCTCCAGCAGCGCCTTGGTGGCGGAAAGACGCATCTGCTCGATGTGCTCGTTCACCGAAGCATCTTTTTCAATGAAGGTGTCAGAGCTGGGCACGTAGGCTTCCGGCTGGTAGTAGTCGTAGTAGGAGACGAAGTACTCCACCGCATTCTCCGGGAAAAACGCTTTCATTTCACCGTACAGCTGCGCCGCCAGCGTCTTGTTCGGCGCCAGTACCATGGTCGGCCGATTCAGATCGGCTATCACGTTGGCGATAGTGAACGTCTTGCCCGAACCGGTAACCCCCAGCAGCGTCTGGTGCGCCAGGCCGTCTTCCAGCCCCTCTTCCAGCTTGCGGATGGCTTCCGGCTGATCGCCGGCCGGTTTGAACTCGGAATGCAGTTTGAAAAGTTTACTCATTGCTCGGCTACCCTGTGGAGATGCGCGCGCTCAGGCGGCCAGCCGGCTCTGCGCCGGATATGGCCCCTAATTATGGAAAGTGTCGGCGATTTGCGCCAGTGCCCATGATACTGGATATAAAACCAGCTTCAAGCGGATTCGTCGCTGCACCCGGCACTGCGGCAATGTCGTTGCACCGTGACGTTACAGCCGGGTGACATTTTTATTGTCAATAACAGATTTATCCCCAGAACTTGCCGCGAATTAACTTATTGATAGCACCGCGTCGAAAAATCATACATAGAGACCTGATCAATACCCCTGCGTCTTGATTTTAGTTAATATATTGATATATAAAAGTTTTAATAAAAAGACGAGAATGCGGGCAAAGCGAACAGAACCCGCGTCCGCTCTCGCTTTACAGCGTTTTTCTAAATCTAATACACAAGGTTATCCACAGGAATAGTGGATAACTCTCACCGTCCCGCCCGGGGCGGGAGTTACGGAAAGAAAGCTTTTCGCCCTTTACACCCGCTAAAATGGCTTTTTTAGTTATTTTTTCATAAAAATATCGCTTTGTTTATGCCGATTAATACTAAAAATCCCCATTGCCAAAATCGCATCGGCCCCTTTCTCGCGGATCGCTCTTGACGGCGGCACAATGCCTTGCACCATGTCCTCACCAAAGGGCACCACAAGAGTGCAAAAAACGTCCGGGTTAACTTCTCGGCGTATTTTCAGGCCACCGCGGCAGAGCGCGTCAGGCCTGGCAGAAGGTTAACAAAGCGATAACATCCCCCCTTTTCGGCCAGTAGCAAAACTGGCCTGGGAGTTGCTTTATCTTTCAGCGTGCGAACGAGGCGCGACAGCATAATGCGCTGCCGAATGCGGCGTGCAACCGCCGCCTGGCTACCCCTCGTAAAAGCGCGAGAACGACACCAAGTCGTCATAAACGTCGTTTTTCACGACATACTGACTGTCTTTCCGTCCACCGCAGACATTGCTCAGGTGAATCGGATGGACGGCATTTTGTTCCAGACATTGCCACACTCGGGAAATCAACCGCCAATGCGGCCTTTGTTGCACCCCACCAACGAGTGGATGGGCGCCTGTGTCTATGAGGAGAATGCCAAATGCTGAGCCTGAGATCGGTCAATCAATTTTACGGGCAAAATCATACCCTGTGGGACATCAACCTGGAGCTGCCGCGCGGCCAGTGTACCGTGCTGCTTGGGCGCAACGGCGTGGGCAAGACCACGCTGGTCAATTGCATCATGGGGCATGTGCCGGTGGTGAGCGGCAGCATGACCTGGCAGCCCGCGGATCAGCCGCCGCAAAATCTGCTGCTGCAACCGATGGAGCGCCGCGCCGCACTCGGCATCAGCCACGTCCCGCAAGGGCGGCAACTCTTCTCGCAGCTGAGCGTGGAGGAGAATCTGCAGGTGGCGCAGATGGCCGGGCGCGGTGCCCCTCGCCGCATTCCGCCGCTGATCTACAGCCTGTTTCCCAATTTGCGCCAGATGCGTACCCGCCGCGCCGGCGATCTGTGCGAAGGCGCTCAACGCCAGTTGGCGATCGGTCGTGCGCTGGCGCAGGAGCCGGCGCTGCTGATCCTCGACGAACCGACGACGGGTGTGCCCCCTTCAATCGCCGCCGACATCGGCAACGTGATCCGCAGGCTCAACTATGAGTTGGGCATGACCATTTTGCTGGTAGAGCATCAGCTGCCGTTCGTGCGCCGGGTGGCGGATCGTTTTTGTCTGCTCGATAGCGGTCGCACCGTGGCGCACGGCGCGCTGGCGCAGCTGGATGAGGCGCTGATCGGCGCCGGGCTGGCAGGGCAAGAAGAAGGATGAGGGAGAGACCCCCCCCTTCATTGAGCGTTTATAGCAGGCTGATATCCAGATACTCCCCCAGCGGCGCCCGTTCGGCCTGCGGCAGGTGCGGTATTTCGCCCAGCAGCGGCGCGGGCAGCATGCGGCGCAGCGTGGCCAGGTATTCCTGATGCCGCCGCCCCGGGGGCGCCACGTCGTTGGCGATCCAACCGGCCAGCGTCAACCCCGCCTGTTGCACCGCCTGCGCCGTCAGCACTGCGTGGTTGATGCAGCCCAGTTTAATGCCCACCACCAGGATCACCGGCAATTGTTCCTGCTGCACCCAGTCGGCGAAGGTGTACTCCGCCGACAGCGGGGTAAACCACCCGCCGGCGCCTTCGACCAGCACCCAGTCGGCGCGCTGCTCCAGCCGGCGCAGGCCGTCGGACAGCCGCGCCGCGTCGATCGGCCGACCTTCATCGGCGCTGACGATATGCGGCGAGGTCGGTTCGGCAAAAACGTAAGGGTTCACTTCGTCGTAACGGAGCGCCACGCCGCTGTTGGCCTGCAGCGCCAGCGCGTCGCCGTTGCGCAGCCCCTCGGCGGTCATCTCGCTGCCGGAGGCCACCGGCTTATAGCCGGCGCTGCGGTAGCCCGCCCGGTTGGCGGCCTGCAACAAGGCGCTGCTGGCAACGGTCTTCCCCACCTCGGTGTCGGTGCCGGTCACGAACCAACGTTTAATCACGATAAATCACTCCATAAGCCAGATGATAGCTGAGGGGGAACTGCCCCTGCCGGCACGGGTAAGCCGCCTGCAACGCGGCGAGACGGCCTCGCGACATCAGGCCGCCCTCGCGCCCCTGATGCAGATGCGTCGCCCCGATGCCCTTGAGCGAACGCATCAGCGTCATCACGTCCGGGTAGTTCAGGGTGCGTAACTCCGTGACCAGCTCGTGCCGGTATTCAGCACAGGCGGCGTGGATCTGCGCCAGCGGCAGGAAGGCGTTCACGTGGCGCTCGCCGTCCACCTGTTGCCAGGCGTCCCCCAATTCCTGCAGCGATCCCGCCGCCAACGTGGAAAACAGGATCACGCCGCCGGGGCGGGTCACGCGATACAGCTCCGCCAGCGCGGCGGGCAGATCGCTGCACCACTGCACCACCAGGCTGCTGAAACAGATGTCCATCGCCGCATCGGGCAGCGGTACCTGTTCGATATCGCCCAGCAGATAATGGTGCGCCGCCTGCCGTTGGCGGGCGACCTCCAGCATGCCCGGCGCCAAATCGAGCGCGGTCACCTGCTTGCCGCGCTCGCGCCACAGGCGGCTGAAATAGCCGGTGCCGCAGCCGGCATCCAGCAGCTGCTCGCCCGGATGGGGACTCCCCATCCCCAGTAAGCGCTCGCCAACATCACGCTGCAGCGCGGCGGCGGCGTCGTAGCTGCCGGCCGCGCGGCTGAAGGCCGAGGCGACCGCCTGTTTGTTCACCGTGTCATTGGCTGACGTCATTCAGCACCTCCAGCAGGCGATCGATATCCTGCGGCTGATGCGCCGCCGTCAGGGTAATGCGTAGCCGCGCGCCGCCCGGTGGCACCGTCGGCGGGCGAATGGCGCTCACCCACAGTCCGCACTCGCGCAGGCGGGTCGCCAGATCGAGCGCGCGCTGATTATCCCCCACCAGCAGCGGCTGGATGGCGGTGTCGGAATCCGTCAGGGTCAGCGCCAGCGGCGCCGCGCCCTGACGGAAACGCCGAATGTTGTCCTGCAGCCGGGCACGCAGTTCATCGCCCTCGCGAATGCAGGCCAGCGCCGCCTGCAGCGCGCAGGCTTGCGCCGGCGGCATTGCGGTGCTGTAGATTAGATGGCGGGCGAACTGCAGCAGATACTCGGCGGTCGCCTCATCGCACAGCACTGCCGCGCCGCTGACGCCGAACGCCTTGCCGAAGGTCGCCACCAGCAGTTCAGGGCGCACGCCCTGCTGCCAGCAGCTGCCGCGGCCTTGCTCACCGCGCACGCCGACGCCGTGGGCATCGTCCACCATCAGCCAGGCGCCCGCCGCACGGGTTAAGCGATGCAGCTCCGCCAACGGTGCGCCGTCGCCGTCCATGCTGAACACCCCTTCGGTCACCGCCAGCCGCTGCCCGTCGCAGGGTTTGGCCAGCAGATCCGCCAAGGCCTGCGGCTGATTGTGCTGGAACCGGCGCAGCTCGGCCGGCGACTGCGCCGCCGCCTCCAGCAGCGAGGCGTGGCTGAGGCGATCGGCCAAAATGCGATCGCCCTTCTGCATCAACGCCGCCAGCACCGCCTGATTGGCGGCATAGCCGGAGATGAACAGCAGCGCGCGCGGATAGCCGAGCCACGCCGCCAGTTGCTCTTCCAGCGCCTGATGCGCCACGCTAAAGCCGGTGACGTGGCCCGACCCGCCGCTGCCGACGCCGTAACGCTGCGCGCCCTGCTGCCAGGCGGCGATCACCCGCGCATCCTGGCTCAGCCCCAGGTAGTCGTTGCCCGAGAAGTTCAGATAGAGACGATCGCCGAGCCGGATCTGGCGGCCGTTGCCGCCCTCGGTGGTCTGTCGCCGACGGTAGGCGGCGTTGAGACGCCGTTCTGCCAGCGCCTGTTCGATACGTTGTTGCCAGCTCATCACAGCGCCGCGTTGTAAAACTCGGCGGTATCGGCGTTCAGCAGCTGCTTAGCCAGCACCTGCTGTTGCTGGTTGTCGCCATGTTCGGTGGCGGTCTGCTGCGGGTTCAGCCCCAGCTTGCGGAACAGCTGCAGATCCTTGTCTTCTTCCGGGTTCGGCGTGGTCAGCAGCTTGCAACCGTAGAAGATCGAGTTGGCGCCGGCCATAAAGCACATCGCCTGCGTCTGTTCGTTCATCTGTTCACGGCCGGCGGAAAGGCGGACATAAGAGGACGGCATCATGATGCGCGCTACCGCGATGGTGCGGATGAAATCGAACGGATCGACGTCGTCGTTATCCGCCAGCGGCGTGCCTTTTACCTTCACCAACATGTTGATCGGCACGCTCTCCGGCGGTTTCGGCAGGTTAGCCAGCTGCACCAGCAGCCCGGCGCGATCGCGCACCGTTTCCCCCAGCCCGACGATGCCGCCGGAGCACACTTTGATGCCGGCGTCGCGCACCTTGTCGAGCGTATCCAGGCGTTCCTGGTAGCTGCGGGTAGTGATGATGCTGCCGTAGAACTCCGGCGAGGTGTCGAGGTTATGGTTGTAGTAATCCAGCCCGGCCTCCGCCAGCCGTTCAGCCTGAGTGCCGTCAAGCGTGCCCAGCGTCATGCAGGTTTCCATGCCCATCGCTTTCACGCCCTGCACCATCTGCTGCAGATAAGGCATATCGCGCTCGTGCGGGTTCTTCCACGCCGCGCCCATGCAAAAACGGGTCGAGCCGTTCGCTTTGGCCTTGCGTGCCGATTCCAGCACCTGCTCGACCTGCATCAACCGCTCCGACTCCAGGCCGGTCTTGTAGCGTGAGCTCTGCGGGCAGTATTTACAGTCTTCCGGGCAAGCGCCGGTCTTGATCGACAGCAGCGTGCTGACCTGCACCTGACGCGGGTCGAAGTGCTGGCGGTGTACGGTTTGCGCTTCGAACAGCAGTTCCAGCAGCGGTTTATCAAACAGGGCCTGGGCTTGCCCTACTGTCCAGTGAATGCGGTCAGCCATCATGGCGTCTCCAAAACGAAAAAGTGTCGCCAGTTTAAATATTGTGGATATACTGTCAACCAATCTTAATTCAATTTGGTTTACAAGTATGTCTGTGACCGCTTCCGACCTGGCGTTTGACCAACGCCATATCTGGCACCCCTACACCTCCATGAGCCGCCCGTTACCCTGTTACCCGATCGAATCGGCCAGCGGCGTCGAACTGCAGCTGGCGGACGGCCGGCGTCTGGTGGACGGCATGTCCTCCTGGTGGGCGGCGATCCACGGTTACAACCATCCGCGCCTGAATCAGGCCGCCAGCCAGCAGTTGGAGAAGATGTCACACGTGATGTTCGGCGGTATTACCCATCCGTCCGCCATCTCGTTGTGCCGTCGGCTGGTGGAAATGACGCCAGAGGCGCTGCAGTGCGTGTTCCTGGCAGACTCCGGTTCGGTGGCGGTGGAAGTGTCGTTGAAGATGGCGCTGCAGTACTGGCAGGCGCGCGGCGAGCGCCGGCAGCGCATCCTGACGCTGCGCCACGGCTATCACGGCGATACCTTCGGCGCGATGTCGGTCTGCGATCCGGACAACTCGATGCACAGCCTCTATCAGGGCTATCTGGCGCCGCACCTGTTCGCGACCGCGCCGCAGTGCCGCTTCGACGAAGAATGGCGTGAAGAAGATATTGCACCGTTCGCCGCGCTGCTGGAGCAGCACGCCGGTGAAGTGGCGGCGGTGATCCTGGAACCGGTGGTGCAAGGCGCCGGCGGCATGCGCATCTACCACCCAACCTACCTCAAGCGGGTGCGCGAGCTGTGCGATCGCCATCGAGTGCTGCTGATCGCCGACGAGATCGCCACCGGCTTCGGCCGCACCGGCAAGCTGTTCGCCTGCGAGCACGCGCAGGTGGTGCCGGACATTCTCTGCCTGGGCAAGGCGCTGACCGGCGGTTACATGACCCTGTCCGCCACCCTGACCACCCGCCATGTGGCGGAGACCATCAGCAACGGCGCGGCCGGCTGTTTTATGCACGGCCCGACCTTTATGGGCAATCCGTTGGCCTGCGCGGTGGCGGACGCCAGCATGGCGCTGCTGGCGGAAAATCGCTGGCAGGCGCAGGTGAGCGCCATCGAAGCCCAGCTGAAACAGGAACTGCTGCCGTTGGCGGCGCTGCCGAAGGTGGCGGACGTGCGGGTGCTGGGGGCGATTGGCGTGGTGGAGATGCGCGAACCGGTGAATGTCGCCGAGCTACAGCGCGGGTTCGTCGAGCGCGGGGTATGGATCCGGCCGTTCGGCAAGCTGATTTACCTGATGCCGCCTTACATCATCGAAGCGGAACAGCTCAGCCGCCTGACCGCCGCCGTGGCCGCCGCCGCGCGTTAATGCCTTACCAATGCTGGTCCAGATAACGGGCCAGCAACCCCAGGCACAGCAGCCAGAGTAAAATGATCATCGCCGCCGCCATGCGGCCGGTGGGGTTGTCGACGCGTTTTTGCGCCTTCTCGCGCAGCTCGGCCATCAGCGGCTTGGGGATCAGGCGAACCGCCAGCATGATGCCCAACGGCACGATGATCACATCGTCCAGATAGCCCAACACCGGAATAAAATCCGGGATCAGATCGATCGGCGAGATCGCATAGCCGGCCACCAGCAGCGCGATCAGCTTGGCGTACCACGGGGTGCGCTTATCACGGGCGGCCAGCCACAGCGCGTAAATATCGCGCTTGATGCCTTTGGCCCAACGGCGCAGCCAGCCGAACCACGGCGTGCGTTTTTTCAGTGAAATCATGATTACTTCATATAAGAACGTAAAACGGTCATCAATTGCTCGATGTCCTGCTCGCGCTGCTGCGGCGTAGCGTCCGCGGCAGCCAGATGTTCGCGCACATGCCCTTCCAGCACCTGCGCCATCAAACCGTTGACCGCGCCGCGCACCGCCGCGATCTGCTGCAGAACAGCCGAACATTCGCCGCCGCTCTCCAGCGCACGTTCCAGCGCTTCGGCCTGCCCTTTAATGCGGCGCACCCGCGCCAACAGCTTCTTTTGATCTCTGTGGGTATGGCTCATCATTTCCGCCTGATTGTTATTTACTATACTGGGGTATAGTATATTTCAGCACACTATCTTTTGCTGAGGAACTTCACCATGACGTCTCACGCGCCCGTTTTGCACCGCGAACACAGCCACGTTTTTGACGATGGTAACCCATTGGCCGAAAGAAACACCAGATGGGCGGTGATACTCACCGCCAGTATGATGGCTATCGAGATCGCCGGCGGCTGGCTGTTTAACTCGATGGCGCTGCTGGCCGACGGCTGGCACATGAGTTCACACGCGCTGGCGCTGGGCCTGTCAGTGCTGGCTTACGGCGCCGCACGCCGGCTGGCCAAGGATCGCCGCTTTAGCCTCGGCACCTGGAAGATCGAAGTGCTGGCCGGTTACACCAGCGCGGTGTTGTTGGTGCTGGTGGCGGCGCTGATGCTGTTTCAGTCTGGGCAGCGGCTGCTGAATCCCAGCCCGATTCATTACAACGAAGCCATCGCCATCGGCGCGATCGGGCTGGCCGTCAACCTGCTCTGCGCCTGGCTGTTGCGCGGTGGCGGCCATCATCATCATCACGGGGATGACCACGACGACACTCATCATGACCTCAACCTGCGTTCCGCCTATGTTCACGTGCTCGCCGACGCCGCCACCTCGGTACTGGCGCTCATCGCGCTGTTCGGCGGTAAGCTTTGGGGCGCCGCCTGGCTCGATCCGCTGATGGGCATCGTCGGCGCGGTGATGGTGGCCGCCTGGGCCTATAGCCTGATGCGCGATAGCGGAAAGATTTTGCTGGATGCCGAAATGGACGCCCCCGTGGCGCAAGACATCCGCCAGGCCCTGGCCGCTTCCGGCCACGCGCTCACGCTGACCGATCTGCATGTAGGCCGCATCGGCAAAGGAAAATATCATTGCGTCCTCGCCCTGAGCAGCGCCGATCGCGCCCTCACCGCCGATCGGGTGCGCCAACTGTTGGCCACGCATCCCGAACTGGTGCATGTCACTGTCGAGATCAACCGTCCGCCGTTGGCGCAAGGGGTTGTATTGTTCCACCGAAAAGATCTAGCTTAAGGGTCCGCGTTTATCGACAACTGGGAGTCATTATGGCTTTTCGTTTGTACAGCAACGATCTGCAGGACGGCGGCACAATGCCGCAGACGCAGGTCTTCAACGGCATGGGCTACCACGGCGATAACCTGTCGCCGCACCTGGCCTGGGACGGCGTGCCCGCCGGCACCAAGAGCTTCGTCGTCACCCTGTACGATCCCGATGCCCCGACCGGCTCTGGCTGGTGGCACTGGGTGGTGGCCAATATTCCGGCCGACGTGCGTGAGCTGCCGCAGGGCGCAGGCTCCGGTAAAGCGCCGCTGCCGAGCGCCGCGCTGCAAACCCGTACCGACTTCGGCTCGACCGGTTACGGCGGCGCAGCGCCGCCGAATGGCGAAAGCCACCGCTATCAGTTCACCGTGCATGCGCTGGACGTAGAAAGCATTGAGGTGGATGAAGGTTCCAGCGGCGCGCTGGTGGGCTTTAACGTGCATTTCCACAGCCTCGGCAGTGCTACGCTGACAGTGATGTTCAACTGATCTCCCACCCATAAAAAAGCGCGGCTCAACCGAACCGCGCTTTTTCCATACTCGTCTGACCGCCGAATTACTTCGCCAGCACGCTGACCCACATCGGGCCTTTGCCCACCGGATAACGTGCCAGCGTGGTCAGCTCGCCGCTGGCCTGGTCAATTTCATGCACCGCGATGTGATCGGACTTCTGGCCGGACGAAATCACGAAGCGGCCGCTGTGATCGATATTGAAACCGCGCGGCTGCGTTTCGGTCGGATAATAGCCGACCACGCTCAGCGTGCCGCCGTCTTCGGAAACGCTGAAGAGGGTCAGAATGCTGGCGGTGCGATCGCTGGTGTACAGGAAACGGCCGTTCGGCGTGATATGAATGTCCGCCGCCCAGCGGGTGCCGTCGAAGTCGGCCGGCATGATATCCAGCGTCTGCGTCACGGTGTATTTGCCGCCGTTTTCCGAAATGGCCAGCACGTCCACCGTGCCGTTCAGCTCATTGACACAGTAGGCGAACTTGTCGTTGTGGTGGAATGCCATATGGCGCGGACCGGCGCCGGCGGCGATATCCACCGCCTCCTGCACGTGCGGCGTCAGCTGGCCCGCCAGGCTCAGGTTGAACAGGCGGATGCGGTCCTCTTTCAGACACGGCACCAGCACCAGTTGGTTGGTCGGGTCGATGTTCGCCGAGTGCGGCGCGTTCAGGCCGTCAATCTGCTGAATAGGCGCCGTCACCACGCCGTCGTGGCCGATCGGGCTGATGCTGGCGCAGTTGCCGCTGTAGGAGGCGGAGAACAGGTAACGCCCCTGCAGATCGGTGGAGATATGGGTCGGGCTGCCCGGCAACGGCGCCATGCCCGCCTGCTGCAGCGTGCCGTCCGCCTCGATGCGGTAGCTGACGATGCCGAACGCCGGACGCACGCCGACGTACAGGTGGGTCTTGTCCGGATGAAGGGTCATCGGCTGCACCTGGCCCGGCACGTCAACGGTTTGCAGCAGCGCCAGCGCGCCGGCGTCGTCCAACTGCCAGACGTGGATCTGCTGGCTCTCCGGGCTGGCGACATAAACGATTTGCTTCATGTGTTCTCCTTGCAAAGGGTAAAAGAGGAACCGGTTTCAGGCCGTTCGATTGCTCCTAGCTTACCGCACATCCGTCGCATGGCAACCCTGCTTAGCACCGGATGTTCACGCGGTTTTCTCCGTTGGCTATCCGGTGTACCATCGGATTAATTTTATGGCTAACGATAACGAGAACCCTATGAGCTACCGCGTCATCGCCCTCGATCTTGACGGCACCCTGCTGGACAATCAAAAACGCATCTTACCGCAGTCGCTGGAAGCGCTTGCGCAGGCGCGCGCCGCCGGCGTCCAGGTGGTGGTGGTCACCGGCCGCCATCACGTCGCCATCCATCCGTTCTACCAGGCGCTGCAGATAGACACGCCGGCCATCTGCTGCAACGGCACCTACCTGTATGATTTTCAGCAGAAAAAGGTGCTGGCCGCCGATCCGCTGGCGAAAGATCAGGCCAAGCAGGTGCTGCAGATGCTCAAACAGACCGACATTCACGGGCTGATGTACGTTGACGACGCCATGCTGTATCAGGAACCGAGCGGCCACGTGACCCGCTCGCTGGCCTGGGCCGAAACCCTGCCGGCGGCACAGCGCCCAACGCTGCTGCAGGTCGGCAGCCTGGCGCAGGCGGCCGACGACGCGCAGGCGATCTGGAAATTCGCCACCTCGCACGCCGATATTCCGGCGCTGCGCGAGTTTGCCGACACGGTGGAGAAAGAGCTGGGGCTAGCGTGCGAATGGTCCTGGCACGATCAGGTGGATATCGCCAAAGGCGGCAACAGCAAAGGCAAGCGCCTGCGCCAATGGGTGGAATCGCAGGGACTGAGCATGGATCAGGTGGTGGCGTTCGGCGACAACTACAATGATATCAGCATGCTGGAAGCGGTCGGTTTGGGCGTGGCGATGGGCAACGCCGATGACGCGATCAAGGAACGCGCCGATCTGGTGATCGCCGATAACCTGCAGCCGGGCATCGCCGAGGTGATCCGCACCCGCGTACTCTAGTCTTTTCGCCCTCCCGCCGGGAGGGCCTGTCTTAGCGGCTCTCGCGGCTGATCGACACGCTCTTCACCTGCGCGTACAGCCACTGCCCGGGGCGGATCGCCAGTTCGTCTCGCGCCCACGGCGTGATGCGCGCCCACAGCACGTGTTCCCCGACCGCCAGCTTCACTTCCACCTGCCCGCCCACATCCAGACACTCGCTGACCTTGGCCGGCAACACGTTGCGAATGCTGCTGTTGACCGGCGGTTGCAGCACCAGCGAGACGTCGGCGGCATTGATGCGAATGCGCAGCTGAGTGCCCAGTTCGGCGTCGATGCCGCTGACCCACAGCCGCTGATCGCCGAGCGCCAGCGCGGTCATGGCATAGCGTTGATGATGCTCAATCACGCTGACGCGCAGCACGCTGCTCTGATCTTCACGCTGCAGCCACGGCCGCAGCGCGCTGCTGGCCCAGACGGCTTCCAGCCCGCCGAACGCGCGCACCTCGCCGCGATCCAGCACCATCACCTGCTCGGCCAGACGCAGGATCTCGTCCAGGCTGTGGCTGACGTAGAGGATAGGGATGTTGACGTCCTGCGCCAGCCGCTCCAGATACGGCAGCAGCTCGCGTTTGCGCGGCAGATCGAGCGAGGCCAGCGGTTCGTCCATCAGCAGCAGTTCCGGCGCGGTCAGCAGCGCGCGGCCGATCGCCACCCGCTGTTTTTCACCGCCGGAGAGCGTCAGCGGCAGCCGATTGAGCAGCGGCCCGATGCCCAACAGCTCGACAATGGTATTGAACTGCGCGCGCATGCCGGCCGCCATGCCGTACTGCAGGTTGCCGCGCACCCGATAATGCGGGAACAGGCGCGCATCCTGAAATACATAGCCGATACGGCGCTTTTCCGGCGGCAGGCAGAGACCGGTGGCGGTATCCACCAGCGTGCGGCCATTGAGCGCGATGCGCCCCTGTTGCAAACGGGTCAGGCCGCCGATGGCGTTGATCAGGGAAGTTTTGCCCGCGCCGGACAGGCCGAAAATCGCGGTGATGCCCTGCGCCGGCAAATCGGCGCGGACGTTGAGATTAAGGTCGCCCAGCTGCTGCGAGAAATCCAGCTCCAGCATTTACACCCCCATCCGTTTGCGGCCCCAGCGGGCCAGCCATTCGGACACCATCAGGGAAGCCAGCGACAGCACGATGGCGATCACGCACAGACGCGCGGCGGCGGCTTCCGCCCCCGGCGTTTCGATCAGCGTATACATCGCCAGCGGAATGGTGCGGGTTTCACCGGGAATGTTGGAGACAAAGGTGATGGTGGCGCCGAACTCCCCCAGCGAACGGGCAAAGGCCAGCACCACGCCGACAATGACGCCGGGCAGCGACAGCGGCAGCGTGATGGTGAAAAACACCCGCCACGGGTTGGCGCCCAGCGTGCGCGCCGCCTGCTCCAGCCGGGTATCCACCGCCTCCAGCGCCAGCCGGATGGCGCGCACCATCAGCGGAAACGCCACCACCGCCGACGCCAGCGCGGCGCCGCGCCAGCTAAAGCTGAAGCTGAAGCCGAACCAGTCGTACAGCCACTCGCCGATGACGCCGCGCCGCCCCATGGCGATCAGCAGCAAATAGCCGACCACCACCGGCGGCAGCACCAGGGGCAGGTGAATGACGCCGTCCAGCAGCGCCTTGCCGGGAAAGCGGCAACGCACCAGCACCCAGGCCATCAGAATGCCGAACGGCAGGCTGCAGACCACCGCCAAACCGGAGACTTTCAGGCTCAGCTCAACCGCCTGCCACTCGTACTCACTCAGGATCATTTACGCGGGGTGAATCCATAATGTTCAAAAATAGCGGCCGCTTCCGGGCCCTTCAGATAGGTATAGAAAGCGCTGACCGTCGGATTTTGACGATCTTTCACCATCGCCATCGGATATTCAACCGGTTTGTGGCTGTCTTCCGGGAACACGCCTACCACTTTCACCTTGTCGCTGGCGACCGCGTCGGAGCCGTAGACGATGCCGAGCGGCGCTTCACCGCGCTCCACCAGCGCCATCGCGCTGCGCACGTTGTTGGCGCGCGCCAGTTTCGGCTCCAGCACGCTCCAGGCGCCCAGATGCTCCAGCGCCTCTTTGGCGTAGATGCCGGCCGGCACGTGATCCGGATCGCCTACCGCCAGGCGGCCGCCGCTGAGCAACTTGGCCCAGTCGGTCTGCTTGTCGATGGCGATCTTGTCTTGTTTATCGCTCTTGGCGGCGATCAGCACCAGCTCGTTGCCCAGCAGCGTGTAACGGGTGTCTTTCACCATCTGCTGCTTGTCGATGGCGTAATCCATCCACTGCTGATCGGCGGAGATGAACAGATCGGCCGGGGCGCCCTGCTCAATTTGGCGCGCCAGCGTAGAAGACGACGCGAAGGAGGAAACCACCTGCACGTCCTTGCCTTTTTGATATTGGGTGGCGATGTCCTGCAGCGCGTTGGTCAGCGACGCGGCGGCGAACACGGTGATCTTTTCCGCCGCCGAGGCCTGAGCCACCAGGCCCGATGCCAACACGATCCCGCCAACCCATTGGGTCCATTGCTGTTTCATTGTTTTTCTCCGCAAGTTAACGTGCATTATCACTCTTCGTTATATAAAAAATAATATAACGTGGCGCGAAAGCTTGTCATGCGGTTTATCGGCAAAGCGTGAGATAACTTGAGGAATGCCCGCCGGGCGATGCCGACGGGTATCGGGATAGGGAACGGTCAGTGCTGGGTGCGGTTTTCTTTCGAACGGCCCACTTTGGAGAAGACGTTGAACACTTCGCCAAAACCGTAGATCAGACCGAGAATGAGCGCCATGACCACCGGCACCATCACCACGGCGAATAACAGACTTTTCAATAATTCCAACATGATAGCCTCGCTTAACTGCCCATTGAGCGGCAAATGCCTTTCACCGCATATCGGGTTATTCTAACCCAAAAAAATCGCTAAAACCGGAGTTATTTTAGCCAGCGAGGCGAAATTGTGATCGGCCAAACGTGCCCTTTTGACCGATCTCATCCTGCCGCGGGGTAATAGATCAGCGGCGGCGCATAGCCGTCGGGCGCCGCCAGCCGGGCCTCCACCCCGTATACCGCGCGAATGTGCTCCGGCGTCAGCGCCTGCTGCGGCGTGCCCGCCGCACAGATCCCGCCCCGCTGCAGCAGCGCGACCCGATCGCAATAACAGGCCGCCAGATTCAGATCGTGCAGCGTCACCACCACGCTGAGCTTCAGCCGCCGCAGCAATGCCATAAACTGCTGCTGATGAGCGATATCCAGGTGGTTGGCGGGTTCGTCCAGCAGCAGCCACGGCGTTTGCTGCGCCAGCGCGCGCGCCAGGTGCACCCGCTGCTGTTCACCGCCGGACAGCCGCTGCCAATCGCGATCGGCCAGGTGGCTGATGCCCACCTGCTCCATCGCCTGCCCGGCGAGGCGGCGATCCTCGGTACCAAAACCGCGCCAGCGGCCGATATGGGCCAGACGCCCCAACAATACCGCCTCCTTCACCGGCAGCGCGAAGGTGCCGGGGGCGGATTGCTCGAGAAAAGCGATGCGCCTGGCGCGTTCCCGCCCGGTAAACGCGGCGATCTCGCGCCCTTCCAGCCAAACGCGGCCGCCGGCGGCGGGCTGCAGCCCGGCCAACAGCTTGAGCAGCGTGGATTTACCGCTGCCGTTGACGCCGAGCACGCCGGTGATCTCACCGGGCAAGGCGCAGAAACTGAGGTTTTCCAGCACCGTGCGCGCGCCCACTCGCCAACTTACCCCCTCGGCGCACAGACCGGATTGCGTTTTTTCAACCGTCATGCATTGACCTTCCGATACAGCAACAGCAGGAATACCGGCACTCCCAATAGCGCCGTCAACACGCCGACCGGCAGTTCACGCGGGGCAAACAGCGTTCTGGCCAGCGTGTCCGCCGCCACGGCGAACAAAGCGCCGCACAGCGCGCTGGCCGGCAACAGCTGACGATGCCGCGAGCCGACCAGCCGCCGGGCGACGTGCGGCACCGTCAACCCGATAAACCCCACCGCGCCGCTGAACGCGACGATCGTCGCCGTTAGCGCGGTGGTCGCCACATACAGCAGCAGCTTCAGCGGGGCCACCGCCACCCCCAGCGAAGCGGCGGTCACGCCGCCGAACGCCAGCGCGTCCAGCTCACCCGCCCGCAGCCAGCAAAGCAGCAGCGTCGCCGCCAGCGCCAGCCCGCACAGCCCGACCTGTGGCCAGCGCGCGTCGCTGAACGATCCCAGCAGCCAGAACATCACGCCGCGCGTGGCGTTGGCGTCTGCCTGCCAGAGGGTGATCAGCGAAGTCAGTGCGGAGAGCAGTTGCGTCACCGCCACCCCGGCCAGAATAAACAGCGTGGACTCCCCCTGCAGCGAACGCCCGGCCAGCAACATCACCAGCGCAAACGCCCCCAGCGCGCCGCTAAACGCCCCGCCGGACACCGACAGCAGGCCGCCCCCCAGCCCCAATACCAGCACCGTCACCGCCCCCACGCCCGCGCCGGAGGAGATCCCCAGCACCCAGGGATCGGCCAGCGGGTTGCGGGTCAGCGACTGCAGCACGGTGCCCGCCAGCGCCAGCCCGGCGCCGGCCAGCGCCGCCAGCAGCGCGCGCGGCATCCGCAGCGACCAGATGATGCGCTGATACACCTCGGCATCGGTCTGCGCACCGCCGCTAACGCCGAGCACGATGCGCCAGGCGTCGTGCCACGCGATCGGCGCAGGCCCCGACAAGGTGGCGCTCAGCAGGGCCATCGGCAGCGCCGCCGCCAGCAACAGCAGCCAGCCGGCCTCACGGCCGGGCAGTAACCGCCGGCTCATGCTATTTCCAGCCTGCGATCACATAGTCGTCCAACAGCTGCCACACCGTCCCCGCCTCGCTGAAACCGGCCTGCCTAAGGGCCGCGAGCTGGAAATCCACCGGCGTCGGCGGCGGCACCGGGCGGCCGGCGAACAGCGCCTCACGCTCGGCCTGATAAGCGGCCAACGCCGGTAATTGCAGCGCGCCGGCGAACCAGCGATCCCAATCCTCGACGCCGTTGTACCAGGCGCGTTGCTGGGTCTGCTCATCGTGCCGCTCGGCCAACGCCTTCAGCCGTGGCTGACGGTGGTCATAGCGCTGATGATCGGCATTGAGGAATACACCGCCGTCGGCCAACAGCCCGGCGACGTTGCGGTACAGCGCCAGTTGCTGCTCCGGCATCAGCCAGTGCAGCGCCGTGCTGGACACCGCCGCCTGCGGCGCGGGGCCGGACAGCGCGGAAAAACAGGCAGGATCCGCCAGATCGGCCTGCAGAATGCGGATCCGATCGCCATACTCCGCCAGTGCGCCGCGCGCCACCGCCAGCAGCAACGGATCGAGATCGATGGCGGTTACCCTGGCCTGCGGAAAGCGCTGCAAAATGCGCAGGCTCAGCGATCCCGGGCCACAGGCTAGATCCACCACGTGAAAATCCTGGCCGGCGGCCAGCGCCAGCACCTCCAGCTGGGCGTTAAAACGCGCTTCCCGCTCGGCGATGTAGGCCGCCTGCTGGCGATCCCAGGAGTCCAGCAGCGAAGATAATGAAACGGCAGTCATATCAAGGTTCCTTGTTGGAAAAAGTCGCAGCCTGCGGCGGCAAGGCCGCCAGGCCTCGAATCAAACGGCCCAGCGCCGCCACGGTGCGGGCGGAAGGGTCCATGTCGTAACCGGGGAGGATCACGTAGCGCCGCTGACGCACGGCGCGCAGCGTAGCGGTCAGCGGGTGATGCTCCAGAAAGGCGATCTTGTCGGCCGCGCTGTCGCCGAAGCCGCCGCGCGGCAGATCGCCAAGCACGATCGCATCCGGATCGCGGGCGGCGATAACCTCCCAGGATACCGTCGGCCACAGCTCGGGCAGATCGCCGAACAGGTTCTCGCTGCCGACGCTTCGGCTCAGCAAACCTGGTGCGCCGCAGCAGCCCGCCACGTAGGGCGTCTGCGTGCCGGCATACCACCACAGCAGACGTAAATGCGGCAGCGGCGCGCGCTGCGCCTCAAACGCCTGGAGTTGCCCACGTAGCCGCGCGATCAGCGCTTCACCGCCGCGGCTGACGTTGAAAATGCGCGCCAGCTCCCGCAGCTCGGAGAAGATGTCTTCAAACGTCAGCGCGGCGGCGATCGCGCTTTGCTGGCCGCTGCAGGCGCCGGGGGAGAGGTAAGTGCCGATGCCCCATTCCTCCAGCCGCGCCCGATCGGGCGTTTCCGGGCTGTGCAGCCAGTAATAGCTGGCCGAATAGACAAAATCCGGCCGCATCAGCAGCAACGCTTCCGCAGTGGGCGGCGCCGGGCTGGCGGGCGCCCGCAGCGCATCGGCCGGCGCCGTCGGCGCGGGATCGCGCGCGCGGTCATACCCGACCACGCCGATCGCACGGCCAGCCAGCCCCAGCGCCAGCAGGTTTTCCAACGCCGGGTTGGCGTAAACCAGCACCCGCTGCGGTGGCTGCGGATAATCGCGCGTTACCCCGCAATTTTGCAGGCCGACGGCCTCAGCGTGCCACGGCACGCCCCCGCCCAATCCCAGGGCGCACAACAACGGATAAAGCGATCGTTTCACGCCGTCAGAACCTGACCGACACGAAGGTTTCATAGCTGCGCGGCGGCGCGATCAGCGCCTGATCCGGGTAGGTGCGCTGATAGGCGTACAGCTGGTTGGTGGCGTTGCGAATGCGAAAACCGACATCGACGATCGGCGTCAGCTGATAGTCCGCCGCCAGATCGAGCGTGGTATACGCGCGCATCTTGCGCTGGTTGGCGTCGTCGTTATAACTGCTGCCGACGTAGCGCAGCGAAGAAGCCAGCCCCAGGCGCGCCGTCGCCTGATAATGCACGCTGAGGTTGGCGGTCCAGTCCGGGATATAGGCCGGGCGATTGCCGTTGTAGCTGCGCAGCGGGCTACCGCCGCGATAGTCGTCGTAGCGGGCGTGCGTGTAGGCGGCATTGCCGGCCAGCTCCCAACGATCGTCGGGACGCAGCACCACGCCAAGCTCGATGCCACGCGACGTCTGCCTGCCTACCGCGTTCAACGCATCCGGCCGCTGCGCGTCGGGCACAAACAGGTTGTCCTTGCGCAGTTCGTACAGCGCCAGCGTCGCCTCGCCCTTGTTCCCCCAGAACTGCCCTTTGGCGCCGGCCTCCCACTGGCGCGCTCGCGTCAGCGGCAGATCGGTCTGCGTTGGGCTGAGGAAGAACAGATCGTTGCCCGGCTCCTGACCGGTGGTGTAGTTGGCGTAGAGCGTGAGGTTATCGGTCAATGCATAGCTGGGGCCCAGGCTCCAGGTGCTGAAAACATAAGTGTGGGCGCGGCTCTCTTCCTGCGGCCCCTGGAAGCGCCAGTCCATGTTCATATGGTTATAGCGCAGCTGGCCCAGCAGCGCTAAACGCTCGGTCAGGCTGAAGCGGTCTTCAAGAAAGGCGGCGTACTGATTCTGGGTGACGTGGCGCACCGGCGCACGCTGGCTGGCGGTGCCCTGAGCGAACGGCTCTCTGGGCGGCGCGCCGAGCGGTACGTCTTCGGAGCCAGGGAAACCGTTCGAGTAGTACTGAAAATGCCGCTTACTCAGATCGAAGCCGAACAGCAACCGGTTATCGAAACCGGCGATCGCCCGATCGAACACCAGCGAACTGCGGTTGCCGATCAGATCGTCGTCGTGCGCCAGGGCGCCAAAGGAGTCGCGGTTGACGTCGCCGGGCCGGGCCGCCGCCGCGACGCGGAAACGCTCGACGTTGCGCCATTCGCGAAAGCCGCTGTAGTAATAGAATTGGTTATGCCACTCCACTTCGGGCGTCATAAACCAGTCCAGACTGGCCTGAAATGCGGTGGCGTTGCTCTGGATGCGGCTGTCGGTCAGGTTGTTGTAATTGATGTCACGCAGCTCGCCGGCAATGCGCCCGTCCAGCAGCGGCGTGCCGTAGTAAGGGTTGTTGGTGCGGTTGAGCATGCGGTCCAGGCTCAGCGTCAGCAGCGCATCGTCCGTCAATTTAAACAGCAGCGAGCCGGATACCCGCTTCTGCCGATCGCGTTCATACTGCACGTTGCTGCCGCTGTCGTTGCCGCTGACGTCCAACCGGTACGCCATCACATCGTCCATCAGCGCGCCGCCGGCACCCAGATGCAAACGCTGGCTGCGGTAGCTGCCGAGGCCATAATCGAGCTCGAACGGCTGCCGTTTGAAGGTCGGCCGCCGCGAGATCAGGTTGACGCTGCCGCCTGCGGCGCTCAGCCCGTTCAAGGCCGACCCCGGCCCACGCAGCACCTCGATGCTGTCGTAATGCGCCGGATCGCCCAGTTGCAGCGTACTGCCGGGCATCTCTACGCCGTTATACAGCCAGGCGATCGGCCGAAAACCGCGTGCGGAAAAGTTGTTGGACAACGTTGGCGAAGCGACGCCGGACAGACCGGTAGCGTGCTCGACGGCGGCGGCCAGCGAACGATCGCCCCGCTGTTGGATCGCCCGCGCGCTGATAATATCGACGCTGCGCGGCGTCTCCCGAGCGGTCAGCCCGATCTGCGAAGCGCTGCGGCTCACGGCGTTCAACGCATCGTAACGCCCGGCGGGGGCCGCCGCCTCCACGGTGAGCTGTTCTTCACACCCCGTGGCATTGCGGGCTTTATCGCAGTCGGCGGCGAAAGCCAGCGGCGCTGTCAGTGCGCCGCCGATCCATGCGGCGGCAAGACATAAAGATTTTTTGGGCGTGCCAAGACGCCGGCGTGTCGTACTCATGTGGAGCATCCCTGTGGTGAAATAAAAACCGGCCGCAGCCGGCGTAAAGCCTTATCGTTTTTCTGTTATGTTATATTATAACAATATTACAATACCAGTCTTTATTGCCCCACTCTCCCACGCACGGCGTTTGGCGCTTTGCCGCCAAATCGGCGACAATACGGTTTTTGCCGTCGACAGGATGCGCTATGCAGGCCGAAATTCTTCTGACTCTCAAACTCCAGCAAAAGCTGTTCGCCGATCCGCGCCGCATCGCGCTGCTGAAACAGGTGCAGCACACCGGCTCCATCAGCCAGGGCGCCAAACTGGCGGGCATCAGCTACAAAAGCGCCTGGGACGCCATCAATGAGATGAACCAACTGGCGGAACACACGGTGGTGGACCGCGCCACCGGCGGCAAAGGCGGCGGCGGCGCGCAGCTGACGCACTACGGCCAACGGTTGATCCAGCTGTATGACCTGCTGGGCCAGGTGCAGCAAAAGGCCTTCGACGTGTTGCAGCAGGACGATCTGCCGCTCGACAGCCTGCTGGCGGCCATCTCGCGCTTCTCGCTGCAAACCAGCGCGCGCAATCAGTTCTTCGGCACCGTGATCGAACGCGATCATCAGCAGGTGCAGCAGCACCTGGCGATTTTGTTGAACGACGGCACCACTCGCCTGACGGCGGCCATCACCCAGCAAAGCGCCGACCGGCTGCAGCTGGTGCCCGGCAAAGAGGTGCTGGCGCTGATCAAAGCGCCCTGGGTGCGGTTAAGCATCGAGACGGGGGAGCATACCGGTGCGGATAACGCGCTGGCGGGCGTGGTAGCCGGCATTCAGCCGGGGGCCGAACACAGCGAGGTGCTGGTGACGCTGGCCGGGGGCGAAACCCTGTGCGCCACCCTGACGACGGCGGAGTTACAGCGCCTGCAGCTGAGCGTCGGTACCGCCGTACACGCCCTGTTCAACGCCGACCACGTGATTGTCGCCACGTTGTGTTAAGCGCAACGTAACGTTGCGTTTTTGCTGATTGACATCACCGTGCAATGCGCCTATTTCTAAGGCAAATAATTGCAAAAAAAGGAACAGGTGATGTCGTCGTTGCACATTTCGCAAGGTTCATTCCGCTTAAGCGATACCCGTACCCTGACGCTGGATGCACTGGCGATCCAGGCCGGCGACAGCTGGGCCTTCGTCGGCGCCAACGGCAGCGGCAAATCCGCCCTGGCGCGCGCGCTGGCCGACGAACTGGTTCTGCTGAGCGGTGAACGCCGCAGCGACTTTCAGCATGCGGTGCGCATCTCCTTCGAACAGCTGCAAAAAATGGTCAGCGACGAGTGGCAACGCAACAACACCGACCTGCTCAGCGCGGACGAGGACGATACCGGCCGCACCGCGGCGGAGATCATTCAGGAAGAGGTGAAAGACGCCGCGCGCTGTGAGCGGCTAGCCGCGCAGTTCGGCATCACCGCCCTGCTGACCCGCCGCTTTAAATACCTCTCCACCGGCGAAACGCGCAAGACCCTGCTGTGCCGGGCGCTGATGCCCGAGCCTGACCTGCTGATCCTCGACGAACCCTTCGACGGGCTGGACGTGCACTCGCGCGCACAGCTCGCCGCGTTGCTGAGCGAGCTTTCCTCCCAGGGCCAGACCGTGGTGCTGGTGCTCAACCGGTTCGACGAAATACCGGATTTTGTCCGGCAGGTGGGCGTGCTGGCGGACTGCACCCTAACCAGCCGCGGGCCGCGCAGCCAGGTGATGGCGGACGCGCTGGTGGCGCAGCTGGCGCACAGCGAAAACCTCAGCGGGCTGGCGCTGCCGGAAACCGAGGATCCTACGCAAAAAGTAGCCCTGCCGACGGACCGGCCGCTGATCGTCCTGCGCGACGGCGTGGTCAGCTATAACGATCGGCCGATCCTCAATCACCTCAACTGGCAGGTTAACCCCGGCGAGCACTGGCAAATCATCGGCCCGAACGGCGCCGGAAAATCCACGCTGCTCAGCTTGATCACCGGCGATCATCCACAGGGCTACAGCAACGATCTGACGCTGTTCGGCCGCCGTCGCGGCAGCGGGGAAACCATCTGGGAGATCAAGCGCCATATCGGCTACGTCAGCAGCAGTCTGCATCTGGATTATCGCGTCAACACCAGCGTGCGCAACGTGGTGCTGTCGGGGTTCTTCGATTCGATCGGCATTTATCAGGCGGTCTCGGATCGTCAGCGGCAGCTGACCGAGCAATGGCTGGCGCTGCTCGGGCTCGACGGCGCGCGCGGTGATGCCCCGTTCCATAGCCTTTCCTGGGGCCAACAGCGGCTGGCGCTGATCGCCCGTGCGCTGGTGAAACACCCGGCGCTGCTGATCCTCGACGAACCGCTGCAAGGGCTGGATCCGCTCAATCGCCAGCTGGTGCGCCGCTTCATCGACGTGCTGATCGGCCAGGGCGCCACCCAGTTGCTGTTCGTTTCGCACCATGCCGAAGACGCGCCGCAGTGCATCACTCACCGCCTCAGCTTCGTGCCCGACGGCGAGGGCGGCTACGGCTATCAACACCAGCGGCTGGAGGCGGCCTCCGCCTGAAACGCGGCGTAAACATATCCGGCAACACTTCACCGCAGCACATCACATTTGGCCTTTTATCATAGAAAGAAAGAAGGCCATTTTCTGGAGACGCCATGTCCGCTGCGTTGATTATCATCGACCTGATCGAGGATCTGATCGGGCCCAAAGGGCGCGCCAACCACTGCCGTGAACAGGTGGTGGCAACCCACCTGCTCGCTAACGTCAATGCCGCCACGGCCTATGCCCGGGTGCGAAAAATTCCGGTGATCTGGGTGCGGGTGGGATTCGCCGACGATTATCATGATATCCCGCCCCACTCGCCGTTGTTCAACCATCTCAAGCAGATCGGTGCGCTGCGGCTAAATGGCCCGGGCTGCCGCTGGGTGCCCGAACTGCATCAGGAAGAGACCGATCTGCAGTTTGAAAAAACGGCGGTTAGCGCCTTCTCCGGTAACAATTTGTTAGCCTGGCTGCGGCAACATCGGTGCCACCATTTGCTGCTGGCGGGTATCAGTACACCGCTCGCCATCGAGAGCACCGCGCGTCAGGCGCACGACGCCGGCTTTCAGGTGACCGTACTGCACGATCTGTGCGCAGCCCCTACGCAGGAGATCCACCAGCAGAGTCTGGATACCCTGCAAAACCTGGCCGAAATCACCCGTTCGCAGGCATGGATGAAAGGCTGACCCGCATCGCCGCCGATCGTGTGGGCCGGCATCATGCACGAATGCATCACTGCCCCGACCTTTAGCGTCATCCTGGTGTGCTACTATCCGCTCTAGCGCTCAATTTCGCCATCATCGCACGCCGCAAAGGCGCTGAGCGCCGTGTACATATTTTAAAGGGACATATTATGTGGGGCGTACTGGCTGCTTCGTTATTTTTCTTGCCGTTTAACCGGCTGATAGCCTGGGTGATCCTGGCCGCCTCAGCGGGTATGGGGCTTTATCATGGGGTACTGACGCCGCTCAGCCTGAGTTATCTGCTGGCGATCGTAGCGCTAGCGGGGTTGCGTCACCATTTTCGCGCGCAGCGCAATATGGCGATCGCGCTCGAAGGATTGGTGGTCGCCGGCTGCGTGGCGCTGTTCTTGCATCTGGTGCCGGGCATCCACAACCAGCTGATGATCGACGGCGAAAAAGCCGGCCCGCTCAGCGCGCCGTTCACCATGTATTACAACTTCGATAAGGCGATGGTGCCCTTCCTGCTGTTCGCCTGCTTGCCCACGCTGTTTTCCGCCGAACGCGACGGCAACGCCGGCAGAGCGGGCTGGATTGCGCTGCTGCTGGCCGTGCCGGCGCTGTTGCTGCTGGCCGTAGCGCTGGGCGGCTTAAAAATCGAGTTGCATGCGCCCGCCTGGATCCTGCCTTTCGTGATGGCGAACCTGTTCTTCGTCTGCATGGCCGAGGAAGCGCTGTTTCGTGGCTACCTGCAACAGCGCCTCAGCCAGTGGCTGGGCGCCTGGCCGGCGCTGATCGTCGCCTCCCTGGTGTTCGGCGCCGCACATTTGGCCGGCGGTACGCTGATGGTGATCTTCGCGACGCTGGCCGGGGTGATCTACGGCCTGGCGTGGATGTGGAGCGGCCGTCTGTGGGTGCCGATTCTGTTCCATTTCGGGCTTAATCTGACCCATCTGCTGTTCTTCACCTACCCGCTGTATCAGCATTCTTAACGGCTGACGCCGGCAGAGAGCCCCTTTCTGCCGGCTGGTCGGGTGAAAACGCTATCACTAGCACCTCACCGTATGACCTCAATCATGCCGCCCCCTGCTTTTCTCCGCCCGTCCAGTGCTTTTCAATGAAGTGTAAACGATTCCATTTTTCGCGTTAGATCACCTTTTTACCGTCGCGAGCGTGCTATCTTTTTGCGCAATGACTTCTCCCTGTTCAGCAACGGGCGTATTAAAACGGTAATTGGAAGCGATTACACCCTTGTCGACGCCAAGAAGGAACCGTATGACGGAATTTAACCCTATCGACCATCCGCACCGCCGCTTTAACCCGCTGAGCGGCCAGTGGGTGCTGGTCTCACCGCACCGCGCCAAGCGCCCCTGGCAGGGCCAGCAGGAGACTGTCCCCACGGAAATGCTGCCGGCGCACGATCCCGACTGTTTCCTGTGCCCGGGCAACGCGCGCGTCACCGGCGATCGCAATCCGGAATATCGCGGCACCTATGTCTTTACCAACGATTTCGCCGCGCTGATGAGCGATACGCCGCCGGCGCCCGACAGCCACGATCCGCTGATGCGCAGCCAGAGCGCGCGCGGCGTCAGCCGGGTGATCTGCTTCTCTCCCGATCACAGCAAGACTCTGCCCGAACTGACGCTGCCGGCGCTGGAGCAGGTGGTCACCACCTGGCAGGCGCAAACCGAGGAGCTGGGCAAGCACTACCCCTGGGTGCAATTGTTCGAAAACAAAGGCGCGGCGATGGGCTGCTCCAACCCGCACCCGCACGGGCAGGTCTGGGCCAACAGTTTTCTGCCGAACGAGGCCGAGCGCGAAGATCGCCTGCAACACGACTATTTCCGGGAACATGCCTCCCCGCTGCTGCTGGATTATGCGCAGCGCGAGCTGGCCGCAGGCGAACGCATCGTGGTGAACACCGAACACTGGCTGGCGGTGGTGCCCTACTGGGCCGCCTGGCCGTTTGAAACGCTGCTGCTGCCGAAAACGGCGGTGCAGCGCATCACCGATCTCAGCGCGGCACAAAGCCAAGATCTGGCGCTGGCGCTGAAGAAGCTGACCAGCCGCTACGACAACCTGTTCCAGTGTTCTTTCCCCTATTCGATGGGATGGCACGGCGCGCCGTTCAACGGCGCCGACAACCGACACTGGCAGCTGCACGCCCATTTCTATCCGCCGCTGCTGCGTTCAGCCAGCGTGCGCAAATTTATGGTCGGTTACGAGATGCTGGCGGAAACCCAGCGCGATCTGACCGCCGAACAGGCCGCAGAGCGTCTGCGCGCCGTCAGCGATATTCATTACCGTGAAGCCGGAGCCCAAGCATGAGCCTGAAACCGCTTACCCATTCCCTGTTTACCGAACACTTCGGCTACGCGCCGGCGTTGACCATCCAGGCGCCGGGGCGGGTGAATTTGATCGGCGAGCATACCGATTACAACGACGGCTTCGTGTTGCCCTGCGCCATCGATTACCAAACCGTCATCGCCTGCGCCAAGCGCGACGACCGCCAGATCCGCGTACTGGCCGCCGATTATCAGAATCAGCAGGATCAATTCTCGCTCGACGAGCCGATCGTCAACCACCCCGATCAGCGCTGGTCCGACTATGTGCGCGGCGTGGTGAAACATCTTCAGCGACGCAACCCCGATTTCGGCGGCGCGGATCTGGTGATCGCCGGCAATGTGCCGCAGGGCGCGGGGCTCAGCTCCTCCGCCGCGCTGGAAGTGGCGGTAGGCCAGGCGCTGCAGGCGCTCTATCAGCTGCCGCTGGACGGCGTGGCGCTGGCGCTGAACGGCCAGGAGGCGGAAAACCAGTTCGTCGGCTGCAACTGCGGCATCATGGACCAGCTGATCTCCGCGCTCGGCCGGCGCGACAGCGCTCTGCTGATCGACTGCCGCTCGCTGGAGACCCGTGCGGTGCCGATGCCGGACAGCGTCGCGGTGGTGATCATCAACTCCAATGTGCAGCGCGGGCTGGTGGACAGCGAGTACAACACCCGCCGCAAACAGTGTGAAGAAGCGGCTCGGTTCTTCGGCGTCAAGGCGCTGCGTGACGTCAGCCCGGAACAGTTTGAAGCACGTCAACATCAGTTGGATCCGTTGGTGGCCAAACGCGCGCGCCATGTCATCAGCGAGAATGCCCGCACGCTGGCGGCGGCCGATGCGCTGGCGGCCGGCGATCTGCAACGCATGGGCCGGCTGATGGCGGAGTCCCACGCCTCGATGCGTGACGACTTCGAAATCACCGTGGCGCCAATCGATCGGTTGGTCGAGATTGTCAAAGCGACGATCGGCTCGCGCGGTGGCGTGCGCATGACCGGCGGCGGCTTTGGCGGTTGCATCGTCGCGCTGATGCCACAGGATCTCGTGGAGACGGTGCGTGCCGCCGTGGCGCACGAGTATCCGCGGCAAACCGGCGGATTACAGGAAACGTTCTATGTCTGCCAGGCTTCACAGGGGGCCGGTACATGCTGACGATGAGCACGGCAGCGGCGCCCGATGGGGAGCCTTATCAGCTGACGCAGCTGCAAAACGCCGCCGGCATGACGGTGACGCTGATGGACTGGGGCGCCACCTGGCTGTCCGCCGTCTTGCCGCTCAAATCCGGTGAAAAACGCGAACTGCTGCTCGGCTGCCGCAGCCCGGCAGACTACCCGCGCCAGGGCGCCTATCTGGGCGCCACCGTCGGCCGTTACGCCAACCGCATCGCCAACGCCAGCCTGCCCATCGATGGGACTCCCCATGCGCTGGCCGCCAATCAGGGCGTCCACCAGCTGCACGGCGGCCCCGACGGTTTTCATGCCCGCCGCTGGCGCCGGGTCCAGCAGGATGCGCAACAGGTCTGCTATGCGCTGCACTCGGCGGAGGGCGATCAGGGTTTCCCCGGCAATCTCGACGTGCAGGTCTGCTACCGTCTGACCCCGGATAATCGTTTGGAAATCAGCTATCTGGCACAGGTCGATCGCCCCTGCCCGGTCAACCTGACCAACCACGCCTATTTCAATCTGGACGGCGCCGGCACCGACGCCCGCGCCCAACGGCTGCAGCTGTTCGCCGATCGCTATCTGCCCGTCGACGCCGAGGGCATTCCCTGCGCCGATCTGACGCCGGTGGACGACAGCGGCATGGATTTTCGTCAGCCGAAAACGCTGCTGCAGGATTTCCTGCGCGATCGCGACCAGCAGCGGGTAAAAGGCTACGATCACGCATTCTTGCTGCACCGCACCTGCGGCGCGCTGGAGAGCCCGGCAGCCCATTTGTGGTCCGCCGACGGCCAGGTGCAAATGAGCGTGTTCACCGACGCGCCTGCACTGCAACTCTACAGCGGCAATTTTCTGGCCGGCACGCCGGCGCGCGATGGCGGCAGCTACGCCAACCATGCCGGCGTTGCGCTGGAGAGCGAGTTTTTGCCGGACAGCCCGCACCATCCCGAGTGGCCGCAGCCGGACTGCTGGCTGCAACCGGGGAGTCGCTACCGCAGCGCCACGCATTATCAGTTTTATCCTATCTGACCCGCTACGCCCCTCGCCGTGCGGCCGGGGGCAATTTGTTATAAATGCTTACCTTTTAGCGCTATCCCCCTACCGGCGCCCACCTTCCCTTATTCCAAAGCGCGCACTACACTCAGGCTACCGTGATAAGCACAACGCCTTGTGCAACGTCACCATTTTCGGCCGATGGCGGCCAATCAATAGCTGAAGGAACACCTATGCGTCTGATTACTGCACTTCCATTGCTGGCGGGCTTAATGCTGAGCACCAATCTGATGGCGGCCGACGCGACGACGGCGACGAAAACGCCTTCTCCGGCGCAGGCCGCCCAACAGAAACGCATGACCGATTGCAACCAGCAGGCATCCACCAAATCGCTGAAAGGCGCCGATCGCTCCACCTTCATGAGCACCTGTCTGAAATCCGAAGGCTCCGCCGCGGCGGGCAAAACCCTGACGCCGCAGCAGCAGAAAATGAAAAGCTGCAACGCCGACGCCAAGACCAAGGATCTGAAGGGCGACGCGCGTAAAACCTTCATGAGCAACTGCCTGAAAAAATCGGCCTGATTTCCCCCACGCCACGGCGCGCCCGGAGCGATTTCGGCGCGCCGTTTCCCCCTCACAGCGCCAGCCTGAACGATTCAGCTTTTTCCTTTCGCCAGCCCTTACTTTGCGGCAAGAAATTGGCTATGGTTAGACACTATCGATTGCCGAGCCCCGGCCCGCGGCAATATAATGATTTTCGTTATCATTGAAATGTCAGATTATTAAGGAGTTAAGCTATGGCTGTAACTAAGCTGGTTCTGGTGCGTCACGGCGAAAGCCAGTGGAACCAAGAAAACCGCTTCACCGGTTGGTATGATGTTGATCTGTCCGACAAGGGCCGCACCGAAGCGAAAGCAGCAGGCAAGCTGTTGAAAGAAGAAGGTTTCACTTTCGACTTCGCTTACACCTCCGTACTGAAGCGCGCGATCCACACCCTGTGGAACATCCTCGACGAGCTGGATCAGGCCTGGTTGCCAACCGAAAAATCCTGGAAGCTGAACGAACGTCACTACGGTGCGCTGCAGGGTCTGAACAAAGCCGAAACCGCTGAAAAATACGGCGACGAGCAGGTAAAACAATGGCGTCGCGGCTTCGCGGTGACCCCACCTGAGCTGACCAAAGAAGACGAACGTTACCCTGGCCACGATCCGCGCTACGCCTCGCTGAGCGAGCAAGAGCTGCCGCTGACCGAGAGCCTGGCGCTGACCATCGATCGCGTTATCCCTTACTGGGACGAAGAGATCCTGCCACGCATCAAGAGCGGCGAACGCGTGATCGTTGCGGCGCACGGCAACTCGCTGCGCGCGCTGGTGAAATACCTGGATAACCTGAGCGAAGACGAAATCCTCGAACTGAACATCCCAACCGGCGTGCCGTTGGTGTA
The DNA here is from genome assembly GCF_052168655.1 of Serratia sp. CY47280. Lineage (NCBI taxonomy): Bacteria > Pseudomonadati > Pseudomonadota > Gammaproteobacteria > Enterobacterales > Yersiniaceae > Serratia > Serratia sp. CY47280. Next base: position 359,642 of record NZ_JBJNMG010000002.1, on the reverse strand, counting down.
TGAGTTCGATGAGAACTTCAAGCCAACCAAACGTTACTACCTGGGTAACGCCGACGAAATCGCTGCAAAAGCGGCCGCCGTGGCGAACCAGGGTAAAGCGAAGTAATTTCGCCCGTTAACGAAAAAGCCCCCGGTTTTCACCGGGGGCTTTTTTATTACTGTCGCGGCTGCTGCGCCATCGCCTCGTTCACCGCGTCCAGCCGTTCCTGCATCGCCGGATGGGTGCTGAGCCAGGCAGGCAGCACCCAGTCATCGGTCTTTTCTCGTTCAGGCGCCTGCGCCAACGCGCGATAGATCGCCGCCATTTCCGCCAGCGAACGCCCCTGGCGCTGCATTTCCGCTATCGCAAACGCATCGGCCTCACGCTCCATCCCGCGAGAAAACTGCATCTCATTCACGAAGGACGCGGACTGCAGCAACGTGTCGCCGATGCCGCTGACGTCACCCGTCATCCACATCAGCGTCAACGCCACCAGTGACGAACGCACCAGCATGCGCATCGGATGACGATAAGCGTGATGCCCCATTTCGTGCAGCATCACCGCCGCCAAGCCATCGTCGTTTTTCGACAAAGTGACCAGCTCATCGCTGAGCACCAGCGTGCCGTCTGGCAACATAAAGGCGTTCGGCGCACCGGGCGCCGCCATCAACTTCAGCGACAGCGGCGTGCGCTCCTGGCGCATCTCAGGCGGCGTCACCTGCCGGAACAGCTGTTGCAACGCCTGCTGCCTCTCGACCGGGAGTGCGGAGGGCGCGAAGCCGCTCTGGTCCAAAAACGTCTGTGTATGCTCGCCCAGCGTCTGTTCCACCGAGGTGGGGATGCGCATAGCGATCTCGCTGCTCGCCCACGGCAGCACCACGTAAACGTAAGCCACTACCGCCAGCAGCGTCATCAGCAGCGCTAAGGCAACGCCGCGTTTATGGCGTTCCAGGCGATGTACCCACCCCGGCGAACGGCGCTGATAGAACCAGCGGCGAAAGGCCGCATCGTCATCCGGCACAAAGCGCGCACCGTCGCTAAAGGTGAGCGTCAGCGGAATATTGCCCAGCGCGGCAGAAACGGTGATGTCCGCCAGCGGGATGTAACGCTGTTCATCCTGCCGCTGCAGCGTCACGCCTTCGCCGCTTTCGTTCACCAGTAAACGGGCCGCCTCACGTGCGGCCCGCCCCGGCAATTGATAAGCGCCTTCAAGGATCATCGGCGCCTCAGAAGCTGCCGCCCAGATCCAGCGCCTGCACCGCTTCTTCGGCCACCGCGCTGTTGGCAGTTTCCTGATGCGCAGTAATGTTCAGCAGCGCCAAATCGCCTTCAACCGCCGTGCAAGCCGCCAGATAACGGGCATGGCGCACTTCCGCCACCGGCGCCGCCAAACCGAGCGAGAACAGGGTAATCAGGGTATTGGTGATCAACAATCCCATGTACGGCATCGTTTTCATTGAGGAATGCAGCTTGATGTCGCCGTTCAGCCTTGCCTGGTTAAACAGGTAGTTGCGTTGGGCGACAACCTGGTAACTGCTGGCCACCAGGGCGCCGATCAGCAGCACCACCATCATCAGCAGCAGGCTGCTGATATTGTCCAGCACCAGCACATCAATGGCTTCATTGGTCAACATGCCCATCAACACCATCTGATAGAGGGTAAAGAAGAACGAACCGATGCACACCAGCGCGACCAACATGAACGGCAGGAATATGAGCAGGCCAACCAAGGCAAATTTGATAAAGGCCGATTTCTTCAGTTCGGCAATAAACGGTGTCTTCCCGAAAAACAGGTTATTAACGTACAAGTCATGCTGCAGTGCGCTAATAATGCCGTTTACCGCCGCAAATGCCGGCACGGCCAAAATCAGCGTCAGCACCAGCATAAAAGCAATGGCGTTGATGCTGCCAAGACCGCTGCCAATGCCGAGCAAGACGATCAGACCGACATACAGCCCGATAATCAGCAATAACGGGCAGAACAGTAAAGCCCAATAGGCGCGCCCGGTGCGGCAGACATAATTAAAACGCACGCCGCGATAGCTCGACATAATCGCATTGTAACGCCAGCTGCGGATAACGATCCACGGCAACAGGGCAAGCAACACCAGCAAAGCCAGCAGCCCCAGCAGAGGCGTTATCGCCAGCAAGATATAAAACACGATGATGCCGCCGATCACCAACAGCCGCCCTTTCAGAATTTGCAGCGGTTGTGCATGATAATCGAAACGATCGCCGTCCAATTCCGTGTTGCCGTAAAAATAGCGACGACGACGCACCGTCGCCCAGGCGGAATAGATGCCCAGGGTCAGAGCCGTCAATAACGCGTTGACTAACCAAATAGCGAAGTACTCACCACCTTTCCCATGGAATTTAATCCGGTGCAGCCCCAGCGGCTGCGAGGTATTACTTGTCATAATTCTTTCGTCCTGAAAGGAATAGGTCATACCACTCCCCGCTTATTCGTCATGCGGAGTTTGTGGAATAAAAAAGCGTCTTATATAAGCACAATGCCGAGAGCGGTGACAATTATTCTTTTATTAAATAGGAATAATGCGAAGACGGTCGCTTAATGATTTAATAAGCCTATTAACTGTAGGCCTTAAATTGACAGGAGATATAAAAATTTAAGATAAATAGAAAAGGGCCCGCTGGCGAGCCCTTCTTTACGCGATTAACCGCGGCGCGCTTTCACCGCCGCCGCCAGATCGCGCAGCACGGTTTCGGTATCCTGCCAGCCGATGCAGCCGTCGGTGACGCTCTTGCCGTAAACCAGCGGTTCGCCGCTTTCGAGGCTCTGGTTGCCTTCCACCAGATGGCTTTCGATCATCACGCCGATAATCGCTTTTTCACCGCCGCCAATTTGCCCGCAAACATCGGCGCTCACGTCCATCTGCTTTTTGAACTGTTTGCTGCTGTTGGCATGGCTGAAGTCGATCATCACCTGCGCCGGCAGCCCGGCTTTGCTCAGACCGGCTTTGACGTCCTTCACGTGCGCCGCGCTGTAGTTCGGCTCTTTGCCGCCGCGCAGGATAATGTGGCAGTCGCCGTTGCCGCTGGTGTTAACAATCGCCGAGTGGCCCCATTTAGTCACCGAGAGGAAGCAGTGCGGCGCGCCGGCGGCGTTGATAGCGTCGATCGCCACCTTGATGGTGCCGTCGGTGCCGTTCTTGAAGCCAACCGGGCAAGAGAGGCCGGAAGCCAGTTCACGGTGCACCTGCGATTCCGTGGTGCGCGCGCCGATGGCACCCCAGCTCATCAGATCCGCCAGGTACTGCGGCGTGATCATGTCGAGGAATTCGCCGGCGGCCGGCAGCCCGCTGTCGTTGATCTCCACCAGCAGCTTGCGCGCCAGGCGCAGGCCGTCGTTGATGTTGAAGCTGTTGTCCATTTGCGGATCGTTGATCAGGCCTTTCCAGCCCACGGTGGTGCGCGGTTTTTCGAAGTACACGCGCATCACCACTTCCAGCTCGCCGCTCAGTTCTTCACGCAGCGCCAGCAGGCGCCCCGCGTACTCTTTGGCGGCTTGGGTATCATGGATGGAGCAAGGGCCAATCACCACCAGCAGGCGATCGTCGCTGCCGCGGAGGATATTGTGAATTGCGCTGCGGGCCTGGGACACCGTCTTTGCCGCGCGTTCAGTGGCCGGGAATTTCTCCAGCAAAGCCACCGGCGGCAGGAGTTCCTTAATATCATTAATGCGTAAATCGTCGTTTTGGTAATTCATAGCTTTTCCATTCGGTATCGTGGGGTATTTCGCAGTGCGTAACGGTGTAGATCCCAACAATCTAGCCTGTGAGAATGGCGCTGTAAATCACCTTTGCCCCCCACCGCTGGAACCGCCAAATTAACAGCAGATTGTGCTGTTTCATCTGGCGAGCGCAGAGCCTCCTTTTTCGCTATGCTAGCGATCAGAATATAAAGTGACCCGAGTTGAACATGCCCTCTCTGCTATTAGTTGATGACCACCCGGTGGTTCATGTCGCACTGGAAGCGGCGCTAATGAAATCATCCCGTCCCTACCACCTGCAGGCGGCACAGGATGACGTACAGGCGCTGGCCCTGCTGGCCGAGGCCGCTTTTGGCCTGGTGATCCTGGATATCGGCCTGCCGCAGGCCGACGGGCTGCAGCTGTTGAAAAAAATCCGCCGCCGCTATCCGCAACAAAAAATCCTGATCTATACCGCGCAGGAAGCCGATGTCTATGCGCGCATGGCGCATGCCGCCGGCGCCGACGGTTTCGTCAATAAAGGCAGCTCGCTGGCGGAGTTGGTGCAGGCGATCGAGCAGGTGCTGGACGGTGAAACCCGCTTCCCCGCCGCCGCGCTGGCCGAAGAGCCGCCGACGGCGGACGGCGGGCAGCTCACCCCCAAGGAGCTCGAGGTGCTGGGCTTGCTGAGCCAGGGGCTGTCCAACCTGCAGATCGCCGACCGGCTGCACATCAGCAACAAGACCGTCAGCACGCACAAAAAAAACATCCAGCGTAAAACCGGCGCCGGCAACCTGCTGGAGCTGGTGGCGGTGTTTAAAGAGCTGGCGCCATGATGCGCCGCGCCCTGCTGCTGCTGATCCTGTGGTGCGGCCTGGCGCAGGCGGCGGAGCCGGTGCGCTATCAGTTGGTCAGCAACCTGAATACCCCCGAGAACATGCTGATCGTCGGCGAGAAAAATCCCTGGCGCGATCGCACGCTGCGCGTCGGCATCATCAGTGAGAACACCAGCCCATACAACATCATCGTGGACGACGATCTGTATGGGCTGAACGCCGACTACCTCGGCTATATTCAGCAGGTGACCGGCATCCGCTTCGCCATTTACGGCTTCGCCGACCTGACGCAGCTGGAGCAGGCGCTGCACGACGGCAAGGTCGATCTGCTGTACGGCATCCCGCAGAGTGAAGCGCTGCACGGGCTGGAGATCTCTCAGCCCTACTACGTCAGCAATCTGCGCGTATTGCGCGATCGCAGCAACGATCGGCCGGTGATGCTCAATTCCGCCAACGCCCGCGTCGCGATCGGCGCGCTGACCGACATGCAGTCCGGCGGCGCCCTGCAGGCGGTGGCATCGCAGATCCAGCGCTACGACAACAACCTGCAGGCGGTCTATTCGCTGCTCAACGGCAGCAGCGACTACTTTATCGCCGACGAGGCCAGCGCCAGCTTTATCATCGACCAGCTGCAGCTCGGCCAGCTCTATCAGATTGAAAGCAACGAGAACCTGGGCAACCTCTCCTTCGTGTTCGCCGCCGCCGATCCGCGCCTGATAGACACGCTGGACACCGCCATCGCCGACGCGCCGATGGAGCTGATGAATGCCCTGCAGAGCCGCTGGAGCAAAAAGATCCCCAGCTACCTCGACACCGGCAATGCCGATCTGACGGCGATGGAGAAAAACTGGGTGGCGAGCCACCGCGTGGTTTACTACGCCGCCATCGAGAACAACTTCCCGTTCGCCTACCGCGGCTCCGACGGCCAGCCGCGTGGCTACGCCATCGACATTCTCAACATCATCGCGCAAAACACCGGACTGCGTTTCGCGCCGCTGTGGGCGCGCAACGCCGAGCAGGCCGATGAGCTGGTGCAGTCCGGCCAGGCCAGCTTCCGCGCCGCCCTGCCGCTGGCGCGCGGCGTCAAGGCGCGCTACGGCGCCAGCATGCCGATCCACCGTTCGCTGTGGGGCGTTTACATCGGCCAATACGCCAACGGCATCTCAACCTGGAGCGATTTGGCCGGTAAGCGCATCGGCGTGCTGCAGGGCGATTTGGCGCAGGGGCTGGTACCGGAACAGGAGCAGACCGTCAGCTTCGCCGACAGCAAGTCGATGTACGACGCGCTGGCCAACGGCCAGTTGGATGCGCTGGTGGATAACGTCATTTCCGCCAACTTTTTGGCGCTGTCGCGCTATTCCGGCGCCATCAAACTGGCCTTCGCCGCCAACAATATCCCCTATCCGGTGGCCTTCGGCGTGCGTCGCGATCAGACGCTGCTACTGGCAATCCTCGATAAGAACCTGATGCAGATCCCGGCGGACACCCTGCAATCGCTGCGCGACGAGTGGATCGTCGATCGCAGCAACCTGATCGATGCGGTGAACGATAACCGCATGCCACCGCAGACTACCTGGCTGCTGGCGCTGCTGGCCGCCGCCACCGTGCTGCTGTTGGCGCTGACGCTGCGCCGTTTCATGCTGCAGCGCCGTGAAAAACGCGAACGCGAAGAGCTCGAGCAGGCGCGCCGCCGCGCCGAAGCGGAAAACCGCATGAAGAGCAAATTCCTCGCCACCGTCAGCCACGAGTTGCGCACGCCGATGCACGCCATCCTCGGCCTGCTGGAACTGGAGCTCAAACGCCAACCCGCGCAGGAAGGCCTGCCGGTGATATACAGCTCGGCCTCTTCGCTGCTCAACCTGCTCAACGACCTGCAGGATCACGCTCGGCTGGAAACCGGTTCGCTGACGCTGGCGCCGAAACCGGTGGCGCTGCGCCCCTGGGTCGCGCGCATCGACGCCCTCTACCGGCCGCTGATCGGCGAACGGCCGTTGACGCTGAGCGTAGTGGCGGATCCGGCGCTGCCGGAGGCGGTGATTATTGATGGTGAGCGTTTACTTCAGGTGGCTAATAACTTGATAAACAACGCGATAAAGTTCACGCCGCGCGGCACCATTCAGGTCGAGGTCGGCTGGCACGCGCAGGATGAGCGGCAGGGGGAATTGCATCTGACGGTGAACGACAGCGGCTGCGGCATCGCCGCCGATGAGATAGGCAAGCTGTTCCAACCGTTTTACCGTGCACGCGGCGCGCAACGCATCTCGGTGCAGGGCACCGGTTTGGGGCTGTCGATCTGCAAAGAAATCGTCGAACAGATGGGCGGCCGCATCGAACTGCACTCGCAGCCGGGCGTCGGTACCCGTGTCAAGGTCGCGATACCGGTCGAGCTGAGCGGCGCGCTGCCGGCTGTCGCCCCGGCAGAGCGCACCTTTGCTCTGCCGTCTTCCGCCTTACGTACCGCGCTGATCGACGATCATCCCACCAATCTGTTGCTGATGGAACGCCAACTGCGCCACTTCGGATTACAGCCGGCCCGCTTCGAACAAGGCTATGCGCTGCTGAAGGCCCAGCGCCGACAGCCGTTCGATCTGCTGTTTATCGACTATAACATGCCGCGCCCGGACGGCCTGACGCTGGCCAGACTGATCCGACGCGACGAACAGCGGCTGCAGCGCCCGCCTTGCCGCATCGTGCTCTGCTCGGCAGACGTGCAGGAGTTTACCCGCATCCCGCCGGGGCTGGTGGCGATCGACCACTTCCTGACCAAACCGATTTCACTGGCGGCGATCGGCCAGGTATTGGCTCAACAGCCGCAGGCTCAGGAAGAAAAGTCAGTCCTTACTGACCTGCGGCAAACGCTGGCCGAAATGGCGGGTGGCGATCGCGCCATGCTGCAGCGGCTGGCGCAGACGCTCGGCGATACGCTGCGGCAAGACCGGCAGCGGCTCGCAGACGCCGTCGACGCGCACGACTGGCCGCGCCTGGAGCAGGCGGCGCACCGCATCAAGGGCAGCCTGCTGATGCTGCAGCTGCCGGAAGCCGCGCAGCTGTGCCAGCAGTTGGTGGATACCGCACGTCGGGGCGAGCTTGCCGCCGCCGCTTATACTAAATTAAAGGCGTTAGTGGCGCAGATAGAACCGGAGCTGGACGCTCTGCTCGCCGCCGCCCCCTCTTTCGCTATGCATAAGGATGAATAATGTCGGACACTCCACACGTACACCTGCCGAAAGACAGTAATAGTAAACGCCTACTGACCGCTTTTTTAGTCACCGCGGTCTTTATGGTGGCCGAGGTGGTCGGCGGCCTGTTGTCCGGCTCGCTGGCGCTGTTAGCCGATGCCGGCCACATGCTGACCGATGCCGCCGCGCTGCTGGTGGCGCTGATGGCGGTGCACTTTTCCCAGCGCAAGCCCAACGCGCGCCATACCTTCGGCTATCTGCGCCTCACTACCCTGGCGGCTTTCCTCAACGCCGCGGCGCTGCTGGTGATCGTGGTATTCATCCTGTGGGAGGCGATACGGCGTTTCTTCGAACCACAGCCGGTGATGGGTACTCCGATGCTGATCATCGCCATAGCGGGGCTGCTGGCGAACCTGTTCGCCTTCTGGCTGCTGCATCGCGGCAGCGAAGAGAAAAATATCAACGTGAGGGCGGCCGCGCTGCATGTGTTGGGCGACCTGCTCGGCTCGGTGGGCGCCATCGTCGCCGCCATCGTCATTCTTGCCACCGGCTGGACGCCGATTGACCCGATCCTGTCGGTGCTGGTCTCCTGTCTGGTGCTGCGCAGCGCCTGGCGACTGCTGAAGGAGAGTTTCCACGAACTGTTGGAAGGCACGCCGCAGGAGATCGACATCGCCAAGCTGCAAAAAGACCTGTGCCTGAATATCCCGGAAGTGCGCAACATCCACCACGTACACGTCTGGCAGATTGGCGACCAGAAGCTGATGACGCTGCATGCGCAGGTGATCCCGCCGCATGACCACGATGGGCTGTTGCAACGCATTCAGGCTTATCTGTTGGAACACTACAAAATTGGCCACGTGACCATTCAGATGGAGTACCAGCACTGCGAGACGCCGGACTGCGGTATCAACCGGGCGCCGGAGCCGAGTGAACACTCACATGCCGAAGCGCATTCCCATCTGGGACATCGCCACTAAGCCAAGAGGGCGCCACCACGGCGCCCTCTGCGTTGTTACGGAGCGGAAGATAACGGATTGGAATGGTTGCGCCCGGCGCTCTTGATCCACAGCCAGGAGCCGTTCAGGGCGATCAGCGTCAGAATGACGTACTCCAGCGCCATCGCGTACACCCCTTGGTAGGCGAAGATCGCCACGCTGATGACATCAATAACCACCCACAGCAGCCAGTTTTCCACGTACTTGCGCGTCATCAGGATCATCGCCACGATGGAGAGCACCATCATCGCCGAATCCCAAAACGGGAACGCGTCCGGCTGCAGCTCAGGCATCTGCACGTTCAGCCCCAGCCCTTGCATCACCGCCACCGCAACCTGCGTCAGCCAGGCGAACACGCGGTCGATGTTAAAGGTCATCAGGCCGATGCCGATGACGCAGACCGCCACCCAGGCCAACGCTTTCGGCAGCGGCAGCCAGCGGATCTGCAGCTCGGCCTGATTATCCTGGGTCTGGCGGCTCCAGGCATACCAACCGTAAATATTGGCGCCGAAGAAAAACAGCTGCAGCAGCAGGCTGGCGTACAGCTGGATCTGGAAGAAAATCACCGCGAACAGCGTGACGTTGATCAGGCCGAACAGGTAGTTGATGATTTTTTCCTTGCTGGCGTACCAGATGCACAGCAACCCGAACAATGTGCCGATAGCTTCGATCCACGACAGATCGTAACCGCCTGCACCAAGCGGAATGTGCACCAGAATATTGCTGGTACTGAAAAAGCTCATGAGGTCATCCTTTTAAACGGTTAAGCGTTGCCTTTAACCTGCATCTTAAGCTGAGCGGCGAAATCCAGCATGCGATTCAGCGGCACCAGCGCCTTCTCACGCAGCGCGGCGTCCACGTGGATCTCATGCTGCGCGCCCCCCTGCTCCAGCCCTTCGGCAATTGCCTTCAGGCCATTCATCGCCATCCACGGGCAATGCGCGCAGCTGCGGCAGGTCGCGCCTTCTCCGGCGGTCGGTGCTTCGAATAACTCTTTGTCCGGGCAGGCCTGCTGCATCTTGTAAAAGATACCGCGATCGGTGGCGACAATCAGCTGTTGATGCGGCAATGTTTTCGCCGCCTGGATCAGTTGGCTGGTAGAGCCCACCGCATCCGCCAGCTCGACCACCGCCTGAGGCGATTCGGGATGCACCAGGATCGCCGCCTGCGGATAAAGCGCCTTCATGCGCCGCAGCGCCTGGGTCTTGAACTCGTCATGGACAATGCAGGCGCCTTGCCAACACAACACGTCAGCGCCGGTCTGCTTCTGCACGTAGCTGCCGAGATGACGATCCGGCGCCCAGATGATCTTCTCGCCCAGGCTATCCAGATGCTCGATCAATTCGACGGCGATGCTGGAGGTCACCACCCAGTCAGCGCGCGCTTTGACCGCCGCCGAAGTGTTCGCATAGACCACCACGGTGCGATCGGGATGGCTGTCGCAAAACGCATGAAACTCCTCTTCCGGGCAGCCCAGATCCAGCGAACATTCGGCAAACAGCGTCGGCATCAGCACCTGCTTTTCCGGGCTGAGGATTTTGGCGGTTTCCCCCATGAAACGCACGCCGGCCACCAATAGCGTGGAAGCAGGATGCGCGCTGCCGAAGCGCGCCATTTCCAGCGAATCCGCCACGCAGCCGCCGGTTTCTTCCGCCAGCGCCTGGATTTCCGGATCGGTATAATAGTGGGCGACCATCACCGCATTGCGCTGCTTGAGCAGGGTTTTGATCTTCTCGCGATAAAAGGCTTTTTCGGCTACGTCCAGCGGTACCGGTTTAGGCGGGAAGGGATACACCGCCGCATTGACATCAAACATTTCACTCATCGCTGCAATCTCATGCTAGGCTGGGCGCCTGCCGCGTGAATATCGCCTACCGCAACGCCCTTAGTTTTATATACTAAACAAAATACCTAAAATCGCGCGAAAAGTCCGCTGATATTTTCAATTTTGCGCACTCAATGTTTAATAGATTAAAAACATAGGCATTAGCCGCGCAGTTCACAGCGGATTAACAGCCTGAGGAGAACGTATAGCCGTTCAGAAAAGAGCGGGATGATAGTCGGTGTCGTGTTGAAACGAGAAAGCAGCGGATTCAGATTGCGGTGATGCGGATACGAAAAAAGCGCCCAAAGGCGCTTTTTTTCTGAATGGGTGGGTCGTGCAGGATTGATTCGGCCTTTGGCCTCACCCTGCGGGCAACGCTGCGCGTTGTCGTATCGCTGCGCGATGCTCGAACCTGAACGCAGGATCTCACCCGCACGACTCAGTGGGCTATGTTGGCAAGAAGACGAGGTCAGGTTTGGATGTTACAGAAACGAAAAAAGCGCCCAAAGGCGCTTTTTTCTGAATGGGTGGGTCGTGCAGGATTGATTCGGCCTGTGACCTCACCCTACGGGCAACGCTGCGCGTTGTCGTATCGCTGCGCGATGCTCGAACCTGAACGCAGGATCTCACCCGCACGACTCAGTGGGCTATATCAGCAAGAAGATAAAGGTAGAGTCAGGTGGGCGCAGATGCGAAAAAAGCGCCAAAAGGCGCTTTTTTCTGAATTGGTGGGTCGTGCAGGATTGATTCGGCCTGTGACCTCACCCTACGGGCAACGCTGCGCGTTGTCGTATCGCTGCGCGATGCTCGAACCTGAACGCAGGATCTCACCCGCACGACTCAGAAGGCTATGTCAGCAAGAAGATAAAGGTAGAGTCAGGTGGCGCAGATGCGAAAAAAGCGCCAAAAGGCGCTTTTTTCTGAATTGGTGGGTCGTGCAGGATTCGAACCTGCGACCAATTGATTAAAAGTCAACTGCTCTACCAACTGAGCTAACGACCCGCAGTGTGGTGGGTGATGACGGGCTCGAACCGCCGACCCCCTCCGTGTAAAGGAGATGCTCTACCAACTGAGCTAATCACCCACTGCTGTGGTACTGCTATTTTCACTCTCAAAAAGTGGTGGGTCGTGCAGGATTCGAACCTGCGACCAATTGATTAAAAGTCAACTGCTCTACCAACTGAGCTAACGACCCACTGATGTGGTTTACTGCTGATGGCGAATAGGTTATTGGAACCGACTCGCGGAAAACAAGGATGGGGATGTTCAGGACAACTCGACGGGTACTCGACTCGGACCTTTACTTGCCACATCAAACCGATTCTGAAGCTGCCATTCTTAAAGAATGGTGGGTCGTGCAGGATAACTCGCCCTTGCGGGCCATCACCGGAGTGATGTTGTCTCGCTGCGCGAGACTCGAACCTTTACGGTTCTCATCCTTTACGATTCTCTATCGCAGCCATTCGCGAAGAATGGTGGGTCGTGCAGGATTCGAACCTGCGACCAATTGATTAAAAGTCAACTGCTCTACCAACTGAGCTAACGACCCATAACAGTGGTGGGTGATGACGGGCTCGAACCGCCGACCCCCTCCGTGTAAAGGAGATGCTCTACCAACTGAGCTAATCACCCACTGTTGTGGTTACTGCTACTTCAGAAATTGGTGGGTCGTGCAGGATGACTCGGCCTTTAGCCTCGCCCTGACGGGCCATCACTTCGTGATGTTATCCTTCCCGATTCCACTTCATTTCTTGCTTCAAAATTGGTGGGTCGTGCAGGATTCGAACCTGCGACCAATTGATTAAAAGTCAACTGCTCTACCAACTGAGCTAACGACCCAATTTCCCTGCCGCTTTAACATCTTGCAAGATGTCTTGGCAACGGCGGCATATATTACTAATTTATCTTGGCAGCGCAACCTAAATTTTTTACCGATGCGTTCAACTGCTTGTTCTTCACGCGAATGAGCCCAGAAATCGGTCAAATCGACTAACTTCTGGGCTCATTTTTCTGACTGTTAACCGCCTACGCGACTTTTCGCCTGTTTGGCCGCCGCACTGGTTGGGTATTGTTTAATCACCTGTTGGAACACGGCTTTGGCTTTATCGGCCTGCCCTTTCTCCTGCATGATGATACCCACCTTGTACATGGCGTCCGGCGCCTTCGGTGATTTAGCGTAATTCTTCACCACCACCGCAAAATAGTAGGCCGCGTCGTCTTTTTTACCCTTGTTGTAGAACAACTGACCCAGCCAATAATTGGCGTTGGGCTGATAGGTAGACTTCGGGTACTGTTTTACGAAGGACTGAAAGGCAGAAATCGCCTGGTCATACTGTTTTTTTTCCAGCGCCAGAGAAACAGCGGCGTTGTAGTCGCTGTTCTCATCACCGCCGCTCGGCGTTGCAGACGCGGCTGCAGGCGCGCTGCTGCCCGCATCGGAAGATGCGCCTGCGGCTGCCCCACCGGCAGTGCCCGCGGCCGCAGAGGCGCTCTGAGCGCCGCCCTGGCTGAGGCTATCCATCTGCTGATAGATTTGCTTCTGGCGTTCAACCACCTGATTCAACTGATACTGACTTTCCTGGATTTGCCCACGGAGAGAATCAATGTCGCGTTGGTTATCAGAGAGTTGTTGCTGGAGTTGGTTTAAAAGCTGGCCTTGAGCATTGCTGATGCGCTCAAGCGAGGTGACGCGGTCTTCGACCGAGCCGGAGCCGACATTACTGATTGGCGCTTGGGCAGTAGCGGCCCAGGGGGCCGCTACGCCAACCAGTAACGACAGACTCAACAGGTGACGTCTGAAGTTACTGTTCATGCGATTCTCTTAGTAAACCAGAACGGCACGACGGTTTTTAGCATAAGCCGCTTCGTCGTGGCCCAGTACTGCTGGTTTTTCTTTACCGTAAGAAACGATAGAGATCTGGTCAGCGGAAACGCCTTTACCCTGCAGGTACATTTTAACGGCGTTAGCACGGCGCTCACCCAGAGCGATGTTGTATTCCGGCGTGCCGCGTTCGTCAGCATGGCCTTCAACGGTCACTTTGTAAGACGGGTTGTTACGCAGGAATGCAGCGTGCGCGTCCAGCATCTGAGCGAATTCGGAGCTAACGTCATACTTGTCCAGGCCGAAGTAAACGATGTTGTTCTTCTGCAGTTCTTGCATCTGCAGACGAGCTTGTTCTTCGGAAGACAGGTTGCTGCTGCCGTTTTCCATACCAGTGCCAGCGCCCATACCAGATTGGTCGTTGTTCGCGCTTTTGTTAGAACTACAAGCTGCTACAGCCAGAACTGGCAGTGCCAGCAGAAGCCCTTTCAGCACTTTGTTCAGTTGCATTTCTTTGATCCTTTTATAGTTTGCCATACATATTTACACATGCATCACAGATACGGCGACCAGGCAGGGAATTTGACCTGTCCATCAGTTGCCGGAAGACGCGCTTTGAAACGCCCATCAGTTGACACCAACTGCAGCACGGAGCCCATACCTTGCGTGGAGCTATAGATCACCATGGTGCCGTTTGGCGCAATACTAGGCGTTTCATCCAGGAAGGTGCCGGTCAAAACCTGAACGGCGCCCGATCCAAGATCTTGTTTGGCGATGTGTTGTGCACCACTGTTGGTGCTCACCATCACCAGGAATTTACCGTCGGAGCTAACTTCAGAATCCTGGTTCTGAGAGCCTTCCCACGTCAGACGCTGTGCGGCACCGCCGCTGGCGCTGATTTTATAAATCTGCGGACGCCCGCCCTGGTCGGAGGTAAACGCCAGCGACTGGCCATCCGGGAACCAGGTCGGTTCGGTGTTGTTGTTGCGACCATCGGTCAGCTGCGTGATTTGGCCGGAGCCGAGGTTCATCACGTACAGGTTCAGGCTGCCGCTCTTGGACAGCGCGAACGCCAGCCTGCTGCCGTCCGGAGAGAACGCCGGCGCACCGTTGTGGCGCGGGAACGAGGCGATCTGGCGGATAGCGCCGTTAGCCAGGGTCTGTACCACCAGCGCGGAACGGCCGCTCTCGAAGGTCACGTAAGCCAGTTTGCTGCCGTCCGGCGACCAGGCCGGCGACATCAGCGGCTCAGGCGAACGGTGCACCGTGAACTGGTTGTAACCGTCGTAATCCGCTACGCGCAGCTCATACGGGAATTTCCCCCCGTTGGTCTGCACGACGTAGGCGATACGGGTACGGAACGCGCCCTTGATGCCGGTCAGCTTCTCGAACACTTCGTCGCTGGCGGTATGGGCAGAATAACGCAACCACTGTTTGGTCACTTTATACTGGTTCTGCGCCAATACGGTGCCCGGCGAACCCGAGGTGTCCACCAGCTGGTAGGAGATCAGGTAGCTGCCGTCGGCGCCAGGCTGAACCTGGCCGACAACCACGGCGTCGATGCCCAATGCAGTCCAGGCCGCCGGCGTCACTTCAGACGCGGAGGTCGGTTGCTGCGGCATGCGCGCCACGTCGATCGGGTTGAATTTGCCGCTGTTGCGCAGATCCGCGCCGACAATCTTGCCGATATCTTCCGGCGGCGTGCCTGGGCCCGCCCACTTAAACGGCACCACGCCAATCGGGCGAGCGGAGTCGACCCCTTGGGTGATTTCAATGCGAACTTCCGCGTGCAACACGGACGCCCACAGAATTAAAAAACCTAGCGCTACTCGAAATGCCTGCTTCATCTCATCTCCCTTATCCAGGCGGGATGCCTGCGATAAATTAGCAGAATTTTAACAAACCAACTTACGTAAAACTACATAATCCCTGTTGGTTACCTTAGTACATCCCTGTGATCTTACTCAGCTCAAACAACCATTATTAAGGTTTGAATTCAAGGGTAGCATTCTTAACATGCTGATAAACGGCATCGCTCGGCGGCTTCGGTATATGCGCCAACTTGGCGGCAGACACCGCGGCCTGGCACAATGCCGGATCGCCTCCCGCCGGTTGTACACTTATCAGCAGGCCGTCCGGCGCCAGCTTGATACGCAGGTCACAGGTTTTTCCGGCGAACGAACTGGCGTCATAGAACTTGCTTTCAATCGCGTTTTTAACCTGCCCAATATAACCATTGATATCCGCCCCGCTGGCGCCTGCCGCCTTGGCATTGCCCTGCCCGGCCGGTTTACCGTCACCTTTCGATTTGGCACCGCCGCCCTTCGGCGCGTTCTTGCCGTCCGCCAGGCCGCCAAACAGATCGCTAACTTCATCCGATTGTTTCGCAGCCTCAGCGGCGGCCTTCTTCTTGGCGTCCGCAGCGGCTTTCTTGGCTGCCGCAGCTTTCTCAGCGGCGGCCGCTTTCTTCTCTGCCTCAGCGGCAGCCTTCTTCTCGGCTTCCGCTGCGGCTTTTTTCTCGGCTTCAGCGGCCGCTTTCTTCTCCGCGGCCTCTGCGGCTTTTTGCTCTGCGGCGGCAGCTGCGGCTTTCTTCGCCTCTTCCGCCTGTTTCTTGGCGGCGGCAGCGGCGGCCGCTTCTTTCTTGGCTTCCGCTTCGGCTTTCTTCTGCGCGTCCGCCTGTGCCTTGGCGACCTTTTCCGCTTCGGCCTTCGCCTTGGCGGCGGCGGCTTCGGCGACCTTCTGTTGCTCTTTGGCCTTGGCTGCGGCGGCTTCCGCCGCTTTTTGCTGCTCGGCGGCCTGTTTCTGCTGCTCCGCTGCCTTCTGCTGTTGCTCAGCCTGCGCCTTGGCGTCCTGCGCAGCTTTCTCCTGCGCCGCCAAACGCTCTTTCTCCAGCTCCTTCAGGCGCTGCTGCTGCTCCGCCTGCTTCTGCTGAAGCTCTTCGGCCTGTTGCTCCGCCTTTTTCTGGCGCTGCTTCTCGGCACGCTGCGCATCGTTGCTCTGCTGCTGCTGGCGGTTGTATTGCTCCACCACCGCGCCAGGATCGACCATCACTGCGCCCACCACGGTGCCATCACCGCCACCGCCGGCGCCCATGTCGACCTTTTCCTGCAGCGATCCCCAAATCAGCAGGGCAATCAATATGAAGTGCAGAACGACCGAAACAATAACGGCGCGGTTCAGCTTATCGTTTTGCTCAGTTGCCTTTACCAAAATAGATTCCCAAAAACTGGTGTTGCTTATACGGGGTTCCTGGGCCACAGCGCAGGAACCGGGTTGCCGTTCGCCTTACGGTCAGATCGGCTGGGTCATCAGCCCCACGGAAGCTACGCCCGCCTGATGGAGAATATTCAATGCCTTGATAATCTCATCGTAAGGGACTTCCTTCGCACCGCCGATCAAAAAGACCGTTTTCGGGTTAGCCGCCAAACGCGACTTGGCTTCGGCCGCGACTTGCTCAGGCGGCAGCAGCTCCATACGGTTGTGATCCACCACCAGGGTGTATTGACCTACGCCGGAAACCTCAAGGATCACCGGCGGATTGTCATCGCTGGACACCGTTTTGGAATCGGTGGCGTCCGGCAGGTCAACCTCCACGCTCTGCGTGATGATTGGCGCGGTTGCCATAAAGATCAGCAGCAGCACCAGCAACACGTCGAGCAGCGGAACGATGTTAATTTCGGACTTCAGCTCGCGCCGACTACGTCCACGTACTCTCGCCATGCTACCTCCTACTTATTTGCTGTCGCTGGAGAAGGCCTGACGATGCAGAATAGCGGTGAACTCTTCCATAAAGTTGTCGTAATTCTGCTCAAGCTTGTTGACGCGCTGGTTGAGGCGGTTGTAGGCCATTACCGCCGGGATAGCGGCGAACAGACCGATCGCGGTGGCGATCAGCGCTTCGGCGATACCCGGCGCCACCATCTGCAGCGTGGCTTGCTTCACCGCGCCCAGCGCGATAAATGCATGCATGATCCCCCACACGGTGCCGAACAGGCCGATGTACGGGCTGATCGAACCGACGGTGCCGAGGAATGGAATATGGGTTTCCAGCGTTTCCAGCTCGCGGTTCATCGAAATGCGCATCGCGCGCGACGCCCCTTCGATCACCGACTCCGGCGCATGGTTGTTGGCGCGGTGCAGGCGGGCGAACTCTTTGAAGCCGGAATGGAAGATCTGCTCGGAACCGGTCAGGCTATCGCGACGCGCCTGACTTTCCTGGTACAGACGGGAAAGCTCGATACCGGACCAGAATTTGTCTTCAAAGGCTTCGGCGTCACGCGTCGCCGCATTGAGGATGCGGGTGCGCTGAATGATGATCGCCCAAGAAGCTACCGAGAAGCATATCAAAATCAACATGATAAGCTTAACCAGCAGGCTCGCCTTCAAGAATAAATCTAGGATGTTCATGTCAGTCACTGCTTAAACTCCGCGACAATAGACTTAGGAAGCGCTCTTGGCTTCATTTGGTGTGGATCAATACAGGCAATCAGGACATCTGCCTGGCTCAGTAGGGCCCCGTCAGAATTGACAATGCGTTGAGCAAACGTGAGAGAAGCCCCGCGCAGACAGGTGATTTCACTCTGGACTTCCAGTTGCTCGTCGAGACGAGCCGGAGCCAGATAATCCACCGTCATGCGCCGGACGACAAAAGCGACTTGTTCACTGAGCAGCTGCTGTTGATGAAAGTTGTGCTGACGCAGCATCTCTGTGCGCGCTCTTTCAAAAAAGGCGACGTAGCGGGCGTGATAGACCACACCACTGGCATCGGTATCCTCGTAGTAAACGCGAACCGGCCATCGAAACAACGTATTACTCACTCTACTTCCCAGCAATGCAATTTAACGCTGCTACTATACGCAAGACGGATCGGGTTGGGAATGGGTTACAAGATGGGAATGAAAATAATTATGGGCCGTGAGGGCCCATAACAAGGGGACATCGGGGAGATTATAAAGAAACGTAAAGTAATCCTGCGAACAAGATCACAATGGCGGGAAGCGGCGCGAAAAAAGCGCGCCAGACGCTGCGCTGCGGGCGGAATCCGAAACCGTGGATCACCCCGGCGCACACCGCCCAAATCAGCAACAGCCCTTCCCAAATCTCCAGCGAGCTGGTTTTGGCGGCGAAACGCGTCGGATCCCAGAACACGCACCCCGCCAAAATCAACGCCAGCACCAGGGAAAGGGCCCGGATCGGGCCCTTGTCGGTGACAGCGTACAGCTTGTCAATCACGGACGAGCTCATCACTTACCGTCTTGCTGAGCTTTGGTCGCTTCGCTCTGCTCAAGCGCCAGCGCCGTGATAATGCCGAAGGCGCAGGCAAGAAGCGTTCCGAGAATCCAGGCAAAATACCACATGGTTTAGCTCCTTATCCTTAGTACAGCGAATGCTTGTTGTTTTCGATGTAGTTCTTGTCGAGGCGACCGAACATTTTGTAGTACGACCAGCTGGTGTACGCCAAAACGATAGGCACGAAGATCGCAGCCACGACGGTCATCACTTTCAGCGTCAACAGGCTCGAGGTCGCATCCCACATGGTCAGGCTGACGTTAGGCACAGTGCTCGACGGCATCACGAACGGGAACATGGTGACCCCGGCGGTGAGGATGACGCAGGCGATGGTCAACGACGAGGTGACGAACGCCAGCGCGCCCTTCTCCAGACGCGAGAACAGGATGGTGAACAACGGCAGCACTACGCCCAGTGCAGGCAAGGCCCACAGCAGCGGATACTTGTTGAAGTTGATCAGCCAAGCACCGGCCTGATGCGCCACTTCTTTACGCATCGGGTTGGATTCCGCCAGGGTGTCCAACGCCGACGTCACAACGAAGCCGTCGATGCCTTTCACCAGCCATACGCCCGCCAGCAGGAAACATACCGCCATGATCAGCGTCGCGATCTGTGCCGCAGCGCGTGAACGCAGGTGGATCTCGCCGGTGGTGCGCATTTGCAGGTAGGTCGCGCCCTGAGTGACCAGCATGGTCAGGCTGACCACGCCCGCCAACAGACCGAACGGGTTCAGCAGTTGGAAGAAGTTGCCGGTGTAGAACAGGCGCATGTACTCGTCCATGTGGAACGGCACGCCCTGCAGCAGGTTACCGAACGCCACGCCGAATACCACTGCAGGCACGAAGGAGCCGATGAAGATGCCCCAGTCCCACATGTTGCGCCAGCGGCTGCTCTCCAGCTTGGAGCGGTAGTCGAAACCGACCGGGCGGAAGAACAAGGCGGCCAGCACCAGGATCATGGCGACGTAGAAGCCGGAGAAGGCCGCTGCGTAGACCATCGGCCAGGCGGCGAACAGCGCGCCGCCGGCGGTGATCAGCCACACCTGGTTACCGTCCCAGTGCGGGGCGATGGAGTTGATCATCACCCGGCGCTCGGTATCGGTTTTCCCGATGATGCGCACCAGAATGCCGACGCCCATGTCGAAACCGTCGGTGACGGCGAAGCCGATCAGCAGTACGCCAACCAGGACCCACCAAATAAATCGCAGTACTTCATAGTCAAACATACGTGGACTCCTGTTTAGCGCGCTTCCTGCACGGCGGCAGTCGGTTGTTCAAAGTGATAGCGGCCGGTTTTCAGGCTGCTTGGACCCAGACGCGCAAACTTAAACATCAGGTACAATTCAGCCACCAGGAACAGGGTGTACAAGCCGCAGATCAGCCCCATTGAGAACAGAATGTCGCCCGCGGTCAGCGAAGAGTTGGCGACCGCCGTCGGCAGCACCTCACCAATCGCCCACGGTTGACGGCCGTATTCCGCCACGAACCAACCCGACTCGATCGCGATCCAAGGCAGCGGCAAACCGTACAGCGCCGCGCGGTGCAGCCATTTTTTCTGGCCGATGCGGCCGCGGATCACGTTCCAGAACGACAGGCCGATGATCAACAGCATGATCACGCCACAGGCCACCATGATGCGGAAGGCGAAGTACAGCGGCGCCACGCGCGGAATGGAGTCCTTGGTCGCCAGCTGGATTTGCGCTTCCGTCGCGTCGGTGACGTTCGGGGTATAGCGCTTCAGCAGCATGCCGTAGCCCAGGTCTTGCTTGGTTTTGTTGAATTCGGCACGCACCGCAGGATCGGTATTGCCGCCGCGCAGCTCTTCCAGCAGCTGGTAGGCTTTCATCCCGTTGCGGATACGCACTTCATGCTGCGCCATCAGATCTTTCAGGCCGGTGACCTGAGTGTCCGTGGAGCGGGTGGCGATCAGGCCAAGCGCATACGGGATCTGAATAGAGAAGGAGTTTTCCATCTTGTCCTGATCGGGAATGCCGAACAGGGTGAAGGAGGCCGGCGCCGGCTGAGTGTCCCATTCCGCTTCGATAGCGGCCAGTTTGGTTTTCTGCACGTCGCCCATTTCGTAGCCGGATTCATCACCCAGAACGATAACGGACAGAATGGCAGCCATACCAAAGCTGGCAGCGATGGCGAAGGAGCGCTTGGCAAAGGCGATGTCGCGGCCTTTCAGCAGATAGTAGGAACTGATACCCAGCACGAACATCGCGCCGCAGGTGTAGCCGGAAGCCACGGTGTGAACGAATTTCACCTGCGCAACCGGGTTAAGCACCAGTTCGGAGAAGCTGACCATCTCCATGCGCATGGTTTCGAAGTTGAAATCCGAAGCGATCGGGTTCTGCATCCAGCCGTTGGCGACCAGGATCCACAGCGCGGACAGGTTGGAGCCGAGAGCCACGAACCAGGTTACCGCCATGTGCTGCACCTTGCTCAGACGATCCCAGCCGAAGAAGAACAGGCCGACCAGCGTCGATTCAAGGAAGAACGCCATCAGACCTTCGATAGCCAGAGGGGCCCCGAAGATATCGCCGACGTAGTGAGAGAAATACGACCAGTTAGTCCCGAACTGGAACTCCATGGTCAAACCGGTGGCCACACCCAGAGCAAAGTTAATCGCAAATAACTTTCCCCAGAATTTGGTCATGTCTTTATAAATTTGTTTGCCAGACAGGACATATACCGTTTCCATAATTGCCAGCAAGAACGCCATACCGAGCGTTAATGGGACAAATAAGAAATGGTACATCGCCGTTAAAGCAAACTGTAAGCGCGACAGTTCGACAATATCAAACATCTTGACTCCTTGCTCCTCGCAGGAAGACTCCGACACGCGGTTATCGGCACGCTTCTTTCAAAGCTGCCAGTAACGCCCCGCAGTGAATGCCCTTAAACACAACAAATTTGATCCAGCTTCTCCGCTTTCAACCGCACACTCGGCCAATAGCCCCTCGGGCCCTCGACAAGCACGCCACTGAAAACCGACAACGGGTAACAAATGCAACAAGATCAACCATCCATAATCACAACATGGATGATACTCGCCCAATCCCACACAATAAATAGGTTTTTACGTGACGTGGGTTAGACTTTTGGTTACAGGTCAAATCTTAGCCGAAAGAGGTACTTCGGGCTAATTTGATCTGAGACAATTTAAGCCTATCCGCATCTTATTTCCATATTCATCAGCACATTTCGCGTAATTTTCTTAGGGTCATGTTGCGCAATGGTTTAATTGTTTTTTAATGATATTTTTGTGTTAAATAAATGTAATTTAAAAGAGCCGCCATTGTATTATTACGCGCTTATTATGCGACATAATTAACCTTTTATTTCCAATAAGCCGTGACAGTGATAGCAGTCACAAAACAACAAATCTCTCTCCAATATTAGTCTATTTCTCGCGATGGGATCGTAAAGGTTGCGATTTTGTAGCAAAATGACCACTAATGTTAAAATTACATTGAGTGACAATAACTTATGAAAAAAATCATCTTTGCCTCTGTATTGGGACTCTCGGGAAACGTCATGGCCGCCGAAACGGTAAATATCACCTTACTGGGTACTTCCGATCTGCACGGCACTTTCGTGCCCTGGGACTACGCCAGCGACACGGAAAATCTGGCGGGCAGCCTGAGCCAGATAGCCACTCAGGTCAAACAGGTGCGGGCCGAGCAGCCCAACCTGATCCTGGTGGACGCCGGCGACACCATTCAGGGCAATTTCGTCGAAACCTTCAAGCATGAGGCCGTCAGCCCGATGATGCTGGGCCTCAACGCGCTCAATTATGATGTCTGGGTGATGGGTAACCACGAGTTCGACTTCGGCCTGCCGGTACTGGCTACGCCGCTCAAGCAGTTCAAAGGCGCGGCGCTGGCGGGCAATATCGTCTGGGACAACGGCAAGCCTTACCTGCCGGCCTACACCATCGTCGAACGCCAGGGCGTGAAAATTGGCATTATCGGTATGGATACGCCGATGACCGCGGAATTCGCCAAGGGCACCGATCGCATCAAAGGGCTGAACTTCACCGATCCGGTGCAAGCAGTGAAACAGGTCATCAGGCAAATCGACAGCCAGGTCGACGCGATCGTGCTGGTGGCGCATATGGGCATCGACAACGAGAACCAGCGCCCCGGCACCGGCGTGGCCGACATCGCCAACGCCAACCCGGAGCTGGCGGCGATCGTCGCCGGCCACATGCATGTGAAGATCGACAAAGCGGTGGTTAACGGCGTCATCATCACCGAGCCGGATAAATACGGCCGCGCGCTGTCGCGCATCGACCTGCAGTTTGAACGCCGCGACGGCAAATTCACGCTGATCGACAAAAACAGCTACACCTACCCGATCAAAGGGCTGGCGCCGGACAGCGCCATGCAAGCGCTCTACCAGCCGTACCATGACATTTTGCGCGCCAACGCCAACCGGGTCGTGGCGAAGCTGAGCGGCAGCGATCTGGTGCCCGCCGACGAGTTTCGCGGCATTCCTCAGGTACACGTGCAGGATACCGGCATCAGCGCGCTGTTCCAGCAGGCCGCCCGCCACTATGCGCCGCTGGCGCAGGTGATTGCCCTGCAGATCGACAACGATCGCGCCAAATTGGACGTCGGCGACATCAAAGCTAAGGACATCGCTTTTAACTACCAATACGCCGGTGGCGAGATCACCGTGTATCAGCTCAACGGCAAAGCGCTTAAACGCTACATGGAGTGGTCCGCCGACTATTTCAATCAGCTGCAGCCGGGCGACGTCACCTACAGCTTTAACCCGGCGCGGCGATCGTCCAAATATTCCACCAACGATTTCTTCGACGGCGTCACTTACACCATCGATCTGCGCCAGCCCGCCGGCTCGCGCATCGTCGATCTGCGTCTGGCGGACGGGACGCCGGTCACCGACGACATGCCGATCCGCCTGGGCATGAACAGTTACCGCATGGGCCACCTGACGCAAAAGGGCGGCGCGCTGGAGGGGCAATCCTTCCCGGTGCTGTTTGACAGCAAAGCGCAATACGGTGAAGAAGAAGGCACTATTCGCCACCTGGCTCTGCGCTACCTGACGGAAGTGAAACACGGCCAGTATCAGGGCGTGACGCCGCAGCGCTGGAAGCTGGTCGGCCTGGAGGGGTACGAACCGCAGCGGGCGATCGTCAAACGGTTGCTCAATGAAGGCGTTATCCAAGTGCCGACCACCGACGATGGCCGCTACACCAACGTCGCCTCGATCAACGTCAAAGACGCGCTGTTCCGCAACGCCGACGATTACCGCACCGCCCTCACCTCGCTGGAAAAACAGCGGCAAACTACCGCGGATCCGGTACAACAGCGCCGCCTGCAGGATCGGATCGCGCTGATCAAAGCACTCAACGATTTCTGATCTTCGCCCATAAAAAAGGCCACCCAATGGGTGGCCAAACATGTCGAGATATTATTATTTCGTACTAAGATCTTAGCGCTTCAGCACCGCTTTTACCGCGTCGCCGATGTCCGCCAGGCTGCGAACGGTTTTCACGCCCGCCGCTTCCAGCGCAGCAAACTTCTCGTCCGCTGTGCCCTTGCCGCCTGCGATGATGGCGCCCGCGTGGCCCATACGCTTGCCTTTCGGCGCGGTTACGCCGGCGATGTAGCCGACAACCGGTTTGGTGACGTGTTCTTTGATGTAAGCTGCCGCTTCTTCTTCAGCGCTGCCGCCGATCTCACCGATCATCACGATCGCTTCGGTCTGCGGATCCTGTTGGAACATCTTCAGGATATCGATGAAGTTGGAGCCCGGGATCGGGTCGCCGCCGATACCCACGCAGGTGGACTGGCCCAGACCGGCATCGGTGGTTTGTTTCACCGCTTCATAGGTCAGGGTACCGGAGCGGGAAACGATGCCCACTTTGCCCGGCAGGTGGATGTGGCCAGGCATGATGCCGATTTTGCACTCGCCCGGGGTGATCACGCCAGGGCAGTTCGGCCCGATCATGCGCACACCGGCTTCGTCCAGCTTCACTTTCACGGTCAGCATATCCAGGGTCGGGATGCCTTCGGTGATGGTGATGATCAGTTTGATGCCGGCATCGATCGCTTCCAGGATGGAGTCTTTGCAGAACGGCGCTGGAACGTAGATGACCGAGGCAGTCGCGCCGGTCGCTTCAACCGCTTCGCGCACGGTGTTGAACACCGGCAGACCCAGATGCTGAGTGCCACCTTTGCCCGGGGTGACGCCGCCAACCATTTTGGTGCCGTAAGCGATAGCTTGTTCGGAGTGGAAAGTCCCCTGGCTACCGGTGAAGCCCTGGCAAATTACTTTGGTGTTTTTATCGATTAAGATGGACATTATTTACCCTCCACTGCTGCAACAACTTGCTGAGCCGCATCAGTCAGGCTGGTCGCAGCAATGATATTCAGGCCGCTGTCCGCCAGTTTCTTGGCGCCCAGTTCGGCATTGTTCCCTTCCAGGCGCACCACGACCGGGACGTTAACGCCCACTTCGGCCACTGCGCCGATGATGCCGTCGGCGATCAGATCGCAACGTACGATACCACCGAAGATGTTAACCAGAACCGCTTTCACCTTGTCATCGGACAGGATGATTTTGAACGCTTCGGTCACGCGCTCTTTGGTCGCGCCGCCGCCAACGTCCAGGAAGTTGGCCGGTTCGCCGCCGTGCAGTTTAACGATGTCCATAGTGCCCATCGCCAGACCGGCGCCGTTAACCATGCAGCCGATGTTGCCGTCGAGGGCAACGTAGTTCAGCTCCCACTGAGCAGCACGGGATTCGCGCTCGTCTTCCTGCGAAGGGTCACGCATTTCACGCAGTTCCGGCTGGCGGAACAGGGCGTTACCGTCGGCGCCCAGTTTGCCGTCCAGGCACACCAGATCGCCCTGCTTGGTGATCACCAGCGGGTTGATCTCAACCATCGCCAGATCGCGCTCCAGGAACAGCGTCGCCAGGCCCATGAAGATCTTGGCGAACTGGCTGACTTGCTTACCGGTCAGACCCAGTTTGAAGGCCAGCTCACGGCCCTGATAAGGCTGTGGACCCGCCAGCGGATCGATGGTCATTTTGTGGATCAGTTCTGGGGTTTCTTCCGCCACCTTCTCGATTTCCACGCCGCCTTCGGTAGACGCCATGAACACCACGCGACGGGTAGAACGATCCACTACCGCGCCCAGGTACAGCTCTTTATCGATGTCGGTCGCCGCTTCTACCAGGATCTGGTGAACCGGCTGGCCCAGCGCGTCAGTCTGGTAAGTCACCAGACGCTTGCCCAACCAGGCTTCCGCGAAAGCACGGATATCTTCTTTGCTGTTGACGACTTTAACGCCGCCCGCTTTACCACGGCCGCCAGCATGAACCTGACATTTCACCACCCACGGGCCGGAGCCGATTTTGGATGCGGCTTCTTCTGCTTCACGCGGAGTGGTACAGGCGTAACCGGTTGGTGCCGGCATGCCATACCGAGCAAACAGCTGTTTTGCCTGATATTCGTGTAAATTCATGATGTTCTATCCATTCAGTTCTGAAGGTTTTTAGCCGGACCATTATTACGCGGTAAACCGCATGGTTTTCCGGCCACATAGCACAGAGTGCGGGCGCGGCACGCCGCGCCCGGCAAGGGTTACTAGACGTCCAGCAGCAGACGAGCCGGATCTTCCAGCATCTCTTTGACCGTCACCAGATAGCCGACGGATTCTTTACCGTCGATCAGGCGGTGGTCATAAGACAGCGCCAGATACATCATCGGCTGGATCACCACCTGACCATTGACCGCCATTGGGCGATCTTTGATGGCGTGCATGCCCAGGATGGCGCTCTGCGGCGGGTTGATGATCGGGGTAGACATCAGGGAGCCGAATACGCCGCCGTTGGTAATGGTGAAGTTACCGCCGGTCAGCTCTTCAACGGTCAGTTTGCCGTCGCGGCCCTTAACGGCCAGCTCTTTGATTTTCTTCTCGATGTCAGCCATGCTCATGGCGTCTACATCGCGCAGTACCGGCGTCACCAGGCCGCGCGGGGTAGAAACCGCGATGCTGATGTCGAAGTAGTTGTGGTAAACCACGTCGGAACCGTCGATCGACGCGTTCACTTCCGGGAAGCGCTTCAGCGCTTCAACCACGGCCTTGATGTAGAAGGACATGAAGCCCAGACGCACGCCGTGGCGCTTCTCGAAGGCTTCGCCGTACTGCTTGCGCAGGTCCATGATCGGCTGCATGTTGATTTCGTTGAAGGTGGTCAGCATCGCGGTGCTGTTCTTCGCCTCCAGCAGACGCTCGGCAACGCGTTTGCGCAGGCGGGTCATCGGCACGCGTTTTTCGCTGCGGCCGGCCAGAACAGGCTGCGGTGCGGCTTCAGCGGCGGCGGCCGGTTTGGCAGCGGCGCCGCCTTTGGCCAGGTGCGCTTCCACGTCTTCACGCGTGATGCGGCCACCCACACCGGTGCCTTTGATGGCGCCAGCATCGAGATCGTGTTCAGCAATCAGGCGGCGAATCGCCGGGCTGAGCGCGTCATTGCTTTCTTCTTCCAGGCTCGCGGTAGCGCGCTGTGCAGGCGTGGCTTCTTTCTCTTGGCTCTTCTCAGCGGTCGGCTTGCCGGAGCTGTCGCCCGGACGGATGCGGCCGAGCAGCTGGCGAGACAGCACGGTCGCGCCCTCTTCTTCCACGATAGCATCGAGAATACCCGCTTCACTGGCCGGCACTTCCAACACCACTTTGTCGGTTTCGATTTCAACCAGGACTTCATCACGCTGCACGCTGTCGCCCGGTTTTTTGTGCCAGGTGGCTACGGTCGCATCGGCAACCGATTCAGGAAGGTCAGGAACCAGAATATCTACGCTACTCATTTAGCTTTCCCTTAAGTTTTTTATCATCTGCTTGCCGGCCCTCGGCCAGCAAGCGAGCGAACATTAGTCAATATTCAGCGCGTCGTTCACCAGAGCCTGCTGCTGCTTCTGGTGTACGGACATATAGCCCACCGCCGGAGAGGCGGAGGCCGGACGTCCTGCGTAACGTAAAGAAGCCCCGAACGGCACCACTTCACGGAAGTTGTGTTGGCTGCAGTACCAGGCGCCCTGGTTCAGCGGCTCTTCCTGACACCAGACGAAATCATGCACGTGCGAGTATTGTTCCAGCACGGCCTGCACGGCCTGATGCGGGAACGGATACAGCTGCTCGATACGCACGATGGCCACGTCTTTCTGCTCGTTCTTGCGACGCTGTTCCAGCAGGTCGTAGTAGACCTTGCCGGAGCACAGCACGACGCGCTTGACCGCTTTCGGATCCAAGTCGTCGATCTCGCCGATCGCCGGCAGGAAGGTGCCGTTGGCCAGCTCGTCCAGCGAAGAAATCGCCAGCGGGTGACGCAGCAGCGACTTCGGCGACATCACCACCAGCGGACGGCGCATACCGCGCAGCGCCTGACGACGCAGCATATGGTAAACCTGCGCCGGCGTAGACGGGACGCACACCTGCATGTTCTGCTCTGCGCACAGCTGCAGATAGCGTTCCAGACGCGCGGAAGAGTGCTCAGGGCCCTGGCCTTCATAGCCGTGCGGCAGCAGCATCACCAGGCCGCACATACGGCCCCATTTTTGCTCGCCGGAGCTGATGAACTGGTCGATAACGACCTGTGCGCCGTTGGCGAAGTCACCGAACTGCGCTTCCCAGATGGTCAGCGTGCGCGGTTCCGCCGTGGCGTAGCCGTATTCGAACGCCAGCACCGCCTCTTCAGACAGCACGGAGTCCCAGACCTTGAATTCGCCCTGGCCGCTGTGAATATTCGCCAGCGGAACATAGACGGAACCGTTTTTCTGGTTGTGCACCACCGCGTGACGGTGGAAGAAGGTGCCGCGGCCGGCGTCTTCACCGGAGATGCGGATCGGGATGCCTTCATCCGCCATAGTCGCGTAAGCCAGCGTTTCGGCAGCGCCCCAGTCGAACGGCTTGTTGCCCGACGCCATCTCGGCGCGGTCAGCGTAGATTTTCGCCACGCGCGACTGCATTTCAATCGCTTCCGGCACGGTGCTGATGCGACGTGCCAGCTCTTGCAGGCGCTTCATCTCAACCTTGCTCGGGTACTCCTCGTCCCACTCATGGTTCAGATACGGTGACCAGGTGAAGGAGTGCAGGTTCATCGGACGCCACTCTTCAACCACGCAATCGCCGCGGTCGAGCGCGTCGCGGTACAGGTTGACCATTTCCGTGGCATCTTCCAGACTGGCCACTTTCTGCTCGGTCAGCACGTCAGCGTAGATTTTGCGCGGCGTAGGGTGTTTCTTGATCTTCTGATACATCACCGGCTGGGTAGCGCTCGGCTCGTCGGCCTCGTTGTGCCCATGGCGACGGTAGCAGACCAGATCGATCATCACGTCACGCTTAAAGGTGTTACGGAAATCCAACGCCAGGCGGGTGACGAAGGCCACGGCCTCCGGATCGTCCGCGTTAACGTGGAAGATCGGCGACTGAACCATTTTGGCGATGTCGGTGCAGTATTCGGTAGAGCGCGCATCCAGCGGGTTGGAGGTGGTGAAGCCAACCTGGTTGTTGATGACGATACGCACGGTGCCGCCCACTTCGTAACCGCGAGCCTGAGACATGTTCAGGGTTTCCTGAACCACGCCCTGGCCGGTGATGGCGGCGTCGCCGTGGATGGTGATCGGCAGCACCATGTTGCTGCGCGCTTCGTCCAGACGATCGCGACGGGCACGTACCGAGCCCATGACCACCGGGCTGACGATCTCCAGGTGCGACGGGTTGAACGCCAGCGCCAGGTGAACCATGCCGCCTTCGGTTTCCACGTCGGAAGAGAAGCCCTGGTGATATTTCACGTCACCGGTGCCGAGGTGTTCTTTATGCTTACCGGCGAATTCGTCGAACAGATCGGCCGGCTTTTTGCCCAGCACGTTGATCAGCACGTTCAGACGGCCGCGGTGGGCCATGCCCAACACCACTTCGCGCGTGCCGTTCTTACCGGCGTGGCGCACCATCTCTTTCAGCATCGGCACCAACGCGTCGCCGCCTTCCAGCGAGAAGCGTTTGGCGCCCGGGAATTTGGCGCCCAGGTAGCGTTCCAGGCCTTCCGCCGCAGTCAGCTCGTTCAGGAAACGGCGTTTTTCGTCGGCGGTAAAGCTGGCGCGCCCCACCACCGATTCGATGCGCTGCTGGATCCAGCGTTTCTCTTCGGTGTTGGTGATATGCATGTACTCAGCACCGATCGACCCGCAATAGGTCTGCTTCAGCGCGGCGTACAGATCGCCCAGCTTCATGGTTTCTTTGCCGATGGCGAAAGAGCCCACGTTGAAGGTTTCCTGGAAATCGGCTTCGGTCAGGTTGTGGTAAGCGGGATCAAGGTCAGGAACTTGCTCGCGCTGCCACAGGCCGAGCGGATCGAGGTTGGCATGCTGATGCCCGCGGAAGCGGAAGGCGTTGATCAGCTGCAGTACCTTGACCTGTTTGGCGTCGGTTTCCGGATCGGTGATGGTGGTATTGTAGCGCGCGGAGTCTTTCGCCAGGCGGCGGAAGTAGTCGCGCGTTTGAGAGTGAAGCTGATCGGGTTTGACACCCGCGGTTGGTAGCTGTTGAAAAATGGAACGCCAGCTATCTTCAACGGAACCCGGATCGGTTAAGAAGTCTTCATAGAGCTGTTCTATGTAAGACTGGTTCGCGCCCGCCAGATAGGAGGAATCCAGCCAGGCCTTCATTGCGCCGTTCTGCATCATGATCCCTTAAGCTTTGAAGCTTTAGTTTTCGCCGTGGTTAACATAATTACCGTGATGAATACGGTTTGCCGTAAAACGGTTCACTCGACGTACTTGCGGCCATGACGGCCCGATACGTTCTGTTATGGACCTTGCGGTCCCTTACAAGGAACCTCTAAAAACCGGCGGAAGAACCAGGCTGCATAGCGCCGCAGCCGCGGGTCAGTTTTTAGAGGTTCCCTCCCCTATGGGATGTGCGCCGGAAAAGAGCCCGGCGCAGCATCTCATTCCGTTTATGCGCCGCGTTGCAGCAGCATGGACTTGATATGCCCGATCGCACGCGTCGGGTTCAAGCCTTTAGGACATACACTGACACAATTCATAATGCTATGGCAGCGGAAAACACTAAAAGCGTCGTCCAGATCATCTAAACGTTCTTGCGTTTCCGTGTCACGGCTGTCGATCAGGAAGCGATACGCCGCCAACAGACCGGCTGGGCCAATGAACTTGTCCGGGTTCCACCAGAACGATGGGCAAGAGGTCGAGCAGCAGGCGCACAGGATGCACTCGTACAGACCGTCCAGCTTGGCGCGTTGGTCCGGCGACTGCAGGTGCTCGCGCGCCGGCGGGTTCTTGCCGTCGTTCAGCAGGTATGGCTTGATCTTTTCATACTGGGTATAGAACTGGCCCATATCCACCACCAGATCGCGCACCACCGGCAGGCCCGGCAGCGGACGGATCACGATCTTGCCGTTGCCTTTGCGCAGCGACGAAATCGGGGTGATGCACGCCAGGCCGTTTTTACCGTTCATGTTCAGGCCATCGGAACCGCATACGCCTTCACGGCATGAGCGACGGAACGACAGGGTCGGGTCTTTTTCTTTCAACTGGATCAACGCATCCAGCAGCATCATGTCGCGACCTTCTTCCGCTTCCAGGGTGTAATCCTGCATGTGCGGCGCGTCATCGACATCCGGGTTGTAGCGATAAATGGAAAATTCGAGTTTCATCTGTCGATCTCCGCAATTAGTAAGAACGCACTTTCGGCGGGAATGCCGGGCGCAGCTTCGGTTGCATGTTCACTTCACGACGCGTCATGCTTTCCGATTGCGGCAGATACAGCGAATGGCACAGCCAGTTGGCGTCATCGCGTTCCGGGTAGTCGAAGCGGCTGTGTGCGCCACGGCTCTCGGTACGGAAGTTGGCCGACACAGCGGTGGAATACGCGGTCTCCATCAGGTTATCCAACTCCAGGCACTCGATGCGCTGGGTGTTGAACTCGCTGGAGGTATCGTCCAGGCGTGCGTTCTTCAGACGTTCACGGATCACTTTCAGTTCTTCCAGGCCCTTGGCCATCGCATCGCCTTCGCGGAATACCGAGAAGTTGTGCTGCATGCAAGACTGCAGCGCTTTGCGAATTTCGACCGGGTCTTCACCGGAACGGGTGTTGTTCCAACGGTTCAGACGGTCCAACGAGGCTTCCACGTCGGAGTCGCTGGCGTCACGGCTCACGCCCTGCTCTTCCAGCGATTCCTGCAGGTGCATGCCGGCGGAACGGCCGAACACCACCAGGTCGAGCAGCGAGTTGCCGCCCAGGCGGTTGGCGCCGTGCACCGATACGCAGGCGATTTCGCCCACGGCGAACAGCCCCGGGATCACCACGTCTTCGCCCTTCTCGTTCACGGTCAGCGCCTGGCCGGTCACCTTGGTCGGAATCCCGCCCATCATATAGTGACAGGTTGGGATAACCGGGATCGGCTCTTTCACCGGATCGACGTGCGCGAAGGTGCGGGACAGCTCCAGAATGCCCGGCAGACGGGATTCCAGTACCTCTTTGCCCAGGTGATCCAGCTTCAGCTTGGCGTGCGGGCCCCAAGGACCGTCGCAACCGCGGCCTTCGCGGATTTCGATCATGATCGAACGGGCAACCACGTCGCGGCCCGCCAGATCTTTGGCATTCGGCGCATAACGCTCCATGAAGCGCTCGCCGTGTTTGTTCAGCAGGTAACCGCCTTCGCCGCGGCAGCCTTCAGTCACCAGTACGCCCGCGCCAGCGATGCCGGTCGGGTGGAACTGCCACATTTCCATGTCCTGCACCGGCACGCCAGCGCGCAGCGCCATGCCGACACCGTCGCCGGTGTTGATGTGGGCGTTGGTGGTGGACTGGTAAATACGGCCTGCGCCGCCGGTCGCCAGCACGGTGGCCTTGGCTTTGAAGTAAACCACTTCACCGGTTTCGATGCAGATAGCCGTGGTGCCGACCACCGCGCCATCCTGGTTTTTCACCAGATCGAGCGCATACCACTCGGAGAAGATGGTGGTGTGGTTTTTCAGGTTCTGTTGGTACAGGGTGTGCAACAGCGCGTGACCGGTACGGTCGGCTGCGGCTGCGGTACGCGCCGCCTGCTCGCCGCCGAAGTTCAGCGACTGACCGCCGAACGGGCGCTGATAAATGCGGCCGTCGTCCAGACGAGAGAACGGCAGGCCCATGTGTTCCAGTTCCAAAATTGCTTCCGGGCCGGTTTTACACATATATTCGATGGCGTCCTGGTCACCGATATAGTCGGACCCTTTCACCGTGTCGTACATATGCCATTCCCAGTTGTCCTCGTGGCTGTTGCCCAGCGCGACGGTAATGCCGCCCTGTGCAGACACGGTATGGGAACGGGTCGGGAAAACTTTGGACAGCAGGGCACAGGTCGAGCCCGCTTGGGAAATTTGCAGCGCGGCACGCATGCCCGCACCGCCGGCGCCGATTACGACGGCATCAAACTCTCTGACTGGCAGTTTCATTTAAGCACCCCACACTACGATTGTTCCGTACAGTAAATAGACCAGCAACGCGACCACGACAGCCAGCTGCAACACCAGGCGAACCGCCAGCGGCTTGACGTAGTCCGTCAGCACCTGCCACAGCCCGATCCAGGCGTGCACCAGAATCGACAGCAAGGTCAGCAGAGTGAACACTTTCGTAATGGAAGTGGCGAAGAAACCGCGCCAAATGTCATAAGTGAGTTCCGGAGCCGTGACGAAAAAGCCCAGGATATACAGGACGTACAGGGTGATGATGATCGCGGAAGCACGCAGCAGCAGCCAATCGTGCACGCCGTTGCGCCCTAATGCAGAAACGTTGTTTACCATACGAGGACTCCAGCCAGAACTGACAGCACGACGGTCAGACCGATCGCCACCTGGGCGGAACGGGTACCGGCGGCCAAACTCTCTTCGATGTAGCCAAAATCCATTAACAAGTGACGGATGCCACCGCAAATGTGATAGGCCAGCGCCGTGAGGATGCCCCAGAATATGAATTTGACGATGAAGCTATTCATGATGGCGGCCGCCTGCAGGAACCCCTCTTGGGAAGAGAGTGACAGGCCCAGCAGCCAGAGGAGGATACCCACGGCAACGAAGGTAATTACGCCAGAGACTCGGTGTAAGATAGACGCTATCGCAGTTACGGGGAACCGGATCGTTTGCAGATCCAAGTTGACAGGTCGTTGTTTTTTCACGTATTTGCCCACACAGCTCTTATTATTTTCCTTCCTCCGGGCCTGGGCGGGGATCAGACAGCGTTAAGAGCCTAAAACCCTTACACGTCACGCGCTCAAACATCAACATCCTCTGTGCTCAAACGGCGCGCATTTATAACGCTGGGTGCTCCTACTTCAGGGTAATCCGGAGACCTGGCGGCAGTATAGGAGGATCACATTCTGATTACAATTCTCATACAACCGCTTTGATAACATTTCCCCCGAACAGTGATTCAGATCACGGATTTCACAATTAGTGCAAAATTAATTATCTGATTTGACAAGAGATCAACATTTCCATTACATATAGGGGCACAAACGGTCCTATGATGCGCTATGGGTCAGCAGATACACTTCCTCCCGGGTTCGAGTTATGCAACAGTGTATTTGGCGAACCTATCCCAATAGACGTTGTTTCCCGCTCGAGTTTGCCGGCGTCAAAAGCAAATAAAGCACATAAAAACAGATTATTGGGATAGGTTCACATCTCTTCGAACAGCTCATAGGTAAGATTAACAGACTATAACGAATTACTCTGAATCGTTAACAACTGGTCACCCGTCTCGTTCGCCTGGTCAGCACTCTGTACCCTACCCGCGCACAGTTGCGCAGTCGCTCACAGAGTTAGCGTCCGCACCATTTTTTGCGGGCAACCTGCAGAGATTTAAGGTATTTCAGTTGTTAGTGGTTTTTTAAAATAAGGCGCTAAGGAGACAGTAAATGACTGATAAGAAAGCGACGCTAACCATTAACGACAGCGAAGCTCCGATCGAACTGGGCGTATTGACACCGACACTGGGCCCTGATGTCCTCGATGTCCGCGCTCTGGGTTCCAAAGGTTATTTCACATTTGATCCCGGCTTTACCTCCACCGCTTCTTGCGAATCCAAGATTACCTTCATCGACGGCGACAAAGGCGTGCTGCTGCACCGCGGCTTCCCTATCGAGCAGCTGGCGAAAGAATCTTCCTACCTGGAAGTGTGCTACATCCTGCTGTACGGCGAGACCCCAACGCCGGAAGAGTTCGAAACCTTCAAGACGACCGTAACCCGTCACACCATGATCCACGACCAGATCACCCATCTGTTCCGTGGCTTCCGTCGCGACTCGCACCCGATGGCAGTGCTGTGCGGCGTGACCGGTGCGCTGGCGGCGTTCTACCACGATGCGCTGGACGTCAACAACGAACGTCACCGCGAAATCACCGCGTTCCGTCTGCTGTCCAAAATGCCGACCGTGGCCGCGATGTGCTACAAATACTCCCTGGGCCAGCCGTTCGTTTACCCGCGCAACGATCTGTCCTATGCCGGCAACTTCCTGCACATGATGTTCGCCACCCCGTGCGAAGAGTACGTGGTGAACCCGGTGCTGGAACGCGCCATGGACCGCATCCTGATCCTGCACGCCGACCATGAGCAGAACGCCTCTACCTCGACCGTGCGCACCGCCGGCTCTTCCGGCGCCAACCCGTTCGCCTGCATCGCGGCCGGTATCGCCTCCCTGTGGGGGCCGGCACACGGCGGCGCCAACGAAGCGGCGCTGAAAATGCTGGAAGAGATCAAGACCGTCGAGCACATTCCAGAGTTCATCAAGCGCGCCAAGGACAAGAACGACTCCTTCCGCCTGATGGGCTTCGGCCACCGCGTGTACAAGAACTACGATCCGCGCGCCACCGTGATGCGCGAAACCTGTCACGAAGTGCTGAAAGAGTTGAACAAGAAGGACGACAACCTGCTGCAGGTCGCGATGGAGCTGGAACACATCGCGCTGAACGACCCGTACTTCATCGAGAAGAAACTGTACCCGAACGTCGACTTCTACTCAGGCATCATCCTGAAGGCGATGGGCATTCCTTCTTCCATGTTCACCGTGATCTTCGCCATCGCACGCACCATCGGCTGGATCGCCCACTGGAACGAAATGCACGACGAAGGCATCAAAATTGCCCGTCCGCGTCAGCTGTACACCGGCTATGCCGAGCGTGATTTCAAATCCCAGCTGAAAAACAAGTAAGCCGCTTTCCTGGCTGAAACCGCACAGCGCCGCCCCTTCGGGCGGCGTTTTTTTTGGTTATTTCTGGCAGCCCGGGCACCAATAAAACGGCCGCGATGACAGCTCGGTGCGCACAATCATCGCGCCGCAGCGTTCGCAAGGCTCACCGCTGCGATGAAATACCTTGAAGCGAAACAGCGCGCCGTGATGCCGGTTGTCATCCGCCTGCCCGCGCGTCTGGTAGGAAAGGCGCGGCACTGCCAGCAACGCCTCCGCCAGACGGCGCAGCGCCTCTGGCGTCAGATCCTGCGGTTTATGCTGCGGCGCCAGTTCGGCCTGCCACAGGATTTCGGCACGCAGATAATTGCCCAATCCGGCAAGAAATGCCTGGTCGAGCAGCATGCCGCTCAGCTGCCTGCGGCGAAAACGCGGCGTCAGCAACCGCTCCGCCACGGCGTCTACCGTCAGCGACATGTCCAACACGTCAGGGCCGATGCGTTGCAAAAACGGGTGTTGTTCTATTTCCTCGCGCGGCCCGACGGTAATGTCGGAAGCGCTGTAGAGCAATATCGCGCTGCGGGCGGTTTCCAGCCGCACCCGCAGATCGCGCTTGGTCTCCGGCGTCTCCCCGGCCGCCGCCACTTTCCACACGCCGTACAGCTGGTTGTGGCTGTACATCGTCAGCCCATTGGAGAAATGGGTCAGCAGCGCCTTGCCGCGCGGCTCGATGGCGACGATGCGCTCGCCGAGCAGACGCTGACGGTAGTGTTTCAACTGAGGAAAAGCGAAATCGACGGCGGTCAGCGGCTGATCGATCACAGCCGCCGCCAGTTTGTCCGCCGCCCGGCGAATCTCCGGTCCTTCCGGCATAGACCACTCCTTGCGTAGGCCCGGCGCAGCCCGGTGCGCCGGGGATTCTCTTGATTAATGCGTCGCGCCGCCCACCACTTTCAGGTCGTGTTCCACCTGCAAAGCGATGGAAACGGCCAGCTCCAGCGCAAACAGCACCGTCGAAGCCGCCATGCTCGGCGCACCGGGGTGCGCCGCCGCCTGTTCCGGCAGGTACGGGATATGAATAAACCCGCCCTTGACCTCGCGCTGGCCGCTCAAACGGTGCAGCAGGCCATACATGACATGGTTGCACACGTAGGTGCCGGCAGTCTGCGAAACGGCGGCCGGAATGCCGGCCTCGCGCATCGAACTGACCATCGCTTTAATCGGCAAGGTGCTGAAATAGGCCGCCGGACCGCCGGCGACGATCGGCTCGTCCACCGGCTGCTGCCCCTGATTGTCGGGAATGCGCGCGTCGTCGACGTTGATCGCCACCCGCTCAATCGTGATATCGGTGCGGCCGCCGGCCTGGCCGATAGCCAGCACCATCACCGGCTGCACCTCGTCGATCGCCGCATTGAGCGCGTCCAGCGCCGCGCCGAACACGCACGGCAGCTGGCGCGCCACGATGCGCGCGCCGACCAGCTCCATATCATTGAGCTGCTTCACCACTTCCCAGGAGGGGTTGAGGCGCTCGCCGCCAAACGGCTCAAAGCCGGTAATCAATACTTTTTGCATCCTTACTCCTACAGGAACATCAGGAAATACAGCAGGAACACGTTAACTAACAGCAGCAGCACGCCGGTCGGCACCTGCGCCTTGATCACCGCATTCTTGTCCGGCAGCTCCAGCAGCGCCGCCGGCACGATGTTGAAGTTCGCCGCCATCGGCGTCATCAGCGTGCCGCAATAGCCGGAGAACATGCCGATCGCCGCCATCACCGCCGGGTTGCCGCCGTGTTGCAGCACCAGGATCGGAATGCCGATGCCTGCGGTGACGATCGGGAAAGCGGCGAAGGCGTTGCCCATCACCATGGTCAGCACCGCCATACCGATAGCGTAGACCGCCACGGCGATAAAACGGTTATCCACCGCCAGATACTCCTGGGTCAAATGCGAGATCGCAGTGCCGACGCCGGCGACGGTAAACAGCAACCCCAGCGTGGCGAGGATCTGCGGCAGAATGAACGCCCAGCCGATCGAATCCAGCAGGCGCCGCGCTTCCTGCACCGGCTGCAACGCCTTCTCATGGGTCATTTTCACCGCGATCGCCAGGCCAATCAGGCAGCCGACGGTCATCGAGAACAGCGTGATCAGCGTCGCGTGGTTACCGCTGCCGAACACCGCGCTTTGCAACGCCGGCACGTTGTTGAACAGCAGCACGCCGATCACCGTCACGACCGGGATCGCCAACGCGGGGATAAACAGCTTGTTGCCCAAACGCTTGGCGCTGGTCTCGCGCTCCTGCGGCGTTCGCTGATGATAGCTGCCGAGGCGCACACCGCCGAAGCCGGCGATCAGGGCCATCACCACCACCACCCCGCCAACGATGATGTGCAGCATGCGTTTCTCGTTACTGCCCTCGCCCAGTACGTCGCCCAGCAGGCGGTAAGTCCAGTCGCCGACCAGGAATACCAGGCCGTACAACCCCCAAAACAGCCCGGTGGTGATGCGGCGCGGGTTGGCGCGATCGCGGAAGGACATCACCGCCACAATCAGCAGCACCGCGCCGGCCAGCCAGTAGAGATATTGTTGCTGGAAGTTCATCGTGCCTCCCCCTTCGCCTGCAGCGCCGCCTGATTCAGCTGCGCCAGCTCGGCGCTCAGCTGCTTATCCATCCGATACAGCCGGAACGCGTGGATCAGGAAAGCGAAAATGGCGGTCGGAATGCCCCACAGCGCGATATGCAGCGGCTCGGTCTGAATGCCGCCGGACTCCAGCATAAAGTTATGCATGAAGATGATCGCGCCGAAGGCCACGAAGATATCCTCACCGAAGAACAGCCCGACGTTGTCGGTCGCGGCCGACATGGCGCGCAGGCGGTGGCGCGTACGCTCCGGCAGTTCGCCATAGCGGTTTTCCGTTGCCCCTTCCGCCATCGGCGCCAGCAGCGGCCGCACCATTTGCGGGTGCCCGCCCAGGCTGGTCAGCCCCATCGCCGCGGTGATCTCGCGCACGAACAGGTACACGATCAGCAAACGGCCGGCGGTGGCGCTTTTGATCTTGGCGATCCACGCCTGCGCCCGCTCTTTCAGCCCGTGGCGCTCCAGCAGGCCGATCACCGCCAGCGGCAGCAGCAGGATCAGCGGCAGGTTGCGGGTGTTGAGAAAGCCCTCGCCGAGCTTTTCCAGAATGACGTCCAGCGGCATCAGCGCCGCCAAACCGGTGATGATGCCGGCGGCGATCACCACCAGCACCGGGTTGAAACGCAATACAAATCCGACCACGATGGCGGCGATGCCGATCAGTGGCCAGAGATTCACGGCCTGTTCCATAGTCTTCCCTCGATATTTTCTAATAGTTTTTTGCTTGTGATGTTGTGTCTTGCTTTACGGCTTTATTGCTCCGCGCTGACGCGAATACCCTGTTGAACAAAACTGTCCCGCAGCTTGCGCGCATACGCCAGCGCATGTTCGCCGTCCCCGTGCAGGCAGACAGTTTCCGCCTGAACGGCGGCCCAGACGCCATCCACGCTGCGCACCCGGTGATGGCGCACCATCTCCAGCGTTTGCGCCAGCGCCTGTTCGTCATCCTCGATCAATGCCCCCGGCAAACCGCGCGGCACCAGCGTGCCGTCGGCCTGATAACCGCGATCGGCGAACACCTCCTGCCGGGTGGTCAGACCGAGTTTTTCCCCGGCGCGGATCAGCTCGCTCCCGGCCAGCCCCACCAGCCGCAGCGCCGGATCGACCGCCTGCACCGCCCGGGCGATCGCTTCCGCCAGCGCCGGTTCAACCGCCGCCTGGTTATACAGCATGCCGTGCGGCTTAACATGTACCATCACCCCACCCTCGGCGCGGGCGATCGCCGCCAGCGCCCCGAGCTGATACACCACCTGCGCGTACACCGTTTCCGGCGGCAGCTGCATGCGGGTGCGGCCGAAGTTCTCCCGATCGGGAAAACTCGGATGGGCGCCGATCGCCACGCCGTACTGCAATGCCCAGCGCACCGATTGACGCATGGTCTGCGCATCGCCGGCGTGGAAGCCGCAGGCGATGTTGGCCGAGCTCACCAATTGCAACAGCGCCTGATCGTTGGCGCAGCCTTCGCCGAGATCGGCGTTCAAATCAACGATCATGTAACCCCCAGGCAATCTGTCGAAGGAAGAGATCCTGCTCGGCTTTGGCGCGCTGCGCCTCCGTCAGTGAGCAGAGAACGAAGTGGATCGGTTCGCCGAGACGGATCTGCGCCAAGTGGTAGAGATCGGCTTCGATCACGCAGGCGATACGCGGGTAACCGCCGGTGGTTTGCGCATCGGCCATCAGCACGATCGGCTGGCCGTTATGCGGCACCTGCACCACGCCGGGCATCAGGCCATGCGACAGCATCTCGCGGTCGGTGGTGCGCTCCAGCGGCGTACCGCCGTGCAGGCGGTAGCCCATGCGGTTGCTCTGCGGGCTGAGCTGCCAGGCGGTGCGCCAAAACGTATCCTGCGCCTCTTCGCTGAATTCGGCGTACTCCGGCCCCGGCAGCGCGCGGATGCGGTTGGTGAACAGCAGCTGTTTCACGCCGCAGCGATGTTGCGGTTGAGCGGCTGATTTGCCCAGCGGCAGCCGATCGCCGTCCTTCAGGTTACGGCCTTCGTGGCCGCCAAAGGCGGCTTTCATGTCGGTGCTGCACGAGCCCAGCATTTCCGGCACGGCGATACCGCCCGAGATCGCCAGGTAGCTGCGCATGCCGCGTTTCGGCGTGCCCAGCGCCAGCCGCTGCCCCTTTTTCACCGGGTAGCGCCAGCCGGTCCACAGCGGCTTGCCGTCCAGCTGCGCGTCGCAGCCGGCGCCGGTCAGGGCGATCCAGCCAGAGTGGGTAAACTCGGCGCTGAACTGGCCGAGCGTGATCTCCAGCCCGGCGGCCTCCGGCGCGTTGCCCACCAGCAGGTTGGCGATCTTCAGCGCCGGTTGATCCAACGCCCCGCCGGTGCTGATGCCCAGGCGGCGGAATCCCTCGCGGCCCAAATCCTGCACCGTGGTATAGATGCCGGCACGCAGAATAATCAGCATACGCCCTCCTTCTGCGGCACGAAGCGCACGCTATCGCCCGGGCGCAGCAGCGTCGGCGGCATTTCATGCGGATTGAACAACGCCAGCGGCGTGCGGCCAATCAGTTGCCAGCCGCCGGGTGTCACCAGCGGATAGATGCCGGTCTGGCCGCCGCCGATGCCGACGGAGCCGGCCGCCACCGCCAGACGCGGTTCGGCGCGGCGCGGCGTCGCCAATTTTTCCGGCATGCCGCCCAAATAGGAGAAGCCCGGCTGAAAACCGAGGAAATAGACCACATAGGCCGCCGCCGCGTGGCATTCCACCACCTGCCGCGGGGTCATGCCGGTATGGCGCGCCACGTCATCCAGATCGGGGCCTTGCTCCCCGCCGTAGACCACCGGAATATCCACCTGGCGCGACTCCGGCGTCAGGCGCTCTTTGCTTTCCCAGCCCTGCTGCAGCAACGCAAGCATCGCTTCGGCGTCGGCCTGCGGCGTATGCAGCAACAGCGTCAGGTTGTTCATCCCCGGCACCACTTCCCGCACGTCGGGGTGGTGATTCAGCTTTTCCGCCAGCGCCCAGATGCGCTGCTGGCTCGGTAACGTCACCGGCGGCGACAGTTCAAGCACTACCGCTCTTTCACCCAACAGGTAATAACGTGCTTGTTGCACCCTTATTCTCCTTATTATTATCGCGATGAAAAACACACCAGTTATGCGTGACGCGGCCCCGGCTGTCAATAGAACGCAACCATAAGGAAAATAAGGAAATAGCGCGGTAAAAGGATTCAGCCGGCACACAGGCCGGGCTGGATCCGGGGAAGAAAAAAATCAGGCGGGATTCGGGATATCGATAAAGGTCACATCAAAGCCGTGGTGCTGGGCCAGCCAGTCCCCCAACGCTTTCACGCCACCGCGCTCGGTCGCATGGTGACCGGCGGCGAAGAAATGCACGCCCATTTCGCGCGCGCTATGAATGGTCTGCTCAGACACTTCACCGCTGATGAACGCATCGACGCCGAAGCGCGCCGCGCTGTCGATAAAGCCCTGGCCACCGCCGGTGCACCAGGCCACCCGGCGAATGTGCTCAGGCGCGTTATCGCCGCAGTGCAGCACCGCGCGCCCCAGCCGGCTTTCGATACGCTGCTGCAGCGCCTCGCCGGTCAGCGGCTGTTCAAATTCGCCGTGTGGCACCAGCGGCTCGACGTCGCCAATCACCCGAATGCCCAGCGCCTGCGCCAGCTGCGCGTTGTTACCCAGCACCGGATGCGCGTCCAGCGGCAGGTGGTAGCCGTACAGGTTAATATCGTGAGTCAACAGCGTTTTCAGACGATTGCGCTTCATGCCGCGCACCGCCGGCGCCTCATTTTTCCAGAAATAGCCGTGGTGCACGATAATCGCGTCGGCCTGATGCGCCACCGCGGCATCCAGCAGCGCCTGACAGGCGGTGACGCCGGTCACGATGCGCTGCACGTGCGGGCGGCCTTCTACCTGCAATCCGTTAGGGGCGTAGTCCTGAAACGCCGCGGCGTTCAGTTCCGTATTGATCAGTTGTTCCAGATCGAGGTTACGCATTCTCTTCTCTCTTCATAGTCAAAATGTCTGCCGGTCGCCCTGCGCCATCAGGATGAATTTCACGCCCAGATCGTTGCCCTGCGCCAGCTGCTGCGCAATGGCGGCGCGCGTGTCTTCGCCCTGCTTCAGGCTGGGCTTGATGTGGCTGATCACCACCGGCAGACCGTTCAGCGAACCTTCACCGCCGCTGTACTGCGTCAGGTTCTTCAACTCCTTCAGCAGCCAGGCCGGCGTCAAATGGCCGTACAGATGTTTATCCTCCACCCCATTGGGGTACGAGGTTTCGATAATCATACCTTTGAGCTTTTTCTGCTCGACAAGCGGCCCCAGCGTGCGCCAGACGGTATCGAGATCGCGTGATTGCTCCACCTTATCCGGCCCGGTATCACCGAAGTAGGCGAAGAACTCGCTGCCGTTGGAAATCAGCAGCATCGACGACGGGTAGCGATCGTGGCTAAGCGGGTACATCACGCCGGTCAACCCGGTCAGGCCGAGGGTAAAGCGCTGCTGCGGCCGCACCGTTTGCAGCCGGTAGGTGCCCAGCCGCGAACCGTTGCCGGCGTCGGTAAAGTTCGGCCAGGCCTTCCAGTTGAAGTAGTGATTACGCAGGGTCAGCACGGTGTCCGCCTGGGCGTAAACGGTTTTTTTATTGTCCTCGGGCGAGCCGACGATCAGCCCCGCCACGTGGTCCAGATGGCCATGGCTGATAAAGTAACTGCCGATCAACTGCCGGAACACATAGCCCTGCGGCGTGTAAGGCGCGGCCAGCTCGGGGGTCACCTGCGGGAAACTGCCCTTCTCCAACCCTTTGGCGATGCCCGGTAGCAGCGAGCCGGCGTCCAGCGCCACATACTGCGGCTGATTATCGCTGCGGATCAGATAAGAGGTCAGGTTGCCGTCGCTAACGCCGCCGTCGACGCCCAGCGCCACCACGTCAAAGCCGGCTATCGCCAGCGCCGAATAGCCGCTCAGGCACAGGGCCAGCACCTTTTTCATCATTGCGTCGCTCCTTGCAGTTGCCTCAAGACTCTCCCCGTTTCGCCGCCTCGAACGCCGCCAACGTCTCCATGCGGGCTTGTTTGTGATCGACGATCGGCAGCGGGTAGTTCAGCGTGCATCGCTGCTTTTCCGCCCAGCGATGGGGATGATGGATGTCATTGTCGGGCACATCCGCCAGTTCCGGCAACCATTTACGGATAAAAGTGCCTTGTGGATCAAAACGTTCACCCTGGGTGGTCGGATTGAAGATACGGAAATACGGCGCGGCGTCGGTGCCGGTGGACGCCGCCCACTGCCAGCCGCCGTTATTGGCCGCCAGATCCCCGTCCAGCAGTTGCGACATGAAATAGCGCTCCCCGGCGCGCCAGTCGATCAGCAGATCTTTCACCAGAAAACTGGCGCTGATCATGCGCAGCCGGTTGTGCATCCAGCCGGTGGCATTCAGTTGGCGCATGGCGGCATCGACGATCGGATAGCCGGTTTCGCCCCGCTGCCAGGCCTGCAGCTTCGCCGCGTCATCGCACCAGCGCACCTTGTCCGTCCAGGCGATAAATGGCCGATAGCGGCACAACGCGGGATAAGCCACCAGCAGATGACGGTAGAACTCGCGCCAAATCAGCTCGTTCAGCCAGGCGAAAGCGCCGCTCTCGCGATCTTCCAGCAGCTGCGGGCATTCGGCGCGCAGGCGGTTGAAGCACTGGCGCGGCGACAGCGCACCGATCGCCAGATAGGGCGACAGGCTGCTGGTGCCGGCGATGGCGGGCAGATCGCGCTGCCGAAGGTAATCCTGCACCTGCTCACGACAAAAGGCGCGCAGCCGCTGCAGCGCGGCCTCCTCGCCGGCGGGATAGTCATCCCCAATTTCCGCCGCGGGATAATCGAACGCCGCCGGCGCCTCAGGCGCAGGCAACGCACCATCGGCACGGATCTTCGGCGCCGGCAGGCAGCTCACGTCGGACTCGGTCAGGCGCTGAATAAAGGCGTTGCGAAACGGCGTATAAACCTTGTACATCTCGCCGCCGCCGGTGAGCACGCTGCCCGGCGGCAACAGCAGGCTGTCATCAAAACCGTGGCACGTTACCCGGTCGCTCAATCGCTGTTCCAACTGCTCATCGCGGCGCCGTTCATTCAGTTCATACTGGCGGTTGTAAAACAGCGCATCTACCTGC
The DNA here is from genome assembly GCF_052168655.1 of Serratia sp. CY47280. NCBI lineage: Bacteria > Pseudomonadati > Pseudomonadota > Gammaproteobacteria > Enterobacterales > Yersiniaceae > Serratia > Serratia sp. CY47280. Next base: position 315,015 of record NZ_JBJNMG010000002.1, on the reverse strand, counting down.
TCTCGCTCGCAATAGTCCGCCAGCCAGTCGATCGACGCGGCAAAGTCCGCACAGGCATGGCAATGCAGCGCAATGCCCTTTTGCGCCAGCGCCTGTTGCACCGCCTGCAGGCTGGCGTGGATCAGCGCCGCCTGCCGCGGCGCCATCTCATGTTGCCGCCACTGCTCCGGTGTGGCGATAAACACCGCCAGCACCCGGGCTTTCGGATCGCTGCAGGCGGCGTGCAGGGCTTTGTTGTCGGTGATACGCAGATCGTTACGCAACCAGACCAGATGCGTGGTCATAAAACTCCTTGTCAATCAATGGCCGTAACGCAAACGCAGCGCCTCCGGGTAAGGTTCGAAATAGCGTTGTTCCGCCAGATAGCGATCGGGGTATTCCGCCATGTAATGCTTGAGCAGCGCGATCGGCGCCAGCAGCGGCTGCATACCCTGCCGGTAGCGATCGATCAGGTGCGCCAGCTCCTGGCGCTGCGCCGCGCTAAGCTGACGACGGAAGTAGCCCTGCACGTGCATTAACACGTTGGTGTGGTTGCGCCGCGTCGCTTTGTGCGCCAACAGCGCCATCAGGCGGCTGCGGTATTCCACGGCGAAGGCCTCCAGCGAGTCCCAACAGTGAATATCGGCGACGAAGCGCCCCAGCTCGCGGTACGCCGGCTGCGAATGCGCCAGCAGCGACAGCTTGTAGCGGCTGTGAAACGCGATCAGCCCGCCGCGGGTCAGCCCCTGACGCCACAGCATGTTCAACTCATACAGCGCGTACACTCGCTCGATAAAGTTTTCCCGCAGCGCCGCATCCTGCAATCGTCCATCTTCTTCCACCGGCAGCCACGGCATCTGACGCAGCAGCTCAGCGGTAAACAGCCCAACGCCGTTTTTACGCGAGTCCTTGCCGTTCTCGCTGTAGACCCGCACCCGTTCCAGGCCGCAGCTCGGCGACTTGGCGCAGACGATATAGCCGCACAGGTGCTGCAACGCGGCCACGCGCTGCGCGGAGAAACTGCGCATCTCCTCGGTCAGATCCACGCCGGCGTCGTTGCTGTAGCGCATCGCCGGCCACGGCTGCGCCTGTTTCACCAGGCGCAGCGCCGGGCGCGGCGTGGGCAGGCCGATCGCCATTTCCGGGCAAACGGGCTCAAAGCGCACATAGGGCGCCAACTGTTCCACCGCAAAAGCCAGCCGCTTGTGGCCACCGTCGAAACGCACCGCGTCGCCCAGTAAACAGGCGCTGATGCCGATAGGGATCTTGTCGCTCATACCGCTCTCCCATGTTGTTGACCGATGAGGAAAGTGTAGAAGAATGGCTTGCCAAATACGACCTTACGCTTGATAGGGGTGGCCAGAGGCATAAAAAAACCCCCGCCACAGGGCGAGGGTTTTTTCGTGAATCGGCAGCGACTCAGTAGAAATCGCAGGACGCCAGTTCCGCCTGCTGCAGCCAGACCGGCTTATCGCTGGTTTTTGACCAGACGCGGTGCAGGTAGCTGTAAAAACGCCCGCGATCGCTGCGGAACAGCATCACCGGCAGGGCCAAAATGCCCGCGATAACCACTGCGCTGCGGCGCAGGAGAATCCGATGCAGTGAATAAGCGTGATAGGTCGTAGACATGCGAACCTCCTTAAAAACGCCTGCCGTTGATTTGTCAGGGAAAACGGCGTGGGCGTATCAAATGAACAATCGGTAATTTGGTAACTGAGCAAAATTTTAGCGCACTTGATGAAAGTTTACTACTCATCCGACCACTAAATCGCACAAAAAATCGCTAATCACCGCAGCGATTCGTAATTTTGTTACAGTCAGGTTAATTTTTAACTAATCATGGGTTACATTGTGGTTATTATCCGGTTCCTGCTTCCACACCCTGCCCTTGCTTATTCACTCATCAGGCGCAATCTCGCCGCCAACCTGCTGCTTGAAATGCTCAATTTCCGCTGAAATTTCAGCCATTTTTATACTTTTTTTACACCCGCCCGCGCGATTTTTTCATCTTCTTTCTACCCCGCTCCCTACACTGCCTCTATCAAAAACAACACCTCTGGAGGTGTCCCGTGAGTTTCAGCGTTATTGGTGGTGCGCTGTTGGTCCTGCTGCTGTTGGCCTATCTGGTCTACGCCCTGTTTAACGCGGAGGATTTCTGATGGCGGCTTCAGCCTTTTTACTGATCGCCAGTTTCCTGCTGGTGCTTCTGCTGCTGGCCCGGCCGCTGGGCGGCTTTATGGCGCGCCTGATCGAAGGTGAGCCGCTGCCTGCGCTGCGCGGGGTGGAAGCCGGCGTCTGGCGCGCCTGCGGCATCCGCGCCACCGAGATGAACTGGTGGCAATACGCGCTGGCGATCCTGGCGTTCAACCTGCTCGGCCTGGCGTTGCTGTTCGCCCTGCTGATGACGCAGGGCTCGCTGCCGCTCAACCCGCAAGGCTTCCCGGGCCTCTCCTGGGATCTGGCACTCAACACCGCCGTCAGCTTCGTCACCAACACCAACTGGCAGGCCTACAGCGGTGAAAGCGCTCTCAGCTATTTCAGCCAGATGGCCGGGCTGGCGGTGCAGAACTTCGTCTCCGCCTCCACCGGCATCGCCGTGGCCTTTGCGCTGATCCGCGCCTTTACCCGCCGCGCCGGCAAGACCGTCGGCAACGCCTGGGCCGATCTGTTCCGCATCACGCTGTATGTGCTGCTGCCGATCGCGCTGCTGATCGCCCTGTTCTTCGTCAGCCAGGGCACGCTGCAAAACTTCCTGCCTTACCTGCACGTCACCACGCTCGAAGGTGCGCAGCAGACGCTGCCGATGGGGCCAGTGGCCTCGCAGGAAGCGATCAAGATGCTCGGCACCAACGGCGGCGGCTTCTTCGGCGCCAACTCGGCGCACCCGTTCGAGAACCCAACCGTGCTGACCAACTTCGTGCAGATGCTGGCCATCTTCCTGATCCCCTGCGCGCTGTGCTTCTCCTTCGGCCAGTTGGCCGGTGAAAACCGTCAGGGCCACGCGCTGATCTGGGCGATGGCGCTGATCTTCGTGGTGGCGGTGGTGGTGGTGATGGTCGCCGAGCTGGCGGGCAACCCGCACCTGAGCGCGCTGGGCGCCGACAGCAACATCAATATGGAAGGCAAAGAGTCGCGCTTTGGCATTCTCGCCACCAGCCTGTTCTCGGTGGTGACCACCGCCGCGTCCTGCGGGGCGGTCAACGCCATGCACGACTCCTTCACCGCGCTGGGCGGCATGGTACCGATGTGGCTGATGCAGATCGGTGAAGTGGTGTTCGGCGGCGTAGGCTCCGGCCTGTACGGCATGCTGCTGTTCGTACTGCTGACGGTATTTATCGCCGGCCTGATGATCGGCCGCACCCCGGAATATCTGGGCAAGAAAATCGACGTTTACGACATGAAGATGACCGCGCTGGCGATCCTGGTCACGCCGACGCTGGTGTTGCTGGGCAGCGCGCTGGCCATCGGCACCGACGCGGGCCGCGCCGGCATCCTCAACCCGGGCGCTCACGGCTTCAGCGAAGTGCTGTACGCCCTGTCCTCCGCCGCCAACAACAACGGCAGCGCCTTCGCCGGGTTGAGCGTCAATACGCCGTTTTACAACCTGCTGCTGGCCTTCGCCATGTTCGTCGGCCGCTTCGGGGTGATCCTGCCGGTGCTGGCGATCGCCGGTTCGCTGAGCGCCAAACAACGCCAGCCGGCGGGCAACGGCACCCTGCCGACCTATGGGCCGCTGTTTATCGGCCTGCTGATCGGCACCGTATTGCTGGTGGGTGCACTGACCTTCGTGCCGGCGCTGGCGCTAGGCCCGGTGGCCGAGCATTTGCAGCTTTGGTTGGCAAACTAACCGACGTCACAGAGAGAGAATAAGAGATGACTCGCAAACAACGCGCGCTGTTTGAACCGGCTCTGGTGCGCACCGCGCTGATCGATGCGGTGAAAAAACTGGATCCTCGCGTTCAATGGCGCAACCCGGTGATGTTCGTGGTGTATATCGGCAGCCTGCTGACCACCGCCATCTGGCTGGCGATCCTCGCCGGCCAAACCGACGGTGCCGCCGCCTTTACCGGCAGCGTCGCCCTGTGGTTGTGGTTCACCGTGCTGTTCGCCAACTTCGCCGAGGCGCTGGCCGAAGGCCGCAGCAAGGCCCAGGCGGAAAGCCTGAAAGGCACCAAGAAAACCAGCTGGGCGAAAAAGCTGGCCGGCCCGCGCCGCGACGGCGCCACGGAGAAAGTGGCCGCCGAAAGCCTGCGCAAAGGCGATATCGTACTGGTGGAAGCCGGCGATACCGTCCCGTGCGACGGCGAAGTGCTGGAAGGCGGCGCCTCGGTAGATGAAAGCGCCATCACCGGCGAATCCGCCCCGGTGATCCGCGAATCCGGCGGGGACTTCTCCTCGGTCACCGGCGGCACCCGCGTGCTGTCCGACTGGCTGGTGGTACAGTGCAGCGTCAACCCGGGGGAAACCTTCCTCGATCGCATGATCGCCATGGTGGAAGGCGCCAAGCGCCGCAAAACGCCGAACGAGATCGCGCTGACCATCCTGCTGGTGGCGCTGACCATCGTGTTCGTCCTGGCCACCGCCACCCTGTTCCCGTTCTCGCAATACAGCGTGGAAGCAGCCGGCAGCGGCAGCGTAGTCACCATCACCGTGCTGGTCGCCTTGCTGGTTTGCCTGATCCCCACCACCATCGGTGGCCTGCTGTCCGCCATCGGCGTGGCCGGGATGAGCCGCATGCTCGGCGCCAACGTGATCGCCACCAGCGGCCGCGCGGTGGAAGCCGCCGGCGACGTGGACGTGCTTCTGCTGGATAAAACCGGCACCATCACGCTGGGCAACCGCCAGGCTTCAGAGTTCCTGCCGGCGCCGGGCGTGAAAGAGCAAGAGCTGGCGGACGCCGCGCAGCTGGCCTCGCTGGCGGACGAAACGCCGGAAGGCCGCAGCATCGTGGTGTTGGCCAAACAGCGCTTCAACCTGCGCGAACGCGATCTGCAGGCGCTGAACGCCACCTTCGTGCCCTTCTCCGCCCAGACCCGCATGAGCGGCGTCAACGTGCAGGAGCGCATGATCCGTAAAGGCGCAGTGGATGCCATTCGCCGTCACGTCGAAACCAATCAGGGGCACTTCCCGCGGGCGGTGGACGATCTGGTGGAAAGCGTGGCGCGCACCGGCGGCACGCCGCTGGTGGTGGCGGAAGGCGCCCGAGTGCTGGGCGTGGTGGCGCTGAAGGATATCGTCAAGGGCGGCATCAAGGAACGCTTCAATGAGCTGCGCAAGATGGGCATCAAAACGGTGATGATCACCGGCGATAACCCGCTGACCGCGGCGGCGATCGCCGCCGAAGCCGGAGTGGACGACTTCCTGTCGGAAGCCACGCCGGAAGCCAAGCTGGCGCTGATCCGCCAGTATCAGGCGGAAGGCCGTCTGGTGGCGATGACCGGCGACGGCACCAACGACGCCCCGGCGCTGGCGCAGGCCGATGTGGCGGTGGCGATGAACTCCGGCACCCAGGCCGCCAAAGAGGCGGGCAACATGGTCGATCTGGATTCCAACCCGACCAAGCTGATCGAAGTGGTACACATCGGCAAACAGATGCTGATGACGCGCGGCTCGCTGACCACCTTCAGCATCGCCAACGACGTGGCCAAATACTTCGCCATTATTCCGGCGGCGTTCGCGGCCACCTATCCGCAGCTGAACGCGCTGAACGTGATGCACCTGCACTCCCCTGCCTCCGCCATCATGTCGGCGGTGATCTTCAACGCCCTGGTGATTGTGTTCCTGATCCCGCTGGCGTTGAAAGGGGTGAGTTACAAACCGATGAGCGCCGCGGCCTTGCTGCGCCGCAACCTGTGGCTGTACGGGGTCGGCGGCCTGCTGGTGCCGTTCGTCGGCATCAAACTGATCGACCTGATCCTGGTCGCGCTGCACGTCGCCGGTTAACCATTGAGGGAAATGAACATGACGTATTTACGACCTGCGCTGGTGATGTTGATCCTGCTGACGCTGATCACCGGCATCGCCTATCCGCTGCTGACCACCGGGCTGGCGCAGCTGCTGTTTTCGGGCGCGGCCAACGGTTCGCTGCTGTACCAGGGCGACAAGGCGGTCGGCTCCGCACTGATCGGCCAGAACTTCACGCGCGCCGACTATTTCTGGGGCCGCCCATCGGCCACCGGCGATTCGGCCTATAATTCGCTGGCCTCCGCCGGCAGCAACCTGGCGGCCACCAACCCGGCGCTGGATAAGGCTATCGCCGAGCGCGCAGCGCAGCTGCGCCAGGCCAATCCTGCGATGAGCGGCCCGATCCCGGTCGATCTGCTGACCGCCTCCGGCAGTGGGTTGGATCCGCAGATCTCGATCGCCGCGGCGCGGTATCAGCTGGCGCGGGTCGCGGCGGCGCGTCATTTGCCGCCGGAACAGGTCGCCAAACTGATCGAAGACAACACCGATCGGGCCACGCCCAACTTCATGGGCGAATCGGTGGTGAACGTGTTGAAGCTGAACCTGGCGCTGGATGCGTTGAAGTAACGCGCCGTATTCAGCATAGTGATAGGGTTCGGCATGCCGAACCCCTTTTTGCTTGGTAACACAAGGAATTGTCATGGTCGAAGAAGAACAGCAGCGTCCCGATCCCGACAGCCTGCTGGCGCTGGCCAATGAAAAACCGCGCGGCCGGTTGAAGGTATTCTTCGGCGCCTGCGCCGGCGTCGGCAAGACCTACGCCATGCTGCAGGAGGCCCAGCGCTTGCGCGCTCAGGGGCTGGACGTGTTGGTCGGCGTGGTGGAAACCCACGGCCGCAGCGAGACCGCCGCCCTGCTCGACGGCCTGGCGCTGCTGCCGCAAAAGCGCATCCAGCATCGTGGGCGACTGGTGCAGGAATTCGACCTCGACGCCGCGTTGGCGCGCCACCCAGCGCTGATCCTGATGGACGAACTGGCGCACAGCAACGCCCACGGTTCGCGCCACCCCAAACGCTGGCAGGATGTGGAAGAGCTGCTGGACGCCGGCATCGACGTGCTGACGACCGTCAACGTGCAACATTTGGAAAGTCTGAACGACGTGGTGGGCGGCGTGACCGGCGTGCGGGTGCGCGAAACGGTGCCCGACCACGTGTTTGACGAGGCCAGCGAAGTGGTGCTGGTCGATCTGCCGCCGGACGATCTGCGCCGACGGCTGCACGAAGGCAAAGTGTATATTCCCGGCCAAGCCGAGCGCGCCATCGAGCACTTCTTCCGCAAAGGTAACCTGATCGCCCTGCGCGAGCTGGCGCTGCGCCGCACCGCCGATCGGGTCGATGACCAGATGCGCGAATTTCGTGACACCCAGGGGCGCGAGAAAGTGTGGCACACTCGCGACAGCATTCTGCTGTGCGTCGGCCACAACAGCGGCAACGAAAAGCTGGTGCGCATCGCCGCCCGGCTGGCGGCGCGGCTTGGCTGCCACTGGCATGCGGTCTACGTGGAAACCCCCAAGCTGCACCGGCTGCCGGAAAACCAGCGCCGCGCCATTCTGCGCGCGCTGCGGCTGGCGCAGGAACTGGGTGCCGAAACCGCTACCCTGGCCGATCCGTCCGAAGAGCGTGCGGTGCTGCGCTACGCCCGCGAGCATAACCTCGGCAAAATCATCATCGGCCGCCGCAGCGAGCAGCGCTGGAAGCTGCGCGGCAGCTTCGCCGATCGCCTCGGCCGGCTGGGCCCGGATCTCGATCTGGTGATCGTCGCGCTGGAGAGCGACGCCGCACAGCCGCCGCCAGGCAAGGAGCACGACGGCCGCAGCTTCAATGAGAAATGGCGCATGCAGCTGCGCGGCTGCGCGGTGGCGGTGGCGCTGTGCGCGCTGATAACCCTGCTCTCGCAGTGGCTGCTGCCGGGCTTCGATCAGGCCAACCTGGTGATGGTCTACCTGCTCGGCGTGGCGATCGTCGCACTGTTCTTCGGCCGCTGGCCATCGGTGCTGGCAGCGGTGATCAACGTCGCCAGTTTCGATCTGTTCTTCGTTCAGCCCGAATGGTCGTTCGCCGTCAGCGATATGCAGTATCTGCTGACCTTCGGCGTGATGCTCGCCGTCGGCATCATCATCGGCAACCTGACCGCCGGGGTGCGTTATCAGGCCCGGGTGGCGCGCTATCGCGAGCAGCGGGCGCGCCATCTGTACGAAATGTCGCGCGGGCTGAGCCGCGCGCTGACCGTGGCCGACATCGCCAACACCAGCCGTCATTTCCTCTCCAGCAGCTTCCAGGCGAAAACCGTGCTGCTGCTGCCGCAGGAAGGCGGCCGGCTGCAGCAAATGGTCGGCGAGGAAGGCGGGCTGCTGTCGGTAGACGAAGCCATCGCGCGCTGGAGTTTCGATAAAGGCTTGCCGGCCGGCGCCGGCACCGACACCCTGCCCGGCGTGCCTTACCAACTTCTACCGCTCAATACCCCCAAGCAGACCTTCGGCCTGTTGGCGATCGAGCCCAATAACCTGCGCCAGCTGATGGTGCCGGAACAGCAGCGGTTGCTGCAAACCTTCGCAGTGCTGATCGCCAGCGCGCTGGAACGGCTGCACCTGGCGCGCAGCGCCGAAGAAGCCAAGCTGGACGCCGAACGCGAACAGCTGCGCAACTCGCTGCTGGCGGCGCTGTCGCACGATCTGCGCACGCCGCTGACGGTACTGTTCGGCCAGGCGGAAATCCTCACGCTGGACCTGGCGGCCGAAGGCTCCAATCACGCCACCCAGGCCAGCCAGATCCGCCAGCAGGTGCTGAGCACCACCCGGCTGGTGAACAACCTGCTGGATATGGCGCGCTTCCAGTCCGGCGGTTTCAGCCTGCGCAAAGAGTGGCAGTCGCTGGAAGAGATCGTCGGCGCTTCGCTGCACATGCTGGAGCCGCTGCTCAGCCAGCATCCGATCGAGGTCGAGCTGCCGCCGGAACAGATCCTGGTCAACTGCGACGGTAGCCTGCTGGAACGGGTGTTCACCAACCTGTTGGAAAACGCCAATAAATACGCCGGCGCCGAGGCCACCATCGGCATTCGCGCCCGCACGCTGCCCGAGTGGCTGGAAGTCGAGGTCTGGGATAACGGCCCCGGCATCCCCGCCGATCAGCTGCAGCTAATTTTCGACAAGTTTTCACGCGGCAATAAAGAGTCGGCGATCCCCGGCGTCGGCTTGGGGTTAGCGATTTGTCGTGCCATTATTGAAGTGCATGACGGCCGCATCTGGGCGGAAAACGGCGCCAACGGCGGCGCCAGCTTCCGCTTCGTGCTGCCGCTGGAAAAACCGCCCGAGATCGACGGCGACGCCTTCGATCTGTAATCAACGCAGAGGAAACGTGAGCATAACGCCAACCAACATTCTGATTGTTGAAGATGAAAAAGAGATCCGCCGCTTCGTGCGCACCGCGCTGGAGAGCGAAGGCCTGCGGGTATTTGAAAGTGAAACGCTGCAGCGCGGGTTGATTGAAGCCGGCACGCGCAAACCGGATCTGATCATTCTTGATTTGGGCTTGCCGGACGGCGACGGGCTGAGCTACATCCGCGATCTGCGGCAGTGGAGCGCCATTCCGGTGATCGTGCTCTCGGCGCGCAACGCCGAAGAGGACAAGATCGCCGCGCTGGACGCCGGCGCCGACGACTATCTCAGCAAACCGTTCGGCATCGGCGAGCTGCTGGCGCGGGTGCGGGTCGCACTGCGCCGCCACTCAGCTAACCAACAGGAAAGCCCGCTGGTGAGCTTTTCGGCGATCACCGTCGATCTGGTGAATCGCCGGGTGCTGCGCAACGACGAAGATCTGCATCTGACGCCGATCGAGTTTCGCCTGCTGGCGGAGCTACTGGCCAACGCCGGCAAAGTGATCACCCAACGCCAGCTGTTGAGCCACGTCTGGGGGCCGAACTACGTGGAGCACAGCCACTATCTGCGCATCTACATGGGCCACCTGCGGCAGAAGCTCGAAGCCGATCCGGCCCGGCCCAAACACCTGCTGACCGAAACCGGCGTCGGCTATCGCTTCATGCCTTAACCCCGGTGGGCGCGGTTTGCCGCGCCTTTACGCCGCCGGGCCCTTCTTCAATCCGACCATAAATTCCTTAAACGCCTCGCGCAGCGGAGCGAACACCGGGTGTTTGCGGTTTTCGATCATCACTTCGGAGAACAGCTTCAATCCTACGGCGAAGGCCGCGCTCTGCTCGGGGCCGAAGTTCAGATCGTCACGCGCCCGAATGCGCTCGACGATCTCGAGAATATCGTCGTGGTTGGTCACCTCAAAACTCAGCGGTGCTTTCTCGACGGGGTTGCCCTGGCGATCGCTCAGGGCTTCAACGGTAATGTTAAAACGGTGGCCGGGCATCAGTTCTTCTCCTGCTGCGTGGGTTGAATATGCATTTCGCTTTCGATCGCCGCCACGGCGGTCAGCAACGCGGCGTTGATGCGCTCCACCTGCTGCGGCGTGAGATCGGCGCGCATCACGTTGCCGCGCAGCAGGCTGCGCAGACGGTTCATGGCGTCATAGATGCCTTCCGCCAGGTTGCCGTGCCGATGATGCTCGCGGCCGGCGCCCGCCAGGCGCGCCAGAATGACGTCAACCACCTGTTGATGCTTTTGCAGCTCGCCCTCGCCCGCCGCGGTGATGCGGTAGCTTTTGCGGCCGTTGCCGGTGGTGAGCGGTTCGAGGAAGTCCTGCTCTTCCAGCAGCGTCAGCGTGGGGTAAATCACCCCCGGGCTCGGCACGTACAGGCCGGATGACGCTTCCTCGATCGCCTTGATCAATTCGTACCCGTGGCTGGGCTTGCGCGCCACCAGCGCCAGCAACACCAGGCGCAGATCGCCGTGTTCGAACAGACGATGACGCCCGCCCCGGCCACCGCGCCCACCTCGGCCGTGCGCTTCGCCTTCGCCGCCGAAGTGATGGCGTCCGCCGCGATGACGGCGGCCCTCTTCGCACTCATGATGGTGGTGGTGATGCCGGTGTAAACCTAATCGATGAAACATAGGGTGATACCTCGCTTTAACAGTGAACATCAATACGAGGTTGTTTAGATATATCTAAACAGCGTCGATAGCGCTAATCTAGATCGATATATCTAAATGCGCAAGCACGTACCGTGAAAAAAGATATATCTAAATTACAGGCATAAAAAAAGCGCTGTAAAAACAGCGCTTTTTATCCATCAAGAAAAGCGATTACTTGGCGGAAGCCAGCACTTCGCTGACGATCTCGACCGCTTCGTGCTCAATCTTCTCGCGGTGTTCCGCCCCGAGGAAGCTCTCGCAGTAGATCTTGTAAGCCTCTTCAGTACCGGAAGGACGGGCCGCGAACCAACCATTGTCAGTCATCACTTTCAAGCCGCCGATCGACGCGCCGTTGCCCGGCGCCGCGGTCAGACGTGCGGTGATCGGATCCCCGCCCAGCGTACTGGCCTTGACCATCTCCGGCGACAGTTTGGACAGCGCCGCTTTCTGCGCATGGGTTGCCGGCGCCTGGATGCGGTTGTAGCTCGGCGCGCCGAAGCGCTTGGCCAGATCGTCATAATGATGCTGCGGGTTCTCACCGGTTACCGCGGTGATTTCAGCCGCCAGCAGGCACATGATGATACCGTCTTTGTCGGTCGACCACGGCTGGCCGTTGAAGCGCAGGAACGAGGCCCCAGCGCTTTCTTCGCCGCCGAAGCCCAGGCTGCCGTCGAACAGGCCGTCCACGAACCACTTGAAGCCGACCGGCACTTCCACCAGCTTGCGCCCCAGGTCAGCCACCACGCGGTCGATCATCGCGCTGGATACCAGCGTTTTACCTACCGCCACATCGGCGCCCCACTGCGGGCGATGTTGGAACAGGTAGTTGATGGCTACCGCCAGATAGTGGTTCGGGTTCATCAGGCCCTTCGGCGTGACGATGCCGTGACGGTCGTAATCCGGATCGTTGGCGAACGCCAGATCGAATTTGTCGCGCAGCGCCAGCAGGCCGGCCATCGCCGACTCGGACGAGCAGTCCATGCGGATGATGCCGTCATGGTCCAGGTGCATAAAGCGGAAGGTCTGATCGATGGAGTCGTTCACCAGCGTCAGATCCAGCTTGTAGTGTTCCGCCACCCGCTGCCAATAGGCGATGCCGGAGCCGCCGAGCGGATCCACGCCCAGCTTCAGGCCGGCGCGTTGAATGGCCGGCATGTCGACCACGTCAACCAGGCCTTCGACATAAGGCTGCACCAGATCTTTGGCATGCAGGTGGCCGCTGTTCCAGGCCTTATCCAGCGACTGACGCTGAACGCCTTTCAACTGCTGCGCCAGCAGTTCGTTGGCGCGCTTCTCGATCACTGACGTCAGGTTGGTGTCAGCCGGGCCGCCGTTCGGCGGATTGTATTTGATACCGCCGTCTTCCGGCGGGTTATGGGACGGCGTAATGACGATGCCGTCGGCCTGAGCGCCGCCGCGGCGGTTGTGGCACAGAATGGCGTGCGATACCGCCGGCGTTGGCGTGAAGCCGTTGTTTTCCTGCACGATCACATCGACGCCGTTGGCGGTCAGCACTTCCAGCACGGAAATGAAGGCCGGCTCGGACAGTGCATGGGTGTCTTTGCCCACGTAGCACGGGCCGGTAGTGCCTTGCTGATGACGAACTTCGGCGATCGCCTGAGCGATGGCGAGGATGTGCGCTTCGTTGAAGCTGTGGCGCTGCGCGCTGCCGCGGTGGCCGGAGGTACCAAACTTCACCGCATGTGCGGCATTGCCGGCTTCCGGTTGCAGCACATAGTACTGCGACGTCAGCTGGGCTACGTTGATCAGATCGCTTTGGCGGGCGGGCTGCCCGGCACGTGGATTATTCGCCATCGACATATCTCCCTCATCCCTGTCGGTGACCGGGCAAATACGTCGCGCACGGCCATCATGACGGGCTGTTCGCTAAATTAGACGGTACCGCAAACTTTCTCGATCAGTTCCGCCGGGAACTGCATCGCCTGCATGATGTGTTCGATCATGCTGCGCTTGCGGCCGGTATTGGTATTGGTGATCACCCAGTAAGGGGTGCCCGGTACATGCTTCGGCTTGGTGTGCGTGCCGTTGGCCAGCAGAGTCTGCTGATCGCCGGCGAAATAGGTGCGGGTACGGCCGGTCAACGCCTCGGTAGCGGCGGCGAAACCGGCGGCATCGAGGGTGTACAGCGTGGACAGCACCAGCATGAAACGGTTGACCGCTTTGTTCTGCTCGGCGTATTCATCCGACAGCAGCAGTTCACGCACGGCGCGTACGCGATCGCGCGGACGCTGAGCCGGCACCGCTTTTTCCAGCTCGACGGACTGTGACGCACTGGCGGCAGGCAACGCGCGCACCGGTTGCCCGGCGGTGAATTTCAACATGCGGCGTAAAATATCGGACGCGCTTTCACCGATGTGTTGCGTGTGGCTGGCAATATAACGGTAAAGCTCTTCGTCGACTTCAATAGTTTTCATCTTTATCCAATACTGTTTTTTCTACTTAGAACCTGAAGCCAGATCCTGCATTCAAGCCATGGGATTATAAGGTTAAAAGCGCTGGGGCGAACACAACAATGTGCCTCCGGACGGCAAATGCAGACTAATACCTATAGCCGGCACTGCCAAGCCCGCGCCGCGAAAATTCCGCATGATTCATCGTGCGATTCAATCATGATACCCTAATCTGAATCTCTCTCAGTATGAACTTCGCCATGAAATTACATTATCAACTGCTGGCCGCCGAGTCAGACGCGCTGCCGGTGCTGCTGATCCACGGGCTGTTCGGCAATCTGGACAACCTGGGCGTGCTGGCGCGCGATCTGCATAAACAGCACAGTGTGATCAAGGTCGATCTGCGCAACCACGGCCTCTCCCCGCGCGCCGACGACATGAACTACCCCGCCATGGCGCAGGATCTGCTGGCGCTGCTCGACGAACTGCAGCTGGAAAAAGCGATCGTCATCGGCCATTCGATGGGCGGCAAAGCGGCGATGGCACTGACCGCCATCGCGCCCGAGCGCATCGCCAGGCTGATCGTCATCGACGTCGCGCCCGTGGATTACCAAACCCGCCGCCACGACGAGATCTTCGCCGCGCTGAAGGCCGTCAGCGCCGCCGGCATTACCCAGCGCCAGGCGGCTGCCCAACTGATGCGCGACTACCTGCAGGAAGAAGGCGTCATCCAGTTCCTGCTGAAGTCCTTCCATAACGGTGAATGGCGCTTCAACCTACCGGTACTGATCGAACGCTACGCAGACATTACCGGCTGGCAGGAAGTCCCGGCCTGGCCACACCCGACCCTGTTCATTCGCGGCGGCCTGTCGCCGTACGTGCAGGACAGCTACCGTGCAGACATCGCCCGCCAGTTCCCGCAGGCCCGCGCACACGTCGTCGCCGGCACCGGCCATTGGGTGCACGCCGAAAAACCGGAAGCGGTGCTGCGCGCCATCCACCGTTTCCTCGGCGAAGCCTGAAAAATACGTTAATCTGGCGAAAAAACGCGCTAAAGATAACGGCTTAGCGCGTTTAGCCCGCAGTTAGGCATTGTCGCCGCTCCATCTGCTGGGGTAATATGGCGCGCTATAATTTTGCCGCCGCGCCAGCGCGTTCGCGAACGCCGGTTCGGAGGTGAATTTGGGTTAGGGTTTATTGGCCCGAAGTGTGTTAACCGATGCCTCCGGAAGCGTGCGAGCGCTTTTTGATGCAAACTCCCTTGCAGTACCGCTACCTATGGCAAAAGAACAAACGGATCGCACGACGCTGGATCTGTTCGCAGATGAACGCCGTCCGGGGCGCCCGAAAACCAACCCGCTTTCCCGCGATGAACAGCTTAGAATCAATAAGCGCAATCAGTTACGGCGCGATAAAGTGCGTGGATTGCGACGCGTAGAGCTGAAAATCAACGCGGACGCGGTGGATGCCCTGAACAAACTGGCGGAACAGCGCAACATCAGCCGCAGCGAACTCATCGAGCAGATGCTGTTGGCACAACTGGCGGAAGAACAGCCGGAACATTGATCTCTTCGGCCGCACGCGCGGCGCGGCGTTAAGGACAACGCCGGATCGACCCCGCTTTTCTTCATTCTCCGGCATCGCATAAATGCGATAAAACCCCGGCGCCACTTTCTGGCATGATACGCATTTACCGGTAAGAGACTGCGCCTGTCGGCGCCCGCCCCGGAGGCGAAAGGCTCTTGCCATGGCATCATTTTAATCGGCGTCAGCGGCGGCAGTGCTGGCATCGAGTAATGCAATTACTTGAATTTAAAGGTTATACGCGATATGGCTACTGTAGGCATTTTCTTTGGCAGCGACACTGGCAATACCGAAAACATTGCCAAAATGATCCAGAAAATTCTCCAGAAACAGTTTGGCGACGACGTCTCTGAAGTGCATGACATCGCTAAAAGCAGCAAAGAAGACCTGGAAGGGTTCGATATCCTGCTGCTGGGTATCCCGACCTGGTACTACGGTGAAGCGCAGTGTGACTGGGATGATTTCTTCCCGACGCTGGAAGAAGTCGACTTCAACGGCAAACTGGTGGCGCTGTTCGGCTGCGGCGACCAGGAAGACTACGCGGAATACTTCTGTGACGCGATGGGCACCATCCGCGACATCATCGAACCGCGCGGCGCAGCCATCGTGGGCCACTGGCCGACCAAAGGCTACCACTTCGAGGCCTCCAAAGGCCTGGCGGACGACGATCACTTCATCGGTCTGGCGATCGACGAAGACCGTCAGCCGGAGCTGACCAACGAGCGCGTGGACGCTTGGGTCAAACAGATTGTCGAAGAGCTGAGCCTGGCCGATATTGTCGGCTAAACCCCGGCACTGGCGAAAGGTTGAACAAAGGCCCTGTAAAGTGCATAGTGTGCCGACAGGGCCGTCATCGGCAACAGGGATTGCTGCGATAGAAGCTACAGATTTGTAACTTCCCACCCCGTCACGGTAGACTGAGATATCGGTTTATCCCATCCATCAAGGCGTTGCATGCAAAACATGCAATAGTGCAATTATATCTTTGTTAACAACCGGCGGTTTCCATTTAGTACAACCGGTTCTATAATGAGACGCATTAACTCTTTGTGCCGACCGATGCCACAGGCGAGTACGCCTCAACTTGATTAGCATAGTAACAGGACTGAATTCGCATGACCGACAACAACATCGCATTGAAGAAGGCCGGCTTAAAAGTCACGCTTCCGCGACTCAAAATCCTGGAAGTACTGCAAAATCCGGAATGCCATCACGTCAGTGCGGAAGATTTGTACAAAAAACTGATTGATATGGGCGAAGAGATCGGGCTGGCAACGGTTTATCGCGTACTGAACCAGTTTGACGATGCGGGCATTGTGACACGTCACAATTTCGAAGGCGGCAAGTCCGTGTTCGAGCTGACCCAACAGCATCACCACGATCACCTGATTTGCCTGGACTGCGGCAAAGTGATCGAATTCAGCGACGAATCCATCGAAGTGCGCCAGCGTGATATCGCCAAGCAGCACGGTATCAAGCTCACCAACCACAGCCTGTACCTGTACGGCCACTGTGAAACCGGTGACTGCCGCGAAGACGAAACGCTGCACGACAAGAAGTAAGCCCTGACCGGCTATGAAAAACCGCCTCACACCGAGGCGGTTTTTTTATGCCCGCCGTACAGCAGACAAAAAAATCCCCGGACAAGCCGGGGGAAAATCATGTCATGAAATATCACAATTGCAGCGGCACAGCGACTCCACGTACTACTCTCACTACAACGTCCGCCCTACGCCGACACGCGTGGGCGAACGCATTCCCCCTTCGTTATACGGCCGCCGCCAGGGCTGCGGGCCGTTGCACCGGGCTTAGACCTTCTCGGCGCGGCTGTAGCGTTTGCCGTCCGGGCTGACCGAACGCACCTGCACTTCACCGGAGATCGCCGGCTTGGCC
Organism: Serratia sp. CY47280; assembly: GCF_052168655.1. Lineage (NCBI taxonomy): Bacteria > Pseudomonadati > Pseudomonadota > Gammaproteobacteria > Enterobacterales > Yersiniaceae > Serratia > Serratia sp. CY47280. Next base: position 298,152 of record NZ_JBJNMG010000002.1, on the reverse strand, counting down.
TTGGCATCATAGCGCTGCCACTGCTTGCCACCGTCGGTGGAGTACTCGATGCCCAACCCCGGCAGCGCGATATTCGCCTCCAGCTTGCCGCCCGCTACGCGTGCGCCCGGTACCGGCAGACGGTAAGCGACGCCGCCCTTGTCCAGCTTGGCCAGTTCACGCTGGCCCAGGATATTGGCAAAGCGCAGCCAGTCTTTCTCCAGCGTCTTGGTATCGACAAAGTGGGTTTCCCCGCCTTTGTATTCGCGGCCGGCGCGATAGTCCTGCTCCCAACCGGCGCGGTGCCAGGCACGTTCTGCCACCGAGAGCGCGCGTGGGAAGATCATGTATTCCATCTGCGGGTCGGTGCGCTGGGTTTCGCTCCACAGCTGAGCGGACAGCCCGTAGGCGCCCGGCCACGGCTTGTCGCTCTTGGCGTTGAAGTGGTTGCCGTCTCGGTCAACCGAGGTTTCCGCGTTCTGCGGCATGTTGTCCGGCGCGAAGCTGAACACCTTGCGTTCGTCGCTGAAGCGGGTACCCCAGTAGTAACCGCGCTCGTCCGGGTTCACCTCGTAAGGGAAGTCCATATAGACGTAGTCCGGGTTGGAGACCACCACTTCATACCCTTTGTTGGCCCAGTCGTTGACGCTATCGAAACCGCCCCAGTACAACGTGTCCCAGAAGTTGACGCCCACGCGCGAGGTGGCGAACGCCTTCGCGCTCTCGGCGTCTTTCAGGCCGTCTTGCCAGGCCTGCATTCTGTCGATGCCGTGCGCTTTCACCAACTTGCTGACCTCTTGGCCAAAGTAGCTCGGCAGGTGCTCCATGTCGGCCACCTTGCCCTCTTTGATCATCGTCTGGCAAACCTGCGACTTGGCCCACGGCTTATCTTCGTTGCTCTGATCGATGATGCCTTTGCCCGGCTCCGGTTTCGCCTTGTCGGTATAGCCGGCGCCCAGGCGAATGTTTTTCGCTTCGTCGCCGCCGAAGTGCCAGGTCTTGATCGGCTGGCCGGCCTCTTTATGCATCTGGGCGATCTCGCCGATCACCTTGTCGACAAAGCGCTGGGAAGAGTCCAGGCACGGGTTCAGGTAGCTCTGGCGGTTAAAGAACTGCACGGAGGTGGTGTTGGAGGTATCGGTCGGATCCACCAGGCGGAATTCGTTGGCCTCCTGCTCTTTGCCGGCGGCATGCAGTTTCTTGTAGCGCGCTTCCATCGAGACCACCGCGGCGCGGGCGTGTGCCGGCATGTCGATCTCCGGGATCACCTCAATCTGGCGCGCCTGAGCGTATTTGATGATGTCGATATAGTCCTGACGGCTGAAGAAGCCGCTGTAGACGTCCGGCCCCTGGCCGTACTGCGGCAGCAGGCAGGTGGTTTCGCTCAGATCGTGGCAGCGCTGGCCGCCGACTTCCGTCAGCTCCGGCAAACCGGGGATCTCGATGCGCCAGCCTTCGTCATCGCTCAGGTGGAAGTGGAATTTGTTGAGCTTGTAGGCCGCCATCTGATCCAGCAGGCGCAGCACCGCGTCCTTCTTATGGAAGTTGCGCGCCACGTCGAGGAAAATGCCGCGATACTGGAAGCGCGGCGCGTCGCTGGCGTCCAGCGTGGCGATCTTGCCGCTGCCGTCGCTCGGCACTAACGACAGGATCGACTGCAGCCCGTAGAACACCCCGGCCTGATCGAAGCCGATCACCCGCGCCTCTTTCTTGCCAATGTTCAGCTCATAGGCACCCGGCACCGCCATCGCGCCTTTAAATTTGCCCGGCTGGATGTCGGTTTTGATCGGGTAACCGTTGGCCTGAACCGGCACGCCCAGCAGCGCGAAGCGCTGGTTGACGACGTCCGCCGCCGGCTTAACCAGCGTGCTCAGATCCGGCGATACCCCTTTGCGCAGATCGACGTCCTGCGCGTGAACCTTCACCTGCATCGGCGTCGGCACGATCTGGCCGCGCAGCGCGCCGGCAGGCAGCGTCTGCAGATCGGCGTTGCTGACAAAACGCGAGGTCGGCGTCATCAGAATGTTTTTGTCGTCCTTGGTGCGCTTCCACTGATCGCCGGTGAACGGCGCCACAAACTGATCCAGGTTTTCGGTGTCGGTATTCGCCAGCATTTTCGGCTTAGCGTCGCCGGAGGTGGCATACCAGCGCGGCAGGAAGTCGTTTCTGAACAGCTGCCAATATTCGGCGACCACCGGGATTTCCACCGCCTTACCGGCCGGGAAGCCGCTGAATTTGGCAGTCGGCTCCAGCTTGTACAGATCGCCGGTGAGGTGAGCGATCTTGAACTGGTCGTTGTCTACCCGCAGGGTCTGGCGCGGGCTGTGGAAATAGATGACCCAGTCTTTGCCGTCGATCGCCTGGCCGTCGTTGCTGAGGGTGAACAACACCCGGTTGCAAGAGGCCCAGTCAGCGCCCAGCGCCGCGCAATCCACGCCGTTTTCGCCGGCGCGGTTATCCAGCATTTTCACGTTCAGCTTCAGCTGGCTAAGCTGATCCACCAGCTGTTGATCGGCCATGGCGCTCCCCATGCCGCCCAGGAATCCCATCGTTGCCGTCAAGGCGGCAAGCGCGCTCAGTTTGAATGCGTTCATCTTCTTATCCTTCTTAATTATTGTTATCGCGAATTTCTTGCCACAGCTTGCCGCACTTGGCGTCGTAAGCCTGACCGTTACCGCTGTGCACCGCCATAATGCAGTTCTGATAATCCATCACCCGCACCGTTTCCTGCGCGGCGAACTGCTGGTGCTGCTTCTCTTGTTTCAGCACGTTCAGCACCGCCTTACAGGGCTGCAGACGCTCCGGCGAGCCTTCGGCAGTGTTGATGCAGGCGCTGTAAGCCTGCTTCAACTTGGCGTCTTCCGGCGGCGCGGTGGGTTGCGCGCAGGCGCTCAGGGCCGCAGCGGCCGCCAACATCAGCATGATTTTTTTCATCGTTGAATTCCCTTAACTGCCCCGGCGGCGAGGCCGGGGAACGCATCAGAAGATGGTGAATGGCGCGATGACCATGAACTTGACGTCTTTCTCGTCCTGGAAGATGTTGCCGTAACCGCCGCCCCAGCTCGGGATGTTGGTGTGGTTGTCATACTGGGTGTAGTGCAGTTTGATCAGGGTGCCCTTGGCGCGCCCTTCCTGGATGGTATACATCGCGTCCAGGCTCCAGGCGCTCTCTTTCAGGCGCTGGCTCTGATCGTAGATCGGGTTGGTGCTCGGCTTGGCGTCCCAGGCGTAAACGTAGGAGCCGCCGACCGCCATGCCCGGCAGGTTCCAGTTGCTGAGGTCATACATCACGCCGGCGTACACCGCTTTCTCGCCGTTGGCGTTAAAGTCGGAGCGGTTATCCCACCACACGTCCAAACGACCGTTGGACGAAGCGTAGGTCGGGGTCATGCGCTGCAGGAAGAAGCCCTGGTTGCCTTCCGCCTTGACCATGGTGCCTTCCAGACGCCAGTTGAACTGCCCGGTGGTGTAACCGAAGGTCAGCGCCTGCAGCCAGGCCAGACCGTCGTAGATGCTGTTCGGATCGTTCTTGTCGCTGATGCGGTCTTCCGCACCGTAGAACTGGTAACTGGTGGTCAGCGGGTTGCCCAGCAGATCGAATTTGTAAGACGCCTTGGTGAAGTATTGATTCACATACCCCTGTGCCTGGCCGAAGGCAGCTTCCAGCACCAAATCGTTTTTGAAATCGTACTTGGCGCCCAGCGAGTGCAGGTAGGAGACACGGGTTTTCTTATCGTTCTGGCGGAAGTCATCCACCTCGATATGCCACGGCGCCTTGTATTTGTCGGCCCACATGTAGGAGAAGCTCAACGCGCCGGCATCGCCGTAATCGAACTTGGCGCCGGCTTCAGCCCCCTGATAGGTGCCCGGCATAAAGCTCCAGTGCGGCGCCAGCAGGGTTTGGCCGCTCGGCTGAATATAGCCTGCGCGCGCCCAGACCGGGCCGTATTTGAATTTGGCGGCGGCTTTGTACAGGCTCACGCCGCCTTTGTCACCGGAATAGTCTTCGTCGTAGGTACGGTTTTTAGAGGAGAACGCGATCTCGTTCGGGTGGCCGCTGGCGCTGGATTCCGCCAGCTCGATGGCGGTAAAGGCGCCGACGTCCAGACCGAACATGTCCCAGGCGTAGCCCGACGCGAAATCCAGGCTCAGGTTGGCGGTGGAGTGCGACAGGTTGGTGGTGTATTGGTTGTAATCCTTGCTGTCCGGATTGAGATCTTTACGGTCGCGCTCACGTTGCCAGTAATAAATACCGCCGGTCAGCGTGGAATCATCGATAAACCCTGCGGCTTTCGCCTCAGGCGCCATGGCAAACCCTGTTCCCAACAGCGCGCCCGCGACTGCGAGCGCCAGCGTTTTACGCTGAGCACCGTGCGTACCCATAGTGAAATTCCTCTTTGACTTAACTTAAAAGTTGCAGCCGCCTGTGTTCACCACTGCCCTGCACGACTGCCAATAAAAAACCCGAACGGGTAAAAAATATTGCCGACGAGATGTTATTCCCACAGCACTAATTGCTACAGACAGACTATTTTTCGCGACGCGAATTATCAAATGAAAAATGCGGAAGATTTGTCAAAGTATGACAAGGAGCACATATCAGTGATATTTTGTTACGCCGGCGATCATGGAAGGTGTCGAATAAAAAATTCAATTAAATCAGAATAAATTGAGATACAAGGTCAACCAGAGACGATTAATGGTTTCAGCCTGACTAAATTCGTCAGGCAGACGATAAAAATTGAGAGCGCTCTCTAAATGAAATTAATTCGCATCACGAATATATAAGTGAAAATTAAGATTAGTAAGGCCAATATCAGAAAACTTATGGCCTCACGCGCTGCGATTAATTAAACGCAGCCCAGATAAATGTGAGAGGAATAGATTATTCGCTAAATCGCAGGTATAAAAAAGCGCGACCTAAGCCGCGCCGATTCATTAATTTTCGAGGCGAATAAGATTAGCCTTCGATTTTCGCCCAGGTGTCACGCAGGCCGACGGTGCGGTTAAACACCAGATGCTCGGCCGACGAGTAACGGTTGTCGGCGCAGAAGTAGCCTTCACGCTCGAACTGGTAGGCTTTCTCCGGCTGTGCGGCCGCCAGGCTCGGCTCAACGAAGCCGTGCTTGATCACCAGCGATTCCGGGTTGATGGTGGAGAGGAAGTCCTCCGCCGCGCCCGGGTTAGGCACGCTGAACAGGCGATCGTACAGGCGAATTTCCGCCGGCAGCGCGTGCGCCGCAGACACCCAGTGGATCACGCCCTTCACCTTGCGGCCGTCGGCAGGATCTTTGCTCAGCGTTTCCGCATCGTAGCTGCAGAAGATGGTGGTGATCTCGCCCGCTTCGTCCTTCTCGACGCGCTCGGCCTTGATCACGTACGCATTGCGCAGACGCACTTCTTTGCCCAGCACCAGACGCTTGTACTGCTTGTTGGCTTCCTCGCGGAAGTCGGCGCGATCGATATAGATTTCGCGGCTGAACGGCACATCGCGGCTGCCCATTTCCGGTTTGTTCGGGTGGTTAGGCATGGTGACCATTTCCACCGCATCGCCCATGTTCTCGATGACGATTTTCACCGGATCCAGCACCGCCATGGCGCGCGGGGCGTTCTCGTTCAGATCGTCACGGATGCAGGATTCCAGCGCCACCATCTCGACGTTGTTGTCTTGCTTGGTCACGCCGATGCGCAGGCAAAACTCGCGGATAGAGGCGGCGGTATAACCGCGACGGCGCAGACCGGAAACGGTCGGCATACGCGGATCGTCCCAGCCCTCAACGATCTTCTCGGCCACCAACTGGTGCAGCTTGCGCTTCGACATGATGGCGTATTCGAGGTTGAGGCGCGAAAACTCGTACTGACGCGGGTGGCAAGGAATGGTGATGTTATCCAGCACCCAGTCATACAGACGGCGGTTATCCTGGAATTCCAGAGTACACAGCGAGTGGGTGATCCCTTCCAGCGCATCGGAAATGCAGTGGGTGAAATCGTACATCGGATAGATGCACCATTTATTGCCGGTCTGGTGGTGTTCGGCGAACTTGATGCGGTACAGCACCGGGTCGCGCATCACGATAAACGGCGAAGCCATATCGATCTTGGCGCGCAGGCAGGCGGCGCCTTCGGCAAACTCGCCGTTGCGCATCTTCTCGAACAGCGCCAGGTTCTCTTCCACGCTGCGATAGCGGTACGGGCTGTCTTTGCCCGGCGCGGTCAGCGTGCCGCGATATTCACGGATCTGCTCCGGCGACAGCTCATCGACGTAGGCCAGGCCCTTGGAGATCAGCTCAACCGCATACTGATGCAGCTGATCGAAATAGTCTGAGGAGTAACGAACGTTGCCGCTCCACTCAAAGCCCAGCCACTCCACGTCGTGCTTGATTGACTCCACGAACTCGATGTCTTCTTTCACCGGGTTGGTGTCATCGAAACGCAGGTTGCACTGGCCCTGATAGTCCTTGGCGATGCCGAAGTTCAGGCAGATGGACTTGGCGTGGCCGATATGCAGATAGCCGTTAGGCTCCGGCGGGAAGCGGGTATGTACCGACGTGTGTTTCCCCGACGCCAGGTCTTCATCGACGATCTGACGGATAAAATTGGTTGGGCGGGCTTCAGCCTCACTCATTTCACTGTTCCTCAATGCAAAGCGCTACACATAACCGCCTATGATCCAACAAGCCACGTCTGGAAACAACCGTTTGTTTCACGAAAAATGCGGCGCGTTGCACCATCGGCGCGCAGCGCACCGCCATGGGGCGAAACGGAATAAAAAAAGCGGGAAGAGATCGCTCTCTTCCCGCCAAGTCGGGGCAAACTCCGCCATGATGCGTGACCGGCCCCGGATACTACTCAGGTAAAAACGGCCTTACTTTTGGATCTCGTACAGCTTGGTCTGACCGGCGACCACCGAGCCGCTGGCCAGCGCCGCCAGGCCGGCGTAGTCGTCAGCATTGCTGACCACCACCGGGCTTATCATCGAGCGCGCGTTAGCGTTCAGGTAATCCAGATCCAGTTCCAGAATCGGTTGACCGGCTTTCACTTCCGCGCCCTCTTCCACCAGGCGTTTGAAGCCCTGGCCTTCCAGCGCGACGGTGTCGATCCCCATGTGTACCACGACCTCAGCGCCCTTGTCGGTTTCCAGGCAGAACGCGTGGTTGGTATTGAAGATTTTCACCACGGTGCCATCCGCCGGCGCCACCACGATCTTGTCGGTCGGGCGAATCGCCAGGCCGTCACCGACCGCCTTGCTGGCGAAAGCTTCGTCCGGCACCTGATCGAGCGCCACGACTTCACCCGTCACCGGCGCCACCAGCGTTTCAAACGCGACTTTCGGTGCGTTCGGCACCGCCTGCGGTTTGACTTCCGCGGCAGGGGCCGCCGCCGGAGCCGCCGCAGCCGCTACCGGGCCGGCCGCAATTACGTTGCGCATTGCGCTGGCAATCAGCTCGGCACGGGTGCCGACGATCACTTGTACGCTCTGCTTGTTCAGACGAATAACGCCCGACGCACCAAGGCGTTTCGCCAATGCGTCGTTCACCAGCGCAGAGTCCTTCACGTTCAAACGCAGGCGGGTGATGCAGGCGTCGATGCCGGTCAGGTTGTCGGAGCCGCCGATCGCGCCGACGTAGCGACGGGCCAGCGTGGTGGTTTCGTTCTCGTCTTTACCGGCGCTGCTGTTGACGTTGACGTCATAACCGTCGGTTTCGTCACCGGCAACCGCCAGCTCGCGGCCCGGGGTCATCAGGTTGAACTTGTTGATGGTGAAGCGGAACACCACATAGTAGATAACGAAGAACACCAGGCCCTGCGGGATCAGCATGTACCAGTGGGTCGCCAGCGGGTTACGCACCCACAGCATCATATCCACCAGGCCGGCGCTGAAACCGAAGCCTGAAATCCAATGCATGTTAGCGGCGATGAACACCGAGATACCGGTCAGTACGGCGTGGATCACGTACAGCACCGGTGCCACGAACATGAAGGAGAACTCCAGCGGTTCGGTGATGCCGGTAAAGAAGGCAGCGAATGCCCCTGCCATCATGATCCCCAGCACCTTCGCCTTATTCTCAGGACGCGCGCAGTGATAGATGGCCAGCGCCGCGCCCGGCAGACCGAACATCATGATCGGGAAGAAGCCCGCCTGATAACGGCCGGTGATGCCAACAACCGCTTTACCCGCGTCAATCGACTGCTGGCCGCCGAGGAAGTTAGGGATATCGTTGATGCCGGCCACGTCGAACCAGAACACCGAGTTCAGCGCGTGGTGCAAGCCGACCGGGATCAGCAGGCGGTTGAAGAAGGCATAGATACCCGCGCCGACGGAGCCCAATTTTTGGATGTGTTCGCCGAAGCTCACCAGAGCGCCGAACACGACCGGCCAAACGAACATCAGGATGTAAGCGACCAGGATCATCAGGAAGGAAATGAGGATCGGCACCAAACGGCGGCCGCTGAAGAACGACAGCGCCTTAGGCAACTCGACACCGCTGAAGCGGTTGTACACTTCGGCGGAGATGATACCCACCAGAATACCAACGAACTGGTTCTCAATCTTGCCGAACGCGGCAGGCACCTGATCGAGCGGGATCTTCTGAATCATCGACACGGCGGCCGGTGAACAGAGGGTCGTCAGCACCAGGAAACCGACGAAACCGGTCAGTGCGGCAGAGCCGTCCTTATCTTTGGACATGCCGTAGGCGACACCAACGGCGAACAACACCGCCATATGATCGATAATCGCAGAGCCAGACTTAATCAATAAGGCAGCGAAAGCGTTGTCGCCGCCCCAACCAACAGGGTCAATCCAGTACCCGACGCCCATCAAGATGGCGGCGGCGGGCAGCGTGGCGACCGGCACCATCAGCGCCCGTCCCACCTTTTGCAAATAACTAAGAATGTTCACCTTTTCCCCCTATGTTGTCCGCGGACGGACCCTATTAGTAGTTTATTTGGAGCTCTCACTACCTTTTTAGAAACAATGCTTGGCACGTATCACTCATGCCGAGTGTAAAAAATTTATTTTGTATCGCAAATTAAAACCTCCTTTTTTGTGATAAATATCACCAAAAAGTAGTCTTTCCCTCCCAGATTGCTGGCCATCACACAAAACTTATTTTATCATTCAAAAAATCAACCGGACGGACGATTCACGCGAGAATCATAAAGCTGGGTTACGCTTAGGACTCCCGCAGGCCCGTACAGTATAGCTTTAGTTTACTTATCCCAAGAGGTGTTAGATGAGACTTATCCCACTGAAAGATACCGCACAAGTCGGCAAATGGGCCGCGCGTCATATCGTTCAACGCATCAACGCATTCAAGCCAACCGCAGAGCGCCCGTTTGTCCTCGGCCTGCCTACCGGCGGCACGCCGCTGGAAGCCTACAAACATCTGATTGCGATGCACAAAGCAGGTGAAGTAAGCTTTAAGCATGTTGTGACTTTCAACATGGACGAGTACGTTGGCCTGCCGCAGGAACACCCGGAAAGCTACCACACCTTCATGTACCGCAACTTCTTTGACCACGTTGATATCCCTCGTGAAAATATCAACCTGCTGAACGGCAACGCCGCGGATGTCGACGCCGAGTGCCGCCAGTACGAAGAGAAGATCAAATCTTACGGCAAAATTAACCTGTTCATGGGCGGCGTGGGTATCGACGGCCATATCGCGTTCAACGAGCCGGCTTCGTCCCTGGCTTCGCGCACCCGCATCAAAACGCTGACCGAAGACACCCGCATCGCCAACTCGCGCTTCTTCGGCGGCGACGTCAGCCTGGTGCCGAAATATGCGTTGACCGTCGGCGTGGGCACGCTGCTGGATGCCGAAGAAGTGATGATCCTGGTGACCGGCCATGCCAAGGCACAGGCGCTGGAAGCCGCAGTGGAAGGCAACATCAACCACATGTGGACCATCAGCTGCCTGCAGCTGCACGCCAAAGCGGTGGTGGTGTGCGACGAACCGGCCACCATGGAACTGAAAGTCAAAACCGTCAAATATTTCCGCGAGTTAGAAGCGGAAAGCGTGAAAAGTCTTTAATCTTTGCAGGGGGCTACGATGTTCGCTTTAACCCACGGCCGAATCTATACCGGCCACGACGTACTTGATGACCATGCAGTCATTATCGCTGATGGGCTGATCGAGAGAGTCTGCCCGGTGGCTGAATTGCCCGCCGGCATCGAAACGCGCGACCTGGGTGGCGCCATCCTGGCCCCCGGGCTCATTGACGTGCAGCTGAACGGCTGCGGCGGCGTCCAGTTCAACGATTCACTGGAAGCAATCTCGGAAGAAACGCTGGAGATCATGCAGCGCGCCAACGAGAAATCCGGCTGCACCAGCTATCTGCCGACGCTGATCACCAGCAGCGACGAATTCATGAAGCACAGCGTCGACGTGATGCGCGCTTATCTGAAAAAGCACCAAAACCAGGCGTTGGGCCTGCACCTGGAGGGGCCGTACCTCAGCCCGGTAAAAAAAGGCACTCACAACCCGGCGTTCATTCGCAAGCCAACGCAGGACATGATCGATTACCTGTGCGCCAACGCCGACGTGATCACCAAGGTGACGCTGGCACCGGAAATGGTTGAGCCGCACGTTATTAAACAACTGACCGAGGCCGGCATCGTGGTCTCCGCCGGCCACTCGAATGCCACCTACGATCAGGCGCGCACCGGCTTCGCCGCCGGCATCAGCTTCGCCACCCACCTGTACAACGCCATGCCGTATATCACCGGCCGCGAACCGGGGCTGATGGGGGCGATATTCGATACGCCAGAGGTCTATACCGGCATCATCGCCGACGGCCATCACGTGGCCTGGGCGAGTATCCGTAACGCCAAACGCCTGAAAGGTGATAAATTGGTCTTGGTCACCGACGCGACCGCACCGGCGGGTGCAGATATTGACCAATTTATTTTCGCCGGTAAAACAATATACTATCGGGATGGGCTGTGCGTGGATGAGAACGGCACCCTGAGCGGTTCCGCGCTGACCATGATCGAAGCGGTGCAAAACAGCGTCGAGCATATCGGCATCGCGCTGGACGAAGCGCTGCGCATGGCGACGCTGTATCCGGCGCGCGCCATTGGCGTCGATCACCGTCTGGGCACCCTCGAAGCCGGCAAGGTGGCTAACCTGACCGCCTTCACCCGTGATTTCAAGATCACCAAAACGCTCGTTAACGGTAACGAGGTTTAATTCAATGAACAGCGAGTAACATTATTGATGAGCACTGGCGGACAAGCACAAATAGGGAACGTTGACTTAGTCAAACAACTTAACGGCGCAGCAGTTTACCGCCTGATCGACCAGCAGGGCCCGATCTCGCGCATTCAAATTGCCGAACTCAGCCAGCTTGCTCCCGCCAGCGTCACCAAAATTACTCGCCAGTTGCTGGAGCGCGGGCTGATCAAAGAAGTCGATCAGCAAGCCTCCACCGGCGGCCGCCGCGCGATCTCCATCGTGTCGGAAACCCGTCATTTCCATACCGTCGCGGTGCGTCTCGGCCGCCACGACGCCACCATCACCCTGTATGACATGAGCGGTAAATCGCTCAGCGAAGAACACTATCCGCTGCCGGAACGCACCCAGGAAACGCTGGAGAATGCGCTGTTCGCCGCCATCGCCCAATTCATCGATGCTAACCAGCGCCGCCTGCGCGAGCTGATCGCCATCGCGGTGATCCTGCCCGGCCTGGTGGATCCGGCGCTGGGCGTGGTGCGCTATATGCCGCACATCAGCGTCAGCAACTGGGCGCTGGTGGACAACCTGCAGCAGCGCTTCAACGTCACCAGTTTCGTCGGCCACGACATCCGCAGCCTGGCGCTGGCGGAGCACTACTTCGGCGCCACCCGCGACTGCAAAGACTCGATTCTGGTGCGCCTGCACCGCGGCACCGGCGCCGGCATCATCGTCAACGGGCAGATTTTTCTCGGCAACAACGGCAACGTCGGCGAGATCGGCCATATCCAGATCGATCCGCTGGGGGAACGCTGCCACTGCGGCAACTTCGGCTGCCTGGAAACCGTGGCCGCCAACGCCGCGATCGAACAGCGCGTGCGCCAGTTGCTGAGCCAGGGCTACCCGAGCAAACTGACGCTGGAAGACTGCGGCATCAACGCCATCTGCAAGGCCGCCAACCGCGGCGATCTGCTGGCCAGCGAAGTGATCGAACACGTCGGCCGCTATCTGGGCAAGGCGGTGGCCATCGCCATCAACCTGTTCAATCCGCAGAAGGTGGTGATCGCCGGTGAGATCACCGAAGCGGACAAGGTGCTGCTGCCGGCGATCCAGAGCTGCATCAATACCCAGGTGCTGAAGGACTTCCGCAAAAATCTGCCGGTGGTGACCTCCGAACTCAATCATCGCTCGGCGATCGGCGCTTTCGCCCTGGCCAAACGCGCGATGCTCAACGGCGTGCTCTTGCAGCGATTGCTGGAAAGCTGATCCGCCGCTTCTGGCAGGTGTGTTATCGTCACCTCTTGCCTGCCGTAATCATGAGAAACAGCGACAAATGAAAATCAAAAACGTTATATGCGATATCGACGGCGTGCTGCTGCATGACAATACGCCGGTGCCCGGCGCCGATCTGTTCCTGGCGCGCATCCAGGAACAAGGCATGCCGCTGGTGGTGCTGACCAACTACCCGTCACAGACCGCGCAGGATCTGGCGAACCGCTTCGCCGCCGCCGGGCTGGAAGTGCCGGAGAGCGCGTTCTACACCTCGGCGATGGCCACCGCCGACTTCCTGCGCCGGCAGGAAGGCAAAAAAGCCTATGTGGTCGGCGAAGGTGCGCTGATCCATGAGCTGTACAAAGCCGGTTTCACCATCACCGACATCAACCCGGATTTTGTGATCGTCGGTGAAACCCGCTCTTACAACTGGGACATGATGCACAAAGCCGCCTACTTCGTCAGTAACGGCGCGCGCTTTATCGCGACCAATCCGGATAGCCACGGCCACGGCTTCTCGCCGGCCTGCGGCGCCCTGTGCGCGCCCATCGAGAAGATCACCGGCCGCAAGCCGTTTTACGTCGGCAAGCCCAGCCCGTGGATCATTCGCGCCGCACTGAACAAAATGCAGGCGCACTCGGAAGAAACGGTGATCGTCGGCGACAACCTGCGTACCGACATCCTGGCGGGCTTCCAGGCCGGCCTGGAAACCGTTCTGGTGCTGTCCGGTGTCTCCACGCTGAGCGACATCGAAACCATGCCGTTCCGCCCGAGCTATGTCTACCCTTCCGTCGCCGATATCACTATCTTCTGATGCGGCCATGGCGGCCGCCCGGCCGCCATTATTTCCTTCTCCCTCAGCGTCAGTTTGAATTTAATTCGTTCATGGCAGCAAAAGGTTTCAGCCTGCCTGCATTAAAAATCCTCATTATAACTTTACGCCCCGCCAATAGCTGATATTGCCGGCGAGCGGAAAACCCTTACCCCTAATGAATGAGGCTACCATGAGCACAAATAACATTATTAATGCCGTCGCCGCCGATGACGCGGCCATTATGCCGTCTATCGCCAATAAAAAGATCCTGATGGGTTTCTGGCACAACTGGGCCGCCGGCGTCAGTGACGGCTATCAGCAAGGCCAGTTCACCAATATGAACCTGACCGACATTCCCGCCGAGTACAACGTGGTGGCCGTCGCCTTTATGAAAGGCCAGGGCATCCCGACCTTCAAACCTTACAACCTGTCCGACGCCGAGTTTCGCCGCCAGGTAGGCGTGCTGAACAGCCAGGGCCGCGCGGTGCTGATCTCCCTCGGCGGCGCAGACGCGCATATCGAGCTGAAAACCGGCGACGAAGACAAGCTGAAAGACGAGATTATTCGCCTGGTGGAAGTCTATGGCTTCGACGGCCTGGATATCGATCTGGAACAGGCGGCGATCGGCGCCGCCAATAATAAAACCGTCTTGCCTGCGGCGCTGAAAAAAGTAAAAGACCATTACGCCGCCCAGGGGAAAAACTTTATTATCAGCATGGCGCCGGAATTCCCGTATTTGCGCACCAACGGCACCTACCTGGATTATATTAACGCCCTCGAAGGCTATTACGACTTTATCGCGCCGCAATATTATAACCAGGGCGGCGACGGTATTTGGGTGGATGAACTCAATGCCTGGATCACGCAGAATAACGACGCCATGAAAGAGGACTTCCTCTACTACCTGACGGAAAGCCTGGTTACCGGCACCCGCGGCTATGCGAAGATCCCGGCGGCGAAATTCGTCATCGGCCTGCCGAGCAACAACGATGCCGCCGCCACCGGCTACGTGGTCAACAAACAGGCGGTGTATAACGCTTTCTCGCGTCTCGACGCCAAAAACCTGTCGATCAAGGGCCTGATGACCTGGTCAATCAACTGGGATAACGGCAAGAGCAAAGCCGGCGTCGCCTACAATTGGGAGTTCAAAACCCGCTATGCGCCGCTGATTCAGGGCGGCGTCACCCCGCCGCCGGGAAAGCCTAATGCGCCGACGGCGCTGACGGTCTCCGAGCTGGGCGCCACCTCGCTGAAACTGAGCTGGGCCGCCGCCACCGGCGCCTCACCGATCGCCAGCTACACCGTCTACCGCAACGGCAACCCGATCGGCCAAACCGCCGGTCTGTCGCTGGCCGACAGCGGTCTGACGCCGGCAACCCAGTACAGCTACTTCGTTACCGCGACCGACACCCTGGGCAATACCTCCCTGCCGAGCAGTGCGCTGGCGGTCAAAACCGCCAACGACGGCACGCCGCCCGATCCGGGCGCGCCCGAATGGCAGAACAACCACAGCTACAAAGCCGGCGACGTCGTGAGTTATAAAGGCAAGAAATACACCTGTATTCAGGCGCACACCTCCAATGCCGGCTGGACGCCGGATGCCGCGTTCACCCTCTGGCAGCTCATCGCCTAATCGCTAATCGATTGCCGGTCAAACTGGCCGGCAATCCCGCCATCACGCTAAAAATTGCATAATCGACAATTTTTTACGCCGATAACTGAAAATCCGTTAAAAATCTCAGCCACACAAACAACTATTTCTCAGCGCATGGCTAAAACGCTTGCATCCTCCGCAGCTTTTGGCGCATTTTCATAACCACAGCGCAGCAAAACCGCGTTATCGCTGATAAATCGGCAATGCTGCCCATAACAGTAAAAACAACATCACAGTCATAAAAGCCCGTTAGGAGAGTTGTATGTGTTCTATTTTCGGTGTGCTCGATCTGAAGTCCGATCCCGTTGAACTGCGTAAGAAAGCGCTGGAGCTGTCACGTCTGATGCGCCACCGCGGCCCGGATTGGTCCGGCGTTTACGCCAGCGACAAAGCCATTTTGGCCCACGAACGCCTGTCGATCGTCGACGTCAACAACGGCGCTCAACCGCTGTACAACGCTGCGCACACCCACGTTTTGGCGGTCAACGGCGAAATTTACAACCACCAGGCGCTGCGCCAACAGCTGAGCGACCGCTATGCGTTCCAGACCGGTTCCGACTGTGAAGTAATCCTGGCGCTGTATCAGGAGAAAGGACCGGACTTCCTCGACGATCTGCAAGGCATGTTCGCTTTTGCCCTGTATGACACTGAAAAAGACGCCTACCTGATCGGCCGCGATCACCTGGGCATCATCCCGCTATACATGGGCCATGACGAACACGGCAACCTGTACGTTGCCTCGGAAATGAAAGCGCTGGTGCCGGTGTGCCGCACCATCAAGGAATTCCCGGCCGGCAGCTACCTGTGGAGCCAGGACGGTGAGATCCGCGAATATTATCGCCGCGACTGGTTCGATTACGACAGCGTCAAGGACAACGTGACCGACGCCGCCGCCCTACGCACCGCGCTGGAAGAGTCGGTGAAAAGCCACCTGATGTCCGACGTGCCTTACGGCGTGCTGCTGTCGGGCGGGCTGGATTCCTCGGTCATCTCGGCGATCACCAAGAAGTACGCTGCGCGCCGCGTGGAGGATCAGGAACGCAGCGAGGCCTGGTGGCCGCAGCTGCACTCCTTCGCCGTCGGGCTGGAAGGCTCGCCGGATCTGCGCGCCGCGCAAGAGGTGGCTAACCACCTGGGCACCGTGCACCATGAGATCCACTTCACCGTGCAGGAAGGGCTGGACGCCATCCGCGACGTGATTTATCACATCGAAACCTACGACGTCACCACCATTCGCGCCTCGACGCCGATGTACCTGATGTCGCGCAAAATCAAGGCGATGGGCATCAAGATGGTGCTTTCCGGCGAAGGCGCGGACGAAGTGTTCGGCGGCTACCTGTACTTCCATAAGGCGCCGGACGCCCGCGAATTCCACGAAGAGACCGTGCGCAAACTGCTGGCGCTGCACATGTTCGACTGCGCGCGCGCCAACAAGGCGATGTCCGCCTGGGGCGTCGAAGCCCGCGTGCCGTTCCTGGACAAGAAATTCCTCGACGTGGCGATGCGCATCAACCCGAAAGATAAAATGTGCGGCAACGGCAAAATGGAAAAACACATCGTTCGCGAATGTTTCGAGTCCTATTTGCCCGCCAGCGTGGCCTGGCGCCAGAAAGAGCAGTTCTCCGACGGCGTCGGCTATAGCTGGATCGACACGTTAAAAGAGGTGGCTGCGCAGCAAATTAGCGATCAACAGCTCGAAACCGCGCGTTTCCGCTTCCCGTACAACACGCCAACGTCGAAAGAAGGCTACCTGTACCGCGAAATCTTCGAAGAGCTGTTCCCGCTGCCGAGCGCCGCCGAATGCGTACCGGGCGGCCCGTCCGTCGCCTGCTCGTCCGCCAAGGCCATCGAGTGGGATGAATCGTTCAAGAAGATGGACGATCCTTCCGGCCGCGCCGTTGGCGTGCACCAGGCCGCCTATAAATAATTGCGCGGCATTTCCCTCAGGGCGGGCCTTTTGGCCCGCCTTTTTGTTGCCTTTTCCCCCCGCCAACTGCCTGAATTGCCGATTTTATCGCCATAATGTTCACAACCCAGACAAACGGCGCTTCCGGGCGCTTTTTCGGGAAAAAACTTGTTGACGCAAATCGGTCATATACGCATAATGCGCCCCGCAACGCCGATGAAGGCAAAGCAAAAAAAGAGGGCTACGTAGCTCAGCTGGTTAGAGCACATCACTCATAATGATGGGGTCACAGGTTCGAATCCCGTCGTAGCCACCATCTCTTTTTTGTATTTGCGGGAGTGGCGAAATTGGTAGACGCACCAGATTTAGGTTCTGGCGCCGCAAGGTGTGCGAGTTCAAGTCTCGCCTCCCGCACCATTTCTCTTCATCGTCGGCGCAGTATGTTGATGGGGTATCGCCAAGCGGTAAGGCACCGGTTTTTGATACCGGCATTCCCTGGTTCGAATCCAGGTACCCCAGCCATATTCTTTCGGGAATGGGGTTTCAACATAAGATTTGTTTGCAGGTGGGGTATCGCCAAGCGGTAAGGCACCGGTTTTTGATACCGGCATTCCCTGGTTCGAATCCAGGTACCCCAGCCATAACAAACTGCTTGCAAATCAAAGAAGTAAAAAGTAACATCGGCTACGTAGCTCAGCTGGTTAGAGCACATCACTCATAATGATGGGGTCACAGGTTCAAATCCCGTCGTAGCCACCATAATTGGGGTGTCGCCAAGCGGTAAGGCTCTGGTTTCTGATACCAGCATACCCAGGTTCGAATCCTGGCACCCCAGCCATATTTAGAAAAGCCCGCTTCGGCGGGCTTTTTGCTGTCTGGCGTTCAGCCCATCCTAACGGGCCCAGCCACCGCTGAGCCCTGTCGGTTACAATCCCAACGCGTACTTCAACGCATGTTCTTTCAGCTTGCCCGCCCGCTGCGCGGCCATCAGCGCCAGATTGCGCGCGACGTTCAGCGGCGCCAGGTTATTGCTGAAGGCGGTATAAAACAGATCCATGCCGCTCTGCATCAGCAGATTGTCGGTACGGCGGCGACGCTGATAACGCAGCAGTACCGCCTCGCTGCTCCAGTCCTCTCCCTGATCCCGCGCCTCGCTCAGCACGTTCAGCAAGGCATCCACATCGCGATACCCCAGATTGACGCCCTGCCCGGCCAGCGGGTTGATGGTATGCGCCGCATCGCCCACCAGCGCCAGCCCCGGCAGCACGTAGCGCTGCGCATGACGCCGCGTCAGCGGGAACGATCCGGCAGCGTGCACCTTGACCGGGCCCAGTCGCGCCGGAAAAGCGGTAGCGATTTCGCGCTCCAGCTGCGCCGGCGGCATCGCCTGCAGTTGGCGAATGCGCTGCGGGCTGTCATACCACACCAGCGACGCCCAGCTGTCGTACAGCGGCAGGAAGGCGCGGGGCCCGGACGGGAAGAAGCGCTGCCAGGTCACATCCTGCTGCGGCGCGCCGGTATCGACGGTGATCAACATGCACGCCTGACGATATTGCCAGCCGTTGGTGCCGATCGCCGCCAGCTTGCGCACCTGCGAGTTGGCCCCGTCGGCACCGACAACCAGCCGCGCTTGCAGCGTCTCGCCGCTGTCCAGCGTCAGCTGCCAGGCATTGTCCGCCCGCTGCAGCGATTGCAGCCTGGCGGGGCACAGCAGCGTCAGGTTGGCGCACTGCGCTAACTGTTGCCACAGCCCCAGCTGCAGAATGCGGTTTTCCACCATAAAGCCCAGCTCGGGCAGCCCCAGGGACACCGCGTCGAACGCCACGCGCGACGACGCCCACTCCCAGGTCTCCAGCCGGCGATACGGCGCCGTACGCATCGCCGTCACGGCCTGCCAGGTGCCGAGCTGTTTCAGCAGCCCCACCGAGGTGCAGCCGATCGCGGAAATGCGCAGGTCCGGCGGGCTTTGCGCCTCGAACGCCTGCGGCGCCTGATGTTCCAGCAACGCCACCGACCAGCCCGCCTGCGCCAGCCCCAGGGCCGCCGCCGCGCCGACCATGCCGCCACCCACCACCACCGCGTCATACCGATTTTGAGATGTCTTCATATTGGCTATGTTTTCTATGTGAATGCTCGCCATCCCACCCGACATGGCGTTTTGCGCAGTGTACCGGATTTTCGCTTCGGCTTCAGGTTGCGTGCCATTTTCCCCCGCGCTGGTCACAACGGCGGCAAATGATTACAATACGCGCCCTGCATGTCGCGTAACGCAACTTTCGCTCCGCACTGAGTAATGGCAAGTCAATGACGAAAAAACTACATATCAAAACCTGGGGCTGCCAGATGAATGAGTACGATTCATCGAAAATGGCCGACCTGTTGAACAGCACGCACGGCTTCGAGTGGACCGACAACGCCGAGGAAGCGGACGTGCTGTTGCTGAACACCTGCTCGATCCGTGAAAAAGCGCAGGAGAAAGTTTTCGCCATGCTGGGGCGCTGGCGCTTGCTGAAAGAGAAGAACCCGTCTGTCATCATCGGTGTCGGCGGTTGCGTGGCCTCGCAAGAAGGCGAACTGATCCGCAGCCGCGCGCCTTGCGTCGACGTGGTATTCGGCCCGCAGACCCTGCACCGCCTGCCGGAAATGATCAATCACGTTCAGGGCACCCGCAGCCCGGTGGTCGATATCAGCTTCCCGGAGATCGAAAAATTCGACCGCCTGCCGGAGCCGCGCGCCGAAGGCCCGACCGCCTTCGTGTCGATCATGGAAGGCTGCAACAAATACTGCACTTTCTGCGTGGTGCCTTACACCCGCGGCGAGGAAGTGAGCCGCCCGAGCGACGACGTGCTGTTCGAAATCGCCCAGCTGGCGGCGCAGGGCGTGCGCGAGGTCAACCTGCTCGGCCAAAACGTCAACGCTTACCGCGGCGCGACGCATGACGGCGATATCTGCTCGTTCGCCGAACTGCTGCGCCTGGTGGCGGCCATCGACGGCATCGATCGCATTCGCTTCACCACCAGCCACCCGATCGAGTTCACCGACGACATTATCGCGGTGTACGAAGACACGCCGGAGCTGGTCAGCTTCCTGCATCTGCCGGTGCAGAGCGGTTCGGACCGCATCCTGACCATGATGAAACGCGCGCACACCGCGCTGGAGTATAAGGCGATTATCCGCAAGCTGCGCAAGGCGCGGCCGGCCATCCAGCTGAGCTCCGATTTCATCGTCGGTTTCCCGGGCGAAAGCCAGGCCGACTTCGAACAGACCATGAACCTGATCGCCGACGTCAACTTCGACGTCAGCTTCAGCTTCATCTATTCGTCGCGCCCCGGTACGCCGGCGGCGGACATGGTCGACGACGTCAGCGAAGAAGAGAAAAAGCAGCGGCTGTACATTCTGCAGGATCGCATCAACCAGCAGGCGCTGCAGTTCAGCCGCCGCATGCTCGGCACCGTACAGCGCATTCTGGTGGAGGGCACCTCGCGTAAAAGCGTGATGGAGCTGGCCGGGCGCACGGAGTGCAACCGTGTGGTAAACTTCGAAGGCACGCCCGACATGATCGGCCAATTTGTCGACGTGGAAATTACCGAGGTGCTGACCAACACCCTGCGTGGCGCAGTGGTGCGCACCGAACAGCAGATGGATCTGCGCGTACATGAATCCCCGCAGTCGGTGATCGCCCGTACCCGCAAAGAAAACGCGCTGGGCGTCGGCATTTACCAGCCCTGACGCCGCGGCGGCCGCCTTATCGCCGCCCGTTCGCGCTACTCCTTACCGTTTCTCCGCCGGGCGTCCGCGCCCGGTGATGTTCTTTTTTTATTTTTTTATTGTTGAAGAGGCGACATAACATGCAACTCCCACACTGCCCGAAGTGCAACTCCGAATACACCTACCAGGACAATGCCCTGTTCATCTGCCCTGAGTGCGCCCACGAGTGGAGCGACAGCGCCCCGGCGGAAGATCAGGACGCGCTGATCGTCAAAGACGCCAACGGCAACCTGCTGGCGGACGGCGACGCGGTCACCGTGATCAAGGATCTGAAGGTCAAAGGCAGCTCCTCGATGCTGAAGATCGGCACCAAGGTGAAAAACATTCGCCTGGTGGAAGGCGATCACAACATCGACTGCAAAATCGACGGTTTCGGCCCGATGAAGCTGAAATCCGAGTTCGTGAAAAAGAACTGATTCCCAGCGGCCTTGTTCTGTGATGACGCGGCGGGCTTTGCGCCCCGCCGCGTTTTTTCCTTATCTTCCCTTGAATTCCGCCGACGGCGCACAGATAGATCAGCGGTAAACTTGCGCCGTTGCGGCGCACCATGAATAATTCAAGAAAGAGAGTATTCAGGCTCGCCCTGAACGCGCGCGTCCCGGACGCGCTATGTGACATCAACCAGGCCCGATGTGACCTAGAGGAATAGTTTGAACGTCGCAACACAAGAAATTTTGTTAGAGCCCGCAGACAACAAGCGTTTGCTCAGCCTGTGCGGCCCGTTTGATGACAACATCAAGCAACTCGAGCGCCGATTGGGCATCGAAATCAATCGCCGCGACAACCGTTTCAAGCTGGTCGGCAAAAACCTGTGCGTGGTTGCCGCCGCCGATATCCTGCGCCATCTGTACGTGGATACCGCTCCGATTCGCGGCCTGATCCCGGATATCGATCCGGAGCAAATCCATCTGGCGATCAAAGAGAGTCGGGTGCTGGAACAGGTGGCGGACAGCGTGCCGGATTACGGCAAGGCGGTCACCATCAAAACCAAGCGCGGTATGGTGAAACCGCGCACGCCTAACCAGGCGCAGTACATCGCCAATATTCTCGATCACGACATCACCTTCGGCATCGGCCCGGCGGGCACCGGCAAAACCTACCTGGCGGTCGCCGCTGCGGTGGATGCGCTGGAACGCCAGGAAATTCGCCGCATACTGCTGACCCGCCCTGCGGTCGAAGCCGGCGAAAAGCTGGGCTTCCTGCCCGGCGATCTGAGCCAGAAGGTTGATCCTTATCTGCGCCCGCTGTACGACGCCTTGTTCGAAATGCTGGGCTTCGAGCGCGTGGAGAAGCTCATTGAGCGCAACGTGATCGAAGTCGCGCCGCTGGCCTATATGCGCGGCCGCACGCTGAACGACGCCTTTATCATCCTGGATGAGAGCCAGAACACCACCATCGAGCAGATGAAGATGTTCCTGACACGCATCGGCTTCAACTCGAAGGCGGTCATCACCGGCGACGTCACCCAGATCGACCTGCCGCGCAACCAGAAATCCGGCCTGCGCCATGCGGTGGAAGTGCTGTCGGACGTTGAGGAGCTGAGCTTCAACTTCTTCCACAGCGAAGACGTGGTGCGCCACCCGGTGGTGGCCCGCGTGGTCATCGCCTATGAGGCCTGGGAAGCCGCCGAACAGAAACGCAAAGACGCGATTGCCGAGCAACGTAAGCGCGAGGCGCTCGCCGCCTCCGAGCAGGAGACACCATGAGTCAGGTGATTTTGGATCTGCAGATTGCCTGTGAAAGCAGCGACGGCCTGCCGGATGAGGCCACCTTCCAGCGCTGGCTGGAAGGCGTGCTGCCGCAATTTCAGGAAGAGGCCGAGGTCACCGTGCGTCTGGTGGACGAAGCGGAAAGCCACGAGCTGAACCTGACCTACCGCGGCAAAGACAAGCCGACCAACGTGCTCTCTTTCCCGTTCGAAGCCCCGCCGGGCATCGAGCTGCCGCTGCTCGGCGATCTGATCATCTGCCGCCAGGTGGTTGAGCAGGAAGCGATTGAGCAAGGCAAAACGCTGGAGGCCCACTGGGCGCATATGGTTGTCCACGGCAGTCTTCATCTGCTAGGGTATGACCACATCGAAGACGATGAAGCCGAAGAAATGGAGTCTTTGGAAACCGAAATCATGCACGGACTGGGTTATCCTGATCCGTACCTGGCGGAAAAAGACCCCGTCTGACGTCAGCCGTTTACCCCACAGCCCCCATGCGGGGCTGTCGCTGACGCCCCTTAACTCTGACATGAGTGACAGTAACTAAAACGCCATGAGCGACGACCATTCACAAAGCAATGACAGCCCCAGTCCCAAGAAGGGGTTCTTTACTCTTATCCTTAACCAGCTGTTCCACGGCGAGCCCAAAAACCGTGGCGATCTGGTCGAGCTGATCCGTGATTCCGAACAAAACGACCTGATCGATCCCGATACCCGCGACATGCTGGAAGGCGTGATGGATATCGCCGAACAGCGCGTGCGCGACATCATGATCCCCCGCTCCCAAATGGTGACGCTCAAGCGCAACCAGACGCTGGAAGAGTGCCTGGACGTGATTATCGACTCCGCCCACTCGCGCTTCCCGGTGATCAGCGAAGATAAAGATCACATCGAAGGCATCCTGATGGCCAAGGATCTGCTGCCGTTCATGCGCGCAGACTCCGAGCCGTTCAGCATCGACAAAGTGCTGCGTACCGCGGTGGTGGTGCCGGAAAGCAAGCGCGTCGACCGGATGCTGAAAGAGTTTCGCTCCCAGCGCTATCACATGGCGATTGTCATTGACGAATTCGGCGGCGTGTCCGGCCTGGTCACCATCGAAGATATCCTGGAGCTGATCGTCGGCGAGATTGAAGACGAATACGACGACGAAGACGATCTGGATATCCGCCAGCTCAGCCGCCACATGTACACCGTGCGCGCGCTGGCGCCGATCGAAGACTTCAACGACGCCTTCGGCACCCATTTCAGCGACGACGAGGTCGATACCATCGGCGGTCTGGTGATGCAGGCCTTCGGCCACCTGCCGGCGCGCGGGGAAACCATTGAAATCGAAGGTTACCTATTTAAAGTTGCCATGGCAGACAGTCGACGTATCATCCAGGTTCATGTAAAAATTCCGGACGACTCTCCACCACCGAAACTGGAAGATTAAATCCAACATGGCTAAAGCCTCATTACTTGAACGCCAGTGGGTTCGCGCCCTGCTGGCGCTGTTGTCAGGTGCCGGCGGGACGCTGGCGTTCTCGCCCTACGATTTCTGGCCCGCGGCCATCGTCTCCCTGTTCGGCCTGCTGGCCGTTACCCTCAATCGCACCACCAAACAGTCCGCCCTGCTCGGCTTTGTCTGGGGCTTCGGGCTGTTCGGCAGCGGCATCAACTGGGTGTATGTCAGCATCGCCGATTTCGGCGGCATGCCCTTCGCCGTCAACGTCTTCCTGGTGGTACTGCTCGCCGCTTACCTGTCGCTGTATACCGGGCTGTTCGCCGGGCTGCTGACGCGCCTGTGGCCGGCCACCCGCTGGTGGCGGCTGGCCATCGCCGCGCCGGTGCTGTGGCAGGTGACCGAATTCCTGCGCGGCTGGGTGCTGACCGGCTTCCCGTGGCTGCAGTTCGGCTATAGCCAGATCAACGGCCCGCTGAAAGGCATCGCGCCGCTGCTGGGCGTCGACGCCATCACCTTTGTGCTGATGGCCATCGCCGGCCTGCTGGTGTACGCCGTCAATCAGCGCCGTCTCTCGGCAGCCGTGATTGCCGCCGCGCTGCTGCTGTTGCCGTGGCCGCTGCGCCAGCTGCAGTGGTTTACCCCGCAGCCGGAGAAAGCGGTGAACGTCGCCATGGTGCAAGGCAACATCGCTCAATCGATGAAATGGGATCCGAAAGCGCTGGTCAGCACGCTGCAAACCTATCTGGACGAAACCCGTCCCTACATGGGCAAGGCGCCGATCGTCATCTGGCCGGAATCCGCCATTCCGGATTATGAAGCCAATCAGAACGGCTTCCTGACGATGATGGACGACCTGATGCGGGCGAAGAACAGCAGCCTGATCACCGGCATCGTCGACGTGCGTGCCACGCCGCAGGGCCAGCAAATCTACAACAGTGCCATCGTGCTCGGTGAACCGACGCCGTACAGTTACCCGGCCAACGATCGCTACAACAAGCACCACCTGGTACCGTTCG
This sequence comes from Serratia sp. CY47280, assembly GCF_052168655.1. Taxonomy (NCBI): domain Bacteria; kingdom Pseudomonadati; phylum Pseudomonadota; class Gammaproteobacteria; order Enterobacterales; family Yersiniaceae; genus Serratia; species Serratia sp. CY47280. Next base: position 273,414 of record NZ_JBJNMG010000002.1, on the reverse strand, counting down.
GCGAGTTCGTGCCGCTGGAGACGCTGCTGCGGCCCCTGGCGCCGTTCTTCGACCTGCCGATGTCCTCCTTCAGCCGCGGCGACTACGTACAACCGCAGCTCAGCGTACGCGGCTACAACCTGACGGCGGCCATCTGCTACGAAATCGTGTTGGGCCAGCAGGTGCGCGATAACTTCCGCCCGGACACCAACTTCCTGCTGACCATCTCCAACGATGCCTGGTTCGGCCACTCCATCGGCCCGTGGCAGCACTTCCAGATGGCACGCATGCGGGCGCTGGAGCTCGGCCGACCGCTGCTGCGCAGCACCAATAACGGCGTCACCGCCGCGGTGGACGCGAATGGCGAGGTGATCGCCGAGATCCCGCAGTTCACCCGTCAGGTACTCGAAGTGAAAGTCACGCCGACCACCGGCGTCACGCCTTATGCGCGCTTCGGCGCCACGCCGCTGTGGGTGATGACCCTGTTGCTGGGCGGCTGGGCGCTGATGTTGGGCCTGCGCCGCAAATAGCCCTCTTCGTCGGGGCGCACCCGCTGCGCCCCGCTTTCCCGTCAAATCTTCCCTCAGTCAGAAAACGCCGTTAAATCAACGCGGCTGGCACACTCCTTGCTTTTATCTATGGCGACATCGCGCGCCGGTTTACTTTTGCTGACGTTTTGTCGCACCTGCGCACATTTTGGGTGCATTGAACGCACCGCATGGGTGCGCCGACGTTTTGTTGCATTGATTTGGTGCGCGCGGCGTCTCAAAAAATGAAACATTTTAGTTTCAAGGTGTTCACAATCGGTTATTTTTTAACAGCGTTCAGTTCATAAGACTATCTTTATAACTTGAGCAATAAACAGTCGATTTAACCTGACGCTCTTTAGTCAGAGCCACAACAACAGTAAAGGAGTTGGACCATGCAAATGCGTAAATTGGCGTTATCGTTACTGCTGCTCGGTGCGGCAGGTAGCGTGGCGCACGCGGAAGACCTGACCGGTACGCTGAAGAAAATCAAAGACAATGGCGTGATCGTTGTCGGCCACCGCGAATCGTCAGTGCCGTTCTCCTACTACGACAACCAACAAAAAGTTGTGGGCTACTCTCAGGACTACTCCAACCAAATCGTTGAAGCCGTTAAGAAAAAGCTGAATGCACCGAATCTGCAGGTGAAAATGCTGCCGATTACCTCGCAGAACCGCATCCCGCTGCTGCAAAACGGCACCTATGATTTCGAGTGCGGCTCCACCACCAATAACCTCGAGCGCCAGAAACAGGCCGCCTTCTCCGACACCATTTTCGTGGTCGGCACCCGCTTGCTGGTGAAAAAAGGCTCCGACATCAAAGACTTTAAAGACCTGGCCGGCAAACCGGTGGTGGTCACCTCCGGCACCACCTCCGAAGTGCTGCTGAACAAGCTGAACGACAGCGGCAAGATGAACATGCGCATCATCAGCGCCAAAGACCACGGCGACTCCTTCCGCACTCTGGAAAGCGGCCGCGCGGTGGCCTTCATGATGGACGACGCCCTGCTGGCGGGCGAGCGCGCCAAGGCCAAGAAGCCGGATCAGTGGGAAATCATCGGCACACCGCAGTCGAAAGAAGCCTACGGCTGCATGCTGCGTAAAGACGATCCTGCGTTCAAGAAACTGGTCGATGACACTATCGCCCAGGCGCAAACCTCCGGCGAAGCGGCCAAGTGGTTTGATAAATGGTTCAAGCAGCCGATTCCACCGAAAAACCTCAACATGAACTTCGAACTGTCGGACGACATGAAGCAGCTGTTCAAAGAACCTAACGACAAGGCATTGAACTAAATAGAATGACAGCCGGGGCGGCCGCCAGGCCAAACCGGCCCAGTTGATGACTGGGACAGACAGGTATGAGGGGGGCCGTTCCCCTCCCTCATTTTCCCCAAGGCGCATCACCGACATCCGCACACAATAAGCCAGCCAGACTGGCCGCGCGGCGATCGGCGCTCATCAAGTCATCAATCTTCGGCGCTCTGCGCCCGTTTACCGGAGTTTGTTATGTCAATAGATTGGAACTGGGGTATCTTCCTGCAGCAGGCCCCGTTTGGGAACACCACTTACCTCGGCTGGATCTGGTCCGGCTTTCAGGTCACGGTGGCCCTCTCCGTCTGTGCATGGATTATCGCTTTCTTCGTCGGTTCGCTGTTCGGTATCTTGCGTACCGTACCCAACCGCTTTCTTTCCGCCCTCGGCACCTGTTACGTCGAACTGTTCCGCAACGTGCCGCTGATCGTGCAATTCTTTACCTGGTATCTGGTGATCCCCGAGCTGCTGCCGGCCAATATCGGCACCTGGTTTAAAAGCGAGCTGGATCCCAACGTGCAGTTCTTCGTCTCTTCCATGCTTTGCCTGGGATTGTTTACCGCCGCCCGCGTTTGCGAACAGGTGCGCGCCGCCATCCAGTCCCTGCCGCGCGGCCAGAAAGCGGCCGGGCTGGCGATGGGCCTGACGCTGCCGCAAACCTACCGCTACGTGTTGCTGCCGAACGCCTACCGGGTGATCGTGCCGCCGATGACCTCGGAGATGCTCAACCTGGTCAAAAACTCCGCCATCGCCTCTACCATCGGGCTGGTGGACATGGCCGCGCAGGCCGGCAAGCTGTTGGATTACTCCGCACACGCCTATGAATCCTTTACCGCCATCACGCTGGCTTATATCGGCATCAACGCCGTTATCATGCTGTTTATGCGTCTGGTCGAAAAGAAAGTGCAGTTGCCTGGCAACCTGGGGAGTAAATAATGTACGAATTTGACTGGGCGTCGATCGTCCCAAGCTTCCCGTTTCTGCTGCAGGGCATGGTAATCACGCTGAAGATCACCGTGACCGCCATCGTGGTCGGCATTCTGTGGGGTACCGTGCTGGCGGTGATGCGCCTGTCGCCGTTCAAACCGATCAGCTGGTTCGCCACCCTGTACGTCAACCTGTTCCGCTCGGTGCCGCTGGTGATGGTGCTGCTGTGGTTCTACCTGGTGGTTCCAAGCTTATTACAACAGGTTCTAGGCTTATCGCCGAAAACCGATATTCGCCTGATCTCGGCTATGGTAGCCTTTTCCCTGTTTGAAGCGGCCTATTACTCGGAAATCATCCGCGCCGGCATCATCAGCATCTCGCGCGGCCAATCCTCCGCCGCGCTGGCGCTGGGCATGACCCATTGGCAATCCATGCGGCTGGTGATCCTGCCGCAGGCGTTCCGCGCCATGGTGCCGCTGCTGCTGACCCAGGGCATCGTCCTGTTCCAGGATACCTCGCTGGTTTACGTACTGAGCCTGGCCGACTTCTTCCGCACCGCGTCGACCATCGGCGAACGCGACGGCACCCAGGTTGAAATGATCCTGTTCGCCGGCTTTGTCTATTTTGTTATCAGCCTCGCCGCCTCGGCGCTGGTAAGCTATTTGAAGAAAAGGACTGTTTGATGATATCCCTGAAAAATGTTTCTAAGTGGTACGGTCACTTTCAGGTGTTGACCGATTGCACCACCGAAGTGAAAAAAGGCGAAGTGGTCGTCGTCTGCGGTCCTTCAGGTTCCGGCAAGTCCACCCTGATCAAAACCGTCAACGGCCTCGAGCCGATCCAGCAGGGCAATATCCTGGTGAACGGCACGCCGGTCAACGACAAGAAAACCAACCTGGCGCAGCTGCGTGCCAAGGTAGGCATGGTGTTCCAACACTTTGAGCTGTTCCCGCACCTGTCTATCATCGACAACCTGACGCTGGCGCAGGTGAAAGTGCTCAAGCGCGACAAATCCGCCTCACGCGAGAAGGGTCTGAAGCTGCTGGAGCGCGTCGGCCTCTCCGCCCATGCCAACAAGTTCCCCGGTCAGCTGTCCGGCGGCCAGCAGCAGCGCGTCGCCATCGCCCGTGCGCTGTGCATGGATCCTATCGCCATGCTGTTCGATGAGCCGACCTCTGCGCTCGATCCGGAAATGATCAACGAAGTGCTGGACGTGATGGTCGAACTGGCGAACGAAGGCATGACCATGATGGTGGTAACCCACGAAATGGGCTTCGCCCGCAAGGTGGCGAATCGAGTGATCTTTATGGACGAAGGCAAAATCGTCGAAGACCGCAACAAAGACGATTTCTTCAACAACCCCGAGTCCGATCGCGCCAAGGATTTTCTGGCCAAGATCCTGCACTAAACGCTCTGCCTATGCGCCCCGCCAGGGGCGCATCTTTTCCCCCGGCACTAAAAGCGCTTGTTTCTCCCCGGTTTTGATCCGATGCTCGCTGGATAACAAACAGAGGAGAAAGAACATGCCCCGCCCTATTATCATCGATTGCGATCCCGGCCTCGACGACGCCATCGCGCTGGCTATGGCGCTGCGTTCGTCAGAACTGGACATCAAAGCCATCACCACCTCCGCCGGCAACCAGACGCCGGAGAAAACCCTGCATAACGCGCTGGGCCTGTTGACCCTGATGCAGCGCGAGGACATACCGGTCGCCGCCGGCGCCAGCGGCCCGCTGATGCGCGAACTGGTGATCGCCGACTATGTCCACGGCAAAACCGGCATGGGCAACACCCACCTGCCGACGCCGACAATCAAACCCGATCCCCGCGGCGCCGTCGAGCTGATCGCCGACTTGCTGCGCGCCAGCCCGCAGCCGATAACCCTGGTGGTGACCGGCCCGATGACCAATATCGCCCTGCTGCTGGCCCAGCATGCCGAGCTGAAAAGCCATATCGAACGCATCGTATTCATGGGCGGCGGTATGAACGCCGGCAATACTACGCCTGTCGCGGAGTTCAACATCTTCGTCGATCCCGAAGCCGCCGAAATGGTGCTGAAATCCGGGGTGCCGCTGACCATGGCCGGGCTGAACGTCACCCATCAAGCGCTGGTGTTGCCGCAGGATATCGAGCGCATTCGCCAGATAGACAATCCGGTCGCGCAGGCGGTCGCGGAGATGCTCGATTTTTACCTGCCGCTGTACCTCAGCCATCCGCGCGGCCTGCCCGGCGCTGCGATGCACGATCCCTGCACCATCGCCTGGCTGCTGGCGCCGCAGCTGTTCACCGGCGTAGAACGCTGGGTCGGTGTGGAGACCAAAGGGGAATACACCGTCGGCATGACGGTGGTGGACTATTTCCAGCAAACCGGCAACGCGGCCAACGTGGAAGTGCTGACCAGCATCAACCGCGAGGGTTTTATCGATCTGCTGGCCGAGCGCCTGGCGCGTTATTGATCCCATCGGGGCGCGCTCGCGCCCCTCATTCAACTTTTTTGATTTAACTCAGCGAATTTTTGCGCTATCACTGTTGATGGCTTGCCTCTACCATGCGTTTACACCGACTGACATCGTCACCGATTAAACTTCGCCTGGAGATAAGCCAATGAGCCGCGTACTGGTCCTGAAATCAAGTATTCTGGGTGAATATTCCCAGTCTGGAAAATTAGTCGATTTTTTTGTTGAACAATGGCGTGAAGCTCACCCAGAAGACACGTTCACCGTGCGCGACTTGGCTAACCCAACGCTGCCGGAGCTGGATGGCGAAGTGATGGCTGGCTTTACCGCCGGCGACAACCCGCTGACGCCGCATCAGCAGAGCACCCTGGCGCTTTCCGATGAGCTGATTGCCGAGCTGAAGTCGCACGACACGCTGATCATCAGCGCCCCGATGTACAACTTCAACATCCCGACGCAGCTGAAAATCTACTTCGATCTGATCGCCCGCGCCGGTCAGACGTTCCGCTACACCTCCGCCGGTGCCGAAGGGCTGGTGACGGGCAAGAAAGCGATCGTCATCTCCAGCCGCGGCGGCATCCACGCCGACACGCCGACGGATCTGATCACGCCGTACGTGAAGCTGTTCCTGGGCTTTATCGGCATCACCGACGTTGAATTCGTGCTGGCGGAGGGCTTCGCCTACGGCCCGGAAGCGGCGGAGAAAGCCGCCCAGGACAGCCGCGTCGCGGTCGCGCAGAAAATCCCGGCCGGCGTCGCCGTACCGGCCAGCGCACCGGCGCAGGCGCAAGCCGCCCCAGCAGCCGTCAGCGGCGGTTTCCTGAGCAACCTGCTGAAGAAACTGTTCCGTTAAACGCCGGCCTTAGCGTTCCCCGCCCTGGCGGGGAACGTCATCAAGGCTCAAACGGCCGACGCTGGAACTGGTCGTGACCGCATTTCGGGCAAAGCGGCAGCACCTCCGGCGTGTAAAACGCCAGATGGTAGTGACACTGCTCGCACACCAGATTGCCCAACCCCACCACTTCACCGCTGTGATAAACGCCGTGATGGCTGACATCCTTGAACACTTCACGCCACTCCAGCTGGGTTTTGTCGGTGATATCCGCCAGTTCCTGCCACAGGCTCTCTTTGATCACCCGCATAAACACGCTGTCGGTAAACTCGTCCCGGCTTTCCTGATAGCTGCGGGCGAACTCTTCCAGATCGCGCCGCACCGCCTGCGTCACCTGCCGCACCTCGTCGCGGGTCAGATCTTCGGCCTCGTTCAACCGCCGCTCCGCGCTGGCCACCAGTTCGTCGATATCGCGTTCACCGTTTTTCAGGCGTTCGGTCAGTGATGCCACCAATTCGCGGTAATACTGAGCAACCTTGTTCATAGACTCTCCTCGATAAACGCTGCGCCGGGCTTGGCTGTAGGGATACCCCTAAGCTACTTGTTCTTATTTTAGCCGTAAATGACTGATGTCACTTGGCAAGACGCGGGATCCGCAGGTTGTGAGCCGCGTCATGGCGGCGTTTTTTTTAAATGCGCCGAGTCAGGCGCTTGGAGTTGTTGCCGAGAGGTCTTATCAGCTATGCTATGCGGATCTACGAATACTAAATGTTCATTGCGTTGCCTCTGACCGGGGCAACGGTTTACACCTACAGGACCACCGGCCGCCATGCAAGAGCAATACCGTCCAGAAGACATAGAATCGAACGTACAGCTTCACTGGCAAGAGAAGCAGACTTTCAAAGTTACCGAAGACGACAGCAAGGAAAAGTACTACTGCCTATCCATGCTGCCTTACCCGTCCGGCCGACTGCACATGGGCCACGTTCGTAACTACACTATCGGCGACGTGATCTCGCGCTATCAGCGCATGCTGGGTAAAAACGTACTGCAGCCGATCGGCTGGGATGCGTTCGGCCTGCCGGCGGAAGGTGCGGCGGTGAAAAACAACACCGCACCGGCCCCGTGGACCTACGACAACATCGAATACATGAAGAACCAGCTGAAACTGCTGGGCTTCGGCTACGACTGGGATCGCGAAATCGCTACCTGCCAGCCGGAATACTACCGCTGGGAACAGTGGTTCTTCACCAAGCTGTATGAAAAAGGCCTGGTCTACAAGAAGACCTCGGCGGTGAACTGGTGTCCGCACGATCTGACCGTGCTGGCCAACGAACAGGTTATCGACGGCTGCTGCTGGCGCTGCGACACCAAGGTCGAGCGTAAAGAGATCCCGCAGTGGTTCATCAAAATCACCGCTTACGCCGATCAGCTGCTGAACGATCTGGACACGCTGGAAAGCTGGCCGGAGCAGGTGAAAACCATGCAGCGCAACTGGATTGGCCGCTCCGAAGGCGTGGAAATCACCTTCGACGTGGCGGACAGCGAAGAGAAGCTGACGGTTTACACCACCCGTCCCGACACCTTCATGGGCGCCACCTACGTGGCGGTCGCCGCGGGCCACCCGCTGGCGCAACAGGGCGCGCGCAACAATCCGGCGCTGACCGACTTCATCGACGAATGCCGCAACACCAAAGTGGCCGAAGCCGAAATGGCGACGATGGAGAAGAAAGGCATGCCAACCGGCCTGTTCGTTGTCCACCCGCTGAGCGGCGAGAAGCTGCCGGTGTGGGTCGCCAACTTCGTGCTGATGGAATACGGCACCGGCGCCGTGATGGCGGTACCGGCGCACGACCAGCGCGACTGGGAATTCGCCACCAAATACGATTTGCCGATCAAACCGGTGATCCTGAACCTCGACGGCAGCCAACCTGATGTGAGCGCCGAAGCGATGACCGACAAAGGCGCGCTGTTCAACTCCGGCGAGTTTGACGGTCTGGACAACGAAGCCGGCTTTAACGCCATCGCCGACAAACTGGTCGCCAAGGGCGTGGGCCAGCGCAAGGTCAACTACCGTCTGCGCGACTGGGGCGTCTCCCGTCAGCGTTACTGGGGCGCGCCAATCCCGATGGTGACGCTGGAAGACGGCACCGTGATGCCGACGCCGGAAGATCAGCTGCCGGTGATCTTGCCGGAAGACGTGGTCATGGACGGCATCACCAGCCCGATCAAGGCCGACCCTGAGTGGGCGAAGACCACCGTTGACGGCCAGCCGGCGCTGCGTGAAACCGACACCTTCGACACCTTTATGGAGTCTTCCTGGTACTACGCGCGCTATACCTGCCCGCAGTACGACCAGGGCATGCTGGATCCGGCCGCCGCCAACTACTGGCTGCCGGTCGATCAATATATCGGCGGTATCGAACACGCCATCATGCACCTGATGTACTTCCGCTTCTTCCACAAGCTGATGCGCGATGCGGGCCTGGTGGATTCCGACGAGCCGGCCAAGCGCCTGCTGTGTCAGGGCATGGTGCTGGCCGACGCCTTCTACTACACCGGCAACAGCGGCGAGCGCGTCTGGGTATCTCCGGTTGACGCCACCGTCGAGCGTGACGACAAGGGCCGCATCATCAAGGCCACCGATCCGCAAGGCCGTGAACTGGTCTATGCTGGCATGAGCAAAATGTCGAAGTCGAAGAACAACGGCATCGACCCACAGGAAATGGTGGAAAAATACGGCGCGGACACCGTGCGTCTGTTCATGATGTTCGCTTCACCGGCAGAAATGACGCTGGAGTGGCAGGAGTCCGGCGTGGAAGGGGCTAACCGCTTCCTGAAACGCGTGTGGAAACTGGCCTACGATCACGTGGCAAAAGGCGCGGTACAGCCGCTGGACGTGGCGGCGCTGAACGAAGATCAGAAAGCGCTGCGCCGCGATCTGCACAAAACCATCGCCAAAGTGACCGACGATGTCGGCCGCCGTCAGACCTTCAACACCGCGATCGCCGCCGTGATGGAGCTGATGAACAAGCTGGCCCGCGCGCCGCAGGAGAGCGAGCAGGATCGCGCGCTGCTGCAGGAAGCGCTGCTGGCCGTGGTTCGCATGCTGTATCCGTTCACCCCGCACGTGTGCTTCACCCTGTGGCAGGCGCTGGGCGGCGAAGGCGACGTGGACACCGCGCCATGGCCGGTTGCCGACGAACAGGCGATGGTCGAGGACTCCAAGCTGGTGGTGGTGCAGGTGAACGGCAAGGTTCGCGCTAAAATCACCGTATCTGCCGATGCGACCGAAGAGCAAGTGCGCGCGCGCGCTGCCGAAGAGCATCTGGTGGCTAAATATCTGGACGGCGTCACGATTCGCAAAGTGATCTACGTTCCGGGCAAACTGCTTAACCTGGTTGTGGGTTAACACAAGGAGGAGTTGTGCGACAACGTATTCTGACGCTGTTGCTGGGGTTGGCGGTGCTGGTCACCGCCGGCTGCGGTTTTCACCTGCGTGGCACCACGCAGGTGCCTAATGAAATGAAAACGCTGATCCTGGACAGTTCGGATCCTTACGGACCATTGACGCGCGCGGTGCGTGAGCAGCTGCGTTTGAACGCCGTGACCATCGTCAGCGATCCGAAGCGTAAAGACGTGCCTTCTCTGCGCATCGTCGGCGCGACGGAAAGCCAGGATACCGCCTCGATCTTCCAGGACGGTAAAACCGCCGAGTACCAGCTGGTGCTGACCGTGCAGGCGCAGGTGCTGCTCCCGGGCCACGACCTGTATCCGCTGTCGGTGAAAGTGTTCCGTTCGTTCTTCGACAACCCGCTGACCGCGCTGGCCAAAGACTCCGAGCAGGAGATCATTCGCCAGGAAATGCGTGAGCAGGCGGCGCAACAGCTGGTGCGCAAACTGCTGACCGTGCACGCGGCGGAAGAAGAAAACCGGCAGAAAGCCGCTGCCGTCGGCGAACGAGCGGCAAGCCAAACCGCACAATGATCCGCATTTATCCGGAACAACTTGCCGCGCAGCTCCGAGAGGGGCTGCGCGCTTGTTATTTATTGAGCGGCAATGAACCGCTACTGCTGCAGGAAAGCCAGGATCTGCTCCGGCAGGCTGCGCAACAGCAGCAGTTCAGCGAGCACTACAGCATTTCCCTCGACGCCCATACCGACTGGGACGCCATCTTCGGCATCTGCCAGGCGATGAGCCTGTTCGCCAGCCGCCAGACGCTGCTGCTGATCTTCCCGGAAAACGGCCCGACGGCGCCGATCGGCGAACAGCTGACCAAGCTTGCCACGCTGCTGCACGAGGATATTCTGCTGATCCTGCGCGGCCCGCGCCTCACCAAAGCGCAGGAAAACAGCGCCTGGTTCAAGGCGCTCAGCCCACACGGCGCCCTCGTCAGTTGCCAGACGCCGGAACAGGCACAGCTGCCGCGCTGGGTCGCCACGCGCGCCAAGGCGATGAAGCTGGAATTGGACGACGCCGCCAATCAGCTGTTGTGCTACTGCTACGAAGGCAACCTGCTGGCGCTGTCGCAGGCGCTGGAGCGGCTGTCGCTGCTGCACCCGGACGGCAAACTCACGCTGCCGCGCGTCGAACAGGCGGTGAACGACGCCGCCCACTTCACGCCGTTCCACTGGCTGGATGCCCTGCTGGCCGGCAAAAGCAAGCGCGCCTGGCATATCTTGCAGCAGCTGCAGCAAGAGGACGTGGAGCCGGTGATCCTGCTGCGCACCTTACAGCGCGAACTGCTGCTGTTGCTGACGCTGCAGCGCCGCATGGCGTCCGCGCCGCTGCGCACGCTGTTCGATCAGCACAAGGTTTGGCAGAACCGCCGCCCGCTGGTGACCCAGGCGCTGCAACGCCTGTCCGGCGCCCAGCTGCAGCAAGCGGTACAGCTGCTGACGCAAATCGAGCTGACCCTCAAGCAGGACTATGGCCAGTCGGTCTGGCCGGAACTGGAAACCCTGTCGATGCTGCTGTGCGGCAAACCCCTGGCCACGAGTTTTACCGATGCCCACTAATCCGGAACACCCCACCGTTTTGCACGCGCTGTTCGGCGGCACCTTTGACCCTATCCACTATGGCCACCTGCGGCCGGTGGAGGCGTTGGCCGCCGAAGTGGGCCTGAATCGCGTCACGCTGCTGCCTAACCACGTGCCGCCGCACCGCCCGCAGCCGGAGGCCAATGCGCAGCAACGCCTGAAGATGGTCGAGCTGGCGATCGCCGGCAACCCGCTGTTTGCGGTCGACGATCGCGAACTGCACCGCACCACCCCCTCCTACACCATCGAGACGTTGGAAACGATTCGTAAAGAGCGTGGCGCCGCCCAGCCACTGGCGTTTATTATTGGCCAGGACTCGCTGCTGACATTGCATAAATGGCATCGCTGGCAGGCGCTGTTGGACGTCTGCCACCTGCTGGTGCTGGCGCGCCCGGGCTATAACGATCGCATGGACACACCGGAACTGCAGCAGTGGCTGGAACGTCATCGCACCGCCGATCCGGCGATGCTCAGCCGCCGCCCGCACGGCCATATCTATCTGGCAGATACGCCGGAGCTGGAAATTTCCGCCACCGAGATCCGCCAGCGCCGCCATCAGGGCCTCAACTGCGACGACCTGCTGCCGCGCCCGGTGCAGCGCTATATCGAGTTGCAGGGTTTATATCGCTAGCGAAAGGTGCGTGATATACTGCGCCGCTATTTTTCAGGTATCCGCTGAAAACCCCGGAAACCTTAGCTGGCCGGGCAGTCACCAGTTAGCTGGCTTTCAGCGGCAGCCTGCCGAAATCATTATCCGGTTACGCCGCAGCGTGCGCATGTTGCCCGCTGCAGTCGACTGAACAGAACACACCCGAGGGGGAACCTTTGCAAGGTAAAGCGCTCCAAGATTTCGTCATCGATAAAATCGATGACCTGAAAGGCCAAGACATTATCGCTCTGGACGTACAGGGCAAATCCAGCATCACTGATTGCATGATCATCTGCACCGGCACATCGACTCGCCACGTGATGTCGATCGCCAACCACGTGGTACAGGAATCCCGTGCCGTAGGCATGGAGCTGTTTGGCATGAAAGGCCAGGAAGCCTCCGACTGGATCGTGGTCGATCTGGGCGAAGTGATCGTACACGTGATGCAGGAAGAAAGCCGTCGCCTGTACGAGCTGGAAAAACTCTGGAGCTAAGCGGTGAAACTGCAATTGGTGGCGGTCGGCACCAAAATGCCAGACTGGGTGCAAACCGGCTTTATGGATTACCTGCACCGCTTTCCCAAAGATATGCCGTTTGAGCTGACCGAGATCCCGGCGGGCAAACGCGGCAAAAACGCCGACATCAAACGCATTCTGGACAAGGAAGGCGAACAGATGCTGGCGGCGGTGGGCAAAGGCAACCGCATCGTTACGCTGGATATCCCAGGCACGCCGTGGGAAACGCCGCAGCTGGCGCAGCAGCTTGAGCGCTGGAAGCAGGATGGCCGCAACGTCAGCCTGCTGATCGGCGGCCCGGAAGGGCTGGCGCCCGCCTGCAAAGCCGCTGCCGAGCAGAGCTGGTCGCTTTCTCCGTTGACGCTGCCGCATCCTTTGGTGCGCGTCCTGGTGGCCGAAAGCCTCTACCGCGCCTGGAGTATTACAACAAATCATCCTTACCACCGGGAATAGCCGGTGGTGACCGTGACAGAGTGAAATAAAGCAGCGGGATGAAAATAGAACGTAACCCTTTTCGCGACTATACGGCTGAATCCGCCCTGTTTGTACGCCGCGCCCTGGTGGCGTTCCTGGTCATCCTGGTGCTGTCCGGCATCCTGATCGCCAACCTGTATAATCTGCAAGTGGTCCGCGTCGAGGATTACCGCACCCGCTCCAACGAAAACCGCATCAAGCTGGTGCCCATCGCGCCCAGCCGCGGCATTATCTACGATCGCAACGGCACCCCGCTGGCACTCAACCGCACCATTTATCAGCTGGAACTGATGCCGGAGAAGGTTGACGATCTCAAAGCCACGCTGCAGGCGCTGCGCACGGTGGTCGATCTGACCGACGACGACATCACCAATTTCGAAAAAGAGCGCAAGCGTTCGCGCCGTTTCGTCTCCATTCCGGTGAAAACCGCGCTAACCGAGGTGCAGGTCGCCCGCTTTGCGGTCAATCAGTTCCGCTTCCCCGGCGTGGAAGTAAAAGGCTACCAGCGCCGCTACTACCCCTACGGTTCCGCCCTCACCCACGTCACCGGCTATGTGTCGAAGATCAACGACCGCGACGTCGAACGCCTGGATAAAGACGGCAAGCTGGCCAACTACGCCGCCACCCACGATATCGGCAAGCTGGGTATCGAACGCTATTACGAAGACACGCTGCACGGCAAAACCGGCTATGAAGAGGTCGAGGTCAACAACCGTGGCCGGGTGATCCGCCAATTGCACGAACAGCCGCCTTCCGCCGGTCAGGACGTTTACCTGACGCTCGATCTTGATTTGCAGCGCTATATCGAGCAGCTGCTGGTCGGCAGCCGCGCCGCGGTGGTGGTGAGCGATCCACGCACCGGCGCCATCCTGGCGATGGTGTCCAACCCGAGTTACGATCCGAACCTGTTCGTCGACGGCATTTCCAGCAAGGACTACCAGGGGCTGTTGAACGATCCGAATCGCCCGCTGATCAACCGCGCCACGCAGGGGGTCTATCCGCCTGCATCAACGGTGAAGCCTTACATCGCGGTGTCGGCGCTGAGCGCCGGAGTGATCACCAAAAACACCGTGGTGTTCGATCCCGGTTGGTGGCAACTGCCCGGCTCGGAAAAACGCTTCCGCGACTGGAAAAAATGGGGCCACGGCCGCCTGAACGTCACCAAGGCGCTGGAAGAGTCCGCAGATACCTATTTCTATCAGGTCGCCTATGACATGGGGATCGATCGGCTGTCGACCTGGCTGACCAAATTCGGTTACGGCCAGTACACCGGCATCGATCTGTCCGAAGAACGATCCGGCCTAATGCCGACGCGCGAGTGGAAGCTGAAACGCTATAAAAAGCCGTGGTATCAGGGCGACACCATTCCGGTGGGTATCGGCCAGGGTTACTGGACCGCCACGCCGATCCAGATGGCCAAAGCGCTGAACACCCTGATCAACGACGGCACCGTCAAAACGCCGCACCTGCTGCAGAGTACCCGCGTCAACGGCGCGCTGGTGCCGTTCAAACAGGAAGAGAGCACGCAGATCGGCGATATTCACTCCGGCTTCTGGGAAATCGCCAAAGACGGCATGTATGGTGTGGCCAACCGTCCGAACGGGACGGCGCGCAAATACTTTGCGGACGCACCTTATAAAGCCGCGGCGAAATCGGGTACCGCACAGGTATTCGGCTATGAAACCTACAACGCCCACAAACTGGCGGAGCACCTGCGCGATCACAAACTGATGACCGCCTTCGCACCGTTCAACAATCCGACGGTGTCGGTCGCCATCATTCTGGAAAACGGCGGCTCCGGTCCGGCGGTGGGAACCATCACCCGCCAGATCCTCGACCACATTCTGCTGGGCGACAACAATACGCAATTGCCAAGCGAGGCCCCGCTGCCGCCTGGCGTAGAAGGTGACTAAGGTAGAACATGACTGAAAGCCAACAAAAAGGCTCGATCTGGACCAAAATCCACATCGACCCGACGTTCCTGCTGCTGATCCTGGCCCTGTTGGTCTACAGCGCCTTCGTGATGTGGAGCGCCAGCGGCCAGGACATCGGCATGATGGAGCGCAAGATCGGGCAGATCGTCATGGGGCTGATCGTGATGGCCGTCATGGCGCAAATCCCGCCGCGCGTGTACGAAAGCTGGGCGCCCTATCTGTATATTTTCTGCGTGATTTTGCTGATCCTCGTGGACGCCTTCGGCCAGATAAGTAAAGGCGCGCAGCGCTGGCTGGATCTCGGCGTGGTGCGCTTCCAGCCGTCGGAAATCGCCAAGATCGCCGTGCCGCTGATGGTGGCGCGCTTTATGAACCGCGATGTCTGCCCGCCTTCACTGAAAAACACCGCCATCGCGCTGGTGCTGATCTTCCTGCCAACGCTGCTGGTGGCCGCGCAGCCAGATCTGGGCACCTCGATCCTGATCGCCGCCTCCGGCCTGTTCGTGCTGTTCCTGTCGGGCATGAGCTGGAAGCTGATCGCCGTCGCCGCCGTCGCACTGGCGGCCTTTATCCCGGTGCTGTGGTTCTTCCTGATGCACGGCTATCAGCGCGACCGCGTCATGATGCTGCTCGATCCGGAGAGCGACCCACTCGGCGCCGGCTATCACATCATTCAATCCAAGATAGCCATCGGCTCCGGCGGCCTGTCCGGCAAGGGCTGGCTGCACGGCACCCAGTCGCAGCTGGAGTTTCTGCCGGAGCGCCATACCGACTTTATCTTCGCCGTGTTGGCCGAAGAGCTGGGGCTGATCGGGGTATTGGTGCTGCTGGCGCTCTACCTGCTGGTGATCATTCGCGGGCTGATGATCGCCGCCAAGGCGCAAACCACCTTTGGCCGCGTGATGGTCGGCGGCTTGATGCTGATTTTGTTCGTTTATGTCTTTGTTAACATCGGTATGGTCAGTGGCATTTTGCCGGTAGTTGGCGTACCTTTGCCTCTGGTCAGTTACGGGGGTTCGGCGCTGATAGTATTGATGGCCGGTTTCGGCATCATCATGTCGATCCACACGCATCGGAAAATGCTGTCTAAAAGTTTATAAGAGGTGAGTAATGCGTAAGGAATGGCTTTGGATCGGCGTCGCGGCGGTGTTGCTCTCCGCCTGTACCGCCCCGACCACGGAACAGCAGGCACCACAGCAGCCGTACAACGGCCCGGTGGTGGAGATCGGTGGCGTCGAGCCTCAATATGAACCCTATAACCCTAATAACATGCAGGATTATAAGGTTAATGGCGATACTTACCGCATCGTAAAAGATCCGCAGAACTTCTCGCAGACCGGCCTGGCGGCCTGGTATGGCGAAGAAGCCAACGGCAACACCACGGCGCTGGGCGAGCAGTTCGACCCCAACGGTCTGACTGCGGCGCACCCGACCTTACCGATCCCAAGCTATGTGCGCGTCACTAACCTGGCCAACGGCCGTCAGCTGGTGGTGCGGGTCAACGATCGCGGGCCTTACACCAAGGGCCGTATTATCGATCTGTCGAAAGCCGCCGCCGATCGCCTCAACCTGTCGAACAACACCAAGGTCAAAGTCGATTTCATCAACGTGGCGCCTGACGGCACGCTGAGCGGCCCAGGCACCATCGGTACCATCGTGGCGAAGCAGAGCTATGCCCTGCCGTCGCGCCCGGATCTCGGCGCCAGCGGCATGGGCACCCCCATCCAACAGGACGTGCCGGTCGCCAGCGGCGCGGCGGTACGCCCGATCGATAACAGCACCCTGCGCACCGACGACGACAACGCCCCAGCAACCGGCGGCAACGCCGGTAGCGGCCGCAGCGGTTTCCTCGGCGCGCCAAGCGCATTGCCGGCCGGCGTGCTGGAAGGTTCGGAGCCTGAAGCCGCCGCCGTGGCTGCACCGGTCGCGGCCGGCGCCGCAGCTGCCGGCATGGCTGCCGCTTCCTCCTCCGGCGGTTACGTGGTACAGGTCGGTGCGCTGAGCAGCGCCGAGCGTGCCCAGAGCTGGCAGCAAAGCCTGAGCCAACAGTTTGGCGTCCCGGGCAAAGTGGCGGCCAACGGCAACGTTTATCGCGTCCAGCTCGGCCCGTTCAGCAGCCGTCAGCAGGCGGCCCAGCTGCAGCAACGCCTGGCGAGCGAAGCGCAACAACAGTCTTTCGTTACTGCTGCACCCTGAGCATTAAGCCCGGTGGGCATTCACGGCCGATAAGCGGTTATTTAGCTGAAACATTTTCTTGCAGCTAAAAGGGCACTAACCGCAATTAGTCAGATGAATGGGTAATGCCTGCCGGGATCGCATCTGCTATAGTGTGGCTCGTTTTTTAACTTTACTTTCACGGATGTTGTAGTCCCGATCATGAAACAAGTAACTTCTTTTCGCTTAATCAAAAGCATCGCCCTCGGCACCGTTATCGCAATGAGCGCAGCCTCCGTTGCGCACGCCGATGACGTTAACATCAAAACCATGATCCCAGGTGTCCCGCAGATCGATGCGGAAGCGTACATCCTGATTGATTACAACTCCGGCAAGGTGCTGGCCGAGATGAACGCCGATGCGCGTCGCGATCCGGCCAGCCTGACCAAAATGATGACCAGCTACGTCATCGGCCAGGCGCTGAAAGCGGGTAAAATCGGCCAGGACGATCTGGTGACCGTCGGCCAGGACGCCTGGGCGACCGGCAACCCGGTGTTCAAAGGCTCCTCGCTGATGTTCCTGAAGCCGGGCGATCGCGTGCCGGTCTCCAAACTGACCCGCGGCATCAACCTGCAGTCCGGTAACGACGCCTGCGTGGCGATGGCCGACTACGTCGCCGGCAGCCAGGACGCGTTCGTTAACCTGATGAACACCTACGTCAGCAAGCTGGGCCTGCAGAACACTCACTTCCAGACGGTACACGGCCTGGATGCCCAGGGCCAGTACAGTTCGGCGCGCGACATGGCGCTGATCGGCCAGGCGCTGATCCGCGACGTGCCGGAAGAGTACGCGATCTACAAAGAAAAAGAGTTCACCTTCAACAATATCCGCCAGATGAACCGCAACGGTCTGCTGTGGGATAACAGCCTGAACGTCGACGGCATCAAAACCGGCCATACCGACGCGGCGGGTTACAACCTGGTGGCTTCGGCGACCGAAGGCCAAATGCGCCTGATCTCCGCCGTGATGGGCGGCCGCACCTACAAAGGCCGTGAAGCCGAAAGCAAGAAACTGCTGACCTGGGGCTTCCGCTTCTTCGAAACCGTGGCGCCGTTGAAAGTCGGTAAAGAGTTCGCCTCCGAGCCTGTCTGGTTCGGCGATGCCGACCGCGTTGAGCTCGGCGTGGACAAAGACGTCTACCTGACCATTCCGCGCGGCCGCATGAAAGATCTGAAGGCCAGCTACGTGCTGAACACGCCGGAAATTCACGCGCCGCTGGCGAAAAACCAGGTGGTGGGCAGCATCAACTTCCAGCTGGACGGCAAAACCATCGATCAGCGCCCGCTGGTGGTGATGAACGAAGTGAAAGAAGGCGGTTTCTTCAGCCGCATCGTGGACTACATCAAACTGATGTTCCACCACTGGTTCGGTTAACGGTTGAAACGGGCGAAATTGCCCCCATATACTGAATAACATTAACTCCCGCCCCGGCGGGAGTTATAATTTATAGATTAGCTAGCACTCTGGAGCGCACGCACATGCAAAAAACTAAACTGAACGAACTGCTCGAATTCCCTTGCTCGTTTACCTACAAGGTGATGGGCCTGGCGCAGCCTGAGCTGGTTGACCAGGTAGTTGAAGTGGTGCAGCGCCATGCGCCGGGCGATTACAACCCGCAGGTCAAGCCAAGCAGCAAAGGCAACTACCACTCCGTCTCCATCACCATCAATGCCACTCACATCGAGCAGGTCGAAACCCTGTACGAAGAGTTAGGCAACATTGAAATTGTTCGCATGGTGCTGTAATTCCAGCATAAACCCCTGCTTATCAACCCGGGATGGCGCAGCGTCTTCCCGGGTTGCGCATTTTTGGTCAGCGAAAGGCTGGCCGCAAGCCGGAGCGCCCGGTATAATGGCTTTACCACTTCTGTAACCTGACGATGACTCTTTTGCAACCAGACAAGATCATTTTGCGTCAGCTGGGGTTGCAGCCCTACGCGCCTGTATCCCAAGCCATGCATAACTTCACCGACAGTCGTACCGAGACTACGCCGGACGAACTGTGGCTGGTACAGCATCACCCGGTGTTCACCCAAGGCCAGGCCGGCAAAGCCGAGCATGTGCTGATGCCCGGTGATATCCCGGTGGTCCAGAGCGATCGCGGCGGCCAGGTGACCTACCACGGCCCGGGTCAGCAGGTGATGTACGTGATGGTCGATCTGAAACGCAACAAGGTCGGCGTGCGTCAATTGGTCACGGCGATAGAAGATACGGTTATCAACACCCTCGCCCACTTTCGCCTCGCATCGCGCGCCCGTCCAGATGCGCCTGGCGTGTATGTGGGGGAGCAGAAAATCTGTTCGTTGGGTTTGCGGATCCGCAAAGGCAGCTCATTCCACGGCCTGGCCCTGAATGTGGCGATGGATCTCAGCCCCTTCCAACGCATCAACCCTTGCGGTTACGCCGGCATGCAGATGACGCAGGTCAGCGCGCTGGCGCCCGGCGTTGGCATTGAAGACATACACCCAATCCTGGTACAGGAATTTGTTCATTTACTCGGCTACCAGACGGTCGAGCTTCGTAACTGGAACCTGCACGATTATGAGTAAACCAATTCAGATGGAACGCGGCGTCAAATACCGCGATGCTGACAAAATGGCGCTGATCCCGGTCAAAACGGTGGTCACCGAACGGCAGGAGCTGTTGCGTAAACCCGAGTGGATGAAGATCAAACTGCCTGCCGACTCAACGCGCATTCAGGGCATCAAAGCCGCGATGCGTAAAAACGGCCTGCACTCCGTCTGTGAGGAAGCCTCGTGCCCTAACCTATCCGAGTGTTTCAACCACGGTACCGCCACCTTTATGATCCTCGGCGCTATCTGCACCCGTCGCTGCCCGTTCTGCGACGTGGCCCACGGCCGCCCGATCGCGCCAGACGCTAACGAGCCGGAAAAGCTGGCGCAAACCATCGCCGACATGGCGCTGCGTTACGTGGTGATCACCTCGGTTGACCGCGACGACCTGCGCGACGGCGGTGCTCAGCACTTTGCCGACTGCATCTCGGCCATCCGCGCCAAGAGTCCGAACATCAAAATTGAAACGCTGGTGCCGGACTTCCGCGGCCGTATGGATCGCGCTCTGGAGATCCTCACCGCCACGCCGCCGGACGTGTTTAACCACAACCTGGAAAACGTGCCGCGCGTCTACCGCCAGGTGCGCCCGGGCGCCAACTATGAGTGGTCGCTGAAGCTGCTGGAGCGCTTTAAAGAAGCTCACCCGGATATCCCGACCAAATCCGGCCTGATGGTCGGCCTGGGCGAAACCAACGCGGAAATCGTTGAGGTGATGCGCGATCTGCGTCGCCACGGCGTGACCATGCTGACGCTGGGCCAGTACCTGCAGCCGAGCCGTCACCACCTGCCGGTGCAGCGCTACGTCAGCCCGGCCGAGTTTGACGAGATGAAAGAAGAAGCGATGGCGATGGGCTTCACCCACGCCGCCTGCGGCCCGTTCGTGCGTTCGTCTTACCACGCCGATCTGCAGGCCAAAGGGATGGAAGTGAAATAACGCGTAATAGTTTGTTACGCTAAAGACGGCGGAAACGCCAAAAAACGGATGTCCGCAAGGCATCCGTTTTTTATTGCGCGCAGTCAGACGGAATTAAACGTCTTTCTTTTCGACGCTCTGCTGAGCGGACTGGCTCTCGGCGGTGCTGTTGCCGGCGGCCGGCGGCGTGCTGTCGTCGCCCACCGCTTTTTTAAAGCCTTTCAGCGCCGCGCCAAGATCGGCGCCGAGCGTGCGCAGTTTGCTGGTGCCGAACAGTAAAATCACCAACACCGCAATCACCAGAAGTTTGGTAATGCTGATACCTTCCATACTCACCTTCTTATCATAGAGCGCTGTGTGAACAGCGAGAAAAACTGACCTTGCCTGCGAATATTTAGCGACTTTCCTTCGGCTCACACAACCGCAACATGTAACAGAGTGAGATCCGTTGCAGGAATGTCACGTAACCTCGCGGCGTGAATCCCAGACTATTCTTAGTTTATCACCCGCATGATACGCTGCCGTGATACTCATCAGGGAGATGCCGGATGTATATTGCCCCATCCATTTTCGATGCCCGAAAATCCGGCCTCAGCTTCGCCAAACGCACCTATCTGCCCCGCGTCGCCGGTCTGGGGCTCGGGTTTATCTGCGTTTGCGCCGCGCTCTATCCCTTGGCTCCGCCCGCGGCGGTCTGGCTATTGCTGGCCTTTCACGGCTTTCTCTGGCCGCATCTGGCCTATCGCCTGGCCTACCGCGCCAAAGATCCGTTCAAAGCCGAGATCCGCAACCTCTTGATCGACTCCGCCTTCGGCGGCTTCTGGGCAGCGATGATGGCATTCAATGCCCTGCCGGCGATCGTCATCCTGTCGATGATGAGCATGAACAATATCGCTTCGGCCGGCAAAGCGCTGTTTGTCAAAGGATTGGCGATTCAATTGGCCACGGCGATGCTCACCGGCACGCTGCTCGGCTTCCCGTTTCATCCATACAGCACGCCGCTGCAAGTCTATCTGTGCCTGCCGATGATCTACCTTTATCCGACGTTGCTGGGGCTGGTGACCTACCGCACCGCCAAACGGCTGGCGGAAAAAAAACAGGAGCTGCAACGCATCAGCACCCGCGATGGGCTGACCGGCTTATATAACCGTCGCCACTGGGAACATCTTCTGCATCGCCAGTTCGACAGCTGTCGTCGCTACCAGGACAACGCCACGCTGATCCTGATGGACATCGACCGCTTCAAAACCATCAACGACACCTTCGGCCATGCGCTGGGGGATGAAGCCCTGGCGGTATTGGCGGAAGAACTGCTGATCGGCTTGCGCAACGTGGATATCGTCGGGCGCTACGGCGGCGACGAGTTTGGCGCGGTGCTGCCGAACACTAACGCCGAACAGGCGGAAATCGTCCTGCACCGCATCCAGCAGCGGCTGGACGCGGTCAGTTTCAAGGAGGCGCCGCAGCTGCGGCTGCAGATCAGCGCAGGCATCGCTAACTACCACCCCGCGCTGGGCGGCTATCTTGACTGGCTGAAAGCGGCCGACGGTGCGCTCTATCGGGCGAAGCATAATGGCCGCAACCGGTTGGAAACGGCAGTGCCGCCAGGGGAGTAACTTACTGACTTAATAACTTGGCAAAATACTTCGGCGCTTCGACAAAGCCTTCGCGCCGGTAAAACGCATGCGCCCGCTCGCGGCGACTGTGGCAATGGACCTCTAACCGATCGCAGCCGCGACGGTGCGCCAGCGCCTCGCCCTCCGCCAGCAGCCGCCGGCCTACGCCCGCGCCGCGCGCTCGGTCATCGACGCAAAAATAGCTGATGCGGCCAATGTCGCCGGCCAACGCCAGCTGCGGCAGGAAATGCAGCGACAACACGCCCAACACCTGCTCCCCGTCCGTCGCCACCAGCAGCGCCTCATCCGGATGCGCCAACAGTTGCTGCATGCGCTGCGTCAGAA
Organism: Serratia sp. CY47280; assembly: GCF_052168655.1. Taxonomy (NCBI): domain Bacteria; kingdom Pseudomonadati; phylum Pseudomonadota; class Gammaproteobacteria; order Enterobacterales; family Yersiniaceae; genus Serratia; species Serratia sp. CY47280. The sequence continues at coordinate 251,112 of NZ_JBJNMG010000002.1, read as the reverse complement.
ACGCCTCGGTGCCGGGATAATCCAACGCCGTCATTAATTCGGCGATAGCATGGCGATCGCTCAGGCGCGCCGTTCTGATTTGCATAGGGTGACCTCGCAGAGTGTCGATACTACAAAATAGATGGCGTTAGGTGTAACATCCACCGGGTACGGCAAAAAAGGCCGTGCGGCACGCTGGAGATGACATTCCTCCCTAACCGCCTTCACAGGCTGATGATGTCTACGTAACCTCTCGGAGAGAGGCGCGTAGCGTTACGCCTGTCCCTTTCCGAGTCCCGTGAATTTCTCTGATTGAAAGGTAGTTGCCCCATGTTGAGTTCTTTACTGGCCGTATTTATCGGCGGCGGCGTCGGCAGCGTTTTGCGCTGGGCGGTAAGCATGAAAATGAATCCGCTGAATGCCCACATTCCGCTCGGTACGCTGATGGTCAATCTGATCGGTGGTTTTATCATCGGCCTGGCGATGGCGATTTTCACCCGCATGACGCATCTGGATCCCACCTGGAAATTACTGATTACCACCGGGTTCTGCGGCGGCCTGACTACCTTCTCCACCTTTTCGCTGGAGGTGGTATATCTGATGCAAGATGGCCGCTTCGGCTGGGCGCTGGCCAACATGCTGCTCAACCTGGCCGGCTCGCTGGCGATGACGCTGCTGGCCTTTATGCTGGTGATGTGGCTCAACGGGCGCTAAGCCCTTAATGTTTCCTTAATCTTGCATGCGCATAATCTCATCCAGTACTCCTGACTGGATGAGAAACCGCTATGTTTAGCCTGCCGAAAACCGCCGCCGAAGCGATTGCCGTTGCGCTGTGCGTCCTGATCGTCGCCGCCTTTATCAAATCCTACCTGTTCGCTTAAGCGCCCTTACCCGCAGCACGCGTTCATCTTGCGTCTTTCCGGCCGTTTACACTACAATTGAGAATGAACGTTCACACCCAAAAATGTGAACCCGGCTCACGCGTAGCAAAGGATCGGGCAGATGCTCTCCCCCAACGACAGTAAACAGGCCAAGGTGCAGGCGCGCCGCGATCAGATCGTCGAAGCGGCGAAAACCAGCTTTCGCCGCCACGGTTTCCACGCCGCCAGCATGGCGGAGATCGCCCAAGGCTCGCAGCTCAGCGTCGGGCAAATCTATCGTTATTTCGCCAATAAAGACGCGATTATCGAAGAGATCGTCAACCGCATCATCACTAACAAGATGCAGCGGCTGGAAAACCTTGGCGATCACATCAACCTGATCGCCGGCACGTTGGCGGCGCGCACGCTGTTTCAGCAGCCGGGCGAGAGTGAAACCGATCACATGCTGATGCTGGAAGTGACCGCCGAGGCCACGCGCAACCCGGTGGTGGCCAAACTGCTCAGCGATGCGGAAGCGCGGCTGTTTCGCCACGTGTGCCACAATCTGCAGCGGCTGTATCCCCATTTCAGCGCGGAAGAGATCGCCGCGCGGGTGGAATTTATCGCCGTCATGAGCGAAGGCACCGGTTACCGTATCCTTACCACGCAAAAAGCCGATGCGTCCCTGCTGCGCGATCTGTATCAGCAGGCCATTTCTCACCTGTTCAGGAAACTCTAATCTCCCATGACCAAACACTTAGCCAGACAGCGTCTGGTGTACGCCGTCGTGCTTGGCCTGCTGGCCGCGCTGGGGCCGCTGTGCACCGATCTCTACCTGCCCGCCCTGCCGGAAATGGCGGGTGAGCTGAATACCTCTACCGCCGCCGCGCAGCTCAGCCTGACCACCGGGCTGCTCGGCCTGGGCGTCGGCCAGCTGATTTTCGGCCCTTACAGCGACAAACTGGGCCGCATGCGCCCGCTGCTGCTGTCGCTGATCCTGCTGCTGGGCGCTTCGCTGTGGTGTGCCCTCGCGTCCAGCATCGACCAACTGCTGATCGCTCGTCTGCTGCAGGGCATCGCCGGCGCCGGTGGCGCGGTGATCTCCCGCGCCATCGCCCGCGATCTGTATGCCGGCCATGAGCTGACCCGTTTCTTCGCCTTGCTGATGCTGGTCAACGGCCTGGCGCCGATCGTCGCACCGGTGCTGGGCGGCGTGATGCTGCAGGTAATGAATTGGCGCGGTATCTTCGGCGTGCTGGCGGCCATCGCCGTGCTGCTGTTCAGCCTGTCGGCGCTGAAGCTGCGCGAATCCCTGCCGGTCGAGCGCCGCAGCCAGGGCGGTATCCTGGCGATGCTGATGTCGCTCGGCGGGTTGCTGACCCAGCGCTATTTCATGGGCCTGTGCCTGACACAGGGCTTCGTGATGGCCGGCATGTTCGCCTATATCGGCGCCTCGCCTTTCGTCTTGCAGCAGATCTACGGCCTCAGCCCGCAGATGTTCAGCCTATGCTTCGCCATTAACGGCGTCGGCTTGATCATTGCGGCACAGCTGGCCAGCCGTCTCAGTGCGCGTTGGGGGGAACGCCGGGTGTTGAGGGGCGGGTTAACGCTGGCGGCCGTCGCGTCGCTGTTGCTGCTGTTGGCCGCCGCGCTGCATGCGCCGCTGGTCGTGTTGCTGGTGCCGCTGTTCTTCTCGGTAGCGGTGATCGGCATCGTCGGCCCGACCGCCTCTTCGCTGGCGATGCAAAGCCAGGGAGACAAAGCGGGCAGCGCCTCGGCCTTGATCGGCGTGTGCATGTTCGCCCTCGGCGCCTGCGCCGTGCCGCTCACCGGGCTGGGCGGCACCTCGGGCCTGTCGATGGCGCTGACCATCGTCGGCTGTTACGCCATCGCCATCCTGCTGTTCGGCCTGTTGGCCCGCCGCAACGACGCATAACGCGCCCAATAAAAAACCCGCTCAATGAGCGGGTTTTAAGAAATTCAGCTACGCAGCTTAGATAGCAGTAACGTTAGCGGCAGATGGGCCCTTGGCACCGTTCGTGATTTCAAATTCTACACGCTGGCCTTCAGCAAGCGTTTTGAAACCGTTGCTAACGATGGCAGAGAAGTGGACGAAAACGTCCTTGCTACCATCTTCCGGAGTAATGAAACCGAAGCCTTTGGATTCATTAAACCACTTAACGCTACCTTTAATCTTAGACATCAAACTTACCTTTAACGTGAATGAAAGACACAAAACCTGTGTCGATTACAGTACAGCAAGCAGGCAGGATTTTGTCCACCACCGCGATCACAGAAATCCGATAAAGAGTGAAAAAATCCGTGTTGTCAGGTGTAAATGGATTGCACCGGTTGCGATACGTTACCGTTCCAGGCCAAACCTCTCCCTGCGCCGGCGAACAACGAGCGAACGCCCAAACTCGCCCGCTTCCCCCAGCGTTGACGCCCCCATGCAGACGCAATCGCTATGAAATATAACCAGATGGTCTTTTTGCTTCGGCGGTCCCTGCACTAGGGTTAGGGTTTATTTCCCACTGTGAGCCAAGCCTATGACCAGCCAATTGGCAGACAAAATCATCGCCTATCGGCGTGAGCTGCACCAAAACCCGGAACTTTCCAATCACGAATTCGCCACCACCGCCCGGCTGACCCGCTGGCTGGAAGAGGCAAGCATCCGTCTGCTGCCGCTGGCGCTGAAAACCGGCGTTGTGGCGGAGATCGGCAGCGGCAAGGGGCCGATTATCGCGCTGCGCGGCGACATTGATGCCCTGCCGATCGACGAAATCGCCGACGTGCCCTTCAGCTCGCAAAACAGCGGCGTAATGCACGCCTGCGGCCACGACTTTCACACCTCGGTGATGCTCGGCGCCGCGCACCTGCTCAAAGCGCGTGAGGCCGAGCTGCCCGGCACGGTGCGCATCTTCTTCCAGCCGGCGGAAGAGACCTTCAACGGCGCCCGGCACCTGATCGACGCCGGCGCGCTGGATAACGTTGCGGCGGTATTTGGCCTGCATAACGCGCCGGAGCTGCCCACCGGCACCTTCGCCACCCGCGCCGGGCCGTTCTACGCCAACGTCGATCGCTTCCAGATCCACATCACCGGCAAAGGCGCCCACGCCGCCAAACCGGAACAGGGCGTCGATACCATCGTCACCGCCAGCCAGATCGTCGGCGCGCTGCAGACGCTGCCCAGCCGCAGCTTCAGCTCGCTGGAATCGCTGGTGGTGAGCGTGACGCGCATCGAAGGCGGCAATACCTGGAACGTGCTGCCGCAAACCGTGGAGCTGGAAGGCACGGTGCGCACCCACAGCGACGCGGTGCGCCGCCAGGTGCCTGATAAAATTCGCCAGGTGATCGACGGCGTTGCCGCCGCGCTCGGCGCGCAGGCCGAACTCCACTGGCAGCCGGGGCCGCCGGCGGTGATCAACGACGCCCATTGGGCGGCGTTCAGCAAAACCGTCGCCGCCGAGGCCGGCTACCGGGTCGAAGAGGCGGAGCTGCAAATGGGGGGTGAAGATTTCGCGCTGTATCTGCATCACGTGCCGGGCGTCTTCGTCAGCATCGGCTCCGCCAGCGAGTTCGGCCTGCATCATCCGCGTTTCAATCCCGATGAACGCGCCCTGTTCCCCGCGGCACAATATTTTACGCTGCTGGCGGAACGCACGCTGCAACAGCTCACTACCGCGCCAGAAAAAGCCCTCAGCAACGCCTGAATAACGTGAAATAGTATTTCCCCGACGCCGCAGATACCGCGCCGGGGATTATTATTTTCGCTCGCCGTGATATTTGCAGTTTTCAACATTTGAATATGCTGTTTTGTTGTTTTACATCCCGTTGCCGCTCATCAATAGTGGACACATCAGACACCGCGCGCCTTTGCGGCGCATGACAGGATAATCACGATGAGCGACAACGCGAATAATCAACGGCAATTACGGCTGGGCGCCATTCTGCACGGCGCATCGGGAAATATGTCCGCCTGGCGCCACCCGGATGCCACCGCCGACGCCAGCATCAACCTCGAATTTAATATCGCCTCGGCGAAAAAAGCCGAACAGGGGAAATTCGATTTCGTGTTTGTCGCCGATGGGTTATATATCAACGAAAAATCCATTCCGCATTTTCTTAATCGTTTCGAACCGCTCACCCTGCTGGCCGCGCTGGCCGCCGCCACCGATAAAATCGGCCTGGTAGGCACCCTTTCCACCTCTTACAGCGATCCGTTCACCGTCGCCCGCCAGTTCGCCAGCCTCGACCACCTGAGCAACGGCCGCGCCGGCTGGAACGTGGTGACGTCGCCGCTGGAAGGCTCGGCCAAAAACTTCTCGCGCGCCGAACACCCGGAACACAGCCTGCGTTACCGCATCGCCGGCGAATTTCTCGACGTCGCCAAAGGGCTGTGGGATTCCTGGGAAGACGATGCCTTTGTGCGCAACAAGGCTAGCGGCGAATTCTTCCGCACCGGCAAGCTACACACCCTCAATCACCAGGGAGAGTTCTTCTCGGTGCAGGGGCCGCTGAACATCGGCCGCACGCCGCAGGGGCGCCCGATCCTGTTCCAGGCCGGCGCCTCCGAAGACGGCAAACGGCTGGCGGCTCAACACGCCGATGCGATCTTCACCCATCACGACACGCTGGAGCAGGCGCAGGATTTTTATCAGGACGTGAAGCGGCAGCTGGTGGAACAGGGGCGCGAGCCGGACGACCTGCGCATCTTCCAGGGCGTCAGCGTGATCGTCGGCGACGACGACGCGGACGTCGAGCGCCAGTACCAGGAGACCGCCCGCCTGGTCAGCATTGAGAACGCCCTCAACTATCTTGGCCGCTACTTCGAGCATTACGACTTTTCCCGCCATCCGCTGGACGCCCCCTTCCCGGACATCGGCGATCTGGGGCAAAACAGCTTCCGCAGCACTACCGACGCCATCAAGCGCAACGCCCGCGAACGTAACCTCACGCTGCGCCAGGTGGCGCTGGAAGCCGCCTCGCCGCGCCCGGTGTTCAGCGGCACGCCGGAAGCGGTGGCGGACGGCCTGCAACGCTGGTTCGACGGTGAAGCCGCCGACGGTTTCATCATCAGCGGCGGTACGCCCAACGCCTTCGGCCACTTCGTCGATCGGGTGGTACCCATCCTGCAACAGCGTGGCCTGTTCCGTCAGGCGTACCACGGCGATACGCTGCGCGAGCACTTGGGCCTGAAGCGCCCGTTGAACAGATTCACCCAATAATAAGATCGTTTTCAGGGATATCCGCTATGCAGAAAACCGTTACCGCCGCCCTCGTGGCGGCCTTGCTGAGCCTGACCGGCGCCGCGCAGGCGGGCACCGGCATCGATTTACAGGCCAATGAAACCCCGATCCACGCGCCAAAAAACCCGCAGGCGATCGCCAAACTGCCGGCCGATTTCCACTTCGTGAAGCCGGGCCAATTCACCGTTGCAATCGCCGCGCTCAACACGCCGCCGCTGGCGCTGTTTGCCGCCGATAACCGGCGGCTGATCGGCAGCGAAGTGGATATCGCGCAGCTGGTGGCCGACAGCCTGGGGCTTGAATTAAACGTGGTGCAAACCTCGTGGGAAGACTGGCCGCTGGGGGTGGTTTCCGGCAAATATGACGCAGCCATCACCAACGTCACCGTCACCAAAGAGCGCAAAACCCGCTTCGACTTTGCCACCTACCGCATCGATTCGCTCGGCTTTTACGTCAAAACCGGCGGCAAGATCGCGACGATCAAACAGCCTGCCGATATCGCCGGATTAAAGATCATCGTTGGCTCCGGCACCAATCAGGAAGCAATTTTGCTGGCGTGGGACAAACAGAACCGGCAGCAGGGGCTCAAACCCTTCCAGCCGATCTACGTGACCGACGATGCGGCCGCCACGCTGGCGATCCAGTCCGGCCGCGCCGACGCCTACTTCGGGCCGAACGTGCTGGGCGCCTATAAAGCGGCGCTGAACGGCCGCACCCGGCTGGCGGGCACGGTGGAAGGCGGTTGGCCCAAGGCGGCACACATCGCCGTCACCACCCGTAAAGGCAACGGCCTGGTGCAGGCGGTGAACGAAGCGCTGAACGGCACGATCCGCGGCGGGCAGTACGATCGGGTGCTCAACCGCTGGGGCGAGAGCGTCGAACGCCTTGCGCAGTCGGAAATCAACCCGCCCGGCCTGGGCGATTAGGAGCGCGCGATGACGCAAGACACTTTCATTCAGACGCTGCCGACCGACCCGCTGATCGCCCCGGTGATCGAGGGGCTGTTCGGCGAATATCGCCAGCGTTACGGCGACTATTTTGGTGACCAGGAACCGGAAGCGCTGGATCTGTACGCGCCGCCGCAAGGGGCCTTCATCGTGCTGCTGCGCGCCGGTGCGCCGATCGCCATGGGCGCCTTCAAACGCTATGACGCACAGACCGCCGAGCTGAAGCGCATCTGGACGCGAGGCGATCTGCGCCGCCAGGGCCTGGCGCAGCGAGTGTTGCAGCAATTGGAAACGCTGGCGCTGGCGCAGGGATATCGCCGGCTCTATCTGACCACCGGCTTTCGCCAGCCCGAAGCGGTGGGCCTGTATCTGAACAACGGGTATCAGCCGCAGTTCGATCCCACCGTCGACAGCGAGGTTTACAGCCGCCCGCCCTACGATGGCCGCCTGCCGTTCCGCAAAAGCCTGATTGCAGAGGACGCGTGTTGTTGCGCGTCGGAAAGGAAAATCGCCTAAGACCCCTTTATCTGTATCGGGAGACATGACATGTCCAAACAAGAAGTCTTGAAAGTGGTGCCCGCCCGCTATCCGCTGCGGCTGATCGGCGCGCTGTTTTCGCTGTTTATTCTGGCCACCATCGTGCAATCGGTGGCGGGTAACGCGCGCTGGGAATGGGGCGTGTTCGCCGAGTGGTTCTTCGCGCCGGCGGTACTGGCGGGGCTGGGGCAAACCCTGCTGCTGACGCTGCTCGGTACGCTGTTCAGCATCCTGTTCGGCACCCTGTTGGCGCTGGCGCGCCTGTCGCGCTCCTACCTGCTGGCGTCGCTGGCCTGGGGCTATATCTGGCTGTTTCGCTCTCTGCCGCTGATCCTGGTGCTGATCATTCTGTACAACTTCTCCTATCTGTATGACGCCATCTCGCTGGGCATTCCCTTCACCTCCGTGGTGTTCGCCAGCTTTCCCACCATCGACATTCTCGGCCAGTTCGCCGTGGCGGTGCTGGGCCTGACGCTGGTGCAGTCCGCCTACACCGCCGAGATCATCCGCGGCGGCATCCTGGGCGTGGATTACGGCCAGCACGAGGCGGCGGCGGCGCTAGGCCTGCCGGGCTATCGTCGCACCTTCCGTATCATTCTGCCGCAGGCACTGCGCTCCATTATTCCGACCGGCTTCAACGAGATCATCAGCCTGGCGAAAGGCACCTCTATCGTTTACGTGCTGGCGCTGCCGGAGCTGTTTTACACCATTCAGGTTATCTATAACCGCACCCAGCAGGTGATACCGCTGCTGATGGTCGCCACCGTCTGGTACCTGTTCATCACCACCGCGCTGTCGGTGATCCAATACTATATCGAGCGCTATTTCGCCCGGGGCGCGGTGCGCGAATTGCCGCCGACGCCCTGGCAGAAACTGGCCGGCTGGCTAAAACGTTAGGAGACCCACATGTCTGAAGCCATTGATTATTACGCCTTGCCCGAGCAGCCGGTACGCAATCTCACCCCGGTGCCGGCACGCGGCCTGATCGAAATCAGCAACGTCAGCAAGTTCTTCGGCAAACACAAGGCGCTGGACGACGTCAGCCTGACGCTGCAGCCGGGCACCGTGACCGTGATCCTCGGCCCTTCCGGCTCCGGCAAATCGACGCTGCTGCGGGCGATCAACCACCTGGAGCGCGTCGACGAGGGCTTTATCCGCATCGACGGCGACTACGTCGGCTACCGCCGCAAGGGCAACCGGCTGTACGAGCTGAAGGAAAAGGCCATCCTCCGGCAGCGCATCAACGTCGGCTATGTGTTCCAAAATTTCAACCTGTTCCCGCACCTGACGGTGCTGGAAAACATCATCGAAGCGCCGGTGGTGCACAAAATTCACTCCCGCGAGCGGGCGAAGGCGGTCGCCTATGAGCTGCTGGATACCGTCGGGCTGCGCCACAAGGCGGATGCCTACCCGCGCCACCTCTCCGGCGGCCAACAACAACGCATCGCCATCGCGCGCGCGCTGGCGCTGAACCCGAAGGTGATCCTGTTCGATGAACCGACCTCCGCGCTCGATCCCGAGCTGGTCGGCGAAGTGCTGGACGTGATTAAGGGGTTGGCGGATCTGGGCGTCACGCTGGTGGTGGTCACGCATGAAATCGGCTTTGCGCGCGAAGCGGCGGATCGGGTGGTGTTTATGGTCGACGGGCAGATCGTCGAACAGGGCGACGCCAGGCAGGTGCTGTCCCAACCGCAGCATCCGCGCACCGTTAACTTCCTCAACAAAGTGCTGTGATCGTCGGGGCGCCGCGGCGCCCCGCACCTGAGCCGCTTATAGGCCGGCGAAACGCCGCTTCTCGGCGGCGAAATCCAGCGGGCGGATCCCCTGCTGGTTTTTATCCTCGTCGGTCAGCAACGCCGGCGGAATAAACCAGGTCACCTCGAACAGCAGCCCGTCCGGATCGTGACCATAAATGCTTTTGTGCACGCCATGATCCTCTTCCAGCCCGAGAATACCGCGTTCGGCCAACTGGTGACGAATGCGCTCCAGCTCTTCCAGACTGTCCACTTCCCAGGCCAGATGGTACAGCCCGGCCGGTGGCTCATGCTCCGCCGGCGGCTCGTTGTTGGCGCGAAACACCCCGGCGCGCTGCTGGCCCAGATTCTTGCTGAACAGCGCCAAATCGTGATCGTTTTCCGAATCGGCGGCCTGGGTAAATACCGCGCGATCGGGGCTGTCGGACGGCTTCAGCTTGAAGCCCAAGACCTGATGATAAAAGTCGGCGCTCTGCCGCACATCGCTGACATACAGCACGGCGTGATTGAGACGTTTGATGCCCATCGATATTCCTTTTTCGCATTGAATGAAGTCAGCATGAACATAGCATGTGGCCAGGAAGCCGCTAAATGCCGTTATCGCATGACTAAATGCCGCCCGCGCAATCTGTCGCTGCAAGGCATTCCGCGCTATCATAAGCGCTGTATTGAACCCTTTTGTGAGAATAGCGATGAACGGCAAGATAACGACTTTTTTTGAAGACAAAGGCTTCGGCTTTATTACCGACGAGAACGGAGAAAATCGTTATTTTCACGTGATTAAAGTGCAGAACCCGGAGCTGATTAAGAAAAACGCGGCGGTCACCTTCGAGCCAACCAACAACACCAAAGGCCCGTCGGCTTATGCGGTAAAAGTGTTGGCGCCCAGCAAATACATCATCATCGCCAATGAAAGAATCAAGATCACCAGCATCAAGTCTTTTAATACCTTCACCAAGGAAGTGCCGGTCAAAGCCGACGTGGATAAAGAGAACACCGTGCTGTCGGTTGGCCTGCTGATGAACCGCATTCGCCCACAGTCCGAAGATCAGGCGCAGACCATGCAAACGCTGCGCATGCTGACCATTACCACCTTCCAGAACACCACCCATACCTTCTCCGAGCACGAGATCGATATGGATGAAACCATCAAGGCGCTGAAAAGCCTGTAAGTATCTGCGTACGGAAAATAACCAACGAAATTTGTCGTTGCCTGTGTTAGCGTGAGTTTTCACCTGACACAGGCCATTGATATGTCCGATTCCAGCAGCGTCAAAGGTTTTATCAACCGCTCCACCCAAATCGTCTGCCCTAAATGCGGCTATGTTACCCGGCAAAAATGCGCAGCAATGCTGCAAGATGTGATACTGATTTGCCCTAATTGCGAAACCCGCTTCGAGCCCAGGCAAGGCTGAAAACGGTTAACGGAACAGGATATGCTCGACGCTGTTGCCGTTGATCACGTTGAACGACTCCACCCGATTACGCCCCTGCGATTTGGCGCGATACAGCGCGATATCCGCCATATTCATCAGCTGTTCCAACGATTTCACCTCATTCATCGCCAGGCTGGCGACGCCGACGCTGATGGTGATTTTCAACGTCTGCTTGCCTTCCGCCTGCAGCTCCGTCTGCTCCACCAGCCGGCGCAAATGTTCCCCCAGCGCCACGCCCTGCGCCGCCAGCGCGCGCGGCAGCATGATAGCAAACTCTTCCCCGCCCAAGCGGCCGAACAGCTGATCGTGACGCAGCTCGCGCCGCACGATGTGCGCGAACGACGCCAAAACCTGATCGCCGGCGCTGTGGCCGTGCGTATCGTTGATCAGCTTGAAATGATCAATGTCGATCAGCAGCAGCGACACCGCCTCTTTGGAACGGTGTTTATGCTCCAGCAACTCGCCCGCTTTGCGGGTCATCGCGCTGCGCGCCAGCACCCCGGTCAGAAAATCGTGGTTGGCACTGTGCTCCAGACGCCGCATCAGCTTTCGGTTGGCGGCGATGGAGCTGGCGAGGATCAGCGGCCCCATCACCAGCATGGCGATGCCCAATCGGGCGGACATCAGGGTATCGAGGAAGGCGTTGTGGTTGTTCGGCGTTTCATAAAGCACCAGGTTGGCAGAAATGCTGCTGATCTCGGTCATGCCGGTCAACAACGTCAGCAACGTCACGGGGAACAGCGGGTAGCGTACCGCGCACCACAGCAGCGCCGGGATCGGGAAGGCGATGGCGCCCGGCCCGCCGATATAGACGCTGAACGCCAGCGACAGCAGCAACGCCAGCAACGGCAGGCAGCCTTTCAGGCGCCAACGTACCTGTATGCGCAGCAGTTGCTTCAGCCGCGGCGCCGCCATCAGCACCGGCAACAGCAGCAAGGTCGTCGAGAATTGCTCACTGAACCAAGCCAGCCAGGCGATCACCACCGTGTTGTTATAGAGGCTGTCATTACGCAGCACCGACAGCGTCGACGCCACCGCCGCGCCGGCCAAACTGGCGCTGAACATATAGAGTATCGCCTGGGGCTTGCCCATGCGCCGTTGAGATTGTGGCAGCATCAGCATGATGCCGTAACCGACGGCGATCAGCGACATGTTGCAGGCGTTCAGCCACAGCGCCAGAGACCAGCCTTCGCCGGTGCTGAGATCGGCGGCGACCATGCCCAGATAGGTGGTAAGCCAGCCGAGCGGCGTGCCGTAAACGGGTTTGCGCAGCAGCAGACCGAGCAGAATCGCATTCACCGGCCAAAATAAGGAAAGCGAGCCAATCGGCCGGCTAAGAATACCCACCAGGGAAAGTAAAAAGGCCAGCATGAAAAGATTGATCAGCTGAACCGTTAGCGGCAGGCCATGCCTGGCGTTTATTCTGGCGTTCATCGCCTTGCCCATATTTTGCTAATAACCAGAATAATAATGTGCATACTCTCTCGCCCGGCCAGTGAGGGATAGTCAACCCGGATTTCAACCAAAAAAGCCAGACAAATCAATAATAAAAAACGTTAACATTTAATTAACAGACTTTTCTTAGCCCCGTTCGGCTGCGGCGGGCACACCCGCGTAGCGTCAGCAAATAATGGCTACTCTGCTGTCAGCATAGCGCATAGCGTAATAGGTCGCCGACGGCGTCAATTACATTAATAAGCTTGTGGTTATTGGTCGTTGAATGATGTTTGAATAACTGCGCGATTATTTTCCTGCAACTGGGCCGCCCGTGCAATAACAACCCAAAAAAAGCCCGCATGAAGCGGGCTTGCTTGAACAACAGCAAATCGACAGTTACAACACGGCCATGCCTTGCATGCCCGTGTTGCCACGCAGTATAGCGGTGAAAGCTTAAGCAGACCTTAGCAACAAAAAACCCGGCCTAGGAACCGGGAATATTTGTACGAAATGCAGTGTTAGCCCAAGCAGGCTAATAACATTTCGCAGCCTACACGCCAATTGTGCAGAGAAAATGAACGCGGCATCCGTTCAACCGCACCGCCACCCCATCTACACGGCAAGGCCTTACGCCAGTTTGGCGGCAAAGCCCGCTACGCGCTGGCCATAGAGCTTGGCGGTCGCCAGATCGCCCGACAGCATCTCATCCACGCCGGCATCCGCCGGGGTCTGCACCAGCAGCCCCACCGAACCGCCCAGGTTATTGACGTCGGTACGCTGCGCCGATTTGGTGTTGGCCGGCAGCAGCCCCAGACTGACCCACAGGCCGCCATGTTGCGAAGCCAGCGTCTGCAGCGCGATCAACGTGACCTGCTTGTCGCCGTTCAGGCTGGCGCTGTTGGTAAAGCCGCCGAACACTTTGTCCTGCCACTTGCGGCCGAACCAGGCTTTGGAGCTCGCGTCGGCGAATTTCTTGAACTGCCAGGACGGGCCGCCCATATAGGTCGGCGAGCCAAAGATGATGGCGTCCGCCTCATCCAACGTCTGCCAGGCTTCGTCGCTGATGTCACCGTTCTGATCGATGGCGATCAGTTCCGCCCCCGCACCTTCCGCCACGACTTTCGCCAAACGCTCGGTATGGCCGTAGCCGGAATGAAACACCACTACTGTCTTCGCCATAGAAATTCTCCACTCATTGCACAAAGGCACCGACGGCGCCCCCTCTCGCGTTCAATCTAATCAAGCGCGCAGCGGCTGAATACCGAATAAAACTGACGGTGTTATTCAAAAAAATCGCGTTACGCACCGCCGGGTATGCGCAGATAAAAAAAATCCCGCACAAGGCGGGATAAACTTAACAGGGATGGGGTAATACACTACAGGGAATGGATAACACACAACATCATCGGGTAGAGCTACAGTACCAATCCCAATGTATAGAACTGTCATCCCCGCGTAAGTTTGCTCGGCCAGATGTAACGCCGAATGGGAAATATGACATTTTTCTCAACGCACCACGAACAGGCGTGACTCAAAGCCGCCGCTCTTGAAGGTGCCGGTATTGACCCATCCCGGCGGCGAACGGCCGAAGTCCTGATTGAAATCGCCGCCGCTGACCAGCCAGACCCGGCGATGGCCTTTCGCTAACGCGCTGAGATTATCGACGTAAGTCTGCGCCGCCCGATCGTGGAAAAAGGTGCCGAAACCATAGGCATTGGGCTTGCCCGAAATGCCGTTGGGCCTGGCCGGGGTATACAACAGGGCGCGATAGCCCTGCTTGTTGTAATACACATAGCTCAGGTAGTTGAACATGTTGCTGACCACCACCGCATCGTTAGGCTGATAGAGACTGTTGATGTAGTGCACCATCACTTTGAACTCATCTTTCTCGACCGGGTAATCGTTACGCACGCCGCAGCCGAACAGCAAACTGAAGAACAGCAGCAAAGAAATCCCGCGCACCCGGCTTTTCGTGCCGGCGATCAGCACGCCCAACACCAGCGGAATGCCCAGCGCGGCCGAATAGAGGTAGCGATCGACAAACAGCGGCGAGCGCCAGGAAATGGCGAATACCAACGTCACCGGGATCAGAATGCCGCCGAGCAGCAGCAGCGAGAATGTTCTCGGCGTCTCCCGCCGCCACAGTAGCAATGAACATAAGGCGATAAACATCGCCGGCAGCAGCCAGAGAATGACCGTCGGATAATTGCTGCCATCATGCCCAGTGAGAAAACGCCAATACATCGCCGGCAGATCGCCCCAGGAAACCTGGGGGATCCAACCGACGTCGCCGCCGACCCGCAGCTCGGCGATATGCGCCAGCAGATTGAACAGCACCAGCAGCCAGGGAATGTAGGCCACCCCGATCGCCACATTGGCCAGCCACCACGCCGGCTGCTTGATGTAACGTACGCCTTCGCGGCGGCACGACAGCGCCAGCAGCACCAGCCAGTGAGCGATCAGCGTAAAAATCGTGAAGTAGTGGGTATAAAAGCTCAGCGTCATCAATAACGCATACAGCGCCAGGTAACGGTGGTTATCCGGCGTTTTCAGCCACTTCGCCAACGCCATGGCGGCGGCGATCGCCAGCATCCCCATCAGCGCGTACATGCGCGCCTCCTGGCTGTAACGCACCGCCATCGGCATGATTGCCATCAGCCACCCCGCTATCAGCGCCGCCCGCTCATTGGTCAACCAACGGGTAAAACGCATCGCCAGCGCCACCGTCATTACGCCGAACACCAGGCTCAGCGAGCGGGCCGCCATGATGCCGTCGCCAAACAGCGCCATCCAGCCATGCAGCAACAGGTAATAAAGCGGCGGGTGAACATCGAAAGAAGCGTGGTACAGCAAAGCGCCCACGTCATAGCGGCTGGTCAGTACGCTGGAGGCTTCATCGCACCAAAAATACCGATCTGATAAGGAAATAAATCGCACGATCGCCGAAAACGCCACGATCGCCAACGCGTAATGTTTGTAACCGATGCCCTTTAAGCCGTTGTTGCTCAAAGAAAAATTCGATACCTGCTGCAGTGACATAACGGCATTCCGCCCAAGAGAACCACACCGTGTGGAGACGCAGCGTCATCATTGCCGACGGCGGGTAAATGGCGGGTAAATCAGTGCGAAAAAGTCGGTGCAATCACCGCGGCGCCGCACGGCCCTCAGCGGATTTCAACGCTGATATCCGGGTAGGCTTTCTCCCCGTCGCTGAGGTAATGCCCCAACGCCCGGTAAGCCATGACGTACAGCACGGCGGCGGCGCACAGGCACAGCAAGGTCACGAGCAGGAATCTGGATTTGCGCACGATAGGCTCCATGGGGAAATTTTCGCCTATTGTAGCGCGGCAAAATAAACGAAAGTTCAATTGCCGGCGGGTCAAGCGCCTCGCACTCACTCAGCGAGGCGGCTTCATCTCATTTCTTCAACATGTAGATAAACGAATCGACGGTTTCGCCGCCGGCGGTGGAGACGCTGACCGCCACCCGTTCATACCCCTCACCTTCGAACGCATCGAGAGTCGGCCAGTGGTTGACGAGATTAGCTGAACGGAACAGAAAACCGTTCACGCGATTGCCGCTGTTATCCAACACGATGCCTGGGTAGCCCATCTCGGCGCCCCAGCCTTCGTTAAGCAGCGATCCGCCGACGCTGCCTTCTTCCCAGCTGCCGCCGATGGCTTCCATAATGTGCGCGTTGGGTCTGCCCGGCCCCAGGGTGCCGTAAACGAATAAGCTTTGCATGTTGCTCTCTGCCACTGACTAAAAGTTAGCGAACGAACATAGCATGGCGCTCAATGGCGAGCCAACGAGAGTATGGATTACGCAGTCGAATTTTTGAGGGAACAAGTCGGGGGGAAGAAAATCAAGGAAGTAATGGCACGCCCTATAGGATTCGAACCTATGACCTACGGCTTAGAAGGCCGTTGCTCTATCCAACTGAGCTAAGGGCGCATTGAGATGCGGCAACCTGTGGTTGCGGGTTGCGATTATACGGTCAGAGGTTAGCGAGTCAATGCCTTTTCATGACGTTACGGCGGCGACGGCGCTTTATGGCGTTTTTTCCGCCAGCGCCCGCGCTATGTTACGGTGCGCCAGGTCGACCGCGGTATCGCCTGGTGTGCGCTCAGCCTCTTGCCGCCCACCGCCCCGCCGCAGACAAAGGCGCGTAGACTGTACCACTGCGGCAATATCCCCCCAATCGGCATGCTCAACCACCTGCATATTGCAGGTCGCTTCCCCCCTTTCCCCCAATGCGGAGTCAGGGCGTGCGCTGTTTAAGGATGCCTGGCTCCACAGCGCCCAAGCCAGCAATAGCGCGCAACCTCCCCATGCGCTGCCGTTCATGCGCACAGCTTCCGCCACAGCGCGCTCAGGCGCGCCCGCCACGACGGCGCTGCCTGGTGCTGGCCGAGCTGATGCAGCGCGGTGAGTTGCGCACTGCCCGCCGGATGCCGTGAAGAATCGAACACCGTCTCCCCTACGTGTTTAGGCTCCGCCGGTTGCTGATCAGGTTGATGATGCAACGGATAAAGCCGGGTTATCGCTCTCATGATCCTGCCCTCTTTCGCCCTGTGTATGGCCCCAGCGTATGCAAATGCAGGTAAAAATGGCGTAGAGGATCCTGAGGCCGATATAAAAAAAGCGTAAATCGGCATTGGCAACGGCCGCGAGGGTGATTCTGCGCCTGACAGCGCGCTCAGCTTCTGCCAGAATAGCGGCATCCCCGCTTTTCTTAATTGATGGATTTCCACACTGATGTCAGCAAAGATTATTGATGGTAAAACGATTGCGCAGCAGGTTAGAAACGAAGTGGCTGAGCAAGTGAAACAACGTCTGGCGGCCGGCAAGCGCGCCCCAGGGCTGGCGGTTGTGTTGGTCGGCGAGAATCCGGCTTCGCAAATTTACGTCGCCAGCAAGCGCCGCGCCTGCGATGAAGTCGGCTTCCTTTCCCGCTCCTACGACCTGCCCGCTGCCACCAGTGAAGCCGAGCTGCTGGCGTTGATCGACCAGCTGAACGCCGACGCAGAAATCGACGGCATTCTGGTGCAGCTGCCGCTGCCGGCCGGCATCGATAACGTCAAGGTGCTGGAACGCATCCACCCGGACAAAGACGTCGACGGCTTCCACCCGTACAACGTCGGCCGCCTGTGCCAGCGCGCGCCTAAGCTGCGACCGTGCACGCCGCGCGGCATCGTTACCCTACTGGAGCGTTATAACATCGATACCTACGGCCTGAATGCCGTGGTGGTCGGCGCGTCCAACATCGTCGGTCGCCCGATGAGCATGGAGCTGCTGCTGGCCGGCTGCACCACCACCGTCACCCACCGCTTCACCAAGAATCTGCGTCATCACGTCGAGAACGCCGATCTGCTGGTGGTGGCGGTCGGCAAACCGGGCTTCATTCCGGGCGACTGGATCAAACCGGGCGCCATCGTGGTGGACGTCGGCATCAACCGCTTGGAAAGCGGTAAAGTGGTGGGCGATGTCGATTTCGACGCCGCCAGCGAGCGCGCCGCCTACATCACCCCGGTGCCGGGTGGCGTTGGCCCGATGACCGTTGCTACACTGATCCAAAATACCTTGCAGGCCTGCGAGGAATATCACGACGTTCAACCTAAATAAGTAAGGCAGTATGGAAATTTTCAATCTGGACAATCATCCCCACGTCGAACTGTGCGATCTGCTGAAGTTCCAGGGCTGGTGTGAAAGCGGCGGCGCCGCCAAAGAAGTGATCGCTGAAGGGCAGGTGAAAGTCGACGGCAAGGTCGAAACCCGCAAGCGCTGCAAGATCGTCGCCGATCAGGTGGTGGAGTTCAACGGCGGCAAGGTCATGGTTAAACCCTAACCCGCTGCCATAGAAAAAGGCGCTGAATTCAGCGCCTTTTTTGTTTTTCCCTGCGGCCGGATTATTTACGGCGCCAGGTGGTGCCCTGCGGGCCGTCTTCCAGCACGATGTTCATCTCGTTCAACCGATCGCGAGCGGCATCCGCCAGCGCCCAGTCTTTGGCGGCACGCGCTTCGTTACGCTGTTTGATCAGCGCTTCAATCTCCGCTACTTCGCCGTCATCAACCTGAGCGCCCCCTTGCAGGAACTGCTCCGGCTCCTGCTGCAGCAGGCCGAGCACTTTCGCCAGCTTGCGCAGTTCCGCCGCCATGCCGTTGGCAGCCGCCATGTCTTCACCCTTGAGGCGGTTAACCTCGCGCGCCAGATCGAACAGCGCCGAGTAGGCTTCCGGGGTATTGAAGTCGTCGTCCATCGCTTCGCGGAAACGGGCTTCGAACGCTTCGCCGCCGGCCGGTGCGGCGTCGGCATCGGTGCCGCGCAGCGCGGTATAGAGGCGCTCCAGCGCGGTGCGCGCCTGCTTGAGGTTCTCTTCGCTGTAGTTCAGCTGGCTGCGATAGTGGCCGGACATCAGGAAGTAACGCACCGTTTCCGCATCGTAATGGCCGAGCACGTCGCGGATGGTGAAGAAGTTATCCAGCGATTTGGACATCTTCTCTTTGTCGATCATCACCATGCCGGAGTGCATCCAGTAATTGACGTACGGGCCGTCGTGGGCGCAGCTCGACTGCGCGATCTCGTTCTCGTGGTGCGGGAACATCAGATCGGAACCGCCGCCGTGGATGTCGAAGTGGGTGCCCAGCTGTTTGCAGTTCATGGCGGAGCATTCGATATGCCAGCCCGGACGGCCCGGCCCCCACGGCGACTGCCAGCTCGGCTCGCCCGGCTTGGACATTTTCCACAGCACGAAGTCCATCGGGTTGCGCTTCACGTCGTCGATTTCCACGCGCGCGCCGGCCTGCAGCTGATCCAGATCCTGGCGCGACAACAGCCCGTATTGCGGATCGCTGTCGATGGAGAACATCACGTCGCCGTTGCTGGCCACATAGGCGTGATCGCGATCGATCAGGCGCTGCGTGATCTCGATGATCTCGGCGATATGCTGGGTCGCGCGCGGCTCTTGATCCGGACGATCGATCAGCAGCGCGTCGAAGTCGGCGTGCATTTCCGCCAGCATGCGTTCGGTCAGCTGGTCGCAGGTCTCATGATTTTCCGCCGCGCGGCGGATGATTTTGTCGTCCACGTCGGTGACGTTGCGCACGTAGTTCAGCGAATAGCCGAGATAGCGCAGGTAACGCGCCACCACGTCGAAAGCGACAAAGGTACGACCGTGGCCGATGTGACACAGGTCATAAATGGTTACCCCGCACACGTACATGCCCACTTTCCCGGCATGAATGGGTTTGAATTCCTCTTTTTGACGACTCAGGGTATTAAAAATCTTTAGCATCGGGAGATTCCGTGGTGTGCGTGATAACAAAAAAGATAACCGGGCTTCAGGTTTCCGCCCGGTAGCGTATTGAAACCTGAAGCCTGATCTATTGCAAGGTTAAGGCCATGCTTTGCTGGCTTCACGCGAAGAAAACGCGCAAAATTCGGCGGTCAGCGCAATTGTTATAATATAACATAAACACAATTACCACAGACAGTGCGCGGTTGAGCCGCTGCTGACTCGCTAGGGCGGATATGTTATAAGGGCGGTCTGAATGTTCACTCGCTTTACGTGACGTCTCACTTCACCTTGTTAGGATTAAAACTATGGTTACTTTCCACACCAATCACGGCGATATCGTTATCAAGACCTTTGCTGACAAAGCGCCGGTTACCGTTGAAAACTTCCTGAACTACTGCCGCGCCGGTTTCTACGACAACACCATCTTCCACCGTGTGATCAACGGCTTCATGATCCAGGGCGGCGGTTTCGAGCCGGGCATGAACCAGAAAGCGACCAACGCGACTATCAAGAACGAAGCCAACAACGGTCTGAAAAACACCATCGGCACCCTGGCAATGGCACGTACCAACGATCCGCACTCCGCCACCGCACAGTTCTTCATCAACGTGGCTGACAACGACTTCCTGAACTTCCGCGGCGAAAACGCGCAAGGTTGGGGCTACTGCGTGTTTGCAGAAGTGGTTGAAGGCATGGACGTGGTCAACAAGATCAAAGGCGTGAAAACCGGCCGCAGCGGCATGCACCAGGACGTACCGGTAGAAGACGTCGTGATCAACAGCGTGACCGTCAGCGAGTAATCGCGGCTGCATGAGTACGCTGTTCATCGCAGATCTGCACTTGTGCGCACAGGAACCGGCAATCACTGCCGGTTTTCTGCGTTTTTTACGGCGCGAAGCGGTGCACGCCGACGCGCTGTACATCCTCGGCGACCTGTTTGAAGCCTGGATCGGCGACGACGATCCCGAGCCGCTGCACGCGGAGATCGCCGCGGCGCTGAAAACGCTGCAACAGGCCGGCGTGCCCTGCTATTTCATCCACGGCAACCGTGATTTTCTGCTCGGCAAACGCTTCGCCCGCGCCAGCGGCATGCAGCTGCTGCCGGAAGAGAAAGTGCTGGAGCTGTACGGCCGCAGGATCCTGATCCTGCACGGCGACACCCTGTGCACTGACGATCAAGCCTATCAGCAATTCCGCCGTAAAGTGCACAACCCGCTGATTCAAAAACTGTTCCTCGCGATGCCGCTGCGCTGGCGACTGAAGATCGCCGCCAAGATGCGCGCCCGCAGCCAGCAATCCAACCAGTACAAGTCGGACGCCATCATGGACGTCAACCCGCAGGCGGTCGAGCAAACCATGCTGCGCCACGACGTGCACTGGATGATCCACGGCCATACCCATCGCCCGGCGGTGCACCGGCTGGCATTGAGCAACGGCGAAGCCCATCGCGCGGTGCTGGGTGCCTGGCACGTCGAAGGATCGATGATCAAAGTCAGCGCCGACGCCGTCGAGCTGATCTCATTCCCATTCTGAATTCCGCACTGGCGCGCGAGTAAAAATTCGCGCTTTCGACGGTGAAAACCGGCGACGCAACCGTTTTCCTCGCCGTGCGCTCATGGTATGCTCTACGCCCTCATTCGGCCCTCAGCCGACGCCAGAAAAATCACAGGAGCCTTACACCCATGGGAGCCAACGCCGCTTCAGCCGCCACTACCGGGGCTAAAATCGCAATTGTAATGGGATCGAAAAGTGACTGGGCCACCATGCAGTTCGCCGCCGAAGTCCTGACCCAGCTCGATGTCCCCTTCCATGTCGAAGTCGTTTCCGCTCACCGCACGCCGGACAAGCTGTTCAGCTTCGCCGAGCAGGCTGCCGCCAACGGCTTTGACGTGATCATCGCCGGCGCCGGCGGTGCGGCGCACCTGCCGGGCATGCTGGCGGCGAAAACCCTGGTGCCGGTGCTGGGTGTGCCGGTGCAAAGCGCCGCGCTGAGCGGCGTAGACAGCCTGTACTCCATCGTACAGATGCCGCGCGGCATTCCGGTGGGCACGCTGGCGATCGGCAAAGCCGGCGCCGCCAACGCCGGGCTGCTGGCGATGCAGATCCTGGCGCTGCACGACGCCGCGCTGGCGCAGCGTTTGGCGGACTGGCGTCAGGCGCAGACCGAAGACGTCTTGAACCACCCCGATCCGCGGGAGGACGCATGAAGCCGGTTTGCGTACTGGGCAACGGCCAACTGGGGCGCATGCTGCGCCAGGCCGGCGAACCGCTGGGCATCGCCGTCTACCCTGTCGGCATCGATGCCGAACCTGAAGCGGTGCCGTATCAGAACAGCGTCATTACCGCCGAGATCGAACGCTGGCCAGAAACCGCGCTGACGCGCGAGCTGGCGACCCACAGCGCCTTCGTCAACCGTGACATCTTCCCGCGTCTGGCGGATCGCCTGACGCAAAAACAGCTGCTCGACCAGCTCGGCCTGGCGACCGCGCCGTGGCAGCTGCTGGCGAGCGCCGCCGAATGGCCGCAGGTGTTCGCTGCGCTGGGCGAGCTGGCGATCGTCAAACGCCGGGTCGGCGGCTATGACGGCCGCGGCCAATGGCGCTTGCGCCCGGGCCAGGAAGCCGAACTGCCGGCCGACGCCTATGGCGAGTGCATCGTCGAGCAAGGCATCAATTTCTCCGGCGAAGTGTCGCTGGTGGGCGCGCGCGGCCACGACGGCCGTTCGGTATTCTACCCGCTGACCCACAACCTGCATGAAGACGGCATCCTGCGCACCAGCGTGGCGCTGCCGCAGCCCAACCCGGCACTGCAGCAACAGGCCGAGCAGATGCTGGCGGCGATCCTGAACGAGCTGAACTACGTCGGCGTGATGGCGATGGAGTGCTTTATCGTCGGCGATCGGCTGCTGATCAACGAACTGGCGCCGCGCGTGCACAACAGCGGCCACTGGACGCAAAACGGCGCGTCCATCAGCCAGTTCGAATTGCACCTGCGCGCGATTCTCGGCCTGCCGCTGCCGCAGCCGGTGGTGAGCACGCCGTCGGTGATGGTCAACCTGATCGGCACCGCCGTCAACGAACAGTGGCTGTCGCTGCCGCTGGTGCATCTGCACTGGTATGAGAAAGAGGTGCGCCCGGGCCGCAAGGTCGGCCACCTCAATCTGAACGACACGAGCGCCGCCGATCTGCGCCAGGCGCTGCAGGCGCTGGCACCGCTACTGCCGGGTGAATACCAAAGCGGGCTGGCCTGGGCACAGCAGAAGCTGGCTTAACGGTTTATACCGCCGAAAAGAAGAAGGTTCAGCCCAGGCTGAACCTTTTTTTTGCCGCAAAGATCAACGCGAGCCGATGTTGCGCAACGGTTTGCCGGCCATCAGATTGCGTTCAATATGTTCCAGAGAAATATTTTTCGTTTCCGGGATCAGCGCCAGCGTGATGAAAACAAACAGCACGTTAAGCCCCGCATAGACCCAAAAGGTGTGAGCGCTACCCAACGAATTCAGCATGGTCAGGAATGTCGCCCCCACGATCATATTGGCGATCCAGTTAGTGGCGGTGGAACAGGTGATGCCGAAATCGCGGCCTTTCAATGGCTGGATCTCTGAGCACAGCACCCAAATCAGCGGGCCGGCACTCATGGCAAAGCCGACGATAAACATCAGCAGCATGACGATGGCGAAATATTGCTCCGCCGCCGAGTTCATGCCGATGTTCATCATGGTTCCCAGCGCCCCCATGCCGACGGCCATCACGATAAACCCAAGGATCAAAGTGGGCTTGCGGCCCCAGCGGTCTACCAGCCCAATAGCGATAAAGGTGGCCAGCACGTTGACCAGACCGACGATCACCGTGCCCCACATCTGCTGTTCCGTACTGGCGAAGCCCGCCAGACCGAAAATCTTCGGCGCGTAATACATGGTGACGTTCATCCCGGTGAACTGCTGCATCACCTGAAGAAGAATGCCAAGGAAAACCGCGCGGCGGAAATTTTTATTGCCTTTGAACAACGCCCAACCGCTTTGCTTCAGTTTGAGGCTTTCACGAATTTCATTCAGTTCATACTGCGCCTGGGCACTGCTGTCGCGCAGCTTCTCCAACACCTGACGCGCCTGCTCATGACGATTGCGCGAGGCCAACCACCGCGGGCTGTCAGGTAAAAAGAACACGCCGACCAACAACAGCCCGGCCGGGATGGTGATGACGCCCAACATCCAGCGCCAGGCACCGGTATAGCTGAATGCCGTATCAGACAGGTAAGCGGCCAGAATGCCGATGGTGATCATCAATTGATACATCGAGATCATGCTGCCACGGATTTTCTCCGGCGCGATTTCAGAAAGATAAATCGGCGCGGTATAAGAAGCGATCCCCACCGCCAATCCCAGCAGAATACGTGAAACGATCAACACCTCCACGTTGGGGGCGAACGCAGAACACAGCGATCCCGCCACGAAGAGGATAGCGCCGATCATCAAACTGTATTTGCGCCCCAGCCGGAAGTTCATCCAGCCGCTGCCGATAGCGCCGACGGCGGCGCCAAACATCATTGAGCTGACCACCCACTCCTGCTGAGAGCTGGTGATCTGAAAAGTCTCGGTAATAAACGGCAGGGCGCCGGCGATCACGCCGATATCAAGACCGAACAGCAGGCCGGCCAAGGCGGCTAAAAAACAGACGAAAAAAGTCATGCCGACATGAGTCGGGCTTTTCTCCGCCGGTGTCACTTTGACGGTATCGCTCATACAGCCTCCAGGAGAAAACGGTCATCAGTGTGCGACATGATAGGAGGCAATGCGTCGAAGATAAGTGAGTGCGATCACATTAGTGAAAACGGTTACATTCCATTAAAAATGGATATGCTGTTTTTCAAGGTGGATAAAGTCGCTTAATTTATGCACAACCCTATAAATTAATGCATAAAACAGGCGAAACCGACCTGATATCCGTTGCACCGATTATCAAAGGTAGCCGTATTGACACAATATAAGTGTAATCGATTTCACTCAAGATAGGCATGAAGAGGAATAGCGCCAGTAACGCGCCCAAGAAAAACGGCAGGCCCGGCCACGCTTGGCGGCAACGGACCTGCGACAGCAAGATCAGCCCTCATAACTGCGGAACAACGCCCGGCCGCGCAGCAGGCGCACGCCCAGCCAGCCGCCGCACAGCGACAGCAGCAGCGCGCTGGCCAGCGGCAGCGCCCACCACAGCACCGGCGTCGGCGTCCACGGGAAGTCAAACACCCGGCTCTGCAGCAGCCACAGCGCCGCCTCGGCGCCTACCGCCGCCGCGATGCCCGCCACCAGCCCCAGCAGGGCGAACTCGCACCACAGCGTGCGGCGCAGCAGCCGTTTGCCGGCCCCCAGCGTGCGGTACACCACCAGCTCCTGGCGGCGCTGACGCATGCCGACCTGCACCTGTGCCAGCAGCAGTAGGCCGCCGCACAGCACCACCAGAACCACCATCACCTCCAGCGCGCGGCTGACCTGTTGCAGCACGCCGCCGACCTGTTTCAGGATCGCGCCGATGTCCAGCAGGCTGAGCGTTGGGAACTGACGGTTGAGCTGGGTCAGCATCTGGCCGTCGCCGTCGTAGCGGAAGCTGGTGAGCCAGGTCTGCGGCTGGCCGTCCAGCGCGCCCGGCGGGAAGATAAAGTAAAAGTTCGGCTTCAGGCTTTCCCAATCCACCTGGCGCAGGCTGGTGACTTTGGCGCTGAACGCCTGGGTATCGCCGCTGAAGGTCAGCGTGTCGCCCAGCGTGATCTTCAGCCGCCCGGCGATACCTTCATCCATCGAGACTTCGCCGCTTTTCGGCGGCCAATTGCCCGCCACCAACGGATTGTGATCCGGCAGTTCGGCCAGCCAGGTCAGGTTCAGCTCACGGTTCACCGCCTCGCCGCCCGGATCGTCTTCATGCACCCGTTCGGTCGCCACCTGCTGGTTTATCTCGGTCAGGCGCACCCGGACGATCGGGTAATAGGTTTCCGGTTTGATCTGGTGCTGCTGCAGGAAGGTTTTCACCTGCGGCACCTGCGCCTCGGTCATGTTGAGCAGGAAATAGTTCGGGCTGTCCGGCGGCAGCTGTTGCTGCCAGCGTTCGAGCAGATCGCCGCGCAGCACCAACAGCAGCGCCAGCAGCATGAACGACAGCGAGAACGCCGCCAGCTGGCTGATGGTTACCCACGGCTGATGCAGCAGGCGGTTGACCGCCAGCCGCAGCGCCAGGCTCTTGAGCGTGATGCGGCGCAGCAGCAGCAGGCTGCCCCAGCCGATGCCGCCCAGCAGCAGCGCCAGTACCGCCATACCCGCCAGGATCGCCCACAGCAGCGTGCTGGCCCCCATCAGCGTCACCAACAGCGCCACCACGATCGCCACCGTCACCGGCAGGAAGTAGCGCAGCGGCCAGACGTTGGCCACCACATCGCGGCGCAGCACCCGCAGCGGCTGGGTAGCCAGCAGTTGGCGATACGGCCGCAACCCGACCAGCAGCGAAATCAGCACCAACGCGCCGAGCGCCCACAGCCACGGCCAGGCGCCGGCGGCGGGCAATGCAGCCGGCAACACCGGTTTCAGCAGGCGAATCAGCAGCGCTTCGAACGCCAGCCCGATCGCCCCGCCGCACACCGCCGCCAGCGCCATCACCGCCAGCCACTGGCCGACGATCAATTTACGCAGCGCGCCGCGCCCGGCACCAAGAGTTTTCAGCACCGCAATCAGATCGTAGCGGCTGCGGCAATAGTGGCTCATCGCCACCGCCACAGCGGCGATCGACAACAGCAGCGTCAGCAGAGCCGACAGCAGCAGGAACTGTTGGGAGCGCTGCAGCGACTTGCCGAGCGCGCTGCCGGACTCCTGTAGCCCGAACCAGCGCTGATCCGGCGTCAACTGCGGCGTCAACCGCGCTTCGTAACGCTGAATATCCGGCTCGGCGCCGGCGAACATGTAGCGGTAGGTCAACCGGCTGCCCGGCTGCACTGCGCCGGTCTTATCGACGTCCGCCAGGTTGATCATGATGCGCGGCGCGGTCTGGAACGGGTTGAAGCCGGCGTCCGGCTCCTGAATGATTTCACCGGCGATGCGCAGCGTGGTGTCGCCCACCTCGAGCGAATCCCCCACTTTCACGTTCAGCAGCGCCAGCAAACGCGGCGCCACCAGCACGCTGCCCGGTTCGGGCTGGATGTTGGCCGGGCGCGTTTCCAGCTTGCCGTACAGCGGATAGGCCAGATCGGTGGCTTTCACGTCCGCCAGCTGCGGCCGATCGCCGGCATAGGTCATGGTGGTGAACGACAGCTGACGACTCACCTTCAGCCCCTGTTGCTGCGCGTCCAGCAGCCAGCCTTCCGGCACCGGATGCGCGCTGCGCAACACCCGATCGCCGGCGATAAAGTCACGGCTCTGCTGGCTGAGCCCTTTGTCCATGCGATCGCTGATGCTGCCCAGCGCCAGCACGCAGGCCACGGAGAGCGTCAACGCCAACCAAACGATCAGCAGCGACGGCGAGCGCCATTCGCGCCAGAACCAGCGCCAGATCATGCTTCCTCCCACAGCTTGCCTTCACGCAGCCGCAGCCGCCGCTGGCAGCGCGCCGCCAGGGTTTCGTCATGGGTCACCAGGATCAGGGTAGTGTCAAAATCGCGGTTGAGGGAAAACAGCAGGTCGGCGATGCGATCGCCGGTCTGACGATCGAGGTTGCCGGTCGGTTCATCGGCGAACAGCACCCGCGGTCGGCCGCTGAAGGCGCGCGCCAGCGCCACGCGCTGCTGCTCGCCGCCGGACAGCTGCGCCGGCAGGTGATCGAGCCGTTTCCCCAGCCCCAACTGATCGAGCAGCTGCACCGCCTGCTCGCGGCTCTGTCTGTCGCTCTCGCCGCGCAACAGCGCCGGCAGCTGCACGTTCTCCAGCGCGTTCAGCGTCGGCACCAGCATGAACGACTGAAACACGAAGCCGACATTCCTGGCGCGCAGCGCGGCGCGCCCCTCTTCGTCCAGCGCGGTCAGCGACTCGCCGAGCAAGCGCACCTCGCCTTCGCTGCCGTCATCCAGCCCGGCCAAAATGCCCAGCAAGGTCGATTTCCCCGATCCGGATTCGCCGATCAGAGCGATCGTCTGCGCGGGTTTGACAAGCAGCTCGACTCCGGTAAGGATGGTGAGCTGATGCTCACCCTGACCAACGTGTTTACTAAGATGATGAACTTCAAGAACGTTTTCCGCTGGCATCTTCCCTTCCTTTTGCTGTTGGGATTATTCAGTTTACGCGCTGCCGCCGCCGATACCTTGTTGATTTTGGGCGACAGTTTAAGCGCCGGCTACCGCCTGCCGATCGAGCGGGCGTGGCCGACGCTGTTGGCCGAACAGTGGCAGAAAAAGTCGGGCGCGCCGCAGCTGGTCAACGCCAGCATCAGCGGCGACACCGCCGCGCAGGGGCTGGCGCGTCTGCCCGCGCTGCTGAAACACCATCAGCCGCGCTGGGTGCTGATCGAGCTGGGCGCCAACGACGGCCTGCGCGGCTTCCCGGCGCAGGACGTACAGCGCGATCTCGGCCAAATCATCACGTTGGTGCAGCAAGCCGGCGCGCAGCCGCTGCTGATGCAGATCCGCATCCCGCCGAACTACGGCCGCCGCTATACTGAAGCGTTCGGCGCCGTCTACCCGGCGCTGGCCAAACAGTTCAACATTCCGCTGCTGCCGTTCTATATGGAACAGGTGGTGGTGAAGCCGGAATGGATGCAGGATGACGGATTGCACCCCAATGGGGATGCCCAGCCGTTTATCGCCACCTGGATGGCGGAGCGCCTGGAGCCTCTAGTAAAACATGAGTCTCACTAAATTAGGGTCGTACACTAGGTAAAGTTATGCAAAAAGCGGTATTGATAACCGGCTGTTCCAGCGGGATTGGCTTGATTGCGGCGCAGGATCTGCGCAACCGCGGCTACCGGGTGCTGGCTGCCTGCCGCAAACCGCAGGACGTGGAAAACATGCGCCAGCTCGGGCTGGAAGGCATCGAGCTGGATCTGGACGACAGCGCCAGCGTCGAGCGCGCCGCCGCCGAGGTGATCGCGCTGACCGACGGCCGCCTGTACGGCCTGTTCAATAACGGCGGTTTCGGCGTTTACGGCCCGCTCAGCCGCATTTCGCGCAGCCAGCTTGAGCGGCAATTCGCCACTAACCTGTTCGGCACCCACCAACTGACCCAACTGTTGTTGCCCGCGATGTTGCCGCACGGCGAAGGGCGCATTATTCAGACCAGTTCGGTGATGGGCCTGGTTTCCAGCGCCGGGCGCGGCGCCTACGCCGCCAGCAAGTTCGCGCTGGAAGCCTGGTCGGACGCGCTGCGCATGGAGCTGCACGGCAGCGGCATTCAGGTCAGCCTGATCGAACCGGGGCCGATCTCCACCCACTTTAGCCAGAACGTCAACCAGGCGCAGAGCGACAAGCCGGTGCACAATCCCGGTATCGCCAAGCGTCTGACGCTGCCGCCGGAGGCCATTCTGCCCAAATTGCGCCACGCGCTGGAAAGCCCGCGCGCCAAATTGCGCTACCCGGTGACCCTGCTGGCGCACGCCATGAGCGTGCTGCGCCGCATTTTGCCGGGCCGCTGTCTGGATTGGCTGCTGCGCAGCAACGCTTAATTCGCCCGCCGGGGTTGAAGAATGGCGGCGCGCCCCCATCTACACCCCATGGCTTCGCACGATCAGAGAGAAAAAAGATGCTAGCTCAAGCTGTTGTTGATATTAACGAAACTAACCTGCACCAGACGCTGGAACAGTCGATGTCCATTCCGGTGCTGTTCTACTTCTGGTCCGAGCGCAGCCAACACTGCCTGCAGCTCACGCCGGTGCTGGACAAGCTGGCGGCGGAATACGCCGGTCAGTTCATTCTGGCCAAGGTGGACTGCGACGCCGAACAGATGATCGCCTCCCAATTCGGGTTGCGTTCGATTCCGACGGTCTACCTGTTTAAAGACGGTCAGCCGGTCGATGGCTTCCAGGGCCCGCAGCCGGAAGAAGCGATCCGCGACTTGCTGCAGCGTTTCCTGCCGAAGGAAGAAGATCTGAAACTGGCGCAGGCGCAAGAATTGCTGGCCGCCGGCAACGCCGCCGAAGCGCTGCCGCTGCTGAAAGACGCCTGGCAGAGCAGCCAGCAGCGCAGCGACATCGGTCTGACGTTGGCCGAAACCCAGATCGCCCTCAGCCGCAGCGAAGATGCCGAAGCTGTGCTGGCGACCATCCCGCTGCAGGATCGCGATACCCGCTATCAGGGCCTGGTGGCGCAGATTGAACTGTTGAAGCAGGCGGCGGACACGCCGGAAATCCAGCAGCTGCAACAACAGGTGCAGCAGCAGCCGGACAACGTCGAACTGGCGGTGCAGCTGGCGCTGCAGCTGCATCAGGTCGGGCGTAACGAAGAAGCGCTGGAACTGCTGATGGGGCATCTGAAGAAAGATCTGGCCGCCGCCAACGGCAGCGCGCGCAAAACCCTGATGGACATTCTGGCCGCGCTCGGCACCGGCGACGCGCTGGCCGCTAAATATCGCCGCCAGCTGTACTCCCTGCTGTACTGATATCCGTCATACTTGAAGCTGCATCCAGGCGGCAAATGTGAAAAGCCCTGGGAGCTTAGATAACTAAGTGACCAGGGCTCGAACGTGCAGCCAGCTTGAAATATGACGGGGATTAGCGATAGACCCGCACCCCGCCCTCCACGCCCGCCGGGCTGAACAACACCTGCCACAGCTGAATGTTGCGCGAACGGAACGCGCCGGCGCAGGCGTTCAGGTAATAGGTGAACATGCGTTCGAAGCGCTCGGAATAACCGCCCATCAGATCCGGCCACGCCCGTTTGAAATTCTCCAGCCAGGCCATCAGCGTGCGATCGTAATCGGCGCCAAAGTTGTGCCAATCCTCCATCACGAAACGCCCTTCGCTGGCCTCGGCGATATGCCGCACCGAAGGCAGGCAGCCGTTGGGGAAGATGTATTTGTCTATCCAGGCGTCGACGTTGAGATCGGTTTGATTGGAACCGATGGTGTGCAGCAAAAACAGGCCGTCGGGCTTCAGGTTGCGCGCCGCGACGCTGAAATAGGTGTCGTAGTTTTTCGGCCCGACGTGCTCGAACATGCCGACCGACACGATGCGATCAAACTGACGATCCAGATCGCGGTAATCCTGCAGCAAGATCTCGACGTCCAGCCCGGCGCAGCGTGCCTGCGCCAGCTTCTGCTGCTCGGCCGAAATGGTCACGCCGTGCACCGAGACGCCGTAGTTTTGCGCCGCAAACTGCGCCAATCCGCCCCAGCCGCAACCGATATCCAGCAGCGTCATGCCCGGTTTCAACTGCAGTTTTTCGCAGATCATCCTGAGCTTGGCCTGCTGCGCCTGCTCCAGCGTCTGCGCCTCTTTCCAGTAGCCGCAGGAGTATTGCATATAAGGATCGAGCATCGCCCGGAACAGGTCGTTGCCGATGTCGTAGTGCTCTTTGCCCACCTGCCAGGCACGCTTGCGCGATTGGCGATTGAACAGCCGGGCATAGGCGATGCGCGCGATGTCGCTCAGGCTTTTCGGCAACCGTTCATCGACGCCGGCCTGCAGAATGCGGGTGAACAGCATGTCCAGCCGTTCGCACTCCCACCAGCCGTCCATATAGCTTTCGCCGAAGCCGAGCGAGCCTTCCTGCAAAATGCGTTTGAACAGCGCCGGGTTATGCACCCGGATATCCCAGGCGCGCGGGCCGTTGATGGCGACGCCGGCTTCCGCCAACATCTCCTCCACAATGCGATACCAACGATCCTTCTTCTGGGCGAGTTCATCAACACTGAGCGAATCCATAACAATCCTTGGCCGAAATGTCATTTCAAAAAGCATAGTCGCAAATAAAAATGACAACTTTTTGACGGTAAATACAGGGGGTGTTTTTACTCTAGCCAAGGCGAGCAACAGCATGAAATGAATAAAAATTATTGAAATCATGCCATTTAGGCATACTTATTTTTCAGCTGTGCCACACTTGTCGTGACAACACTCTGTTCCAGACGCGGGATCCACCGCTCGCGGGTTGCGTCAGCGCCCTGGATTAAGTCGCGGTATCAGTAGGCATTTTTCCGGCGCTGACGTAATATCTGTTTACATATGTCTGACAGGAGGTTTGCATGCTTACTTTTATTCCCATCGTGATCGTCGTCGCGCTGATTGTGGTGTTCGCCGGCGTCAAAATTGTGCCGCAGGGGTTCCAATGGACGGTAGAACGCTTCGGCCGCTACACCAAAACGCTGATGCCGGGGCTGAACCTGGTGGTGCCGTTCATGGACCGCATCGGCCGCAAAATCAACATGATGGAGCAGGTGCTGGATATCCCTTCCCAAGAGGTGATTTCCCGCGATAACGCCAACGTCGCCATCGACGCGGTGTGCTTCATCCAGGTGGTCGATCCGGCGCGCGCCGCCTACGAGGTTAGCAACCTCGAACAGGCGATCGTCAACCTGACCATGACCAACTTCCGCACCGTGCTCGGCTCGATGGAGCTCGACGAAATGCTGTCGCAGCGCGACAGCATCAACAGCCGCCTGCTGCACATCGTCGATGAAGCGACCAATCCTTGGGGGGTGAAAATCACCCGTATCGAGATCCGCGACGTGCGGCCGCCGGCGGAACTGATCGCCTCGATGAACGCCCAGATGAAGGCCGAGCGCACCAAGCGCGCCGACATCCTGGAGGCAGAGGGGGTGCGTCAGGCGGCCATTCTGCGCGCCGAGGGGGAGAAACAATCGCAGATCCTGAAGGCCGAGGGCGAACGCCAGTCGGCGTTCCTGCAGGCGGAAGCGCGTGAACGCGCCGCCGAGGCCGAGGCGCGCGCCACCCAGCTGGTATCCGACGCCATCGCCAGCGGCAACATTCAGGCGGTGAACTACTTCGTGGCGCAGAAATACACCGACGCGCTGCAAAAGATCGGTTCCTCCAACAACAGCAAAGTGGTGATGATGCCGCTGGACGCCAGCAGCCTGCTCGGCTCGATCGGCGGCATTACCGAACTGCTGAAAGAAAGCAAAGGCAAATAATCATGCTCGAACTGATCGCGGCGAATCCGCTGTGGTTCTGGCTCTCTCTCGGGGGCGTGTTGCTGGCGGCGGAAATGCTCGGCGCCGGCGGCTACCTGCTGTGGAGCGGTGTGGCGGCGCTGTTGGTCGGCGCCCTGATCTGGCTACTGCCGCCGCTTTCCTGGGCATGGCAAGGCATGATCTTCGCCGTCCTGACCGTCGTCGTCGCTTACCTGTGGTGGTACTGGCTGCGTCGGCGCCCGGCAGCCGCATCCGGCGGGTCGCCGGTGCTCAACCAGCGCAACCGCCAGCTGATCGGCACCCGCGCCACGCTGACGGAGCCGATGCACAACGGTATGGGGCGCATTAATATCGGCGACAGCAGCTGGCGCGCGCAGGCGGCGGAAGATCTGCCCGCCGGCACCGAGGTGGAAGTGGTGGCGGTGGAAGGGGTCACGCTGGTGATCCGCGCCATCAGCCGTTAATTAGAACGACAACACCCCGCCAGGTTATTGATGATGGGGCACTCCGCCCCCTCATCGCCCGGGCATTGTTCCGCCAGCGTCAGCAGGCGCTGGCGCATGTTCCCCAGCTCGCTGATGTGCTTTTCGATCTCCGCCACCTTCTGCAGCGTGCGTGCCTTCACGTCGGCGCTGTGGCGGGCCGGATCGTTGAACAACGCCACCAGTTCGCGGCACTCGTCCAGGTTGAAGCCCACCTGCCGCGCCTGACGCAGCAGCGTCAGCTCTTCGACATGCTTGGCGGAATAGTGGCGGTAACCGTTGTCGCTGCGGATCGGGGCGGTAATCAGCGCTTTCTCTTCGTAAAAACGAATCGTCTTGCTGGTTAACCCGGTTTTTTTCGCGACGTCGCTAATATTCATTTTCCCTCCTTGACCTTACCCTTGCTGGAAGGTTTAAGCTCCATTCTTAGTGAAAACAGGTCAGGCGGTCAACCTTTAAACACCGCCTCTACGCAAGGAGTTCAATCATGTCACACACCACTATGCTGGCATTGCAGGGGTTGTCCTGCATGAACTGCGCGCAGCGGGTGAAAAAAGCCCTGGAAAGCCGCAGCGATGTCGAACAGGCGGAGGTTAACGTTCATTACGCCAAAGTGACCGGCGAAGCGCCGGACAGCGCATTGATCGACAGCGTGATCGCCGCCGGCTATCAGGCCGAAGTCGCGCCGCGCGCCGACACCGAACTGCAGCTGAGCGGTCTGAGCTGCATGCACTGCGTCGGCAGCACCCGCAAGGCGCTGGAAGCGGTGCCGGGGGTGTTCGCCGCCGAGGTCGAGATCGACAGCGCGAAAGTGTACGGCGATGCCGATCCGCAGGCGCTGATCGCCGCGGTGGAACATGCCGGTTATCACGCCAGCGTGGCGGGTGCCGTCGTCCCAAAAACTGAGCCGTTGACTGACGCAACACCTTCGTTGCCGGACGTTCAGCCAGCGGCGCAGCCTCCCCTTCCGGCAACCGACAACGCGGACGACAGCGTACAGCTGCTGCTCAGCGGCATGACCTGCGCCAGCTGCGTCAATAAAGTGCAGCATGCGCTGCAAAGCGTCCCCGGCGTTGAACACGCGCGCGTCAACCTGGCGGAGCGCAGTGCGCTGGTCACCGGCGCCGCCGATGCGCAGGCACTGGTAGCGGCGGTGGAAAAAGCCGGCTACGGTGCCGAGATGATTCAGGACGAGACCGAACGTCGCGAACGCCAACAGCAGACCGCACGCGCCAACATGAAGCGCTTTAGCTGGCAGGCGGCGCTGGGGCTGGCGTTGGGTATCCCGCTGATGGCCTGGGGGCTGTTCGGCGGCAGCATGACGCTGACGCCGGAAACCCAGCGCCCCTGGCTGCTGGTCGGCGTCATCACCCTGGCGGTGATGGTGTTTGCCGGCGGGCACTTCTACCGCAACGCCTGGCGCGCGCTGATGAACGGCAGCGCCACCATGGATACCTTGGTGGCACTCGGCACCGGCGCCGCCTGGCTTTACTCGATCGCCGTCAACATTTGGCCCGATTTCTTCCCGACGGAAGCGCGCCACCTCTATTACGAGGCCAGCGCGATGATCATCGGTTTGATCAACCTCGGCCATGCGCTGGAGCAGCGCGCTCGTCAGCGTTCTTCACAGGCGCTGGAGCGGTTACTGGATCTGACACCGCCCACCGCGCGGCTGGTGACCGACGACGGCGAACGCGATATCCCGCTGGCGGAGGTGCAGCTCGGCATGACGCTGCGGCTGACCACCGGCGATCGCGTGCCGGTCGACGGTGAAATCGTGCAGGGCGAAGTCTGGCTCGATGAAGCGATGCTGACCGGCGAAGCGGTGCCACAGCAGAAAGGCCCCGGCGATACGGTGCATGCCGGGACGGTGGTCGACGACGGCAGCGTGCTGTTCCGCGCCGCCGCCATCGGTAGCCAAACCACGCTGGCGCGCATCATCAAACTGGTGCGTCAGGCGCAGAGCAGTAAACCGGCGATTGGCCAGTTGGCTGACCGCGTCTCGGCGGTGTTCGTGCCGGCGGTGGTGGCGATCGCCCTGTTCAGCGCAGCGATGTGGTACTTCTTCGGCCCGCAGCCGCAGCTGGTCTATACGCTGGTGATCGCCACTACGGTGCTGATCATTGCCTGCCCGTGCGCATTGGGCCTGGCAACGCCGATGTCGATCATCTCCGGCGTCGGCCGCGCGGCGGAGTTCGGCGTGCTAGTTCGCGACGCCGACGCCCTGCAACAGGCCAGCCAGTTGGACACCCTGGTGTTCGACAAAACCGGCACCCTGACCGAAGGGAAACCGCAGGTGGTGGAGATCCTGACCTTCAATCAGGTCAGCGAGCAGCAGGCGATCGGCTGGGCCGCCGCGCTGGAACAAGGCTCCAACCACCCGCTGGCGCGCGCCATCATGGAACGCGCCGCCGGGCAAACGCTGCCGCAGGTGGCGCAGTTCCGCACCCTGCGCGGCGCCGGGGTCAGCGGGGAGATCGACGGCGTGCAGTTGCTGCTGGGTAACGCCGCGCTGCTGGAACAGCATCAGGTCGCGACCGCCGAACTGGATGCGCCGATGCGCGCCCAGGCCGAACGCGGCGTGACGCCGGTGCTGCTGGCCGTTGACGGTAAACCGGCCGCGCTGTTCGCCATTCGCGATCCGCTACGCGAGGACAGCGTCGCGGCGCTGCAGCGCCTGCACCAGCAGGGATATCAGCTGGTGATGCTGACCGGCGACAACCCGGTGACCGCCAACGCCATCGCCAAAGAAGCCGGTATCGATCGGGTGATTGCCGGCGTGCTGCCGGACGGCAAAGCAGCGGCGATCAAACAGCTGCAGGCGCAGGGCCAACGCGTGGCGATGGTCGGCGACGGCATCAACGACGCCCCGGCGCTGGCGCAGGCCGACGTGGGCATCGCGATGGGCGGCGGCAGCGACATCGCCATCGAGACCGCTGCCATCACCCTGATGCGCCACAGCCTGAATGGCGTAGCGGATGCAGTGGAGCTGTCGAAGGCCACGCTGCGCAACATGAAGCAGAACCTGTTCGGCGCCTTTATCTATAATACGCTGGGCATTCCAATCGCCGCCGGCGTGCTCTACCCGCTGACCGGCACACTGCTCAGCCCGGTGGTGGCGGGTGCCGCAATGGCGCTGTCGTCGATTACCGTAGTCAGCAACGCCAACCGGCTGCTGCGTTTTAAACCCAGGAAGTAAGCTCCGGGGCGCCGTCAAGGCGCCCCGCTGTTTTCCGGGCTTCCCTGCGCGGCAGATAGCGTTTAGCATGAATGACGATTTTCCCTCGCCTTGCACGCGAAAACGCGCACCCGTTATTCAGGAGCCACGCCGTATGGGTCAACTGTTACGCCGCCTCGCCGCCTTTCTCGGCCTGATCTCGCCCAAAAGTTACGCTTATCCGGCGCTGGACATCACCCTGCCGGGCGAACGTCGGCTGCATCTGGTGGGCAGCATCCATATGGGCACCGTCGATATGTCGCCGCTGCCGCCCCGGCTGGCCGCCCGGCTGCAACAGGCCGACGCGCTGATCGTCGAAGCCGATATCACCGGCGCCGCCTCCCCTTTCGACCACGCCGAACAGCAGCCGGAGCTGGAACAGCGCCTGTCCGCCGAAGAGTATCAACAGCTGCTGGCGCTGTGCCACGAACTGGGCGCCGATCCGCACGCCTTCGCCACCCTGCCCGGCTGGCAGGTGGCGCTGATGATGCAGGCGCGGCAGGCTCAGCGTCTGGGGCTGCGCGCAGAGTACGGCGTAGATTATCAGCTGCTGCAGGCCGCCAGAGCGCAGGACAAACCGGTGATCGAACTTGAAGGGGCGCAGCAGCAGTTGGCAATGCTGGAACAGCTGCCGGAAGGCGGCATCGCACTGCTGCGCGATACGCTGGAACACTGGCATACCAACGCGCGGCTGCTGCAAACCATGGTGAGCTGGTGGCTGGACGCCAAACCGCGCGGCACGCTGGACACGCTGCCGGCCACCTTCAGCGCTGGGCTGTACGACGTGCTGATGCACCAGCGCAATCGCGACTGGCGGCGTCAGCTGGAGGCGCTGCCGGCCGGGGACTATGTGGTGGCGGTTGGCGCATTGCACCTGTATGGCGAGGATAACCTGCCGGCGATGCTGCAGCCACAGGGGTAAAAAAGTGGCCAATATCGCTATTGGCCAGTCAAAGAGGAATTTCTTGTATTCTAGTTATACGCATAGCAACCGTGTTAACGGTTACAGTAAACAGGGTAGCAACCCGGTGAATATCTTGGCAACCCGCTTTATGTAACAGCCGCTCAGGTTGCCGGGCAGGTTGGATTTTTGTATTTTTAAGGCTGGTTATCACCCCTTCCCCGCTGGGGATATTTTGGACAACACATCATGACGCCCGCAGTCGTTCTGCTTGAGAAACAAAAGGTCGCCTTCACCCTCCATCCTTATCACCACGACAGCGACGAAACCAACTTCGGCGATGAGGCGGTGAGAAAGCTGGGGCTGGATGCCGATCGGGTTTACAAAACCTTGCTGGTGGCGCTGAACGGCGACGCCAAACACCTGGCGGTGGCGGTCACGCCGGTCGCCACCCAGCTGGATCTGAAAAAGGTTGCCCGCGCCCTCGGCGCCAAAAAGGCCGAGATGGCCGATCCGCAGCTGGCGCAGCGCGTCACCGGGTATCTGGTGGGCGGCATCAGCCCGCTGGGGCAGAAAAAACGGCTGCCGACGGTGATCGACAGCCCGGCGCAAGCGTTCGCCACCATCTACGTTTCCGGCGGCAAACGCGGGCTGGACATCGAGCTGGCCGCCGCCGATCTGTGCCGCCTGCTGGCCGGCAGCTTCGCCGACATCGCCAAACGCGACTGACGACGCGTACTCAGCGGCACACCACCGTGGCGTCACAGGCTGCCAGCGTCTCCACCAGGCGGTCCTCCAGCGCCTTCACCTCCGCGCCGGGCACCAGATAGTTGTTGCTGATAATGGCGAACGCCAGCGGCCGTCCGGTCGCCGAATCGACATAGCCGCTGAGCGACGAGACCCCGGTCATGGAGCCGCTCTTGGCGTGGGCGCGGCCCGCCGCCGCGCTTTTTACCATACGGTGCTGCAGCGTGCCGCCCACCAGCAACCCCGGCTGGCCCGCGACGGGCAAAGCGCGATACCAGTCGGCGAACCACGGCTGTTTTCTGGCCGCCAACAGCAGCGTCGTCAGCTGTTGCGGCGTGATCTGGTTCATGCGCGACAGCCCTGAACCGTCCACCTGACGGTACGCGCCGGCCGCGATGCCCTGGCTTTGCACAAACTGGCCGATCGCCTGCAGGCCGGCGGCCCAATCCCCCTTACCCTGCGTTTTGCGGCCCATCGCTTTGGTCAGTACCTCACCGTAACCGTTATTGGACACTTTCAGGAAGGTGACGATCAGGCGGGAGAGCGGCGGCGAGTTTTTTTGCGCCAGCAGCTGTGCGCCGGCTGGCGTCACACCCTCTTCAGCATTACCGCGCAGGGTAATGCCGTGCGCGCGCAGGGCATTTTGCAGTAAGGCGCCAACCACGCGGGTGGGTTGATCGACAGTGATCAATCGCGAACGGGCCTCCGCCTGCGCGGCGATGGTGCCGCTGACCACAACCCGATTACTGCCCGGCTGGCGCTCGAACGTCAGTGCGGTGTCGCCGCCGGTGCTGGTACGGTTGACCAGCGTCACCGCGTCATTGGCGGGATAGAAGCTCACCCGCCCCGGCGCACCGGCGCGGGCGCCCGGTTGCACATCCACCCGCACCACGTTGATATCGCCGCCGGGGGTAAAGGCGTAGTTTAGCGCCGAGATCGGTGCAGCGAAGGCAAAGGGTTCATCGTCCCAGCTCCAGCCGGCGCCGAATGGCGTTTGATCGAACGCGCTGGCGTCCAGGATCAGCCGCCCATGAATCTGGCGAACGCCGCGCTGCGCCAGCGTGGCGGCGAAGGTGTCGAGATCGTCAGGATGCAACGTCGGATCGCCGCTGCCCTGCAGATAGAGATCCCCCTGCAAGGTGTTGCCGCGCTGTTCACCGGTGGTCAGCAGCCGGGTTTCAAACCGGTAATCCGCCCCCAGCACGCCGAACGCCGCCAGAGAAGTGAACATCTTCATGTTGGAAGCCGGCGCCAAACGCTGCTCCGCGTGCGCCTGATAAAGCACGGTGCCGCTCTCGGCATCGCGCACCATCACGCCGCTCGACGCCCCAACCAGCGCCTTGTCCTGGCCGAGGGCCGCCAGCGCCTGGCTAAGCGTTTGCTCATGACCTTGGCCGGATGACGAACACCCCGCCAGCGCCAGGATGGCGGGCAGCAGCCAGCCTGCGGTTTTCAACATGTCATCTTCCTGTTTGCGTTATCAAAACCAAATTGTCGCTCAGGCTATCATTGGAAGGCAGCGGTGGCGAGAATGTCCGCCCCGTTTATCATTCAGCTACGCGCAGGCAACGCCAAACGACGCTCGTTGTGCGCCACCCGCCACGCCAACAGCAGCACGCAGAGACTGCAGAGCGACAGCACGGCACCCAGGTGCAGCGACAGCCCCGCCAGCACCAGGCCACCGCCGAGCATCAGGTAATACATCAGGCCAAGGATGGCGCCGGCAGTGCCCATGCAGTCTTTATAATGGCGCAGCGCGCGCGCCAGAATATTGGGAATGGCGATGCCGTACGCCATCACCACCAGCATCATCGGCAGAACAAACCACAAGGTCCCTTCCAGCAGCAATACCAGCAGGCCGCCGGTCAGCGACAGCGCGCAGGCCAGCATCAACAGTGCGGGGAACAGCCAGCGTTTGCCGATCAAAAACTTGTTGATCGCCGCGCCGATACCCACTCCGACCGCCAATACCAAACCGGTATAACCGAACCACTGCGTCGGCAATCCCAACGCTGAGAAGTGGAATGGCGCCAGTTGGTAATAGCTGAACATGCAAATATTGAACAACGCCACCAACAGCGCACTGAGCCAAATATCCCCGTCCTTGATCATCCGCCCCAGCGTGCCAAAAAATGAACTCTTCACCACCTGTTGCGGACGCGTCTCCGGCAGTTGCCAACCGGCATAGCCCAACAACAGCGCCGCCAACAGCACCAAACCGCCGAACACCCCCTGATAGCCCCAATAGTAAGTCAGCACTGCGCCGCTCAACACGCCAACCGCCGGACTGATCGCCATGGCGATCCCCATCACCGAGAACACCCGCGCCAACTCATAACCGTCGAAGCGATCGCGAATCGCCGTTTGCGTCCCGACCGAGCCGACCGCCGCACCAAAGGCGGCCAGCACCCGCGCCGCCAGCAGCATGCTGAAGCTGCCGCTGAACAGCGCAACGAGAGAAGCCAGCAGATAGAGCGTCAGCCCGGCCAAAATGGTGGGACGGCGTCCGATGACGTCGCACATCCGCCCCCATACCACCACGCCGAGCGCAAAAGCGAAAAAGTAACAAGAGAGCGTTTGCGCCGCCATCTCCGCACTGACCCGGAAACCGTGCGCAATGTGCGTCAATGCCGGGCTGTAGATGGTCTCCACCACCTGGGGAAACATCATCATCGACGTCGCCAACGTCAGCGTCAGTTTACGTTGCATAACAGATCCTGTAGCCAAGAATAGGCTGCACAAGGTAGCATCAGCTCCCCGGTGCCGATTACAATATAAAAGACAATAAATTTACAAAATCGGACATACTATGGCGTGGCTTCAGGCGCAGGACAGTTTTAATCCGGATACGCTCGACAACGGGGTACTCGGGATCGCCGCCGAACTGGCGCAGCACGACTCGGGCACGCATTGGC
Source organism: Serratia sp. CY47280 (assembly GCF_052168655.1). Lineage (NCBI taxonomy): Bacteria > Pseudomonadati > Pseudomonadota > Gammaproteobacteria > Enterobacterales > Yersiniaceae > Serratia > Serratia sp. CY47280. Next base: position 210,305 of record NZ_JBJNMG010000002.1, on the reverse strand, counting down.
ATGACAGGGGGCAGTTGCTGTTCTGTCAGCAAGGCAGCATGCGCATCACGCTCAACCAAAGCATCTGTATGCTGCCGCCGGGCAGAGTCGCCTGGATCCCGCCGCAGGTGGCTCACCGCGTTCAGGTCAACGGCGTCGTCGGTTACCGTTCGCTTTATCTCGACGCCGATCGCTATGCCTGTCTGCCTGCGCAGCTTGCCGTACTGACAGCCTCGCCGCTGCTGCGCGAGGTGTTGGAACGCATCGCGTTCGCCGCTTTCGACACCGACTGGCAGCACGGGCCTCACGCCAATATTCTGGCGGTCTGCCTCGACGAGATCGCCGCCGCACCGCGCGAACTGACGTTGCTGCCGCTGCCCAGCGACCGGCGCCTGCGCCATCTGGCCAATCTGGACATGCTTCCGCCGCTGCACGAGCTATCGCGCTATAGCGGCGCTTCCGAGAAAACCATCAGCCGGATTTTCCGCCGTGAAACCGGACTCAGTTATCAACAGTGGCGTCAGCAATGGCGCCTGATCAAAGCGATAGAGATGTTGGCCGCAGGGCTGAGCCAATCCGAGGTCGCCGGCCAGCTGGCGTTTTCCAGCGACAGCGCCTTCGCCACTTTTTTCAAGAATATGATGGGTTGCCCAGCGAGGGCGTATATGGAGAGACGAAAGTAAGACGCCGTCTAAAACGGCAACGCCGACAGAAGGCGTTGATGGAGAGGAGGCTCGCGAAGGCGGGCACGGCGCCCCCGCGACAAGCGAGAACGCCGTTCCGCTACACCTCTATCGATAGACGATCTCGCCCTTTGGCTCGTAGGCCGCCGCATCCAGCGGCGAGTGTTTCTCGATGTACTGCTTCAGCACTTCGGCATCGATAAAACCGGTGTTGACGTAGCTCGGCAGCCCGTCCAGCTTCGGATAGCCGTCGCCGCCCAGCGCATTGAAGTTCAGTGTCGCCATGCGGTAGGTTTTATCCGCCTGCAGCGGCTGGCCGTTAATCTTCACCTCGCTGACGCCCTTGCCGTCCGCCACTAGGCTGACGTTGGCGAACTGGGCGTAGGCGCCGGAGTCCGGCTTCATGTTGGCCACCACCGCCAGATACTGTTCAACCTCACGGCCTTTCATATCGACATGCACCAACGTGTTGCCAAACGGCTGCACCTTGAGCACGTTCTTGTAGGTGATATCGCCGCTTTCAATCGAATCGCGCACCCCGCCGCCGCTCATCACGGCGAAGTCGGCGTCGGCGCGCTCCCTCTGCGCCGCCAGCATCACCCGAGCCAGGTTGGTCTGCACGAAGCGCACCTTGCTGCGATCGCCTTCAAGCTTGCCGTTGACGCTGCCGATCTTCACGCCCAGCTGCGCCTTGCCCTTATCCTGGAACGGCGTCAGCAGCTTCATCATGGTCGGATCTTCCGCAATCTGCTGGGTGTAGTACACCCGCTCGCTGGTGCCGTCCGCCTTCTCCACCTTCTTCTTCAGGTTTACCGGGATCAGCTGATAATGCACCAGCTTCAGCTCGCCGTTGCGGAATTCGAAGTCGGCGCGACCCACGTATTTCCCCCACTCATGCGCTTGCACGATCCAGGTGCCGTTCTGGCGATCCGGCGAGCACGGCGTGCCCGGCACATAATCCACCTGTTTGCGGTTGTCGCCGGCCATACACACCGGATCCTGTGAGTGGCCGCCGACGATCATGTCGAGATATCCGGCCGGCAGGCTGCGCGCCATCTCCACGTCGCCCGGCGCGTTCGAGCCGTGTTCGCCGTTATCGTAGTGCCCCATGTGGGTGGCGGCGATAATCACGTCCGGCTTCTCGTCCTTGCGAAGTTGCTCCACCACCTGCTTCGCTTCCTGCGCCGGCACGCGGAACTCCATGTCGGTGAAGTACTCCGGGTTGCCAATCTTAGCAGTGTCGTCGGTCGTCAGGCCGATAACGGCAATCTTGATGCCCTGCTTGTCGAACAAGGCGTAAGGCTTGAACAGGCGTTGGCCGGTGCTTTTCTGATAGATATTGGCGGACAGCAGCGGGAAAGTTGCCCATTTCTCCTGCTGGCGCAGTACGCTCAGCGGGTTGTCGAATTCGTGGTTGCCGATCGCCATCGCGTCATAGCCCACCAGGTTCATGCCGCGGAAGTCCGGCTCGGCGTCCTGCAAATCCGATTCCGGCACGCCGGTGTTGATATCGCCGCCGGACAGCAACAGCAGGCTGCCGCCCTGCGCCGCCACTTCCTGACGAATGCCGTCCACCAGCGTTTTCTGCGCGCCCAGACCATATTCGCCGTGATCGTTCTGCCAGAAGTGACCGTGATGATCGTTGGTATGCAGAATGGTGATGGCGTAGGTCTTATCCTTTTCCCAGGCACTGGCGGCCCCCGACAGCAACGTCAGGGAAACGGCCAGCGCGCATGCGGTGGTTTTCAGCGAAAAACGCATGGCGGATCTCCGTGTATTCAATAGCTTTTATGATGAGGGCGGAATTGTAGCGCGAATTAATGACAGCTGATTTCAAATTTTTGCGATGTGAGTCTGATTATTTCAGATATGGTAAAAATTGGGCGCCCTGCCTAAGATGTCATCTCTGTGCTCAACAACTTCTCAGGCTAATAATAATATGACCGACAGTAGCCAAAGCGCGATGCCGCCCGCCAAGGGCAGTGCGGTGAAGGGAACCGCCTTCTCCATCCTTGGCGCCATCAGCGTGTCTCACCTGCTCAACGATATGATCCAGTCGCTGATCCTGGCGATCTACCCGATCCTGCAAGCCGATTTCCACCTCAGCTTCGTGCAGATCGGCATGATCACCCTGACCTATCAGCTAACCGCCTCGCTGCTGCAGCCGCTGATCGGGTATTACACCGATAAACACCCGCAGCCTTACTCGTTACCGATCGGCATGGGCTTTACCCTGTCCGGCCTGCTGCTGCTGTCGGTGGCGAGCACCTTCCCGCTGGTGCTGCTGGCGGCGGCGCTGGTGGGCACCGGCTCATCGGTCTTCCACCCGGAATCCTCGCGCGTGGCGCGCATGGCCTCCGGCGGACGACACGGCCTGGCGCAGTCGCTGTTCCAGGTCGGCGGCAACTTCGGCAGCTCGCTCGGCCCGCTGCTGGCCGCGCTGATCATCGCGCCTTACGGCAAAGGCAACGTCGCCTGGTTCACGCTGGCGGCACTGCTGGCGATCGTGGTATTGCTGCAGGTCAGCAAGTGGTATCAACATCAGCACCGGGCAACTAAAGGGCAGCCGAAAAGCCCGTCGATGCTGAAACCGCTGCCAAAACGTACCGTTGCCTACTCGCTGGGCATTCTTTTGGTGCTAATTTTCTCCAAATACTTCTACTTGGCCAGCATTAGCAGCTATTACACCTTTTATCTGATACATAAGTTCGGCGTTTCAGTGCAGAATGCGCAAATTCATCTGTTCGCCTTCCTGTTCGCGGTAGCAGCTGGCACCATTATCGGCGGGCCTCTTGGCGATAAGATAGGGCGTAAATACGTTATTTGGGGCTCTATTCTCGGCGCTGCGCCATTTACCCTTGTTTTACCCTATGCATCACTCTATTGGACCGGCATTTTAACGGTGATCATCGGGGTTATTCTCGCCTCGGCGTTCTCCGCCATTCTGGTCTACGCTCAGGAGCTTATCCCCGGTAAAGTCGGCATGGTTTCCGGCTTATTCTTCGGTTTTGCTTTCGGTATGGGCGGGTTAGGCGCGGCAGTTCTTGGTTATGTCGCCGATTTAACCAGTATCGAACTGGTCTACCAAATCTGTGCTTTCCTACCGCTGATCGGCATTATTACCGCGCTACTGCCCAATATGGAGCATAAACCGCAATAACCCCGCGAACCGCCCGGATGAAATTATTTATTCATCCGGGTTATCCTACGGATAAATCAATGTTATTTGGCTTATCTGACACAAAACTCCCTTATTGCCCCGCCTTAAGTGAAATCCTCTGCTTTTTTACAAAAAAGGCCAAATTAGCCAAGCAAGCCGCGAACAAATGCAATAAACTAAATGTATCTTTTCGTAACTTTGTTGCGTTTCTCCCGTGCCGCGATGCATAGCCAGAAGGAGTATGGATGCATAATTCAACACCGCTCATTACCACCATCGTCGGAGGGTTAGTACTCGCCTTCCTCCTCGGCATGCTGGCGAACCGCCTGCGCATCTCCCCTCTGGTGGGGTATCTGGCCGCAGGGGTACTCGCCGGCCCGTTCACCCCCGGTTTCGTTGCTGATACCTCACTGGCGCCGGAACTGGCGGAAATCGGCGTTATCCTGTTGATGTTCGGTGTTGGCCTGCACTTCTCTTTGAAAGACCTCCTCGCAGTAAAATCTATCGCCATACCCGGCGCCGTGGCGCAGATAGCCGTCGCTACCCTGCTCGGCATGGGGCTGTCCAAGCTGCTCGGCTGGGATCTGATCTCCGGGCTGGTGTTCGGCCTCTGTCTCTCCACCGCCAGCACCGTGGTGCTGCTGCGCGCGCTGGAGGAACGGCAGCTGATCGACAGCCAGCGCGGGCAAATCGCCATCGGCTGGCTGATCGTCGAAGATTTGGCGATGGTGCTGACGCTGGTGTTACTACCGGCCTTCGGCAACATGCTGGGCAACAACAACGCCAGCAGCGGCCAACTGCTGATGGAGCTGGCGCTGACCATCGGCAAGGTCATCGCCTTCATCGCGCTGATGATCGTGGTCGGCCGCCGTCTGGTACCGTGGATCCTGTCGAAAACCGCCAGCACCGGCTCGCGCGAACTGTTCACCCTGGCGGTATTGGCGCTGGCGCTCGGCATCGCCTACGGCGCGGTGAAACTGTTCGACGTCTCCTTCGCCCTGGGCGCCTTCTTCGCCGGCATGGTGCTGAACGAGTCCGAACTGAGCCACCGCGCGGCGCACGATACCCTGCCGCTGCGCGACGCGTTCGCGGTGCTGTTCTTCGTCTCGGTCGGCATGCTGTTCGATCCGATGATCGTGATTAACGAACCGCTGGCGGTGCTGGCGACGCTGGCGATCATCGTGTTCGGCAAATCCGCCGCTGCGTTCCTGCTGGTGAAAATGTTCGGCCACTCCAAGCGCACCGCGCTGACCATCTCCGCCAGCCTGGCACAGATCGGCGAGTTCGCCTTTATTCTGGCGGGCCTCGGCATCACGCTCGGCATGATGTCGGAACACGGTCGCAATCTGGTGCTGGCAGGCGCTATCCTGTCGATCATGCTCAACCCGCTGTTGTTCACCCTGCTGGAGCGCTATCTGGCCAAGACCGAAACCATCGAAGAGCAAATCCTCGAAGAGGCGGTGGAAGAAGAGAAGCAGATCCCGGTAGAGATGTGCAACCATGCGCTAGTGGTCGGCTACGGCCGCGTCGGCAGCCTGCTGGGCGGCAAACTGGCCGAGGCGGGCATTCCGCTGGTGGTGATCGAAAACTCCCGCCCGCGGGTGGAAGCGCTGCGCGAGCAAGGCATTAAGACGGTGTTGGGCAACGCCGCCAATCCGGAAGTGATGGATCTGGCGCGGCTCGACTGCGCACGCTGGCTGCTGCTGACTATCCCCAACGGCTATGAGGCCGGCGAGATCGTCGCCTCGGCGCGCGCCAAGCGCCCGAACATCGAGATCATCGCCCGCGCCCACTACGACGACGAGGTGGCCTACATCACCGATCGCGGCGCCAATCAGGTAGTGATGGGCGAACGGGAGATCGCCAACAGCATGCTGAACATCCTGCAGCTGGACACCCTGAGCGAAGAAGAAAAAATGGGCGGCTGCCCGATCTGAAACGCCCCGCGCGCACAAAAAAAGGTCCGGCATGCCGGACCTTTTCTTTTTCAGCGGGTTAACGCTCCCAGTAAGACTCTTCCAGGCTGTCTTCGCGCTCCGGCAGGCCGCGAGTGAGGCGCGGCGAATGCTGGTTCAACACCTGGTAGCTGACGCGGTTGGCGTATTTGCACACCTGCGCCAATGAGGAGTATGTCAGGTAACTGCGCACGTGCTTGCTGGAATTCGGCACGTTATGGCGGTGATAGCCGTTGGCGGCGATATCGTGCAGCAACGCCGACAGTGCGCCGTCGCCGGCGCCGTTGGTGTTCATGATCCTCTCGGGGCCGCCCATATAAGGCGCGATGTGCGAATAAACGCGCAGCGGATTTTCACAGTGTTCGCGGCGCATGGCGCGGCTGAATTCGTAGCGGTTGAACTCGGCGATATGCCCCGGCAGCAGCGGGTGCTGGGTCTGGCGCTTGTTGGCTTCTTCGGTGTAACCCGCCATATACAGGCCGTTCGGCCCGGCGGTGCACAGCACCAGATCCACCCACTCCAGCGCCATGTCCGAGGCGGTCAGCGGATCGCTCAGCCCGGTCAGCTCCAGCGCTTCGTCTTCATTCATCGCCAGAATCGTCACGTTTTCCTTCAGGAAGTCGCGCCACCACTGCGGGTTGTCGGCGATCACGTACTTGGTGCCCAGCGTCAACACCACCGGCACGTCGTGTTTTTTGGCATATTCGATCGCCTGCAGGGTAGCGGCCTTCATCGGCTCCCCCTCCTTACAGCGCACCAGATAAGAGCTCAGCACCAGCGCCGACGCGCCGGCGATCACCTCTTCAGGAATGCTTTCCGGGCGCAGCTGGTTCATTTGGCCAGGGTTGATGGCGAAGGTGCGCTCGCCGCTTTCCCCGATCAGCGTGAAGCAGCGGCCGATGGCGCCGTCTACGCCCTGCAGATAGTTGAGATCGGTACGGCTGGAGGTATTGCACAGGTAACGGTAAGCGTAGCTGCCGATTTTCACGTTGCTGCACATCACGCCGAGCAGCACCGAGCGATCGTCCGCCAGCACCGAATAGTTGTGCATGGTGTTACCGATGGTGCCGCCGGCGAACTGATGGGTAACCAGGTTGTTTTCGTTCAGTTCCTGATACAGCGCCTCGGCGACGTCGTCTTCGATCACCAGAGAGTGGCCCAGGCTCAGGCCGTAGCGCTGGACAAAAGCGTCGTCCACTTTCGCCTCGATATCCACCAGCGTCTGATCGATGCCGACGATATACGAGGTGCTGATTTCACTTTCGGGCTGAGCCTGCTGCAGAAGCGGATCGCGGGCGCTCACCGGGAAATAGTGTTTGGACTTGCGTTTACCAGGAAATTTCATGTGATTGGCGGTGGTGACGGTTTAACAAGCGGAGAATGTTAACACATCCCCGCCCGATCACGATGCATCTAATAGACAGATTATGGATGATTACAGGCGCTGCGCCACCAGCTGCTGCATCATATCGATATGCGCCGGCTCGTCGTTCAACGCCGAGATATATTCAAACTTCTCGCCGCCGGCCTTGAGGAAGATCTCGCGGTTCTGTTCTTTGATCTCTTCCAGCGTTTCCAGGCAGTCCGCCGAGAAACCGGGGCAAATCAGCTGAATGTGCTTCACGCCCTGCGCCGGCAGCCCCTTCAGGGTCTCATCGGTGTATGGCGTCAGCCACGGCTCGCGGCCAAAGCGCGATTGGTACGTCATCATCACGCGCTCCGGCGCCAGCGGCAGCGTGGCGCTCAGCGCACGCAGCGTATCCTCGCAGCGCTGCGGGTAGTCGTCGCCCAGGCGCGCATAGCGTTTGGGGATGCCGTGGAACGACAGCACCAGCCGATCCGGCTGGCCGTGCTCGGCGAACGAGCGCTCCACGCTTTGCTGCAGCGCGGCGATATAGGCCGGGTGTTCGGCGTAATCGCGGATGAAGGCCACCGACGGCAAGCGGCGATAGCCTTTCAGCACTCGCGCTACTCCATCCCATACCGCCGCGCTGGTGGAACAGGAGTATTGCGGGTAGAGCGGCAGCACCACCAGGTTGGTCACACCTTGCGCCAGCAGCTTGTCGATGGCTTCCGCCAAACTTGGCGAGCCGTAGCTCATTCCCAGCTCCACCGGCGTATTCGGCATGCGCGCCGCCAGCGCCCGCTGTTGGCGGCGGCTGTATACCAGCAGCGGCGAGCCTTCTTCCATCCACACCGACTGATAGAGCTTCGCCACGCGCGGCGAGCGGATCGGCAGGATCGCGCCGTTGAGGATCGGCCACCAGATCAGCGGCGCCGTGTCGACCACGCGATCGTCACTGAGGAATTCCTTCAGATAGCGTTTGACCGCCGACGAGGTCGGCGCATCTGGTGTGCCCAGGTTCACCAGCAATACGCCGTGTTTCTCTTGCTTCATCTCAGTTCCCCTCATTTCCTTTCCGGCCGGCATTCCGTTCTGGGTCGGGATGTCAGCAGCCATTAATGCCGGCTATTGTAACGGAAAAGTCCTGCGTCGGAACCGATAACAGCAACAGGCTATCCCTGTGGGCTTCCCCCTTGCGCCAGTTGCCATACCGCCGCCACGTTGCGCGCCGTCACCTGCAGATTGCGATCGGCGTCCGCCAGCGCGTCTTCCAGCGTCACGATGCGATCGAGCACCGAAAACGCCGCATCGATGCCGTGTTGATGCACCACCGAATAATCCGGCGTCAGGCTGCCGGCGATGGCGATCACCGGCACGCCGTGACGCTTGGCCACTCGCGCCACGCCGATCGGCGTTTTGCCGTGGATCGACTGGCTGTCCAGCCGCCCTTCGCCGGTGATCACCAAGTCGGCATCGCGCACCGCTTCATCCAGGCGCAGGGTTTCGGTGACAATCTCGATGCCCGGCCGCAAGCGCGCTTCGAGCATGCCAAGCAGCGCCGCCCCCATGCCGCCCGCCGCGCCCGCCCCTGGCTGGGTCAGCACGGCGCGGCCGGTTTCCCGCTCCAGCAGTTCGCCATAGTGATGCAGCGCCGCATCGAGCTGGGCCACCATCTCCGGCGTCGCCCCCTTCTGCGGCCCGAACACCGCCGACGCGCCCTTTTCGCCGCACAGCGGGTTATCCACGTCGCAGGCGGCGGTTACGCTCACCCGTTGCCAACGCGCGTCCAGCTCGGCGAGATCGAGATGCGCCAGCTGCGCCAGTGCCGCACCGCCCACCGGCAGCGGCCGGCGATCCTTATCCAGCAATTTAACGCCCAGCGCCTGCATCATCCCAGCGCCGCCGTCGTTGGTGGCGCTACCGCCGATGCCGAGAATGATCGCCTTCACGCCGCGCTCCAGCGCCGCCAGCATCAGCTCACCGGTGCCGTAACTGGTGGTGATGCGCGGATCGCGCCGGTTGGGCGGCGCCAAATGCAGCCCGGAAGCGGCGGCCATTTCAATCACCGCGGTTTCGCCGTCGCCCAGCAGGCCATAAAATCCCAACACCGGCTCCCCCAGCGGCCCGGTGACCGTCACCTGGACGATTTCGCCGCCGGTGGCCGCCACCATCGACTCCACTGTGCCTTCGCCGCCGTCCGCCATCGGCAGCTTCACGTAGTGCGCCTGCGGGTAAATTTGGCGGAATCCCCGCTCGATGGCGTCAGCGACGCCGAGCGCGCTCAGGCTCTCTTTGAAAGAATCCGGGGCAATAACCACTTTTTTCAGCGTTTTCATCACTGTTCCTTATCCCGCCAGGTTAAATACGCCAAACATCAGCGCCGAGATTGCCGCAATGGTGAACCCCACCAGCGTTTCATACGGCAGCAGCTTCAGCCGCTCGTGCACCGCCATATTGACGCTGCCGCCGGTGGCGTGGAAGAAGCTGCCGTGCGGCAGGTGATCCAGCACCGTGGCGCCCGCATGGATCATCGCCGCACCGGCCAATCCGCTCACCCCCAGCTCGAGCAGCGTGGAGCTGAACACCCCGGAAGCCACGGCGGTGCCGGCGGTGGTCGAGGCGGTCGCCATCGACATCAGCGCACCGGACAGCGGCGCCAGCAGCCAGGCCGGCAGCCCGGTGTGCGTCAAACCGTTAATCAAGACATCCTTCAGCGCCGAGTTGGCGATAATGCCCGCCAGCGTGCCGGTGCCGAGCAGCATAATCGCCACCGGCGCCATGCGCGACAGGCCGGAAACCATAAACTGATTGCACTGGCGGATGCGCCCCATCAGCAGCGCGCCCGCCAACCCGCCAGCAGGCAGCGCGATCAGCGGATCGACGGCGATACCGGCGATCGGCCGCAGCGACAGCAGCAGGATCGCCACCAGCGGCGCGCTGATCGCCGCAGCGAAGCCCGGCCGCGCCCCTTCGGCATGCTGAGTCAGCTCTTCAGCCATCACCCTGCCGCCTTTATCGCTCAGGCGGCGCGCCAGCAGATAGGCCACCACCAGGCCGCACAGCCCCGGCACGATGCCGGCCATCATCACCGAAGTGAGCGGCACGTGGAAGTTGTCCGCCGCCGCGATGGTGTTCGGGTTGGGAGACATCACGTTGCCGGCCTTGCCGCCGCCGATCATCGCCAGCAGGATCGCCGCGCGTGAAATGCCGGCCCTCTGGGCGATCGACAGCGCGATCGGCGCGACGGTGATCACCGCCACATCGATAAACACCCCCACCGCCGTCAGGATCAGTGTAGCCACCGCCAGCGCCAGCAGCGCGCGGGTTTCGCCCACTTTGCGCACGATGGTTTCGGCGATGGTGTGCGCCGCGCCGGATTCGATCAGCACCCCGGCCAATACCCCCGCCGCCAGAATGCGCATCACGGCGTTGGTGATGCCCTGCGCCCCGCCGATCATCAGCGTTACGGTCTGCACCAGATCGGCGCCGCCGCACAGCCCGCCCGCCAGCGCGCCGGCAATCATGCCGTAAGCCGGCGGCACCTTGCGTAGGATCAGAACGATGGCGACGGCTAACGCCACCAGCGCTCCCAGAGTGGATACGGTTGTCATTGTTGTTTTCTCCGTGGTTGATGTGCAGGCCAACATATCCCGCGCGCCCGGCGTTGACCTGAGGGGAAACAACAAAAAATTGCCGAAGGAACGGCGCGAAATTTGTGGGTTGGCACAACTCAGTCGTGCATCAGCATGCCGATATACAACCGCAGAGCGTCGGTTAATTGATTGATTTTCATGCCGGTTATGGCTTCGATGCGCTGCAGGCGGTAGCGCAGGGTATTGACGTGAATATGCAGCTGCGCGGCGGCCTGCGTCTGATCACAATTCTGCGAAAAATAGTGGCGCAGCGTGGCGCGCAGCACGCCTTTTTCATCCTGTTCGCCCAGCGTCCGCCAGGGGCGCCCCAGCTCTTGCGCTCGCCAGTCCTCCCCGAGATCGCACAGCAGCGACGGCAGCGGATAGTCGTGGTAGAACAGCGTGGCGTGACGCAGTTTCAGGCGCTGCGCCATTGCCTGGGTGGCACGCGCCGTCAGGCTGGAACGGTAGGCGCTTTGCGGATCGTCATAAAAACCGCCGACGATCAGCCGCACCCGAAAGCGGTGTTTTAGCTGGTTTTGCAAACGCTGCGCCTGCTGGCGCTCCAGCTTCAAACTCCATTCGCCCTGAGCCATGCAGGCCGGGCGCAACAGGGTCATTTCATTGAAGCCGGTAATGGCGATCAACGCGTCGCGCTGGGTGGCCTCCAGCTCCGCCAACAGCTCACGCAGCAGGTGCGGCTGCGCCTCTTGCAGCTCGACGATCCAGACGATGCGCGCCTGGCGCAGATCCAATCCCAGATACGCCGCCATCGCCTCCAGCGACGCGGTGTTCGGCTGCGGCTGCAGCAGCTGATTCGCCAGCTCTTCCCGGTAACGTTTTTCCCACTGGTGCTGATCCAGCAGCGCCGCCTGCTCCACCATCATCTCCGCCGCCATCTTCACCAGCTCGGCATAGGCGCGCACCTCGGCCGGCTCGCCGGAGATGCCGATCACCCCCACCCGCTGATTGCGAAAGCTGAACGGCAGGTTGATGCCGGGCCGCACGCCCTTCAGGTGTTCGGCGGTGGCGCGGTCGATTTCCACCACCCGGTTCTCCGCCAGCGCCAGCACCGCGCCTTCATGACGCTGGAACAGGCGCTGCGGGTTGCCGGAGGCGATGATCACGCCGTTGCTGTCCATCACGTTGACGGAATGGCTGATGATGCCCATCGACCGCTGGACGATCTGGCGCGCGGTGGCTTCCGCCAGAAGATTGGTTTGTCTGAGCATGCCCGGCTCCCTGCTGAGGGTGAAAACGCAGGCTTGTTATACGCCATTTGGCGCGGGCGATTAACGGGCACGGCCGCAACAAGCTGCCGCGATCACAATTTGGCGGGAAAACGGCAAAAAAAAACGCCGGACCACAGGCCCGGCGTCATGCACTGCCAGTTTGCTATCAACCGAGGATAGTCGCCAGCTCTGCGCTCACTTCGGCCACCTTGCGGGTGCCGTCGATTTTGCGGTATTGGGTGTTGCCCGCTGCCGCTTCTTTGCTGTAGTAAGAGATCAGCGGCGCGGTCATCTGATGGTATTCCACCAGGCGCTTGCGCACGGTCTCTTCCTGATCGTCCTTGCGCGTGGTCAGCTCTTCGCCGGTCACGTCGTCTTTGCCTTCCACCTGCGGCGGGTTGAACTTCACGTGGTAGACGCGGCCGGACGGCGCGTGTACGCGGCGGCCAACGATGCGGTCAACGATCAGCTCGTCCGGCACGTCGAACTCCAGCACGAAGTCCACGTTAATGCCGGCTTCTTTCATCGCGTCAGCCTGCGGAATGGTGCGTGGGAAGCCGTCCAGCAGGAAGCCCTTGCGGCAATCTTCCTGCGTGATGCGCTCTTTGACCAGCGCGATCACCAGCTCATCGGTCACCAGCTTGCCGGCGTCCATGATCTCTTTCGCCTGCTTGCCCAGTTCACTGCCGGCCTTCACGGCTGCGCGCAACATGTCACCGGTGGAGATTTGCGGAATGCCGTATTTCTCCATGATGAATTGAGCCTGAGTACCTTTACCAGCGCCCGGAGCGCCCAGCAGAATGATACGCATTGCGTAAATCCCCTTGCTATGTAGTTTTTATAAAATTGCGAAAACGCTCAACGATACCATTTCAGGGGGGGCAGGCTCAAGGCGCGCGAAGGAAATCGATTGCGGAATGTGCAAAAAAACGGACGAACAAAAGGCAAGAAAAAGCGGGGAAAAACCGGAAATACGCCCCTAATGGTGCCGTTAAGGGCGCATATCTTCAGCTTTTAGGCGGACAGCAACTTATTCATGCGACGGATGAACAAGTTCGGATCCTCCAGCGTGCCGCGTTCAGCCAGCAGCGCCTGATCCAATAACAGGTCGATCCATTCGGCGAAATGTTCGTTATCGCCCACGTCGGATGCTCGTTTGACCAGCGCATGCTCGGGATTAAGCTCGAAAATGTACTTCACTTCCGGCGCCTGCTGACCGGCGGCGGCGAACAGCTTGGCCATCTGGGTGCTCATTTCGTCGGCGTCGGTCACCACGATCGCCGGCGTATCGGTCAGGCGGTGCGTCAGGCGTACATCCTTCACACGCTCGCCCAGCAGGGTTTTCACACGTTCGATGAACGGTTCCAACTGCTTCTCGGCCGCCTTCTGCTCTTCGGTTTCATCCGCCAGTTTATCCAGCGTTTCATCCGCTTTGCTGACCGACTGGAACGGCTTGCCGTCGAACTCGGTCAGGTAGCTCATCATCCACTCGTCGATGCGATCGGACAACAGCAACACTTCGATGCCTTTCTTGCGGAACAGCTCCAGATGCGGGCTGCTCTTGGCGGCGGCGTAGCTGTCGGCGGTGATGTAGTAAATCTTTTCCTGCCCTTCCGCCATGCGGCCGACGTACTCTTCCAGCGACACGGTCTGCGCCGAGCTGTCGCCGTGGGTGGTCGCGAAGCGCAGCAGTTTGGCGATCGCTTCCTGGTTGCCGTTGTCTTCCGCCGGGCCTTCTTTCAGCACCAGACCGAACTGCTGCCAGAATTTCTGGTAGCCTTCGGCGTCGTCTTTGGCCAGCTTATCCAGCATCTGCAGCACACGCTTGGTCAGCGCACCGCGCAGGTTCTGCGTCACACGGCTGTCTTGCAGGATCTCGCGCGACACGTTCAGCGGCAGATCGTTGGAATCGATCAGGCCGCGCACGAAGCGCAGGTAGTTCGGCATGAACTGCTCGGCGTCGTCCATGATGAACACACGCTGCACGTACAGCTTCAGGCCGTGCTTGTGATCGCGGTTCCACATGTCCCACGGCGCCTGCGCCGGGATATACAGCAGGCTGGTGTACTCCTGCTTGCCTTCCACCCGGTTGTGGCTCCAGCTCAGCGGATCGGTGAAGTCATGGGCGATGTGTTTGTAGAACTCTTTGTACTCTTCGTCGGTGACGTCAGCCTTGCTGCGGGTCCACAGGGCCTGCGCCTTGTTGATCTTCTCCCAGGTGACGGTGCCGTCTTCTTCGTTCTTGCTTTCGATCTCTACCGGCAGGGCGATGTGATCGGAATATTTGCCGATCACCGAGCGCAAGCGCCAGGCGTCGAGGTACTCATCTTCGCCTTCGCGCAGATGCAGGGTGATTTCGGTGCCGCGGGTCTCTTTGGTGATGTCGGCGATGGTGTAGTCGCCTTCACCGGCGGACTCCCAGAACACGCCTTCGTCATCGGCGGCGCCGGCAGCGCGGGTGCGCACGGTCACTTTGTCCGCCACGATGAACGCCGAGTAGAAACCGACGCCGAACTGGCCGATCAGTTGGCTGTCTTTCGCCTGATCTGAACCGATGGATTCCAGGAACGCTTTGGTGCCCGATTTGGCGATGGTGCCGAGGTTTTCGATCACTTCTTCGCGGCGCATGCCGATACCGTTGTCGGCGATGGTCAGGGTGCGCTGCTCTTTATCGAAGGACAAGCGCACGCGCAGCTCGCCGTCGCCGGCATACAGCTCTGGCGCGGACAGGGCGCGGAAGCGCAGCTTGTCGGCGGCGTCAGAGGCGTTGGAAATCAGCTCGCGCAGGAAAATTTCTTTGTTGGAGTACAGCGAATGGATCATCAAATGAAGCAGCTGTTTTACTTCAGACTGGAACCCGCGGGTTTCTTGACCTTTCATACTCATTGATTACCTCAAAAGACAATGGCTACCAAAATCGAACAATGAGGATCAGATGAGGGTCAGGGTCTTGTTTTTCAAGCGGACGGAGGGAAATTTTTGGCAAAAAAACGACGGGGCCGAATGGCCCCGTCCGGGAAAACATCAGAACTTGATGGCGTGACGCCCGGCCAGCGAATGCGACAGCGTGGTGCCGTCGACCATCTCCAGCTCGCCACCCACCGGTACGCCGTGGGCGATGCGGCTGGCGAGCACGCCATACTGGCCGCACATCTCGGCGATGTAGTTGGCAGTCGCTTCCCCTTCCACCGTCGGGTTGGTGGCGAGGATCACTTCGGTGATGCTTTCCTTTTCCAGCCGTTGCTCCAGGCGATCGAGACCGATATCCCCCGGCCCGATGCCATCTAGCGGCGACAGATGGCCCATCAGCACAAAGTAGCGCCCGGCGAACTGGCCGGTCTGCTCGATGGCGTGAATATCCGCCGGGCTTTCCACCACACAAATCTGGCCGTTTTGCTGACGGCGCGGATTGGCGCAGATGGTGCAGATGTCCTGCTCGGTGAAGGTGCGGCAGTCGGCGCAGTGGCCGATTTCCGACATCGCGCGCGTCAACGCCTGCGCCAGGCGCATGCCGCCGCTGCGATCGCGCTGCAGCAACTGAAACGCCATGCGCTGCGCCGATTTCGGGCCGACGCCCGGCAGGCAGCGCAGCGCCTCCATCAGGGATTCAAGGAGCGGGCTGGTTTGCATCAGAACGGCATCTTGAAGCCAGGCGGCAACTGCATGCCGCTGGAAACGGAGGCCATTTTCTCTTTCTGAGTCTCTTCGATGCGGCGCGCGGCGTCGTTAAACGCGGCGGCGATCAGATCTTCCAGCATGTCTTTGTCATCTTCCATCAGGCTAGGATCGATCTCCACGCGGCGGCAGTTGTGTGCGCCGTTGATGGTGACTTTCACCAGGCCTGCGCCAGACTCGCCGGTCACTTCCAATTTGGCGACTTCTTCCTGCATCTGCTGCATTTTTTCTTGCATTTGCTGGGCTTGCTTCATCAGGTTGCCCAGACCGCCTTTACCAAACATAGTCGTCTCTCGTCGCTAGGGCCGCGCACCTCGCGCGGCGTTTAAAGGGGGCGGATACTCTCTTCATCCAGATCCGCGTCGAAGAACCGGCACAGCGTCTGGATATGGGTATCCGCAACGATGGACTGGCGCGCCTGCGCCAGCTTTTCTTCATAGATGGCTTGTCGCCACTCCAGCGGGGTGCGCTCCGCCGGATTATCGTCCTCCACCACGGTCAGCTCAACCGGACTGCCGTACAGCTCGCCGAGCGCTTCGGCCAGCGTCTTCTGCGCCGAAGGCGAATTCAGATGGCGCTGCGAAGACCGCAGATGGAGGTTAATCTTGCCCGCTTCCGGCTGCTGCTTGAAGGCGTTCAACGCCAGCTGCTGCACCAGTTTCGGGATCTTGAGCTTATCGATTTCCGCCGCCCAGGCGTCGCGCTCCAGCGATTCCACCACCAGCTTGGCGGCCAGCTCCGGCGTTTTCTCGTGCTCCAACGCCGTGCGCAGCGCTTTCGGCGTCGCCAACGGTTCCGGCGCCGCTTCCGGCTCGGTCTGCGCGCGCCAGCGATAGGCTTCCGGCTTCGCCGGTTTTTCCGGCACCTTCTTCTCCGCCAGGCGCTGCTGGCTACGCTCGGTCACGGAAGCCAAACGCCCCAGCGCCGAGTTTGCCGGCCGCGCTATTCCTGGCGCCGCCGGCTCATTCTTTTTTGGTGTGGATGCTCCCTGCTGCCGTTGCAGCTGGGACCGCGCTTTCAACAGCTGGGCGGTGGCATCCGGTAAAGGGGTCGATGATTGTCGCTGCGGCGCGGCCGGCTGCCCTAGCGGGGGCGGCACGTCCTGAAACTGCGGCGGCTGTGGCGATGTGGCCTGCTGCGGTTGCGCCATCGGCGCCGGCGCGGTCTGCACCAACGCCACCGGCTCCGGGATCACCGCTTTCGGGTGAAACGCCAGCGCACGCAGTAGAGTCATCTCAACCCCCATGCGACGATCCGGCGCATAGGCCAGCTCTTTGCGGCCCACCAACAGCGTTTGGTAATAGAGTTGCACATCGGCCGGCGGCAGAGTGCGCGCCAGCTCACGCAGCCGTTGTTCCACGGCGGCGTAGTGGTTGTCGAGCATCGAAGGCAGCAGTTGCACCATCGCAATGCGGTGCAGCAACGCCAGCGTCTCCACCAGCAGGTTTTCCCAGTCCACGCCGCGCGAAGCGGCCTGCGCGACCTGCGCCATCACCTTTTCGCCGTCGGCGCTGACCAGCGCTTCGAGGATCGCCAGCGGCTGCTCGTCATCGAGCGTGCCGAGCATCTGGCTGACGGTGGCGGCGGTCACCTGCCCCTGCCCCATGGCGATCGCCTGATCGGTCAGGCTCAGCGCATCGCGCATGCTGCCGTCGGCGGCGCGCGCCAGCAGTTGCAGCGCGCGGGCGTCGCTGGTGATCTGCTCCGCCGTCAGCACCGTTTCCAGCTGCTGACGGATCTGATCGACGTCCAGCGCTTTGAGGTGAAACTGCAGGCAGCGGGAAAGAATGGTCACCGGCAATTTTTGCGGATCGGTGGTGGCCAACAGGAATTTCACGTGCGATGGCGGCTCTTCCAGCGTCTTCAGCAACGCGTTGAAGCTGTGGCGCGAGAGCATGTGCACTTCATCGATCAGGTAGACCTTGAAGCGGCCGCGCGCCGGCGCGTACTGAACGTTGTCCAGCAGATCGCGGGTATCTTCCACCTTGGTTCGGGAAGCGGCGTCGATCTCGATCAGATCGACGAAACGCCCCTGTTCGATCTCACGGCAGTTGTCGCATTGGCCGCACGGCGTGGCGGTGATGCCGGTTTCACAGTTCAGGCCTTTAGCCAGCAGGCGCGCGATGGTGGTTTTCCCCACGCCGCGGGTGCCCGAGAACAGATAGGCGTGATGGATCCGCCCCAGCGAGAGGCCGTTGGCCAGCGCGGTCAGGACATGTTCCTGGCCGACCACGTCTGCGAACGTTTGAGGGCGCCACTTACGGGCGAGAACCTGATAGCTCATTAATACCGGAGAAGTCGAGTAATCTGGAGGGTCATGCTAACACAGCCCCGCGGCGATCCGCGAGGCCGTTGTGCCCAAGGGGCGATGCCGCATCAATGGCCGGCGAAGTCCACCAGGCAGTAGCAGTCGATACCCAGCTTGTTCAGACGCGCTTCCCCGCCCAGATCCGGCAGGTTGATGATGAACGCGGCGTCTTTCACTTCACCGCCCAGACGGCGGATCAGTTTGGTGGTTGCTTCGATGGTGCCGCCGGTCGCCAGCAGATCGTCCACCACCAGCACTTTGTCACCCGCGGTGATGGCGTCGGTGTGGATCTCCAGCTTGTCGGTACCGTACTCCAGCTCATAGCTTTCGCTGAGCGTGGCACGCGGCAGTTTGCCCGGTTTGCGCACCGGCACGAAACCGACGCCCAGCGCCAGCGCGACGGGCGCACCGAACAGGAAACCACGCGCTTCGGTACCCACCACCTTGGTCACGCCCGCTTCGCGATAGCGCTCAACCAGCAGCTCGATGCTGGCGGCGTAGGCCAACGGGTTTTCCAGCAGGCTGGTCACGTCGCGGAACAGGATGCCCGGCTTCGGATAATCCGGGATGGTTTTGATACTGTCTTTAATAAACTGAAGCTGCTGCGCAGTAGCGGTCATAATTGTTGCCTGATAAAGCTGCCTGAAAACCGGCGCGCCGCTCACCCGCCGCCTCTGGGTGAAACACACCGGAGAAGGAATGGCAGGCGATCCGCGCACGAAAACGCCCAAATCTATGCAAACTGGCGGACAAATGCAACCAGCGGCGCACAATCAGCGCTGTTTTTGTTGCGACAGGTCAATAACCGGCAGGCGCAGCATAAAGGTCAGCAAAATAGCCAACATCAGCAGCAACAGACCGCGCACCCACCAGATTTTCACCAGCCACAGCGAACAGGCGAAGGTCAGCACGATCACTAGCACCGCCTTCCACTTCGCTCCCGGCGGCAGCGCGCGATGCTGCTGCCAGTGGCGCAGATAAGGGCCAAACCAGGAACGGTACAGCAGCCAGTGATGAAAGCGCGGCGAAGAGCGGGCGAAGCACCAGGCAGCCAACAGCAGGAACGGCGTGGTCGGCAACAGCGGCAGCACCACGCCCAACGTCGCCAGCACCACCGCCAGCCAGCCCAAAATGATCAATAACCCTCGCTTCATGCGGCTCTTCGCTCCTCAATCGGTTGCGGCTTACTGTAGCATCGGCGCCGCGCCGGCGGAATATGCATGCGGCGCTTGTTTCAGGGCGGCATCGCGGGCAAGCTTACGCCTGTTGAAATCAAGAGGGAGCTTATGTGAGCACTCAGCGTCTATTACAGGTGTTGGCGCAGCAGATCGCGGCGCTGGCGGCCGAAGTCACTCCGCGCGGCGACGCCCCGATCCCGCAGGCGCGGTTCGACGTCGCCCTGTTCGCCAACCGCGGCACGCGGCTGCGCGACTACCTGGCCGAGGTGGAGAAAAACTTCGCCCAGCTGCAAAACGCCGCTAACGACAGCCGCGCCAGCCAGGTGGCCTTTCTGGCCGAAAAACTGGTTGCCCAAATCTCTGCCCTGCAGCGCGAGCTGGCAACCCAGGCGCTACGGCGCAAGAATCAGCCGAAGGAAGCCCCCGAGGCCGATCTGTACCACAAGCTGGCCGAGCACCAGGATTACGAACGCCGGCTGATCGCCATGATTCAGGATCGGGAAAGCCTGCTGGGGCGCCAGACCACACTGGCGGCGCAGCAAAAGCTGCAGCACGAGCTGGCGGCGCTGGAGGGGAGACTGATGCGCTGCCGTCAGGCGCTGGCGCGCATCGAGCGCAATATCGAGCGCAAAGAAAACGGTTTTTGAAGATTTATCACAATATTTTAATGATTATTCCCGGTTGCGCGCCGGGTTCACTATACTCTGCCGAGACACGAGTTTTTCATCCCATTAATTAATAAGCGCAGGTGCTATGTCTCTGGAAAATGCCTCACCCGAACTGCAGCTGGCGGTAGACTTGATTTACCTGCTGGAATGCAACGAGATCGATCCGGCTACCGCGTTGGCAGCACTGGATATCGTCAAACGGGATTATCAGGAAAAGCTGCAGCGCGCCGGCGTCACCTCTCCCTATTTGCCTGCCGGACAGTAATCAGGGACAGCCCGCTGTCCCTTCCATCTTTCAACGCACATCAGCCCGCCGTCTGGCCGCCTTCATCCGGCGAGAGCGTTCTTTTCACTTCCTGCACTTCATTGCCCTGCTGGTTATGCAGATACACCTCCAGCTGATTGAAGGCGATGTCGATGCCGTTTTCCCGGCACAAGCGGTCGATTGAGCGGTTCAGTTCGTCCACCGTGTAGCTGCGATCGCGCAGTTCCCGTACATAGAGCCGCAGTTCGTGATCCAGCGTGCTGGCCCCGAAGTTGAGGAAGAACACCTGCGGTTCGGGATCGGTCATCACCCGCGGGTTGTCGTGCGCCGCCTGCAGCAGCACCTTTTTCACCTTGTCGAGATCGGAACCGTAGGCCACGCCCACCTTGATCAGCACGCGGGTGATGGTGTCGGACAGTGACCAGTTGATCAGCCGCTCGGTGACGAACGCCTTGTTCGGAATGATTACCTCTTTGCGATCGAAGTCGGTAATGGTGGTGGCACGAATGCGGATCTTGCTGACCGAACCGGAGAAGGTGCCGATGGTGATGGTATCGCCGATGCGGATCGGGCGTTCGAACAGAATGATCAGGCCGGAGACGAAGTTGGCGAAGATCTCCTGCAGGCCAAAGCCAAGCCCGACCGTCAGACCGGCGGCCAGCCATTGCAGTTTGTCCCAGGATACGCCCAGCGATCCCAGCGCAACCACGGCGCCCACGGCGGTGATCAGGTAAGTGAGCACGGTGGTGATGGCATAAGACGCCCCCTGCCGCAGCTGCAGCCGCGACAGCACCACCACCTCCAGCAGGCCGGGCAAGTTGCGGGTGAGCACATAAGCGACGATCACCGCGGCGATCGCCACCATCATGTTACCCAGCGTCACCGCCTGCGACACGCTGCTGCCCGCCACGGTGCTGGTGTAATGCCACAGCGTGATGCTGTCCAGGTAAGCGATGACCGTCACCAGATCCGACCAAATGGCGTAGAAGGCGCTGGCGAAGATGGCGAACAGCACCAGGGTGGTCAGGCGCAGCGACTGCTGGTTGATCTGATCGAGCGCCAGCGGCGGCTCTTCCACCACCGCTTCGCCGCCTTCGGCCCCCTCTTTCACCACGTTTTGCCGCCGCGCCAGCGCGCGCCGGTAGGCCAAACGCCGCGCCGCCACGCTCAGGCCGCGCAGGGCAGTCAGATACACGATATTCCACAGGAAGAACAGATACAGGCTGTCTATCCAGCGGCTGGCCAGCCGCAGCGTGGTATAGAAGTAACCGGCGAACATCAGCCCCAGCAGGATCAGCGGTGTGGCGGCAAGCGCGGTCACCACCACCAGCCGCACGGCATGCGAGCCCTTTTCACGCCAGCTGTCGCGGCACAGCGGGAACACCAGCACCGCAAGCAGCGCCAGCGTCAACATCACCACGATCTGGCCGATGACGTCTTCCACCAGACGCAGCGGCGCTTTCTCGCCCAATACCGACCAGAAGATCAGCGGCTGCAGCGCCAGCCCCAGCCGCAGCGTCTGGCGGCGGTAATGCGCGCACAGGTTAGCGCCGAAGTTGAAATGCCGCTCGGCGATGCCGCCCGGTTTCAGCATGCGATAGCTGAAGCCGAACACCAGCCACGACAACGCCAGCTGCTGCGACAACGCCCAAATAAAGTCGCTGATACCCAAATCCGCGCGATACATCCAGAAACCGACGCCGAGCAGCAGCGCGGCGCCAGGCAACACCTTCAGCAAGGTCAGCGCGATGGCCTTCGGCGTGTGCAGTTGGCCGTCGCGCTTCAGTTGCCCCACGTCGTTGGCCAGCTTTTGCAAATGACTGTCGATCAACCGGTAGCGCCAGCGCAATACCCCGATCGCCAACAGCAACGGGATCAGGAACACCAGCGCATTCAAGCCGCCCTGCAATAGCTTGCCACCGTCGAATTTGAGATCGAGCCCGGCGAGCTGATCGCGCACCGCCTCCGGCATTGCCTTCAGCCACGCCAGATCGACCGGCTTGTTGCTGTTGACCCAGAAAATCTGCTGGGTCAGCGTATCCTGCAGCGAGCCGTAAACGCTGGTGAGCTGCTGTTGGTTGATCTGCAGGTTGATCGACAGCGACAGCTGGTTGCTGAGCTGCTTGTTCAGCTGATCCAGCAGTTCGCGGCGCATGTCGACGATCTCGTTCAGTGCGTCGATCACTTCCGGGCCGGCCTTTTCCTTGCTCTCTGCCACCAGCTGATTGATGTAATCCTCACCCTTGAACAGATCGTCGCGTTGCTGATTGATATCGAACTGCTCCAGCCGCAGATCGGCGATGCGCGTGTCTATATCAGCCAGCAGCGTGCCCTGCGGCAGGCTCTGCTGCTGCTGATACAGAATGCGCGACAGCACCAGGCTGCCCTTCAGCACCTGGATCTGCTCTTTCAGGTTACGTTCCGCCTGCAGACCGCGATCGAGCCAGTTTTTGACACGAATATTCTGCTGGAACAGGGTGTTGCTCTCTTCGGTGGCGGCAATCAGCTGTTGGCTCAACTGTCGGTTGACGTCCAGCTGCTTGCTGACCAGCTGATCGTGCTGGATATCGGTGGCGTCTTCCGGGTTCTGCGCCTCTTTGGCGGTTTTTTCAGACAGCGTCAGGCGCTTGCTGTTGACGAGCTCCTGCAGCAGCTGCACCGACCGATCCAGCGCATCGATATGTGCCGTGGTGTAATCACGCTGTTTTTGCAGCAGATCTTGTAGCGTAGTGTTGGCTTCCAGGCTCTTGCGCTGCAGCTCCAACTGCGCGTTGAGCAGCGCCTGTTCGGTGGCCAGCATGACCTGCTGGCTATTGCGCAGCGAATCTTGCCCCGGCGTCTGGCCGCTGAGCTGGCTGCGGATCTCCTGCAGGCGCTGCGAAGCGGCGTACATGGTGCTCTGCACCCGTTCAGGCTGGGTTTGCAGCGACACCAGTTGGCTGTTGTAGGTCGAGAGGCTCTCCTGCGCGCTTTGCAGCTCGTCGAGCGTTTGATACAGCCGGCTTTCCAGCTGGCGCAGCGACAGCGGCAACAGCGCGGCGCGCGCGGCCGCGTTGTCCGTCGGCTGCTTCAGCGCATCCAGTTCGGCGGTGACCTGATTGAGCTTCGCCGGCGCCTGCTGCACCTGCTGTTTAAGCTGTGCGACGTCTTGCCGGTTGCGCTCGATGGCATCCAGCAGTTCCAGCGTGCGGGTCAAATCCTGCTGGGAGAGCTTTTCGACCGGCGTCAGGGTTTTTTGTTTGTTCAGCGTTTCCAGCTGGCTTTGCACTTCGCTGCGCTGCGGCAGATCGCCGTTCAGCGCCGCCTGTGCCGGCAAGCAACACGCAAAAATCAGGAAAAGGAGTGTCACGGCGGCGATGCGCCGCCGGCATGCGCCGACAAACGTGAGCGGCGTCAGAGAAGGCAGAGTCAACCAGCGATGCATGATTTGGCTTCGGATCGGTAAAGAAGCCTGAAGATTATCACGACCGCCGGCGGGCAACGAACAACAAAAACGTTGCCGGTGATGTCTCGTTGTCGCGAAATCAGAAAGTCAGCACTTTCTCCGCCGCCAGCGTCCACTGCGCCAGCTCGACCAAGGTGCCGATCGCCACGCCGTCCGCCAGCGGCAAGCGGCTGACGCCGCGCGCGTCGGCGCAGGTCTTGCACAGCTTGACCGGCACCTGCTGCGCGGTGAGGATCTCCAGCATCTGCTGCAGATGGTACCCTTCGTGCGGCTGCTGTCCGGCCAGCCCGGCCACCACCGCGTCGGACATCAGAAACAGCCGCAGGTCGAGGCTGCTCTGCTGCTCTTTCATGGCGATGGCCAACCGCAGCGCATTGAACAAGGATTCATGGCCATAGGCGGCGCCATTGGCAATAAGAACAACTGATGACATGAAATCTCTCCTTATAAAGGAACGCGGTCGGCGTCAGGCGTCACCGCGTCGGGTTTGAGGCGCAAGGTGGGGCAAAACTGCAGCATCTCCAAAAACGCGTCCACCAGCGCTTCGGCTTCGGCCCGCAGATCGAAACTTTCCGGCATAAACAGCCAGTTTTCCATCAGGCCGGTGATATAACCGCGCAGGATGATCGCCGCACGACGGGTATGTAAATCGGCGGGCAATTGCCCGTGGTGAATGCAGTTATACAGCACCGCTTCGATGCGTTCATAACCGGCGAGGTACAGCACCTTGCGCGAATCCAGCAGCGGCATCATTTCACCGACAAACTCGCATTTGTGGAATATAATTTCCATCAACGCCCGCCTACGGCCGTCTTCAACCGTAGACGTCAGAATGTAAATCAGAATTTCTCGGATAACCCGCAGTGGATTATCGGGAAACTTTGCCTGATACTCTGTTTCGAGCTGGTCAATTTTCGGCTCGGTAGATTCCCAAACTTCATTAAACAGGTCTACCTTATTCTTGAAGTGCCAGTAGATGGCTCCACGCGTAACCCCGGCAGCGGTGGCAATATCTGTCAGTGACGTTGCAGCAACGCCACGTTCAGAGAACTCTCTCACCGCAGCATCAAGGATTTGCTGTCGGGTTTCTTGCGCCTGCTGTTTGGTTTTTCGTGCCATGGCATTGTTATTTAGGGGGAGTGTGATTTACATACATTCGCGAATGTATGTACCATAGCACGCACATATAATTAACGCAGCAATGGGTTTTAAAGCTTGTGATCCATTGATCATTTTGAAATCGGACACTTGAGGTTTTTCTATGAACAAAAACAGAGGGTTAACGCCTCTGGCGGCCGTTCTGATGCTTTCAGGCAGCTTAGTGCTAACAGGATGTAACGATAAAGAAACCCAACAGCAAGGCGCCCAACAACAGGCGCCTGAAGTGGGCGTAGTCACCTTGAAGGCTGAGCCTCTCAACATTACTACCGATCTTCCTGGCCGCACCGCTGCGTATCGTATCGCCGAAGTTCGCCCTCAGGTCAGCGGCATCATCCTGAAGCGCAACTTCGTTGAAGGCAGCGATATCAAGGCCGGGACGTCTCTGTACCAAATCGATCCCGCAACCTATCAAGCCAGCTACGACAGCGCGAAAGGCGATTTGGCCAAAGCACAGGCCAGCGCTTCCATCGCACGCGTGACGGTAAACCGCTACAAGCCATTGCTGGGCACGAGCTACATCAGTAAACAGGACTACGACAACGCCGTCTCCACGCTGCAGCAGGCGGACGCCGCCGTCGTGGCCGCCAAGGCCGCCGTGGAAACCGCGCGCATCAACCTGGCGTACACCAAGGTGACCTCTCCGATCTCCGGCCGCATCGGCAAGTCCGCCGTGACCGAAGGCGCTCTGGTCAGCAACGGCCAGGCAACCGCACTGTCTACCGTGCAGCAGCTGGATCCGATGTATGTCGACGTCACCCAGTCAAGCACTGATTTCCTGCGCCTGAAGCAAGAGCTGGCCAGCGGCGCGCTGAAGCAGGAAAACGGCAAGGCAAAAGTGAAACTGATGCTGGAAAACGGCACCGAATACGCGCAGGAAGGCACGCTGGAGTTCTCTGACGTCACCGTCGATGAAACCACTGGCTCCATCACCATTCGCGCCCTGTTCCCTAACCCGAACGATACGCTGTTGCCGGGCATGTTCGTACGCGCCCGTCTGGACGAAGGCGTGCGCAGCGATGCGCTGCTGGTGCCTCAGCAAGGCGTTACCCGCAACCCGCGCGGCGACGCGACGGCGTTGGTGGTAGGGGCAGACGACAAAGTTGAGCTGCGCACGCTGAAGGCCGACCAGGCGATCGGCGACAAATGGCTGGTTACCGATGGCCTGAAATCCGGCGATCGCGTGATCGTCTCCGGCCTGATGAAAGTGCATCCGGGCGCGCAGGTAAAAGTGCAGGAAGTTGACACTCAGGCGCAAAAACAGCCGCAGTCTGAAGCGCAGAAGTCATAAAAAGGAGCCTGTAATACATGGCTAAGTTCTTTATAGATCGCCCGATTTTCGCCTGGGTAATCGCCATCATCGTCATGTTGGCGGGGGTGCTTGCAATAATGAAACTGCCAATCGCGCAGTATCCCACTATTGCACCGCCGGCGGTGAGTATTTCCGCCAACTACCCGGGCGCAGATGCCAAAACGGTGCAGGATACCGTCACGCAGATTATCGAACAGAACATGAACGGTATCGATAACCTGATGTACATGTCCTCCACCAGTGATTCCTCTGGTAGCGTCACCATTACCCTGACGTTTGATTCCGGCACCGATCCTGACATCGCGCAGGTTCAGGTTCAGAACAAACTGTCGTTGGCCACCCCGTTACTGCCGCAAGAAGTTCAGCAACAGGGCCTGAAAGTAGAAAAATCCAGCAGCAGCTTCCTGATGGTGGCCGGCTTCGTTTCCGACGATCCGAACATGACTCAGGACGATATTGCGGACTACGTGGCGTCCAACATCAAGGACCCGATCAGCCGTTCGTCCGGCGTGGGTGAAGTGCAGCTGTTCGGTGCCCAGTACGCGATGCGTATCTGGCTGGATCCGAACAAGCTGAACAACTTCCAGCTGACGACCACGGACGTGACCTCCGCCATCACCGAGCAGAACAACCAGATCGCCGCAGGCCAGCTGGGCGGCCTGCCGCCGGTGCCGGGGCAGCAGTTGAACGCCTCGATCATCGCGCAGACCCGTCTGACTTCGCCGGAAGAGTTCGGCAAGATCCTGCTGAAAGTGAATACCGACGGTTCTCAGGTACGCCTGCGCGACGTCGCTCACATCGAGCGCGGCGCGGAAAGCTATGCCGTTACCGCTCGCTACAACGGCAAGCCTGCCGCCGGCCTGGGTATCAAACTGGCGACCGGCGCCAACGCCTTGAACACTGCCAAAGGTGTGAAAGACGAGCTGGCCAAGATGGCGCCATTCTTCCCGCAAGGGATGAAAGTGGTTTATCCGTACGACACCACCCCATTCGTTAAAATCTCCATCAACGAAGTGGTGAAAACGCTGATCGAAGCCATCATCCTGGTCTTCCTGGTGATGTATCTGTTCCTGCAGAACTTCCGCGCGACGCTGATCCCAACCATCGCGGTGCCGGTAGTACTGCTGGGGACCTTTGCGATCCTCGCCGCGTTCGGCTTCTCGATAAACACCCTGACGATGTTCGGCATGGTGTTGGCGATCGGCCTGCTGGTGGATGACGCCATCGTGGTGGTGGAAAACGTCGAGCGCGTCATGTCCGAAGAGGGGCTGCCGCCGAAAGAAGCTACCCGTAAATCGATGGGCCAGATCCAGGGCGCGCTGGTGGGTATCGCCATGGTGCTGTCGGCGGTATTCGTGCCGATGGCGTTCTTCGGCGGTTCAACCGGCGCCATCTATCGCCAGTTCTCGATCACCATCGTGTCCGCGATGGCGTTGTCGGTGCTGGTGGCCTTGATCCTGACGCCGGCGCTGTGCGCCACCCTACTCAAACCGATCCCGAAAGGCGATCACGGGGTTAAAACAGGCTTCTTCGGCTGGTTTAACCGCATGTTCGAGAAGAGCACGCATCACTATACCGACAGCGTGGGCAACATCCTGCGCAGCACCGGCCGCTATCTGATCATCTACCTGTTGATCGTGGTTGGCATGGGCCTGCTGTTCCTGCGCCTGCCTTCCTCGTTCCTGCCGGACGAAGATCAGGGCATCCTGTTGACCATGGTGCAGTTGCCTGCCGGTGCCACCGAGTCCCGTACCAACAAAGTGCTGGAAGAAGTCTCTGACTACTTCCTGAACAAGGAAAAGGACAACGTGGTTTCGGTGTTTACCGTCGCGGGCTTCGGCTTCAACGGTAACGGCCAGAACAACGGCCTGGCATTCGTCAGCCTGAAAGACTGGGGTGAGCGTCCAGGGGCCGGGAACAAGGTCGAGGCGATCGCGGGCCGTGCCATGGGTGCCTTCTCGCAGATTAAAGAAGGCCTGGTGTTCCCGTTCAACCTGCCGGCGATCATCGAACTCGGTACCGCAACCGGCTTCGACTTCGAGCTGATTGACCAGGGTGGCCTGGGGCACGAAAAACTGACCGAAGCGCGTAACCAGCTGTTGGGCATGGTTGCTCAGCATCCGGACGTGCTGGTGGGTGTGCGCCCGAACGGCCTGGAAGATACGCCGCAGTTCAAACTGATCGTCGATCAGGAGAAAGCCAAGGCGCTGGGCGTCAGCATCACTACCATCAACAGCACGCTGAGCACCGCCCTGGGTGGTTCGTACGTCAACGACTTCATCGACCGCGGTCGTGTGAAGAAGGTGTATGTACAGGCCGACGCGCCGTTCCGTATGCTGCCGGAAGACATCAACAAGTGGTACGTGCGCGGTACCAGCGGCCAGATGGTGCCATTCTCCGCCTTCTCTTCGGCGAAGTGGGAATACGGCTCACCGCGTCTGGAACGCTATAACGGCCTGCCGTCGATGGAAATTCTGGGCCAGGCCGCACCGGGCAAGAGTACCGGTGAAGCGATGAACCTGATGGAACAGCTGGCATCCAAACTGCCAAGTGGCATCGGTTACGACTGGACCGGTATGTCCTATCAGGAACGTCTGTCGGGCAACCAGGCGCCGGCGCTGTACGCCATCTCGATTCTGGTGGTGTTCCTGTGTCTGGCAGCGCTGTATGAAAGCTGGTCCGTGCCGTTCTCGGTCATGCTGGTATTGCCGCTGGGGGTTATCGGTGCGTTGCTGGCCGCGACGATGCGCGGCATGAACAACGACGTGTACTTCCAGGTGGGGCTGCTGACCACCATCGGTCTATCGGCGAAGAACGCCATCCTGATCGTTGAGTTCGCCAAGGATCTGATGGAGAAAGAAGGCAAAGGTCTGATCGAAGCGACGTTGGAAGCGGTGCGTATGCGTTTGCGTCCAATCCTCATGACATCTCTGGCCTTCATCCTCGGGGTTCTGCCGCTGGTTATCAGCAGCGGCGCAGGCTCCGGCGCACAGAACGCGGTAGGTACCGGCGTAATGGGCGGGATGATCACCGCCACCGTCTTGGCGATCTTCTTCGTGCCGGTGTTCTTCGTGGTGGTTCGCCGCCGCTTCAGCAAGAAGAACGAAGACCTGGAACACAGCCATCCGGTAGAACACCACTGATCGCTCAGTGAAGGGATCTCTACCCGATAACCGAAAAGGCCGCGCATGCGGCCTTTTTCTTTTGCTTCAGTTGCTTAATGCAAACCGTTCTCATTAATTCACTTTTGTGTGCAATTTGCGCTTGATCGCGATGCCAGGTCGGCGCATAATTATTGTTATAGTATAACATTACACGAGAGAGCCATTATGAAACCCGGCATCCACCCCGATTACCGCACCGTGGTGTTCCACGACGTCAGCGCCAATGCCTACTTCAAAGTGGGATCGACCATCAAAACCGATCGCACCATCGAACTGGACGGCGAAAGCTGGCCGTATGTCACCCTTGACGTCTCTTCTGCTTCGCATCCGTATTACACCGGCAAGCAGAAAGACTATTCCAAAGAAGGCAGCACGGCGCGCTTCCAGCAGCGCTTTGGCCGCTTTATCGGCAATAAGTAACAAGGAAATCCCATGCAGGTATTGAGTTCATTGCGTTCGGCGAAAAACCGCCACCCGGATTGCAAAGTCGTGCGTCGTCGTGGCCGCATCTATGTGATCTGTAAAAGCAATCCGCGATTCAAAGCGGTACAGGGACGTAAGAAAAAGCGTTAACTCCAAAGTGTCATCTGTCGCAAAGCCCCGTTGCTGCTCAACGGGGCTTTTTTTTTACGGCGAGAAAGTACCTGCAAGCCGTCCCCCGCCGGCAGGCGGGGGCGGAGATTACTTCATGCTGCTCAGCAGCGCGTCGACATTGTGCTTGAACGCCTGCTCATAGGTGGCCGCCGGGCCGCCCGCGCGGGAGAGCGCTTCAGGGTACAGCTCGCCGCCCGCCTTGGCGCCGGTGGCGGCGGCGATCTGTTTCACCAACCGCGGATCGGTCTGATTTTCGATAAAGTAAGCGTTGACCTTTTCCTGTTTGATTTGCTTGATCAGATTGGCCACGTCGCTGGCGCTGGCTTCGGCCTCGGTGGAAAACCCGACCGGGGCAAGGAAGGTGACGCCATACTCTTGCCCAAAGTAGCCAAACGCATCATGGCTGGTCAGCACCTTACGTTTCTGTGGTGGCACTGCGGCGAACTGGGTTTTGGCCCACTGGTCCAGCTTTTGCAGCTGCTGAATGTATCCGGCTCCGCGCTGGCGAAAATAGTTGGCATCCTCGGGATCGGCGGCAATCAGGGCGTTCATCACGTTAGTGGCGTACTGTACGCCGTTTTTCATGCTGTTCCAGGCGTGAGGATCGGTAATCGGTTTGCCGTCCTCTTCCATCTGGCGGGTACTGATCCCCTGTGAAGCGGTGATCACCTGCCCTTTATAACCCGAAGCGCTGACCAAGCGATCGATCCACCCTTCCAGCCCCAGACCGCTGACGAACACCACATCAGCCTGAGCCAGCTTCTTGCCGTCCTGCGGCGAAGGCTCGAAGCTGTGCGGATCGCCATCCGGCCCCACCAGCGTGCTGACCTTGACGTGATCGCCGCCCACCTCTTTGACGATATCACCCAGAATGGAAAAGCTGGCGACGGCGTCGACGGTCTTCGCCATCGCCCATGGGCTGGCCAGCAGAGCAGCAACCGCCAGCGATATAGGTAAACGTTTCATACTTTCTCCTTGCAAATGGCACTTCTCAACGGCGCGCGAAGGCGCAAATGCCTCCGCGCGTTCCAAACAGGATCGAGACGAAAAAGATGACGCTGGCGCTGAGCACGATCGCCGGGCCGGCAGGCAACGACGCGTAATAGGACCACACCAGCCCAATCACGCTGGACAGCGCGCCGATACCCATCGCCGTCGCCAGCGTCTGCGGCAGATTGCGCGCCCAGAAGCGCGCGCTGGCGGCGGGCAGCATCATCAGCCCCACCGACATCAGGGTGCCGAGGATCTGGAATCCTGCCACCAGATTGACCACAACCAGCGCCAGAAATAGGCCGTGGATCAGCGCCAACCGGCGCGGGGCGTTGACGCGCAGAAAAGTGACGTCGAAGGATTCGATCACTAACGCGCGGTACAGCGCCGCCAATGCCAGCAGCGAAACCGAGGCGATCGCACCGACCATCAGCATGGCCTGCGCATCCACCGCCAAAATCGAACCGAACAGCACGTGCAGCAGATCCACGCTGGAACCGCGCAGCGAGACCAGCGTGACCCCCAGCGCCAGTGACCCCAGATAGAACCCGGCGAAGCTGGCATCTTCTTTTAACGGCGTGCGGCGGCTCACCAGGCCGGACAGCATCGCCACCGCCAACCCGGCGATAAAACCGCCCACCCCCATCGCCACCAGCGACATGCCGGAGATCAGATAACCGATCGCCGCGCCCGGCAACACCGCGTGGGACAATGCGTCCCCGACCAGGCTCATGCGGCGCAGCAGCAGAAACACGCCCAGCGGGGCGGCGCTGAGCGACAACGCCAGGCACGCCATGAGCGCGCGGCGCATAAAACCGAAAGAGAGGAAAGGATCGATAAGCCCATGCAACAACATCATGGCGCCACCGCCCGCAGATCCGGCTGCCGTTCGGCGGCGTGATACCTCGGCACCTGTTCCAGCACCCGCTTGGCCGCGCCCCAGTGGCAAGCCTGCGGCGTCAGCAACAGTACCTGTGAAAAATGCTCGGCGACCATCGACATATCGTGCAGCACGGCGATCACCGTTTTCCCCTGCCGGTGCAGTTGTGCAATCACCTGCAGCAAAATTTGCGTGGTGGCGCTGTCGATACCGGTGAAAGGTTCATCCAGCAAAATCAGCGGCGCCTGTTGGACCAGCAGGCGCGCAAACAACCCCCTCTGCAGCTGGCCGCCGGACAGTTCACCCACCGGAGTGTGCGCCAGCGCGCTCATGCCAACGCTCGCCAACGCCTCGTTGACCTGGCTCGCCGCACGCTTGCTCATGCCGCCGAACATGCCACTTTGCGGCCAACAGCCCATCGCCACCAGATCGCTTACCGCAATCGGGAATTGCCGATCCAGCTCAGCCTGTTGCGGTAGATAAGCTCTGCGCGGCGGCTTTCCGCCGATAAAACTCAGGCTGCCGCCCAGCGGCGGCAACAATCCGGCGAAGGTTTTCAGCAGCGTCGACTTACCTGCCCCGTTGACGCCCACCACCGCGGTGAGCGATCCGGCGGTAAACTGCCCGCTCAGCGGCGGGAAAAGCGGCGTGGCGCCATAGCCTATCGCCAGCTGACGCAAGGTAATCATGGCAGCGACACCGCCCAGAAGATGCCGAGCCACAGCAGGGCCAGCAGCATAACGGCACCTGCGCAACGCGCGGCAGCAGAGGTGGTGAACAACGAATTCAGTGACGGCGTGGCGTCATGTTGCGAAGTGGGAGTCAATGTCGTAGCCAAAAATGATGGGTTTATAGTTATAATATAACATCACATACACTGTCGCATCTCAAGCTATGGCGCGACAATAATGCAACGGAACGTAACAATCTCTCGCGCAGCGGCACTTTCCCCCCAAGCCTCCTTATCAAATCCAGGGATATTCCCATTCGGTTGAAATGTTGGCGTAAGGTAAAGAACAGCGGTAAATCGAAAAATTTACCGACGAGGGAGGAAAAGGAGTAAGATAAGCAGATAACATTGCTGTTGGCCGAGATTAATGCTTGTTACCCTTGCCTGTAACCTGGATGTCAACGCACTTTCTGTTAACAAATTAAAGAAAGTGATTAATGACAATATAGCGGAGTTAGTGCCGGCGCTGACCAGCGGACTCAGTTTTTATTCTGAAAGCGCACGCTATGCCGAAGATTCATTAGAAATACTTGATATAGTGCAACAGGGTGGTAGCGATTATTCAATGAGTTATCGTTATAAGTGGGGCATTTTTAATGCCTGCCTGGATATCAACAGCGAAGACACTCTCAGCGATAGCGTCCGGTTCCGTGTGACAGAACGGGGTTTAATCTTCGACATCATTGATAACTCACGTCCATCAACAGCGGATGAATTGTAAGTTTACGTAATAACTACAGGCCAAACGCGAAAAAATGATTTATATTCACTTTACGGGAAGTTTATTTAAAGACCGTTAAGCTGCCTCCGTCCATGATGTAAATCAGCTTACTCACATAGTGTTATCACACCGCAATTAAGACTTACGGAGGGGATGATATGGATGAGTATTCGCCTAAGCGACACGACATTGCTCAGCTCAAATTCTTGTGCGAAAATTTGTATGATGAAGGTATCGCTACCCTGGGAGACAGTCATCATGGGTGGGTCAACGATCCGACGTCCTCCGTCAACCTGCAGCTTAATGAGTTGATCGAACATATCGCTTCGTTTGTGATGAGCTATAAAATTAAATACATGGACGAATCTGACCTGTCGGAGTTAGTCGAAGAATATCTCGATGATACCTATACGCTGTTCAGCAGTTACGGTATCAATGATTCCGACCTGCGCCGCTGGCAAAAAACCAAGGCGAGATTATTCAGAATGTTCTCAGGAGAGGACATCTGTACGACAATGAAAACTTAAGGGATAATTATTCCCGAGCTATTTTTACGGTTATTAAACTAAAGGCCACCATGACTAAAACCGACTATCTGATGCGTTTACGTAAATGCACCACGATTGATACTCTCGAACGTGTTATTGAGAAAAATAAGTACGAGCTTTCCGATGATGAACTGGAGCTGTTTTACTCAGCGGCCGATCACCGTCTGGCAGAGCTCACCATGAACAAACTGTATGACAAAATCCCCACCTCCGTTTGGAAATATGTCAGATAATCAGACCCCCAACGCGTTGAGCCGATGCTTTTATCGGCTTCAATGTTCAAGCTGAATACGTACTTTTCCTATTGACAGTAAAACTTCATTTGCACTCCCCCTTTCAATAATAATATTGCCTGGAAGCAATTTTCTTTTTAAATCGAGACAGGTTACGCCATCGCCCCCTCATTATGCTTGCATCCAGAACCGCTAATTCATTATCCAAAAGAATTGAGGGCGGGAAGAAAAGAAATGCCTTGTCGCTCTGCCTGATGGCAGAAAGGGATAATCGATGAGTAGAAGAGAGACGGCAAAAGTGCGGATTGGCGAAGGCCAAATGGGTGGGGACCCTGCCAGCTACATCCCGGCACACACGTCACCTGCTGCGGCTGCTTCCTTCCGGACCTGACCGAGTTCACAAGTTAGTGTTGCGGGAGAACCAACAGGGCCCCCATTGACGGCTTCTGTACTCTGAAGCGGTGGGCATTATCGGCGATGCCCCGCCAAATAGCAAGCCAACCGGGGCTAACCGCTGTTTTCTTACCCACCTGCACTGTGGCACACTCTTCGCCTGGGTTTTGACTCGCGCAGGAACAGCAATATGCAACCAGAAGACGCCTCTTTCAGCCAGCGGGTATTCCACATCGTGGCCGCCATTCCTTACGGCAAAGTCACCACCTACGGCGAAGTCGCCCGGCTGGCCGGTTCACCGCGTGCCGCGCGCCAGGTTGGCGGCGTGCTGCGGCGTTTGCCGGAAGGCAGCGCGCTGCCCTGGCACCGGGTGATCAACCGGCACGGACAGATCTCGCAGCAGGGGGAGGATTTTCAACGGCAACGGCAGGCACTGCTGGCGGAAGGGATTATTTTCGGCCCGCACAGCACGGTCGATTTCGAGCGCTACGGCTGGCGCTGGTAAAACAAAACAGCCTTTGGCCGAAGCGCAAAGGCTGTTGATTTCATCTTGCTGTACCGCAGGAAATTTACTGCATGGCGGTTGGCGCAGCCTGAATCGGCACACCCTGAACCGGAACCAGCAGCAGATCGGCGCGGGTGCCGTTGCGGTTAACCACTTCCTGGATAGTGTCGGTAATAAACATCAGTCGCCCGTTGACCGTCACCGCCGCGCTCAGAATGATACGCGCATTCGGTTGGATGTCGGACGGATTGTACGGTAGCGTAAAGTTGAATGGCGCCTGTTGCCCTTCAGTACGTATCGCGCGCTGTGCAATCACTTTGGACGGGGCATCCGCCAGCGAGGCGTCAGAGAGGGTGACCGTCAGTACGGCGTCCGGCGGCAGCGCAATACGCTGACGTATATTAACCGAACCTGTCACCGCCGGGCCTTGAATCTGCGTTTGCGCAGCCGCCGGATTACCGGCCGCCTGTGTAGGCACATCAGCACTCTTTTGCGCGCATCCTGCCAGCGTGATCGTCAGTGCCGCGGCACCGCCTACGATTTGCCAGAGTTTCATGGATCGGTCTCCTTTTTTATTATCAACATGTTGGTGGCTTTCACCACCGCACTTATTAAACCTAGCACAAAACACTGATAAATCCACTTTACCCCGCCTATTAATCACTTAAACAGCCCAAGGCGCCCACGATTAAGAGCATTCTCATCGGCCCTGTAATGCAAAATGTTGACGCCACGCCGTGATATTCCGCACACTGCGCAAAATGATTATTAGAAAGGTAACAATTTTATGAGCCAGGCATTGCAAAACCTCCTTGATCTGCTGGATCTGGAGAAAATCGAAGAAGGACTGTTCCGCGGCCAAAGCGAAGATCTGGGGCTGCGCCAGGTGTTCGGTGGACAGGTTGTCGGCCAAGCGCTCTACGCCGCCAAGCAGACGGTGCCGGACGAGCGCAGCGTGCACTCGTTCCACAGCTACTTCCTGCGCCCGGGCGACAGCAGCAAACCCATCGTTTACGACGTAGAAACCCTGCGCGACGGCAACAGCTTCAGCGCCCGTCGCGTCAGCGCTATTCAGCACGGCAAACCTATTTTCTATATGACCGCCTCTTTCCAAAGCCCGGAAACCGGTTTCGAGCACCAGAACCTGATGCCGGACGTGCCGCCTCCAGAAGGGCTGCTGTCCGAGTCAGAGATCGCCCAGAAGCTGGCGCATATGCTGCCGGAAAAAGTGCGCGAAAAATTTATCGGCCAGAAGCCGATCGAAATGCGCCCGGTGAAATTCCACAATCCGTTGAAAGGCAGCGTGGAAGAGCCGCATCGCTACGTGTGGTTCCGTGCCAACGGCAGCATGCCGGACGATCAGCGCATCCACCAATATCTGCTGGGCTACGCGTCGGACTTTAACTTCCTGCCGACGGCGCTGCAGCCACACGGCGTCGGCTTCCTCGAGCCGGGCATGCAGGTGGCCACCATTGACCACTCAATGTGGTTCCACCGTCCGTTCCGTATGGATGACTGGTTGCTGTACGCGGTGGAGAGCTCCTCCGCCTCCGGCGCACGGGGCTTTGTGCGCGGCCAGATCTACACTCGCGACGGCGTACTGGTCGCCACCACCGTGCAGGAAGGGGTGATTCGCCAGCGCGACGCCTAATCCGCAATATAAAGTAAGGGGCGATGTTTCCATCGCCCCTTTTTGCTTCATCATTATTTTAGTCTTTCGCGCACTACCCTGCTTCGAGTCTTATTGGTTGTAGGCGCTCTCGCCGTGGCTGTTGACATCCAGCCCTTCGCGCTCCTGCTCTTCCGGCACTCTCAGCCCCACCATCGCGCCCGCAATCTTGAAGGCGATAAAGGCGGCGACGCTTGACCACACCAGCGTAATCACGACGCTCAGCAGCTGGATCCACACCTGATGGCCCATCGTCACGCCTTCGGCATAGCCGGTGCCACCGAGGGAAGAAGCGGTGAACACGCCGGTCAGCAGACAGCCGACAATGCCGCACACCCCGTGCACGCCGAACACGTCGCAGGTGTCGTCCACCTTAAGCCATTTCTTCAACGTCACGACGCCCCACAGGCCGGCGACGCCGCCCACCAGGCCGATGATCAACGCCCCACCCACGCCGACGGTGCCCGCCGCCGGCGTCACCGCAACCAGCCCGGCGATCATGCCGGAGCAGGCGCCCAGCAGCGAAGGCTTGCCGCGCAGCACCCACTCGGCGAAGGTCCAGGAGAGAATGGCGCCCGCGGTAGCCACCACCGTGTTGAGGAATGCCAGGGCCGCGATGCCGTTGGCCGCGCTGGCGGAACCGGCGTTGAAGCCGAACCAGCCGATATACAGGATGGACGCCCCGGTAAACACCATCGGCAGGTTGTGCGGTTTGAACGCCTCTTTACCGAAGCCGGCGCGTTTGCCGAGCAGATAGGCGCCGATCAGCCCGGCGCTGGCGGCGTTGATGTGCACCACGGTGCCGCCGGCGAAGTCCAGCGCGCCGTCGGTGGCCAAATAGCCACCGCCCCACACCATGTGCGCGATCGGCAGGTAAGACAGGGTGAACCACACGATCGCGAAGATCAGCACCGCCGAGAAGCGAATGCGTTCGGCGAAGCCCCCCACCACCAGCGCCACGGTAATGCAGGCGAAGGAGGCCTGGAAAGCGACGTGGATCATCTGGCTGATGCTGCCAGTGACGCTGTCGATGCCGATGCCTTTCAGCATCGCCGTCTCGAATCCGCCGAACACCGCATTGCCTTCGCTGAACGCCAGGCTGTAGCCATACAGCACCCACAGCACGCAGACCAGCGCGAAGGTGACGGTGACCTGCGTCAGCATCGACAGCACGTTTTTGCCGCGCAGCAGGCCGCCGTAAAACAGCGCGATGCCCGGCAGCGTCATGAACAGCACCAACGCGGTGCAGATCATCATAAAGGCGTTGTCGGCCTTATCGGCGACCGCCGGGGCGGCCAGGGCCAAAGAAGGAACCAGGGTTACCGAACTCAGGCCCAACATGGATAACAGTCTTTTCATTATCAATCCATCCCCATTGCTTAACTGAGTTCGTGGTTACAGTGCCGATTCGTCGGTTTCGCCGGTGCGAATGCGGATCACGCGTTGCAACTCGGCAACGAAAATTTTGCCGTCGCCGATTTTACCGGTGTAGGCGGCTTTGCTAATCACATCAACCACTTCATCCAACTGATCGTCGGCGATAGCGATATCGATTTTGACCTTGGGCAAGAAGTTGACGTTATATTCGGCGCCGCGATACAGCTCGGCATGCCCCTTCTGGCGGCCAAAGCCCTTCACTTCGGTTACGGTCAACCCCTGAATGCCCACGGAGGACAGAGCCTCGCGCACATCCTCCAGCTTGAACGGTTTGATTACCACGGTCACCAGCTTCATATTGCCCCTCCACGAATTAAGCCCAAACTCACCCCTGGTACGCGTCATATGTAGCAAGGGCTGTGCCAAATTTAATTTTGCATGACGATTCAGCGGATTAGCGCACACGCGGGCGCCGCCGCGACGCAGCGCAGCGCCGATACCTTGAATGGGTTAAATAATGCGCACTGATTTGGTGCGCATCGCGTCGAAAAAGTGCAGAAAGGGGGCGTAGCTTGGGCGAGTTGCCTGCTTGTGGTGCGTTGGGAAAAATAAGGGCCGCGAATGCAGCCCGTGGGATCAGACGAGTTGGCTCTCCTCGCGCACCGCTTCCGCCAACTGCTCGCCCGCCAGCTGCAGCTGATACATCTGGTAGTAGCGCCCCTGCTGCGCCAGCAGCTGTTGATGGTTGCCCTGCTCCACCGCGTGGCCACGATGCAGCACCAGAATGGAATCGGCATCGACGATGGTTGAGAGGCGGTGGGCGATCACCACCAGCGTGGTGTGCTCGCGGATCGCACGCAGCGCCCGCTGGATAGCCTGCTCGGTGCCCGAGTCGATATTGGCAGTCGCCTCGTCGAGAATCAAAATCTGCGGCGCCTGCACCAAGACCCGCGCCATCGCCAGCAGCTGTTTCTGCCCGACCGACAGGTTATTGCCCTGCTCCCCCAGGCGGGTGTGGATACCCTGCGGGAAGCCGCGCACCAGACTCGCCAACTGCACCGTTTCCAGCGCCCGCCAAACGGCGTCTTCCTCGATGTTACGCCCCAACGTGACGTTGGCCAGTACCGAATCGGCGATCACCACCGGATCCTGCTGCACCATCGCTACACCCTGACGCAGCGTGCGGTGCGACAGGCTGGATATCGGGCGTCCATCGAGACGCACTTCCCCCTCGCTGACCGGGTAATAGCCCATCAGCAAGTTGGCCAAGGTGCTCTTGCCGCTGCCGGTATGTCCGACCAGCGCCACGAAGCCGCGTGAGGGCACCGCCAGCGAAATATGCTGCAGCACCTTTTTGTCCGCACGGTAAGCGAAGCTCAGATCGGTGATGTCGATGCGGCCACCGGCCAGAGGACGATCGTCGGCACCGTAACTCTGCTGGCTGCGATCCATCAGCTCGAAAATGCGTTCGCCGGCCACCACCGCCTGCTGCAGGATCGACTGCTGTGACGTCAGCTCGATCAGCGGTTCATTCAGGCGCCCCAGGTAGTTGATGAAGGCGTAGAGGACGCCGACGCCAATCACGCCCTCGCCGCTGAAGCCGAACAGCATCAACAGGCCGCACAGCACCAGCGCCGAAAACAGGCTGAGCAGCGGCCGCAGCAGAAAACCGTCGAGCCGCAGGGTCTGCATGCGCGCAAGATAATGCGACTGGCTGGCGGCGCTCATGCGCTCGCCGAAGCGCACCTGCTGGCGGAACTGCTGAATCACGCCCATGCCGTTGATCACTTCGTTGAAACCGTCGTTGATGTCCGCCAGATAACTGCGCACCCGGCGCACAATCGGCGTGCTGTAGTATTGATAGATGCCCATCACCACGAACACCGCCGGGAAGATGCAGATAGCCACCAGCGCCATGCGCCAGTCGAGGCTGAACATCGCCACCAGCATGGCGCCGATCAGCGCGGCGCTTTTCAGCACCGTGGAGACCACCATCACGTACAGATCCTTGATCACTTCGGTGTCGTTGGTAACGCGCGAGATCAATTGCCCGACCGGTTGTGTGTCAAAGGCGCTGAGCGGTTGGCGCAGCGCGGCGTCCATCACGTCGGTACGCAACCGCTGCACCACGCCCACCGCCGCCTGGTTGAACAACAGCGCCTGGAAGTAGTGCAGCGCCGCCGCCAGCAACTCCAGCAGAATGTAGGCCGCCGCCAGCCCGCCGACAATCATCAACGGCAGTTGCCCTTTGGCGACGTAATTATCGATAAAATAGCTGACCAGGATCGGCCCGGCGACTTCCGCCGCCGCCGCTATCCACAGCATCAGCACCGCCAGCCCCAGCGGTTTGCGGTACGGCGAGCCGTAGGCCAGCAGCCGCTTCAGCGTCGGCCACAGCTTTTGCACTTTATTCATTGGCCAACGCCTCCTCGCCGTTTTCCGGCGCTTCGTCCAGCGCCGCTTCCAGCTGCTGATAACGGTACATATCGCGATACCAGCCCGGCTGCGCCGCCAGCGCCGCCGGATCGCCGCGCTGTGCAACGCCACCGTGCTGCATCACCAGGATCTCGCTGGCTTCGGTCAATGCCGACAGCCGGTGCGCGCTGATGATCACCGTGCGATCTTGCCCCCAGCTGCGCAGGTTGTGCAGGATTTGGTGTTCGGTACGGCCGTCCACCGCCGACAGCGCGTCATCGAGGATCAAGATCTCTGCATCCAGCAGCAGCGCACGCGCAATGGAGATGCGCTGTTTCTGCCCGCCCGACAACATCACGCCGCGTTCGCCCACCTCGGTGTCATATCCCTGCGGCAACCGCAAAATGTCCTCATGGACGCTGGCCAGCCGCGCTGCCTGTTCGATCTGCGCCTGCGTCGCGCCCGGATGGCCCAGCGCGATGTTGTTCGCCACGGTATCGGAGAACAGGAACGGCGTTTGGCTCACCACCGACAGTCGCGAACGCCAGTCGTCAAGTTTGACCTGCGGCAACGGCAGGCCGTGATAGCGGATCTGCCCTTGGTCGACGTCGAACTGACGCTGGATCAGCGACAACAGCGTCGATTTACCGGCCCCGGTCGGCCCGCACAGCCCCAGCATTTGCCCTGGTTTCAGCGTCACCGCCACATCGTGCAGCGCCGGATGTGGGTTTTCCAGGTAGTGGAACGCGCGGATATCCACGTCCAGCACGCCGCGCCCGGCCGGCAGCGCCTGTGGGCCATCCTGCACCGCCGGCGCCTCATCAAGCAGGCTGCGGATGCGGCTGTAGGCCGCGCTGCCGCGTTCGACGATGTTGAACATCCAGGCCAGTGCCAGCATCGGCCAGATCATCAGGCCGAGATACATCACAAAGCTGGTCAGTTGCCCGAGCGTCAGCGAACCGTTCACCACCATCCAGCTGCCGCCGCCAATGGCCAGCAGGTTAGACGCGCCGATGGCGATATAAATGGTCGGATCGAAGCGCGCATCCACCCGCGCCACGTGCATGTTCTTGGCCCCGGTCTGCGCCGCCACCTCGGCGAAGCGGTTGGATTGGTGATCTTCCAGCCCGAAGGCCTTGATCATGCGGATGCTGGTCATGCTTTCCTGCGCCTGATCGTTCAGGCTGGAAAACGCCGCCTGTGCCGATTTAAAGCGCTGGTGCAGCTGATCGCCGTAATATTTGATGGCGATCGCCATCAACGGCATCGGGATCAACGCCAGCACTGTCAGTTGCCAGCTGATTTGGGTGCTCATCACCACCAACACCACCAACCCCATCACCAGCGAATCCACCAGCGTCAGCACGCCTTCACCGGCGGCGAATACCACGCGATCCACGTCGTTGGTGGCGCGCGCCATCAGATCGCCAGTGCGGTGACGCAGGTAAAACGCGGGGTTTTGCCGGCTGAGCTGACGGTAAAAGTTTTCGCGCAGCTCGACCGCGAGCTGGTAGGACGCGCCGAACAGCAACACCCGCCACACATAGCGCAGCAGGTAAACGACGATCGCGGTACCGATCATCAACCCGAGCCAGGCCATCAGCACGCCGGTGGACATCTGTTTTTCGGTGACGCCGTCCACGATGATGCCGACCAGCTTAGGCGGCAGCAGTTGCAGGATGGCGATGACGATCAGCAGCACCACCGCCCCGAGGTAGCGGCGCCACTCCCGGCGGAAGTACCAGCCGATTTGAGCAAATAATCTCACGCAGTTTGATTCCAGGGTTTTATGGGATTTGTCTCTTTTTCTGCTTCAGCAGAGCAGGATACCACCGTTGAGCCGCCCGTCCGGTGAACTTTTCACTCCGGCACCGGCAGCGCGGTGGTGTATTTGATTTTTTCCATGGCAAAGCTCGAGGTGACGTCGATAAGGCCCGGTACGCCGTTCACCAGACGCTTATAAAAGCCGTCGTAGCTTTTCATGTCCGCCACTTCGACCTGCATCAGGTAGTCGTACTCTCCCGCCATGCGGTAAAACGCCAGCACCTCGGGCATCTGGCTGGTCAGCTGCACAAAAGCCTGATACCACTCGCTGCTGTGCTGCTGGGTTTTGATCAGCACGAACGCCGTCAGCCCCAGGCCGAGCTTTTCATTATCCAGCAAGGCCACCCGACCGCGGATATAGCCCTCGTCTTCCAGACGCTTCAGGCGTTTCCAGCACGGCGTCGAGGTCAAATTGACCGCATCCGCCAGCGCCTGCAGCGACTGGGTGCAATCTTGCTGCAGCATGCACAGCAGCTTACGGTCTGTTTTATCTAACATAGCGGCCACCCGGAGAAAAATTTTCTCTCATTAGGCGATTAAACAGGAAAAATGGCAATCCTTTTTTCCCGCCGACAGGCTATGCTACGCCATAAATCAGCCCCCTATTCTGAGGCCAAATCATGACAAACTCTTGGGTAAAATATGCTATCGGTGAAATAGAAGCGGATTTTCAACGCTCCGCCGATACGCACCTGATTCGCCTGAACCTGCCGGCGTTTCCTGGCATCTGCCTGTACCTGAAAGATGAGAGCACCCACCCGACCGGCAGCCTGAAACACCGCCTGGCGCGCTCGCTGTTCCTTTACGGCCTGTGCAACGGCTGGATCACCGAGAACACCACCATCATCGAGGCCTCTTCCGGCAGCACCGCGGTGTCCGAAGCCTACTTCGCTCGCCTGATCGGCCTGCCGTTCATCGCGGTGATGCCGTCCTGCACCGCGCGCCGCAAGGTGGAACAGATCGCCTTTTACGGCGGCCGCTGTCACTTCGTCGATCACGCCGCCCAGATCTACGCCGCCTCCGAACAGCTGGCGAAAGAGCTGAACGGCCACTATATGGATCAGTTCACCTACGCCGAACGCGCCACCGACTGGCGCGGCAACAACAACATCGCCGACAGCATCTTCCGCCAGATGGCGCGCGAACCCTTCCCGGTGCCGAAACACATCGTAATGAGCGCCGGCACCGGCGGCACCTCCGCCACGCTGGGGCGCTACATCCGCTATCAGGGGCACGACACCCGGTTGACGGTGGTCGATCCGGAAAACTCGGTGTTCTATGACTGCTTCCACCACGGCGATCGCACCCTGATCGGCAGCTGCGGCAGCCGTATCGAAGGCATCGGCCGCCCACGCGCCGAGCCGTCGTTCATCCCATCGGTGGTCGACAACATGCTGCGCGTGCCGGATGCTGCCAGCGTCGCCACCATTCACTGGCTGGAAGGCGTGCTGGGCCGCAAGGTTGGCGCCTCTACCGGCACCAACGTTTGGGGTGCGCTGCAGTTGGCGAAGCAGATGCGGGAAAACGGCGAGCAAGGATCGATCGTCACCCTGCTGTGCGACAGCGGTGAGCGTTACCTGGATACCTATTACAACCCGGAATGGGTCAGCAACAACATCGGCGATCTGCAGCCGTATCTGGCGCAGCTGGCGGATTTGTAACGCCAGGCGTTAGGTAAAAAAAAGCCGGGTAGTCATACCCGGCCGGCTGTAAGGAGAACCTCATTCTTCGGGGGAATAGGTGAGGCAAGGTGAACGCAGCCAATGTTGTAAATAGTGGGCCACCGCCTGTTGCTGGCAATGGCCGATAACCGGTAGCTGCGGCAGCAGGGATTTCAGCTGCGGCAGGGCGTTGCCCATCACCACGCCGTGCCCCACCGCCCCCAGCATCTCTTTGTCGTTCATTGCGTCGCCGAACGCTATGCAGTCGGCCATCGTCAGCCCCAGATGGCGGCTCAGCCGGTCCAGCGCCGTACCCTTGTTGCAACCGAGCGGCAACACCTCCAGGCAGTCGTAGGCGGAAAAGCACAGATCGGCCTCACCACCCAGCTGTGCCCGCAGCTGCACCTGCAAGGCCAGCAATTCCTCATGCGGCGCGACAAAACACACCTTGCTGTTGCCGAACGCCGGCAGGCGGCGCACGTCGGCCAACTGAAAACGAAAGCCGCTCAGGTGATGCGCCCGCAGCATCTCTTCCGGCACGGGGAATTCGGTCAGCCAACCTTCGTCGCGGAACACATGCATGCTGGCGCAGGTGCGCCAATGATGATGCAGCACCTCTTCGGCGACCGCCGCCGGCAGATCGGTGGCATGCAGCTGTTGGCCGCGGTTGTCATACACCCGCGTGCCATTGCCGGTGATCAGGTAGCCCTGCAGCCCCAGCTGCGCCATGATCGGTTGCGCATCGAGGTAGTGCCGTCCGGTGGCGAACGTCACCACCATCTCCCGTTCCACCAGCTGGTTCAGCACCGCCAGCGTTTCCGGGCCAACCCGGTGATCCGGCATCAACAGCGTGCCGTCCATATCGAAAGCTGCCAGGCGATACATAGAGACCTCTGAATGTGAACGCGATTACAATCACTGCAGTATGGGATGGCATTTGCGGAAGTAATAGTGAACAATTTGAGAAAACTGTTCCGGATT
Organism: Serratia sp. CY47280; assembly: GCF_052168655.1. NCBI lineage: Bacteria > Pseudomonadati > Pseudomonadota > Gammaproteobacteria > Enterobacterales > Yersiniaceae > Serratia > Serratia sp. CY47280. The sequence continues at coordinate 165,625 of NZ_JBJNMG010000002.1, read as the reverse complement.
TCTACTCATGCGCCTGGTTCACCGTCTCAGCCAATATCAACGCCTGTACCATCAACTCGGCAGCGCGCCGGTCGCCGTGACCATCGGCGAACTGGCGGCGATGTTCTACTGCAGCGAGCGGCACGCCCGCACGCTGGTGCAACAGCTGCAGGATCAAGGCTGGTTGAGCTGGCATTCGCAGCCCGGCCGTGGCAAACGCGCTCGCCTGCACTGCCTGAAAACCCCGGATGAACTGCGCGCGCAGCTACTGCAACAGCTACTGCAACAGGGCAACCATCAGGGGGCGCTGGAGATGGCGCAACTCGATCCGCAGCACCTGCAGGATCTGCTCAGCCCGCACCTCGGCGGGCAATGGCAGGCCGGCAGCCCGACGCTGCGCATTCCCTATTACCGCACGCTGGAAGCGCTCGACCCGCTCACGCTGACCGGCCGCGCCGAACAACATCTGGTGTCGACCCTGCACGCCGGGCTGACGCGCCTGGTGACCGGTAACCCGGAACCGCAGCCCGATCTGGCGCACCACTGGCAGATTGACGATCGCGGCCTGCGCTGGCGCTTCTTTCTGCGCAGCCAGCTGCGCTGGCACAACGGTGAACCGCTGACCGGCCACCAGCTGCTGCAAACGCTGGAAAAACTGCAGCGCCACCCGCGTAGCCAACCCAGCTTGGCCAACGTCGCGAACATCAGCCTGCCGCATCCGCTGTGCATTCAGTTTGATCTGCAGTTGCCGGACTATTGGCTGGCCCACCGGCTGGCGGAGCTGCCTTGTCTGATGACCCATCCGGAGCTGCCGGCCATCGGCGCCGGCCCGTTCAAACTGACGTTGAATGAACCGCAGCTGGTGCGGCTAGAACAGCACGCCGGTTACCATCTGCAGCATCCGTATCTGGACACCATCGAATACTGGATCACCCCCGATCTGCCCACCGCCGGCGCCGACGCCAGCTGCCAGCATCCGGTGCGCATCACCATCGGTCAGCAAGACGATTTGGCGCAGGCCCGGCCGGTACAGCGCAGCATGAGCCTGGGCTGGTGTTATTTGGCGCTGAACCTGCGCCACGGCGTGCTGAGCGAAGCCCAGGGGCAAAAGCTGCTGATGCTGATCCAGCAGTCAGGCCTGCTGAACCATCTGCCGATCCCCAACAGCGTGATCACCCCCAGCCATGAAATGCTGCCCGGCTGGCGCATTCCCAGCCAACAGATTGAAGAAGATGTCCCCCTGCCTGCCCGGCTGACGCTGCTGTATCGGCCGCCGGTCGAGCTGGAAACAGTGACGGTCGCGCTGCAACAGCTGTTGGCGCAGCACGGCTGCGAGCTGGAGGTGCGCTACTACGCCGGCAAGCGCTGGCAAAGCGAGGAACAGATCGCCCAGGCCGACCTGCTGTTGGCGGACAACCTGATCGGCGAAGCGCCTGAGGCGACGCTGGAGAGCTGGCTGCGGCAGGATACGCTGTGGCGCGGCATCCTGACGGAAAGCCGCTGGCAACAGCAACAGGAGACGCTGCAGCAGATCCAGCAGCTGCAGGCGCAGCAACCGCGCTTCGAGCGGCTGCAGGCCTATTACCAACGGCTGATGGCCGCCGCCATCATCACGCCGCTGTTCCACTACCAGTATCAGATCAGCGCGCCGCCGCGCATGCATGGCGTGACGCTGACCGCGCACGGCTGGTTCGATTTTTGCCAGGCGTGGCTGCCGCCGCCGGTGGACGACGCACCGACCTGAGCCGAACCGCCCTGCGCCTGGCGGCCCTTTCTGCTACTATTGTCGCCGCAACGCAATTTTTATCCTGCCGCCCGAATGTGTATCGGGAATGGCCAAAGTCCAAAAAGGTGATTTTATGAAGCGCGCGGTTGTCGTTTTCAGCGGTGGACAAGACTCCACGACCTGCTTGATCCAGGCATTGCAACAGTATGACGAAGTTCACTGCGTCACGTTCGATTATGGCCAGCGCCATCGCGCCGAGATTGAAGTGGCTCAAGAGCTGTCGGTGGCCCTCGGCGCCAAAGCGCACAAGGTGCTGGACGTAACGCTGCTCAATGAGCTGGCCGTCAGCAGCCTGACGCGCGACAATATTCCGGTTCCCGCCTACGATCCCAACCAGAAAAACGCGCTGCCGAGCACCTTCGTGCCGGGCCGCAATATCCTGTTCCTGACGCTGGCGGCGATCTACGCCTACCAGGTGGAAGCGGAAGCGGTGATCACCGGCGTATGTGAAACCGATTTCTCCGGCTACCCGGATTGCCGCGACGAGTTCGTTAAAGCGCTGAACAAAGCGGTGGTGCTGGGCATCGCTCGCGATATCCGCTTCGAAACGCCGCTGATGTGGCTGAACAAGGCCGAGACCTGGGCGCTGGCGGATTATTACCACCAGTTGGATCGCGTGCGGCAGGATACGCTGACCTGTTACAACGGCATCAAGGGTGACGGCTGTGGTGAATGCGCTGCCTGCAACCTGCGCGCCAATGGCCTGATGCAGTACCGGGCCAACCAGGCGGAAGTGATGGCGGCGTTGAAACAGAAGGCCGCTCTGGCCTGAGGCAGTGACGGCGGCAACCTCTGCCGCCCGTGAGTTTACTGCGGGTTTTCCTTCAGCGTGAGCGCCTCCAGGTGCTCGCGCAATTCGCCTTCAATCGGCAGCGCCCGCTGCGTTTTCAGATCGACGCACACGAAAGTCAGCAGCGCGTCGGCCACCGACGTCCCCGCCGGATCCTGCGTCACCTTTTGGCTCAGCACCCCGCTCTTGCCGTTGAGCTGCACCATCTGGCTGTCGATACGCAGCTTATCCCCCAATACTGCCGGGCTGCGGTAATTGATATTGATGTTCACCACGATGAAAGCGATGTTGTTTTCCGTCATCCAGCGGAACCCGGCCTCGTTTTCCAGCCACTCCCAGCGCGCCTCTTCCAGAAACTCCAGATAGCGGGCGTTGTTAACGTGCTGGTAAACATCAAGGTGATAACCGCGAACTTTGATAAAGGTTTGCATAGGGAACGATCGCTCCTGCCTGGTGATTACAGAAAGAGGGAGCCGCAGAGGCTCCCTCGCCCGTTTGGTCAACGCGCCAAACTGGTAAGACCTGTAAAATGTAGCAGAGGAGTCACGGCCTCAGCGGCATTTTGCCACGCAGCCGCGACCGGGATCACATTTTCAGTCGGGTGCGGTTCTTCTCGAACAGCGCCGGCCCGATGCCCGGCACCTCCTGCAACTGCTCAACCTGGGTGAACGGCCCGTTCTGTTCGCGGTAGCGCACGATGCCTTCCGCCTTCTTCAGACCGACACCGCTCAGAGCCGCTGCGAGCTGTTCGGCGGTGGCCTGATTGATGCTGACCGCCGTCTCTTCGGCCGCCTTGGTCATCACCTGTTGCCCGCCATTGCCCGCCGGTGTTGAGAGCATCGGCGCCGGCGCATCGGCTTTATCCGTCGCGGCGGCTGGCCCCGCGAGGCATAACAACAGCGCGGTCAGCGCCGCTTTGACGTGATGACGGTAACCTGATAACGCTTTTTTCTCTGTATGTTGCATGCTGTATCCTCCTTGTGTGTGACAGCACGGCTACCTTGCCGCGGCGGCGGATATTCAGCAATCGGCGGATATCAGATGTGGAAAAGGCCGCGAAAGCGGCCTTTGTTTGTTGCACTGCGTTGCAGAAAAATGCGGCGATTACTGCGGCTGTTGCTCAGCGGCGCCCATTTTGATTTTGGCTTCTTTACGCAGGCTCGCCAGCAGCGAATCGAAGGAAACGCCGGTCGCGCCCTCTTCCATCTTGCCGACGAAGGTTTTCATTTCGTCTTCCGGCAGCGTGCCTGGCTTCACCGCATCGAGTGCGATCAGCACCACGTTGTCCTGGCGATCCTGCGACATGCCGTACACCGGTTTGCCGTCCTGCGGGTGCGGCAGCGCGAACACGCTCTCCACCAGCTGGCTGTCTTCCGGCGCGCGCGCCATCTTCTGCACGGCGCCAAAGCTCAGGCCGGCGGCTTTCATCGCCTCGTCGCCCTTGCCCTGCTTCAGCTCAACCAGCAGCTTCTCGCCCTGCAGCTTCGCTGCCTGCAGCGCCTTGTTGCGCTTCACCAGATCTGCCACGCGGTCTTTGACCTGGTCGAACGGCTCGATGCCTTCCGGCTTGTGGCCACTCACGCGCACCACGAAGGCGCGGTCGCCGTCTACGGTGATAACGTCAGAGTTGCTGCCCGGCGCGCCGTTCTCGCCGATCAGCGAGCCGTCGAAGATCGCCTGCACGACCGGCTTGAAGTTCAGCGCGGCGGGAATGTTGTCGCGGGTGAACCAGTCGCTTTGCGCCGCTTTCACGCCGGCCGCTTCTTCAGCCGAGGCCAGTGATTCGTTGTCGCTGGTCGCCGCTTCGCTCACCTTCTGCTGCAGCGCGTAATACGCGTCTACCGCTTTCTCCTGCTGCACCTGCTTGGCGATAGCGTCATGCACTTCGCTCAGCGGTTTCAGTTTCTCAGGTTCGATGTCGTTCAAACGCACGATCAGGAAGCCGACAGAGGATTTCACCACGCCGGACAGCTGCCCTTTCTCGGTCAGGTTAGCCTGTTTCAGCTCGTCGGCGGTGGTTTCCGGCTCCAGCCAACCCAGCTCACCGCCGGTACGGCGTGAGATGATGTCGGTGGATTTCTCTTTCGCCAGGGTGGCGAAATCGGCACCCTTCTTCAGCTCGTCCAGCGCCGCGTTGGCTTCCGCCTCGGTTTTCAGCTGGATCACGCTGTAGTTTTTACGCTCCGGCTGGCCATAGCTGCTCTTGTGCTGGTCATAGTAAGCGCTGATGTCCTCTTCGCTCACTTTCACCTTGTCCTGCATGGACGCGGCGTCCAGCGGGATATAGCTCACCTTCACCTGCTCCGGAGCGATGAAGCTGTTTTTATTCTGATCGTAATACGCCTTCAGTTCGTCGTCGCCGGCGCTCTGTTTCGCCTGCAGCGCTTTCAAATCGATGGTCGCCAGGCGCACGTCGCGCTCCTGCAGCACCAACGCCGCCATGGCTTGCGATTCGGACGGCAGCACAAAGCCGGAATCGCCGAAGGCCTGGATCACCTGCTGATTGACCAATTGCTGACGCATCGACTGCGCGAAATTGTCGGCGGTGTAGCCCATGCGGCCGATCAGGTCGAGGTATTTGGCGTTATCAAACTGGCCGTTGGTCTGGAAGTAAGGCGCCTTGCGGATGGCGTCCTTGATCTGATCGTCGCTGACCGTCAGGCCCAGTTTCTTGGCGTACTGGTCGAGCAGCATGTTGTCGATCAACTGGGACAACACCTGACGGCGCATCTGCTGCATGTAGCCTTCGTTGCCGGCCAGCGCGGAGAACTGGTCACCCAGTTGCTGCTGCATGCGGCTACGCTCGCTTTGGAAAGCCTGTTCCAGCTGAGCGCGTTCGATCGTCTGACCATTTACTTTCGCAGCATAATCGCCGGAGCCGCCGATCAGGTAGTTACCCACCCCGGTCAGAACGAATGACAGGATGATCAGGGCCAGGATGATTTTGAGCACGACGTGATTAGCAGCCGCGCGTAAATTGTCCATCATAGTGTGACAACACTCCGCTGTGATGTGGATTAACAACCCTTGTGCAGGCGCGTTCCCTGCGACAAAAATAAAAAAAGCGCATCAGTCCGATGCGCCTTATATCTTACCTTACCAGCACCGCTGCGTCAGGTGATTGTTTATTACAAAACCCTGTTACGCTAAACGGTTAGACGCTAAATCAGTTTACAGCGTCTTTCAGCGCTTTCCCTGCACGGAAGGCCGGTACTTTGGCTGCCGCGATTTTGATCTCTTTACCGGTCTGCGGGTTGCGGCCGGTACGAGCCGAACGTTCACGCACGGTGAAGGAACCGAAACCTACCAGAGCCACGTCATCCCCTGCTTTCAGAGAGTCGGTAACGGAAGCGATTACTGCGTCTAAAGCACGTCCCGCTGCCGCTTTGGAAATATCAGCACCTGCGGCAATCTTGTCGATCAGTTGTGACTTATTCACTCTATCATCCCCTCTAGAATTCTATCGTCGCACCGAAAAATCCCTACGGTTGCGACAGCGCAGCTGTTATATCAATCCCATCGAACCTTGGCAAGCCACCGACTGGGTGGCAAAACGCGGGCCGACAGAGATCTAACTTAGCGGTACAAAAAAATACTGGCAAGTCCGAAATGGCTTGCCAGTATAAGTTTTATCAATGGTTTTTGCGATTCGTCACTATTTTGCCGCTACCGGCAGTGCGCCGAAGGCCGGGTTTTGCAACGCAATGTTCAAAACTTCATCGATTCGCTGCACCGGATGAATCTCCAGATCGGCGATAACATTGTCCGGGATCTCTTCCAAATCGCGCTTGTTCTCGTAAGGGATCAGCACGGTTTTGATGCCGCCGCGATGCGCCGCCAACAGCTTCTCTTTCAGGCCGCCGATCGGCAACACCTGGCCGCGCAGCGTGATCTCGCCGGTCATCGCCACATCGGCGCGTACCGGGTTGCCGGTCAGGCAGGAGACGAGCGCGGTGCACATCGCGATACCGGCGCTCGGGCCGTCTTTCGGCGTCGCCCCTTCAGGCACGTGCACGTGGATGTCGCGTTTCTCGTAGAAATCGGCGTTAATGCCCAATTTCTCCGCGCGCGCACGCACCACGGTCAGCGCCGCCTGAATCGATTCCTGCATCACCTCACCCAGGGAACCGGTGTAGGTCAGCTTGCCTTTGCCCGGCACGCAGGCGGTTTCGATGGTCAGCAGATCGCCGCCCACTTCCGTCCACGCCAGCCCGGTGACTTCGCCCACGCGGTTTTCGGTATCCGCACGGCCGTAATCGACGCGCTGCACGCCCAGGTAATCCTTCAGGTTGTCGCCGTTGATCTCGATATGCTTGAGCTTCTTGTCCATCAGCAGCGTTTTCACCGCTTTACGGCACAGCTTAGAGATTTCACGCTCCAGGCTACGCACCCCGGCTTCGCGGGTGTAGAAGCGAATGATGCCGATGATGGCGCTGTCATCGACCGTCAGTTCGCCTTTTTTCAGCGCGTTGCGCTCAAGCTGCTTCGGCAGCAAGTGCTGCTTGGCGATGTTGAGCTTCTCGTCCTCGGTGTAACCCGACAGGCGGATCACTTCCATACGGTCCAGCAGCGGCGCAGGAATGTTCATCGAGTTCGAGGTGGCAACGAACATCACGTCGGACAGATCGTAATCGACTTCCAGGTAGTGGTCGTTGAACGCCACGTTCTGTTCCGGATCCAGCACCTCCAGCAGAGCGGAAGCCGGATCGCCGCGCATGTCGGAAGACATCTTGTCGATCTCATCCAGCAGGAACAGCGGGTTCTTCACCCCAACCTTAGCCATCTTCTGGATCAGTTTGCCTGGCATCGAACCGATGTAGGTACGACGGTGACCGCGGATTTCCGCTTCGTCACGCACGCCGCCCAGCGCCATGCGCACGTACTGGCGACCGGTCGCTTTGGCGATCGACTGCCCCAGTGAGGTTTTACCCACGCCCGGTGGCCCCACCAGACACAGGATCGGCCCCTTGATTTTGCTGACGCGGCTCTGAACCGCGAGGTACTCGAGGATGCGATCCTTGACGCGCTCAAGGCCGTAGTGATCGGTATCGAGCACTTCCTGCGCCTTGTTCAGGTCTTTTTTCACCTTGCTGCGCGCATTCCACGGCACCTGCAGCATCCAGTCGATGTAGCCGCGCACCACGGTCGCTTCCGCCGACATCGGCGACATCATCTTCAGCTTTTGCAGTTCCGCTTCGGTTTTCTCGCGCGCCTCTTTCGGCATTTTCGCCGCATCGATCTTGCGCTTCAGCGCTTCGTGCTCGTCCGGCGCGTCGTCCATTTCGCCCAGTTCTTTCTGAATCGCCTTCATCTGCTCATTCAGATAGTACTCGCGCTGGCTCTTCTCCATCTGCTTCTTGACGCGGTTGCGGATACGTTTCTCAACCTGCAGCAGGTCGATCTCCGATTCCATCATCGCCATCAGGTATTCCAGACGCTCGGTGATGTCGGACATCTCGAGCACCGACTGCTTGTCGCTGAGTTTCAGCGGCATGTGGGCGGCGATGGTGTCCGCCAGGCGCGCGGCGTCGTCGATGCTGTTCAGTGAGGTCAGCACCTCCGGCGGGATTTTTTTGTTCAGCTTGATATAGCCTTCAAACTGATTGATCGCGGTGCGCACCAGCACTTCCTGCTCGCGCTCGTCGATCGATGGCGACTCCAGGTATTCCGCCTGCGCGGCGAAATGCTCACCGCTGTCGGACAGCGTAGTGATGCGCGCGCGCTGCAGCCCCTCGACCAGCACTTTTACCGTGCCGTCCGGCAGCTTCAGCATCTGCAGGATCGACGCTACGGTGCCAACCGAGAACAAGTCGTTAATGCCAGGTTCATCCGTTGAGGCCTCTTTCTGTGCCACCAGCATGATCTTCTTATCGTGATCCATTGCGGCTTCGAGGCACCGAATCGATTTTTCCCGGCCAACAAATAACGGGATCACCATGTGCGGATAAACCACCACGTCGCGCAATGGCAGGACGGGGATTTCAATGCGTTCGGAACGCTCAGGGTTCATAGAGCTCTCTCTTAGTTTAATTTCCGCCAGGTTGAGGGGGAATCTCATGAGACGCAAGCATCTAACGTTTCATAAAATCTGGTTAATGAGTATATGGGGATGAATCTCTTACATTCAACGGCAAGAATGCAGGAAAAAGAAATGGGGGATGAAATCCCCCATTTTGCTGATAACGCTCTGGTTTGACTGGCTAATTATTCGCCAGATGCCTGGGCTTCCGGCTTGCCGTAAATCAGCAGCGGCTTGGATTGGCCGGCGATCACCGACTCGTCGATCACCACTTTGTCTACGCTGTCCATCGACGGCAGATCGTACATGGTGTCGAGCAGCGCACCTTCCACGATGGAACGCAGGCCGCGGGCGCCGGTTTTGCGCGCCATGGCTTTCTTGGCGATGGCGTTCAGCGCTTCGTCACGGAACTCCAGCTCCACGCCTTCCAGGTTGAACAGCGCCTGGTACTGCTTGGTCAGGGCGTTCTTCGGCTCTTTCAGGATCTGAATCAGCGCGTCTTCGCTCAGTTCGCTCAGGGTCGCCACGACTGGCAAACGGCCGATGAACTCAGGGATCAGCCCGAATTTGATCAGGTCTTCCGGTTCGGCCTGCAGCAGCAGTTCGCCTTCGGTCGCCTTCTCGGACTCGCCCTTGACGGTCGCGCCGAAGCCGATGCCGGAGCCGGTGTTGACGCGCTGACCGATCACCTTATCCAGGCCGGCGAATGCGCCGCCGCAGATAAACAGGATCTTGGAGGTGTCGACCTGCAGGAACTCCTGTTGCGGATGCTTGCGCCCACCCTGCGGCGGAACCGCGGCGATGGTGCCTTCAATCAGCTTCAGCAGCGCCTGCTGCACGCCTTCACCCGAGACGTCACGCGTGATCGACGGGTTGTCGGACTTGCGGGAAATCTTATCGATTTCATCGATATAAACGATGCCGCGCTGCGCTTTTTGCACGTCATAGTCACATTTTTGCAACAGCTTCTGGATAATATTTTCCACGTCCTCGCCCACGTAACCAGCTTCGGTCAGCGTGGTGGCGTCGGCCATGGTGAACGGCACGTCCAGGAAACGCGCCAGCGTTTCCGCCAGCAGGGTTTTACCGCTGCCGGTCGGGCCGATCAGCAAGATGTTGCTCTTGCCCAACTCGATACCGTTGCTGGTATCGCCGTTGCGCAGGCGTTTGTAGTGGTTGTACACCGCAACCGCCAGCACTTTCTTCGCCTGCTCCTGGCCGATGACGTAGTCATCCAGGTGGTGGCGGATCTCGTGCGGCGTCGGCAGCGCACTGCGCTCACGATGCGGGGCAACTTCTTTAATCTCTTCGCGAATAATGTCGTTACACAGATCGACACATTCATCGCAGATATACACTGACGGCCCGGCAATCAGCTTACGCACTTCATGCTGGCTTTTGCCGCAAAAAGAGCAGTACAGCAGCTTTCCTGAACCGTCTTTGCGCTTATCTGTCATCAGTCAAACCTCTTCTTTAGTCTTGTCCCGCAGGAAAATCACGGCGGCAGTGCGCCCAAACTCATATCGGGAACGCCGAGGGGCTACAACAGAGCGAGCCCCTGCCCACTCTGATTACTATAGTCCATCGGCGCCGCGTGGTTCTAGCTGCGGTGTGTCAGAATGCCGTCAACCAGGCCGTATTCCACGGCTTCTTCCGCGGTCATAAAGCGATCGCGCTCGGTGTCGCGTTCGATCTGCTCCAGCGGCTGGCCAGTATGCTCGGCCATCAGTTCGTTCATGCGCGCTTTCACCTTGAGGATTTCACGCGCGTGGATTTCGATGTCCGTCGCCTGGCCCTGGTAGCCGCCCAGCGGCTGGTGAATCATCACGCGCGAGTTCGGCAGGCAGAAACGCTTGCCTTTGGCGCCGGCGGTCAGCAGGAAGGAGCCCATCGAGCACGCCTGGCCCATACAGATGGTGCTGACGTCCGGCTTGATGAACTTCATGGTGTCGTAAATCGACATGCCCGCGGTAATTACCCCACCCGGCGAGTTGATGTAGAGGTAAATGTCTTTTTCCGGGCTTTCCGCTTCGAGGAACAGCATTTGCGCCACGATCAGGTTGGCCATGTGATCTTCCACCTGGCCGGTCAGGAAAATGATGCGCTCTTTCAGCAGGCGGGAATAGATGTCGTAAGAACGCTCCCCGCGTGAAGTCTGCTCTACCACCATCGGCACCAGCGCCATGTTCGGTGCAAATTGATCTCGTTCGCCACTGTATGACATTACCGTCTCCTAATAGAAATTGCCTTGGCGGCCAGGGTGTCACCCTAATACGCCGATTCTACTTGAGAACGGCCATGATGACTATGCTCAAGCATTCGACCCGCGCCACACGTACCCGACGGTTATTTCATCCCGCGCACTTTGGCAAACAGCCCCAGAATTATTCTTTACAGATTGGGGGAGCCCGGCGCGATTTCAAGCCCAGAGGCCGATTTTCTCCGCGCGCCGAAAACGATGCCGTTAATCTGACCGTTATCATGCCAGCCAGTTCCCCAGGCAACAGGGTAAATATAGTGCATATTGCCCCGTTTAACCTGAGATTAATCAGCAACGTGGCAAAAAGAAAAGCCCGCAACCTGAGGTTGCGGGCTTTTTCATCGTGCGCCGGTTCGCCAGGCGAAACCGGGGGCGCCGTTCATTGCGCCCGGCACGCCGGCATTACGCCTGTTGAGTCTGGTTCATCAGCTCGCTGAAGGTAGTGGCTTTTTCTGTCACTTTCGCTTTTGCCAGCAGGGCTTCAACCGCTTGCTCTTCCAGAGCCACGTTGCGCATGTTGTTCATCAGCTCTTTGTTTTTGCTGTAGAACTCGATGACTTCGCTTGGATCTTCGTAGGCAGAAGCCATTTCTTCGATCAGCGTCTTCACGCGGTCTTCGTCAGCTTTCAGATCGTTGGTGCTGATCACTTCGCCCAGCAGCAGGCCAACCACTACGCGGCGTTTCGCTTGCTCTTCGAACAGCTCGCGTGGCAGTTCCAGCGCTTGCTTCTCGTTGCCGCCGAAACGCTGTGCAGCCTGACGACGCAGTACGTCGATTTCGCCGTCGATCAGGGCAGCAGGCACGTCAATTTCGTTCGCGCTCACCAGGCCATCGATCGCCTGAGACTTGATACGGTTACGCACGGCGCCTTTCAGCTCGCGCTCCATGTTCTTGCGAACTTCGGTGCGCAGGCCGGCAACGGAACCGTCCGCCACGCCGAAACGTTTGATGAACTCTTCGGTCAGTTCCGGCAGTTCGCGCTCTTCAACTTTCTTCAGCACGATAGCGAATTTGGCCGCTTTGCCCTTCAGGTTTTCCGCGTGGTAATCTTCCGGGAAGTTCACGTCGATGGAGAACTCTTCACCCGCTTTGTGACCGACCAGACCTTCTTCGAAGCCTGGGATCATGCGGCCCTGGCCCATTGCCAGCACGAAGTCAGACGCTTTGCCGCCTTCGAACTCTTCACCGTCGATAGAACCGGTGAAGTCAACGGTCACGCGATCTTCAGCTTCCGCTGCGCGATCGGTTTCTTTCCAGGTCGCCTGCTGCTTGCGCAGGGTGTCCAGCATCGCGTCGACGTCTTCGTCGTTCACTTCGACCACAGGTTTTTCAACTTCGATGTTTTCCAGGCCTTTCAGCTCAACTTCTGGATACACTTCGAATTCAACGGCGAAAGTGAAGTCTTCACCTTCTTTGTACTCGCCCGGCACGTAGTTTGGTGCGCCGGCCGGATTAATCTTTTCTTTGATGATCGCATCAACGAAGCTGCGCTGCATCGCTTCGCCCAGCACGTCCTGACGAACAGAAGCGCCGTAACGCTGTTCCACGATGTTCATCGGCACTTTGCCTTTGCGGAAGCCGTCGATACGCACGCTTTTCGCTGCGTTGATCAGCTCTTTCTTCACCGCCTGCTTGATAGTATCAGCCGGTACAGTAATAGAGAGACGGCGCCCAAGGCCTTGAGTGGTTTCTACTGAAACTTGCATCTTGTTACCTCAAAAAAATCACAGTGCTCGGTCAACTCCGTTCCAAGAACCAGGACGGCTACAGATAAGAACCGAGTTCCCTGATGACAGAAGCGTCCCGAAACCATTCCGGAAAATAAGACGCGACATTATAGCGGCGCATGCGTGGCGAGTCGAGGAAAGCTAGGCGGCGCAGGCGCGCTAAAACTCACACTTTTGCCGATTCGATCGCCAAAAGGCCGCCAAAACAGACCGAACGTTGGCCACATTGCGCGTCGGCCGTGTCGTCGTCAAAAACAGAAACGGCCCGCAGGCCGTTTCAAAATTCGTCAGTAGTAATACCCTAATTCAAGGGCAAAGTTCCACTGATACCTGAAAATTTCCCCCTCAGGCCAGCGTCCCAGCGCCGCGGCACGGCGGCGAGGCCGGCACGGTATCCTGCAACCCTTCCCACTCCTTGAGCGTATAGGTGTGCAGCGCCAGCGCGTGTACGCCATCGGCCAACTCTTCCGACAATACCCCGTAGATGGAGCGGTGACGCGTCAAAAAACGTTCGCCGACGAAGCGATCGCTGACCAATACCACTTTGAAATGGCTTTCTGAACCCGCCGGAACGTTATGACGATAGCTTTCATCAACGACTTCCAGATACGCGGGCTCAAACGCCGCCCTTAACTTTGCTTCTATTTGCTCGCGAATCATAGGATCTCCTTACAACACCGGCAGAGGACCGTGCCCATCTAGTTCAATATTAGCCGGTTTTCCCCCGTTTAGACCATCGCAGGGACAAATTTCTCTTTTCTGCGGTCAAATGATGAGCGCTATCCCCGTCGCTTGGGGGATTATCCGATTGAGCGGGACAAAAAAGCGTGTTTTTATCAACGGCAGGTAAAAATTTGTCACTCTGGCGCCTTCCGCGCTTCCACCGCACGGCGGCGATGCTATGATGTCGGCAATTTGTTGTCGGCTATCCCACTCTGATTATTGCTAAATCCATCGAGAATGAGACAGAAAACATGTTAAAGAAACTTTGTCTTCCTTTGCTGGCCGCCCTGCTGCTGGCCGGCTGCGCAACCAGCAGCAACACCCTGAACGTCACGCCGAAAATCGTTCTGCCGCAGCAGGATCCTACCCTGCAGGGCATCACCGTCAGCATCAACGGTGCGGATCAGCGTACCGACCAGGCGCTGGCCAAGGTAAACCGCGACGGCCAGCTGGTCACGCTGACGCCATCGCGCGATCTGCGTTTCCTGCTGCAGGAAGTGCTGGAGAAACAGATGGGCGCACGCGGCTACATGATCGGCGCCGACGGCCCGGTGGCGCTGCAGATCGTCGTCAATAACCTGTACGCGGACGTCTCCGAAGGCAACCTGCGCTACAACATCACCACCAAAGCCGACATCTCGATCATCGCCCAGGCGAAGAACGGCAACAAGCAGGTGAAGAATTACCGCTCGACCTATAACGTGCAGGGCGCCTTCACGGCGACCAACGAGAAGATCACCGACGCCGTCAACTCCGTGCTGGGCGACGTGATCGCCGACATGGCACAGGACACCAGCGTCAACGATTTCATCAAGCAAAACGCGCGCTAATCACCGCACCTTGCGCCGCCCGGCGGATCGGGCGGCACAGACAGGGAACTCATGTCGAAACACTATCTGAACATCTTCACCCAGCGTAACTCCGCCATTCTGCTGCTGCTGGGCTTTGCGTCGGGTCTGCCGCTGGCATTGACCTCCGGCACGCTGCAAGCCTGGATGACCGTCGAAAATATCGATCTGAAAACCATCGGCATCTTCTCGCTGGTGGGCCAGGCCTACGTCTTCAAATTCCTCTGGTCGCCGTTCATGGACCGCTATACCCCGCCGTTCCTCGGGCGACGACGCGGTTGGTTGCTGATCAGCCAGCTGCTGCTGGTGGTCGCGATCGTGGCGATGGGCTTCATGCAGCCCGCGCAGCACCTGTGGTGGTTGGCGGCGTTGGCGGTGCTGGTGGCGTTCTGCTCCGCCTCGCAAGATATCGTGTTCGACGCTTATAAAACCGACCTGCTGAAAGCCGAAGAGCGCGGCACGGGTGCGGCGATATCGGTACTGGGTTATCGGCTGGCGATGCTGGTTTCCGGCGGCCTGGCGCTGTGGCTGGCGGATCGCTATTTCGGCTGGCAAGCCACCTACTGGCTGATGGCCGGGTTGATGCTGATCGGCGTGGCGGCCACGCTGCTGGCGCCGGAGCCGGACGAAAGCATCCCGGCGCCGCGCACTATGGAACAGGCGGTCGTCGCGCCGCTGCGCGATTTCTTCGGCCGCAACAACGCCTGGCTGATCCTGCTGCTGATCGTGATGTACAAAATGGGCGACGCCTTCGCCGGCAGCCTGAGCACCACGTTCCTGATCCGCGGCGTGGGGTTCGACGCCGGTGAAGTCGGGCTGGTGAACAAAACCCTCGGCCTGTTCGCTACCATCGTCGGCGCCCTGTTCGGCGGTGTGCTGATGCAGCGTCTCAGCCTGTTCCGTGCGCTGATGCTGTTCGGCGTCCTGCAGGCAGTCTCCAACCTCGGGTATTGGATCCTGGCGGTGACCGACAAGAGTCTGCTCACCATGGGCAGCGCCATCTTCCTCGAAAACCTGTGTGGCGGTATGGGCACCGCGGCCTTCGTGGCACTGCTGATGACGCTGTGCAACCGCTCGTTCTCCGCCACTCAGTTCGCGCTGCTGTCGGCGTTGTCCGCCGTAGGACGCGTCTATGTCGGCCCGATCGCCGGCTGGTTCGTCGAAGCCCATGGTTGGCCGCTGTTCTATCTGTTCTCGATCGCCGCCGCCCTGCCGGGCTTGCTGTTGCTCGGCATCTGCCGCCAGACGCTGGAACACACCCAGCAGCATGGCGACTTTATGCCGCGCACCGAGTTTTCAGAATCTTACCGTTGGGCTCTGCGCTTGCTGACGCTAGGCTGTTCGTTGCTGGGTCTGTGGTTGCTGTTGCTGATCGCCAATGCGCTGGACTGGGCACAGGCACCGCTGTTGGCCGATCGGCTGCTGCAGGTCGGCGCCGCGCTGAGCCTGCTCGGCGTCGCAATGGGCAGCACGCTGGATTACTTGGCGTTGCGCCGCACCCGTTTGGCATAACCTGACCGGCCGGCGATTTCGCCGGCCGAAAAAAAAGCGATCCGAGGATATATTTATTTCGCTAAAAAAAGATAATCGGCGCGGAAATTATTTTTTTATCCGACTGCGGCGCTCGGAAATAAAATTAAATTCACCTTTAAGACACAATTATTTTACATTAAATAAACCTTTTCTGCGTATTTCCCCGCCGCGCATTTCTTCGCCAAATTCATCATACCTTTAGTTTTCCTTAACATACGGGCTGCTCGTCACGATTCAGCGTGCCAACGCGTTGTTGTCATTAGTAAATTGTCACGCAGGGTTACATCTGTGACCCCCTTAACAGAAAGTGTCAACAAGCCGCTGACACTCCCTTAAGCATGTTTACAGTACTGCAACCTTCCCGTAAAATGCCCGCACACATGAAACGACAATTGAGCCTTTGTTATTGAGGTCGTTAGATGAGACTTAAGAAATACAATAAAAGTATTGGGATGCTGTCATTAATCGCAGCCACTGTATTGCTCAGTGGTTGCGATATGGTTTTGATGAATCCCAAAGGAGCAATTGGTGTTGAGCAACGGACACTGATTATCACTGCAATCGCGTTGATGTTGATCGTGGTGGTGCCAGTTATCTTCATGGCGTTCGCCTTTGCCTGGAAGTATCGCGCTTCCAACAAAGACGCCAAGTACAGTCCGAACTGGGCCCACTCCAACAAGATCGAAGCGGTCGTCTGGACCATTCCTATCATTATCATCGCCATCCTTGGCACCATTACCTGGAAGACTACCCACGAACTCGACCCGTTCAAGCCGATTGTCACCGACAAGAAGCCGATGACGATCGAAGTGGTGTCGCTCGACTGGAAATGGCTGTTCATCTACCCGGAACAAGGCATTGCGACCGTTAATGAGCTGGCTTTCCCGAAAGATGTTCCAGTCGAATTCAAGATCACCTCTAACTCGGTAATGAACTCGTTCTTTATCCCGCAGTTGGGTGGACAGATTTATGCGATGGCCGGCATGCAGACCAAACTGCACCTGATCGGCAACGAAGCCGGTGCCTACAAGGGCATCTCCAGCAGCTACAGCGGCGCAGGCTTCTCCGGTATGAAATTCACCGCGATCGTTACCCCGACCGAAGGCGACTTCGATCAGTGGGTGGCCAAGGTGAAGGCATCGTCTAAAAACCTGAACACCACCGACGACTTTAACAAACTGGCAGAGCCGAGTGAAAACAACCCGGTTGAGTACTTTGCCGCTGTCAAACCGAATTTGTTCAAAGAAACAATTGCCAAATTCATGGGCGACATGGATATGCACAAGGGCGCTGGCGCGCACGAAGGCATGGACATGAGCCAAGGTATGGACATGGGTGAACATGCTGCTCACGCCGGAGCCGAGGAATAACTGATGTTGGGAAAATTAACACTTGATGCGGTTCCGTACCACGAACCGATCATCATGGTCACCGTAGCCGCAATTATTGTCGGGGGCCTGGCAGTGCTGGCGCTGCTGACCTATTTCGGCAAATGGAAGTGGCTGTGGAGCGAATGGCTGACTTCGGTCGACCATAAAAAAATTGGTATCATGTACATCGTCGTGGCGATGGTCATGCTGCTGCGCGGCTTCGCCGACGCCATCATGATGCGTAGCCAGCAGGCGTTGGCGTCCGCCGGCGAAGCCGGGTTCCTGCCGCCGCACCACTACGACCAGATCTTCACCGCGCACGGCGTTATCATGATCTTCTTCATGGCGATGCCTTTCGTGGTCGGCCTGATGAACGTCGTGGTACCGCTGCAAATCGGTGCGCGCGACGTTGCCTTCCCGTTCCTGAACTCCCTGAGCTTCTGGTTCTTCGTGGTGGGCGTTGTGCTGATCAACATCTCCCTGGGGGTCGGTGAGTTCGCTCAGACCGGTTGGCTGGCGTATCCGCCGCTGTCTGGTAAAGAGTACAGCCCTGGCGTCGGGGTCGATTACTGGATCTGGAGTCTGCAGATTTCCGGTCTGGGTACCCTGCTGACCGGCGTGAACTTCTTCGCCACCATTCTGAAGATGCGCGCCCCTGGCATGCCTCTGATGAAGATGCCGGTGTTCACCTGGGCGGCACTGTGTACTAACGTCCTGATCATCGTTTCTTTCCCAATTCTGACCGTCACCATCGCGCTGCTGACCCTGGATCGCTATCTGGGCACCCATTTCTTCACCAATGATATGGGCGGCAACATGATGATGTACATCAACCTGATTTGGGCCTGGGGTCACCCAGAGGTGTATATCCTGGTTCTGCCGGTGTTCGGCGTGTTCTCCGAAGTCACCGCAACCTTCTCCAGAAAACGCCTGTTCGGCTATACCTCACTGGTATGGGCAACCATCGCGATTACCGTTCTGTCGTTCATCGTC
This sequence comes from Serratia sp. CY47280, assembly GCF_052168655.1. Lineage (NCBI taxonomy): Bacteria > Pseudomonadati > Pseudomonadota > Gammaproteobacteria > Enterobacterales > Yersiniaceae > Serratia > Serratia sp. CY47280. The sequence continues at coordinate 147,596 of NZ_JBJNMG010000002.1, read as the reverse complement.
TGGCTGCACCACTTCTTCACCATGGGGTCCGGCGCGAACGTTAACGCCTTCTTCGGTATCGCCACCATGATCATTTCCATCCCGACCGGGGTGAAAATCTTCAACTGGCTGTTCACCATGTATCAGGGCCGTATCAAGCTCAACTCCGCGATGCTGTGGACCGTTGGCTTCATCATCACCTTCTCCGTGGGTGGTATGACCGGCGTTCTGCTGGCGGTACCGGGCGCGAACTTCGTGCTGCACAACAGCTTGTTCCTGATCGCTCACTTCCACAACGTCATCATCGGCGGCGTGGTGTTCGGTTGCTTCGCGGGCCTGACCTACTGGTTCCCGAAATCCTTCGGCTTCACGCTGAACGAAAAATGGGGCATCCGCGCGTTCTGGTTCTGGATCATCGGCTTCTTCACCGCCTTCATGCCGCTGTACGCATTGGGCTTTATGGGCATGACCCGTCGTATCAGCCAGAACATCAACCCTGAGTTCCACCCTCTGCTGCTGGTTGCAGCCGGCGGTGCGGCGCTGATCGCCTGCGGCATCCTGTGCCAGCTGACCCAGATCTTCGTCAGTATCCGTGACCGCGAACAGAACCGCGATCTGACCGGTGACCCATGGGGTGCTCGTACTCTGGAGTGGTCAACCTCGTCTCCACCGCCGTTCTATAACTTTGCCGTAGTGCCACAGATCCATGACCGTGATGAGTTCTGGGACATGAAAGAAAAAGGCGAAGCGTATAAGAAACCGGCTAAATACGAACCGATTCATATGCCTAAGAACACCGGCGCCGGCGTTATCATCGCCTTCTTCAGCCTGGTATTCGGTTTCGCAATGATTTGGGAAATCTGGTGGATGGCTCTGGCCGGCTTCATCGGTATGATCGTTGTCTGGATCGGCAAGAGCTTCGATCACGATGTTGACTACTATGTGCAGGTTGATGAAATCGAGCGCATTGAGAACCAACACTACGAACAAATCCGTAAAGCAGGCGTGAACCATGTCAACTGAAACTCTGACCAATCATAACGCAGCCCATGCAGAGCATGGGCACCACGACGCAGGAGAGACCAAAGTCTTCGGATTCTGGATCTACCTGATGAGCGACTGTATTTTGTTTGCGAGCTTGTTCGCGACTTATGCAGTCCTGGTGAACGGGACCGCTGGCGGTTCCTCAGGCAAAGACATCTTCGACCTGAAGTTTGTCCTGGTCGAAACTTTCCTGCTGTTGTTCAGCTCCATCACCTACGGCATGGCGATGATCGCCATGAACAAAGGTAAAGTTGGCGGTGTAAACACCTGGTTGTTCCTGACCTTCCTGTTTGGTCTGGGCTTCGTGGCGATGGAAATCTATGAATTCCATCACCTGATCGCCGAAGGCTTCGGTCCGGATCGCAGCGCGTTCCTGTCCAGCTTCTTCGCGCTGGTCGGCACCCACGGTCTGCACGTGACTTCTGGCCTGATTTGGATCATCGTGCTGATGATTCAGGTGAGCAAGTTCGGCCTGACCGCGACCAACAAAACCCGCCTGATGTGCCTGAGCCTGTTCTGGCACTTCCTGGACGTGGTCTGGATCTGCGTATTTACCGTTGTCTACCTGCTGGGGGTTATGTAATGAGCCATTCATCCCATGAAACCTCTCACGGCGGCGCAAGCCACGGCAGCGTGAAGTCATACCTGATCGGCTTTATCCTGTCGATCATCCTGACGGTAATTCCATTTGCGATGGTAATGAACGGCTCCGCCTCTCATTCCACCATCCTGGCGGTTGTTGTCGGTATGGCGGTTATCCAGGTGATTGTTCACCTGGTTTACTTCCTGCACATGAACACCTCATCGGAAGAGCGCTGGAACCTGGTGGCATTGCTGTTCACCGCTATGATCATCGGTATCGTTGTTGTAGGTTCACTCTGGATTATGTACAACCTCAACATCAATATGATGGTCGATTAAGAGCTGAGCTGCACGTGATGATTAAGCAATACCTGCAAGTCACTAAACCAGGAATTATTTTCGGCAATTTAATTTCTGTCGTCGGGGGATTCCTGCTCGCTTCCAAAGGGAGCATCGACTATCCCCTGTTTCTCGCCACCCTGGTGGGTGTCTCGTTGGTGGTCGCGTCGGGCTGTGTGTTTAACAACTACATCGACCGCGACATCGACAAGAAAATGGAGAGAACGAAGAATCGGGTGCTGGTAAAAGGCCTGATCGCGCCGAGTGTCACCCTGGTTTATGCGACCGCTTTGGGTATTGTGGGCTTTGCGTTGCTGTATATCGCAGCCAACCCGCTGGCCATGTGGCTGGCGGTGATGGGCTTCGTGGTTTATGTCGGCGTTTACAGCCTGTACATGAAACGCCACTCGGTCTACGGCACGCTGATCGGCAGCCTGTCGGGCGCCGCGCCGCCGGTTATCGGCTACTGCGCGGTGACCAACGAGTTCGACGCCGGCGCGTTGATCCTGCTGGCTATCTTTAGCCTGTGGCAGATGCCGCATTCTTATGCGATCGCTATCTTCCGCTTTAAAGATTACCAGGCGGCCAACATTCCGGTGCTGCCGGTGGTGAAAGGCATTTCCGTCGCCAAGAACCACATCACGGTCTACATCCTGGCATTTATGATCGCCACGCTGATGCTGACCCTGGTTGGTTATGCCGGCTACAAGTACCTGATCGTTGCTGCGGCGGTGAGCGTATGGTGGCTGGGCATGGCGCTGCGCGGTTACAAGACCGAAAACGACAGCGTCTGGGCGCGTAAACTGTTCGTGTTCTCCATCGTCGCCATCACCTCGCTGAGCGTGATGATGTCGATCGACTTCAGCGCCACGGCGGCGCCTGAAGCGCTGGTGACCTACGTTTGGTAAGCCAAATCATCTGTGAATGGGCCGCTTTTGCGGCCCATTTTATTTGTCACGCCGAAAAGCGGCCAAACTGTAATATCTGTTAAACAACATTCGATTTACCCCCCCTGCCCTGCACACTAAAATGACGCAGCTTTACAGAAATCATGCCATCAGGCGCTGTCGCAACGTCTGATGGCATGGTTTTTACCGAGGTTTGATGTGAACGATAATTCAATGACCCCGCAGGAGCGCCGCGCCACCTGGGGATTGGGCACCGTATTCTCCCTGCGCATGCTCGGCATGTTTATGGTACTGCCGGTGCTGACCACCTACGGCATGGCGCTCAACGGCGCCAGCGAAGCGCTGATCGGCATCGCCATCGGCATTTACGGCCTGGCACAGGCGGTATTTCAGATCCCGTTCGGCCTGGTGTCCGATCGCATAGGCCGCAAGCCGCTGATCGTCGGCGGCCTACTGATCTTTGCCCTCGGCAGCGTGATCGCCGCCGTCACTGACTCTATCTGGGGCGTGATCCTCGGCCGCGCGTTGCAAGGCTCCGGCGCCATCGCCGCCGCGGTAATGGCGCTGCTCTCCGATCTGACACGCGAGCAGAACCGCACCAAAGCGATGGCGTTCATCGGCGTCAGCTTCGGTATCACCTTCGCCATCGCCATGGTTCTGGGCCCCATCATCACCCATGCCTTGGGCCTGCATGCGTTGTTCTGGATGATCGCCGTGCTGGCGCTGGCCGGCATCGTCATCACTCTGGCAGTAGTACCTTCCGCCGATACCCATCTGCTGAACCGCGAGTCCAGCATCGTGCGCGGCAGCTTCCGCAAAGTGCTGAGCAACTCGCGCCTGCTGAAGCTCAACTTCGGCATCATGTGCCTGCATATCCTGCTGATGTCGAGCTTCGTGGCGCTGCCGCTGGCGATGGAGAAAGCCGGGCTGGCGGCCAGCGAGCACTGGATCGTCTACCTGGTCACCATGCTGGTGTCGTTCGCCGCCGTGGTGCCGTTCATCATCTATGCCGAAAAATATCGCCGCATGAAACAGGTCTTTATGGGCTGCGTGGCGGTGCTGTTCTGCGCCGAAGTGCTGCTGTGGCTCTCCGGCGCACACCTGTGGGGCATCATCGCCGGCGTGCAGCTGTTCTTCATGGCCTTCAACGTGATGGAGGCCATTCTGCCTTCGCTGATCAGCAAAGAATCGCCGGCCGGCTACAAGGGCACCGCGATGGGGGTCTACTCCACCAGCCAGTTTATCGGCGTGGCGATCGGCGGCAGCCTCGGCGGCTGGCTGTACGGTTTGCAGGGGGCGGGCTTGGTGTTTATCGCCGGCGCCGTGCTGGCCGCCGTCTGGTTCCTGGTCAGCAGCACCATGAAAGAGCCGCCGTATGTCAGCAGCCTGCGCATTACGCTGTCGGAACTGGCGGTGAAGGATTCAGCGCTGGAAAGCCGCCTGAAGGCGCAGCCCGGCGTGGCCGAGGCGATCGTCGTGCCGGAAGAGCGCAGCGCCTACGTCAAGGTGGATACTAAGCAGACCAATCGCGGTCAGCTGGAAGCGCTGGTCAATTCGCTGTAAAGAATCAGGGCCGGCAATGCCGGCCCCGTAGAGATTAATCGCGGAAGTTCTTGAACTGGAACGGCTGCCCCAGATCGCCGCCGCGCACCAGTGCCATCACGCTCTGCAAATCGTCGCGTGACTTGCCGGTCACCCGTACTTCTTCACCCTGGATCTGCGCCTGCACCTTCAGCTTGCTGTCTTTGATCAGCTTGACGATTTTCTTCGCCACAGAGGTTTCAATCCCCTGCTTCAGCTTGGCTTCCACGCTGTAGGTTTTGCCGCTGTGGGTAAACTCTTCCGGGATCTCCAGCGCAGCGCCGTCGATGCTGCGCTTGCTCAGCTTTTCGCGCAGAATGTCGAGCAACTGCTGCACCTGGAAATCAGACTCGGTGGCAACCTTGATGCTTTGGTCTTTCTCGTTTAGCTCAAAGCTGGCCGGCACGTTGCGAAAATCCCAGCGGGTACCGAGATCGCGGGTAGCGTTCTCAACGGCGTTACGCACTTCCTGCATATCAATTTCGGAAACGATGTCGAAAGATGGCATACTTCTTCCTCCTGAATGAGTGCCTAATAGCTTAGGCGATTTTGATGCCGAGCATGATAACCGCTTTGCCGCCTCAGACAAAATCTGCTGAACGCACGCAGGGATAGCGCTTCGGGCTGCCATAAAGCCTATAGTTAATTCACGGTAATTGAGCGGTATTCCCGTGTTTCCAAGGAGACTGAATGAAAATAACCATTCTTGGTTGCGGCGCGCTCGGACAACTGTGGCTCTCCCGGCTGTATCAGCAGGGCCACGATGTACAGGGATGGCTAAGAGTGCCACAGCCTTTTTGCGCAGTGAACGTGATAGAGCCGGAAGGCGTCTCGTTCAATCGCAATTTGCCCACCAACGATCCGGAGCATCTTGCGCAAAGCGAGCTGCTGCTGGTGACGCTAAAAGCCTGGCAGGTGTCCAGCGCGGTCAGCACGCTGCTGCCGAAGCTGAACCCCCAGTGCGCTATTTTGCTGCTGCACAACGGCATGGGCACCCAGGAAGAGCTGCCGCCGAACGGCCAGCCCATCCTGCAGGGCACCACCACCCACGCTGCGCGCCACGAAGGCAGCACCATTATCCACGTCGCCACCGGCATCACCCACATCGGCCCAACCTCGCCGGCCGCCCAACACCTCAGCCACCTGGCGGAAGTGCTGCATCAGGCACTGCCTGACGTCGCCTGGCACAACAATATCGCCTCGGCCAACTGGCGCAAGCTGGCGGTCAACTGCGTGATCAACCCGCTGACGGCGCTGTACGGCTGCCGCAACGGCGACCTGCAGCGTTACCCGGAACAGATCGAAACGCTGTGCCGTGAAGTCGCCAGCGTGATGGCGATGGAGGGCTACCACACCTCCTGTGAAGGCCTGATGCAATACGTGATGGACGTGATCCACAGCACCGCCGACAACATTTCGTCGATGCTGCAGGACATCCGCAGCCAGCGGCACACCGAGATCGACTACATCACCGGTTACCTGCTGCGCCGCGCGCGCAGCCACGGCCTCACGCTGCCGGAGAATGCGCGGCTGTTTGAATTGATTAAACGAAAGGAAAATGAATATGAGCGTATCGGCGCTGGTCTGCCTGGCACCTGGTAGCGAAGAAACCGAAGCCGTCACCACCATCGACCTGCTGGTGCGGGCGGGCGTAAAAGTCACTACCGCCAGCGTTGCCGGCGACGGCGAGCTGACTATCGTCTGTTCGCGCGGCGTCAAGCTGCTGGCCGACGCGCCGCTGGTGGCGATCGTCGATGAGCCGTTCGACGCCATCGTGCTGCCCGGCGGCCTGAAAGGCGCGGAATGCTTCCGCGACAGCCCGCTGCTGGTGGAGAAGGTGCGGCAAATGCATCTGCAGGGCAACATCGTCGCCGCCATCTGCGCGGCGCCGGCGCTGGTGCTGCAACACCACGATCTGTTCCCGATCGGCAACATGACCGGCTTCCCGGGCCTGAAAGACCAGATACCGGCGGATAAATGGATGGAGCGCCGCGTGGTGTACGATGCCCGCGTCAACCTGCTCACCAGCCAGGGGCCGGGCACCGCGATGGAGTTCGCGCTGAAGCTGATAGACCTGCTGCTTGGTAAAGCCAAGGCGGCGGAGATCGCCGCGCAGCTGGTGCTGATCCCGGGGATGTACGACTTCCGCGACTGAGCGGCTTGCCGATAAAAAAAGGGCTGAACATCGGTTCAGCCCTTCTCGTTGATGCCGCTCCGTGCGTTACGGGCGATAAACCTTCACGTTGTTGAAGCCCTGCTCCAACAGGTACAGCGCCTGCAGGCGGCTCATCACGCCGCGCTCGCAGTACAGCAGGTAGGTTTTGCTCTGGTCCAGATTACCAAACTGGGTGCTCAGCTTGTAGAACGGCAGCGCTTTCACTTCAACCTGTTCCAGCTGCAGCGGTTTCTCTTCCTGCTCGTCGTTGGAGCGGATATCCAGGATCACCTCATCGGCGCCGAAGGCCGCGACGGTTTCCACCTCGGTCACCTGCTCCTGCGTTTGCTCGGCGATAGAGCGAATATCAACGTTCTTCGCCTCGCTCACCACCCGATCGAGGATGCTGAAATCGAAGTGGCTTTCTTCCTCTTCGATCTTGGCCTTGACGGCTTTTACCGTCGGGCTCTTCGAAATCACACCGCAATATTCCGGCATAGTTTTGGCGAAGTCTTCGGTGCCGATTTCACGCGCCAGCTTGATGATGTGCTCTTTATCGTGCGAGATCAGCGGACGCAGGATCAGGGTATCGGACGCATTGTCGATCAAGCGCAGGTTGGTCAGCGTCTGGCTGGAGACCTGCCCCAGCGCCTCACCGGTCACCAGCGCCTGCACGCCGTAGCGTTCGGCCACTTGCGAAGCGGCGCGCACCATCATGCGCTTGAGCACCACGCCCATCTGGCCGTCGTCGACCTTCTCCAGGATCTCGCCCACCACCGGTTCGAAGTCGATAGCGACGAAGCGCACCTTGTGCGAACTGGCGAAGCGATTCCAGAGATAATGTGCCACCTGCTTCACGCCGATCTCGTGCGCAGCGCCGCCCAGGTTGAAGAAGCAGAAGTGCACGCGGCAACCGCGACGCATCAACATATAGCTGGAGACGCCCGAGTCGAAACCGCCGGAAATCAACGACAGTACGTCTTCCTGGGTGCCGACCGGGTAACCACCGATGCCTTCGAGGCGGCGTTTGACCAGCATCAGCTTGTCGTCTTCAATCTCCAGATTTACCGTGACCTGCGGGCGGCTAAGGTTAACGCGCGCGCTCTCGATATGCTGGTTCAGGCCGCCGCCGACGTAGCGCTCCACGTCCTGCGAATTGAACGCCTGCTTGCCGCGGCGCTTGACGCGCACGCAGAAGGTTTTGCCTTCCAACTGGGCGCGGTAGGCTTCCAGCGTCTGCTCGAAGATGTGGTGGATGTCGGTATAAGCGCGGTCTTCCACTTCCAAAATATGGTGGATGCCGGGAATGCGCGTCAGGGCGTCGGCGATGATCGGCCGCTGGTTTTCATCTTTGGCGCGAACTTCGATATGATCCCAGTGACGGACGACCGCCAGCGTTTCATCATACTGCTTCAGGACGTTGCGAATATTGGTCGAGAGAATCTTGATAAAGCGCAAGCGCACAGATTGGCTCTTGATGGTGATTTCCGGGAACAATTTAATGATAAACTTCATGGCGGTCTTTGTTGTCAGATAAGAATTACGGCGCGGAGTATATCACCATATCGCCGTGCTCTGCGCACAAAACCACACATGAGCGCCATGATTTGCTAATCAAGATCCGCTAGGATAGGCTCTGGCGCCACGGTTCACATGATGACGTAAAAAGAAAATTATGCCGAAAAAACCAGCACAATCAGCCAGTACAGAGCAAACTGCCAGCTTTGAAAGCGCCCTCGGCGAGCTGGAAAGCATCGTGACGCGCCTGGAGTCAGGCGAATTGCCGCTGGAAGACGCGCTGAACGAGTTCGAACGTGGCGTACAGCTGGCGCGTCAAGGCCAGCAGAAACTGCAACAGGCGGAACAGCGTGTGCAGATACTCCTTAACGACAGCGCCGACGATGCGGCGCTGACGCCTTTTACACCGGATACCGAGTAACCGACATGTCTGAGATCGCCCCATCGGCCGCTTTTGCCGATCAAATGCAGATTTTCCGCCAGCGTGCCGATCGCGCGCTGTTGGACTTCATCGCCCCGCTGCCGTTCAACGACGGCAACATGGTGGCGGCGATGCGTCACGGCGCCTTGCTGGGCGGCAAGCGCCTGAGGCCATTCCTGGTCTACACCACCGGCCAGATGTTCGGCGTGTCGCTGAGCAACCTGGATGCGCCGGCGGCAGCGGTAGAATGCATTCATGCCTACTCGCTGATCCACGACGATCTGCCGGCGATGGACGACGACGATCTGCGCCGCGGCCAGCCGACCTGCCACATTAAATTCGGCGAAGCCAACGCGATCCTGGCCGGCGATGCGCTGCAAACGCTGGCGTTTTCGATCCTGGCCGATGCCGAAATGCCTGACGTGGCGTTGCGCGATCGGCTGGCGATGGTCTCCGAACTGGCGACCGCCAGCGGCGTAGCCGGCATGTGCGGCGGCCAATCACTGGATCTGGAAGCCGAAGGCAAGCGCGTCGATCTGCAGGCGCTAGAGCAGATCCACCGCCACAAAACCGGCGCGCTGATCCGCGCGGCGGTGCGCTTGGGCGCGCTGAGCGCCGGCGAAGCCGGGCGAGCGGCGCTGCCGCAGCTGGATCGTTACGCTGCCGCGGTCGGCCTGGCGTTCCAGGTTCAGGATGACATTTTGGACGTTGTCGGCGAGACTGAGAAAATCGGCAAGCGCCAGGGAGCGGACCAACAACACGGAAAGAGTACCTACCCGGCGTTACTCGGGCTTGACAGCGCGAAAGCAAAAGCGTGGGATCTCTATCAGGAAGCATTAGCTGCATTGGACACTTTGGCAGCGCAATCTTATAACACAGCGCCATTGCGAGCGTTAGCCAGCTTCATTATTGAACGCGACAATTAACGTGTGACGTTAACTCCTCTGATATGAGTATCGAATGAGTCTTGATATAGCCAAATACCCAACCCTGGCGCTAGCGGAAAACCCCGAGGAACTCCGCTCGCTGCCCAAAGAGAGCTTGCCGAAGCTGTGCGATGAGCTGCGGCAATACCTGCTGAACAGCGTCAGTCGTTCCAGCGGCCACTTTGCCTCCGGGCTGGGTACCGTCGAACTGACGGTGGCGTTGCATTTCGTCTACAACACGCCGTTCGATCATCTGGTGTGGGACGTCGGCCACCAGGCCTACCCGCACAAAATTCTGACCGGCCGTCGCGACCGCATCGCCACCATTCGGCAAAAGAACGGCTTGCACCCCTTCCCGTGGCGCGCCGAAAGCGAATACGACGTGCTGTCGGTCGGCCACTCATCGACCTCGATCAGCGCCGGCCTCGGCATGGCGGTGGCGGCAGAGCGTGAAGGCAAAGGCCGCCGCACGGTGTGTGTGATCGGCGACGGCGCCATCACCGCCGGCATGGCGTTCGAAGCGATGAACCACGCCGGCGACATCAATCCGGACATGCTGGTGGTGCTGAACGACAACGAGATGTCGATCTCGGAAAACGTCGGCGCGCTGAACAATCACCTGGCGCAGCTGCTGTCCGGCAAGCTTTACTCCACCCTGCGCGAAGGCGGCAAGAAAGTGCTGGCCGGCGTGCCGCCGATCAAGGAGCTGGTGAAACGCACCGAAGAGCACCTGAAAGGCATGGTGGTGCCGGGTACGCTGTTCGAAGAGCTGGGCTTCAACTACATCGGCCCGGTAGACGGGCACGACGTACAGGGCCTGGTCGCCACGTTGAAAAACATGCGCGATCTGAAAGGCCCACAGCTGTTGCACATCATGACCAAGAAAGGCCGTGGTTACGCGCCGGCGGAGAAGGATCCGATCAGCTTCCACGCGGTGCCGAAGTTCGATCCCGCCAGCGGCACGCTGCCGAAAAGCGCCGGAGGTCTGCCGACCTATTCGAAAATCTTCGGCGACTGGCTGTGTGAAACCGCCGCCAAAGACAGCTCGCTGATGGCGATCACGCCGGCGATGCGCGAAGGCTCCGGCATGGTGCAGTTCTCTCGCGACTACCCGCAGCAATATTTCGACGTGGCGATCGCCGAGCAGCACGCGGTCACTTTCGCCGCCGGGCTGGCGATCGGCGGCTACAAGCCGGTGGTGGCGATCTATTCCACCTTCCTGCAACGCGCCTACGATCAGCTGATCCATGATGTGGCGATCCAAAACCTGCCGGTGATGTTCGCCATCGATCGCGGCGGCATCGTCGGCGCCGACGGCCAGACCCATCAGGGGGCGTTCGATCTGTCGTTCATGCGCTGCATCCCGACCATGGTGATCATGACGCCAAGCGACGAGAACGAATGCCGGCAGATGCTGTATACCGGCTATCACTATAACGACGGCCCGAGCGCCGTGCGCTATCCGCGCGGCACCGGCACCGGCGCTGCGCTGGAGCCGCTCAGCCTGCTGCCGATCGGCAAAGGCGTGGTGCGCCGTCAGGGGGAAAAGATCGCCATTCTCAACTTCGGCACCCTGCTGCCGGAGGCCGCGCAAGCGGCGGAAGCGCTCAACGCCACGCTGGTCGACATGCGCTTCGTCAAACCGCTGGACGAGCAGTTGGTGCTCGAACTGGCCGCCAGCCATGAAACGCTGGTCACGCTGGAAGAGAACGCGATCATGGGCGGCGCCGGTAGCGGCGTCAACGAACTGCTGATGGCCAAACACCGCCCGGTGCCGGTGCTGAACCTCGGCCTGCCGGACAGCTTCGTCTCGCAGGGCAGCCAGGAAGAGCTGCGTGCCGATCTGGGGCTGGACGCCGCCGGTATTCAGCGCCAAATCGAAACCTGGCAGGCGCAGTAATCACCGCCTGCACCTGACAAACGCCTCCGCCTGCGGGGGCGTTTTCGTTTCCGCCCTTCGGGATCCGCGCTACAGTTACTGTCTGAGCTGTGAATGGGAGGCAAGCATGAAGTACCTGAAACTGGGCAACACCGATCTGAACGTCTCGCGCATCTGCCTGGGTTGCATGACCTACGGCGAACCGAACCGCGGCAATCACGCCTGGACGCTGCCTGAAGAGAGTAGCCGTCCGCTGCTGAAACAGGCGCTGGAAGCCGGCATCAACTTTTTCGACACCGCCAACAGCTATTCCGACGGCAGCAGCGAGGAGATCCTCGGCCGGGCGCTGCGCGACTATGCGCGCCGCGAGGAGGTGGTGATCGCCACCAAGGTGTATTTCCCGCTGAGCAACCTGGAGCGCGGTTTGTCGCGCGCCAACATCATGCAATCCATCGACGACAGCCTGCGGCGTCTGGGCACCGACTATGTCGATTTGCTGCAAATCCATCGCTGGGATTACGAAACGCCGCTGGAAGAGACGCTGGAAGCGCTGCACGACGTGGTGAAAGCCGGTAAGGCGCGATACATCGGCGCCTCCTCGATGTACGCCTGGCAGTTCGCCAAAGCGCTGTATACCGCCGATCTGCACGGCTGGACGCGCTTCGTCAGCATGCAGGATCAATACAACCTGATCCAGCGCGAAGAAGAGCGCGAGATGCACCCGCTGTGCGCCGCCGAAGGCATCGCCGTGCTGCCGTGGAGCCCGCTGGCGCGCGGCCGCCTGACCCGCCCCTGGGGCGAAACCACCGCGCGGCTGGTTTCCGACCAGTTCGGCAAGAGCCTGTACGAGGAAACCGAAGGCATTGACGCCATTATCGCCGAGCGCGTCGCCAGCCTCGCCGACGAACGCGGCGTGTCACGCGCGCAGATCGCGCTGGCCTGGCTGCTGAACAAGCCGGCGGTCAGCGCACCGATCGTCGGCGCTTCGCGCAGCGAACAGCTGGACGACGCCATCGCCGCAGTCGATTTGAGTTTGTCGCCGCAAGAGGTGGCGGAACTGGAGACGGCTTACGTGCCGCACCGGGTGACAGGGTTTGAATAAAGAGAAGCGGGCGCGAAACAGCGCGCCCGTCTGTCAGAACAGCCCGATCGGCCAGTGGTGCCCAATCAGGTAGATGATGCCGGCGGACAGCACGCCGGCGATGATATCGTCGACCATAATACCCATGCCGCCATGCACGTTGCGGTCGAACCAGCGGATCGGCCACGGCTTCCACATATCCAGAATGCGGAAGATGACGAAACCGGCGGCGACCCAGCGCCAATCGTTGACCGGCAACGCCATCAGCGTGATCCACATGCCGACGAACTCGTCCCAGACGATGCTGCCGTGATCGTGCACCTTCATGTCTTTTGCCGTGCGATGGCAAATATAGACACCGATGCAAATGCTGAACATCACCGCCAGCGAGTAAAGCTGCCACGGCAGTTGGATCAGCAGCAGCCAGAACGGGATCGCCGCCAGCGATCCCATGGTGCCCGGCATCACCGGCGACAAACCGCTGCCAAAACCGGTGGCCAGCAGGTGCCACGGATTGCTCATCCGCAGCCGGCGCTTGGCTTCATCCATCGGTGCCCGGCTCCGCGTTGAAATGATCGAAGCCGGCCCAGTCCAGCTCTACCGCCTCATCGTCGCGATAATAGCGAATACCTTCAGACAGCGGGCCAATTTGGCCGATACAGGTGTAGTCGGCTCCGAGGTGGCTCAGCGCCACTTCCAGCGCACCGCGGTTGATCTCCGGCACGGTGAAGCACAGCTCATAATCTTCGCCGCCCGCCAGCGCCCAGCGCAGCGCCTGCTCGGCATCGGCGTGGCTGCTCAGCGCCTGCGACATCGGCAGCTCGTCCAGTACGATGCGTGCGCCACAGTCGCTGGCCTTCAGGATATGCTTCAGATCGGAAATCAGGCCATCGGAGATGTCGATCGCCGAGCTGGCCAGATCGCGCAGCGCCTGCCCCTGCAACACCCGCGGCTGCGGCCGCAGATGACGCGCGACCAGATAATCGCGCGCCGCCGCATCCGTCACCGCCAGGCGATCCTGCAGGATCGCCAGACCGGCGGCGCTGTCGCCCAGCGTGCCGGTCACATAGATCCAGTCGCCGATGCGCGCGCCGCTGCGGGTCAGCGCCCGGCCGGCCGGGATCAGCCCCTGAATGGTCAACGTCATGCTCAGCGGGCCGCGCGTGGTATCACCGCCAATCAGCTGCATGCCGTAATAGTTGAGCTGATCGAACAGGCTGTCGCTGAAGGCCTTCAGCCACGGCTCGTTCACCTCCGGCAGGGTCAGGGCCAGCGAGAGCCACGCAGGATCGGCGCCCATCGCCGCCAGATCGCTCAGATTGACCGCCAGCGCCTTGTAACCGAGATCGGCCGGATCGATGTCCGGCAGGAAGTGAATGCCCGCCACCAGTGTATCGGTACTGACGGCCACCAGCTGTTTTTCCGGCACTGCCAGCAGTGCGCAGTCATCTCCAATGCCCAACTGTACATCCCGGCGCACGCGCTTAAACCGGTCAAAATAGCGGGCAATGAGGTCAAATTCGCCGCATGCCATATCGATATTCCACTAGAAGAAATTAAGGCCGGGAATGCCGGCCTTAATGTTTTACTTTTTCTTGCGAAGGGTTGGCGCCACTTTATCCAGCACCCCATTCACAAACTTGTGGCTGTCTTCCGCGCCGAAGGTTTTCGCCAGCTCGATCGCTTCGTTAATCGCCACCTTATAAGGGACATCCTCGCGCATTTTCAGTTCAAACAGCGCGACGCGCAGCACCGCGCGCTCCACCTGGCCCAGCTCTTCGAGCTGACGCGACAGGTAAGGCGCCATCAGTTCGTCCAGCATACCTGCATTCACTGCCGCGCCGGACAGCAACTCGCGAAAATAGGCGACGTCAACATCTTTGACATCCTGCTCCGTCAGGAACTGGTGTTCAACATCGGCAAGGTCGTTTTTAGACAACTGCCAAGAGTAAAGCGCTTGAACAGCGCACTCACGAGCGCGGCGACGAGCAGCAGGTTTCACGGAATTCCCCTTAACTAAATTCAGGCTTTAATAGCTTTGATAACATTAATCATTTCAAGTGCGGTCAGCGCGGCTTCAGCGCCCTTGTTGCCCGCTTTGGTGCCGGCGCGTTCGATCGCCTGTTCGATGCTTTCGGTGGTCAGCACGCCAAAGGCAACCGGGATTTCGGCATTCATCGCAACGTTGCCGATGCCGGAGCTGGCTTCGCCCGCTACATATTCGAAGTGCGCGGTGCCCCCACGGATAACGGTGCCCAGCGCGATAACCGCGTCGTATTTGCCGGTTTTGGCCAATACGCTCGCCGTCAGCGGCAGCTCGTAAGCGCCCGGGACCCAGACAACGGTGATGTTGTCGTCAGCAACCTGACCAATGCGTTTCAGCGCGTCGATAGCACCTTCCAGCAGGCTGTCGTTGATGAAATTGTTAAAACGTGCAATTGCGATCGCCACACGGGCATTTGGAGTAGCAACAACACCTTCGATAACTTTCATGGGCTTTCCTTAAAAATGGGTTCAATACCCCGCAGGGGGGCGGATTCTATCATATTCTTTCACCGCCTGCGCGGCGCTTTTGTAAAACCGGCGCGCGGGCGCGAGATTCAGTGTTTCGCCCGCAGGCGCAAACGCAGATCGGGGCCAACCTGACGCACGTCGCTAAAGACGAATTCCGGCGCGTCGGCCAACCGTTCCAGGCCCGGCAGATGACACAGACCGCGGCTATTATCGCCCAACAGTTTCGGCGCGATGTACAAAATGAGCTCATCCACCAGGCCGGCCTGCAGCAACGCGCCCGCCAGCGATGCGCCCGCCTCCACCCAGATTGAATTCACCTGGCGCTTGGCCAACAGCATCATCATCACCACCAGATCGATGCCGCCGCCGTGCGCCGGGCAGATAAACTGTTCAACCTCTTGCGGCCAGGCCTGTTCATCCGCCTGCAGGCGCGCCAGCCAGGTAGCGCCCGGCTGCTGCACCACGCGGTGCTGCGGGGTAATGCGATTTTGGCTGTCGAGCAGGATGCGCAGCGGCTGGCGCAGATTTTCGCGCGGATAGAGGCGCTGCGTCTCGGCGTCCAGCTCATCCCAACGCACCGTCAGCGACGGATCGTCCGCCAGCACGGTGGCGCTGGTGCTGAGAATGGCGGCGCTCTGCGCGCGCAGGCGCTGCACGTCCTGACGCGCTTCGGGTGAGGTGATCCACTGGCTTTCGCCGGAGGCCATCGCCGTGCGGCCGTCCAGCGACGCGCCCAGCTTCAGCTGCACATAGGGGAAACCGGTGCGCATGCGTTTGAGGAAGCCCAGGTTGACCGCTTCGGCCTCGGCCAGCATCAGGCCATGACGGACTTCGACGCCGGCTTGCTGCAGCTTGTACAAGCCGCGCCCCGCCACCTGAGGATTGGGATCTTGCATCGCCGCGACCACCCGCGTCACGCCGGCGGCCACCAGCGCATCGGCGCAGGGCGGCGTGCGGCCGTGGTGACTGCACGGTTCGAGCGTGACATAGGCAGTGGCGCCGCGCGCCTTGTCGCCCGCCATGCGCAGCGCGTGCACTTCCGCATGCGGCTCGCCGGCGCGCAGATGATAGCCTTCACCGACAATTTCGCCGTCGCGCACGATAACGCAGCCGACGTTCGGATTGGGCGCGGTGGTGAAACGCCCCAGCCGCGCCAGTTCGAAGGCGCGCGCCATGTAAAATTCGTCGTGATGCATGAAAGATCCTTTAGTCTTGCAGGCGGGCAATCTCTTCACCGAACTCGCGCACGTCTTCGAAGCTGCGATACACCGACGCGAAGCGAATGTAGGCCACCTTATCCAGCTTTTTCAGCGCGTCCATCACCAGATTGCCGACTAACTTGGTCGGCACTTCGCGTTCGCCGGTGGCGCGCAGTTGGGATTTGATATGATTAAGGGCGTTTTCCACATCGTCCGAGCTGACCGGGCGCTTTTCCAGCGCTTTCAGCATGCCGCGACGCAGTTTGTCTTCGTTGAACGGCTCGCGCACCTCATCGCTTTTAATCACTCGCGGCATCACCAGCTCGGCCACCTCGAAGGTGGTGAAGCGTTCATTGCATACCAGACACTGGCGGCGGCGGCGCACTTGCGAACCGTCCCCCACCAGGCGGGAATCGATGACTTTGGTATCAACGGCGGCGCAGAAAGGGCAATGCATAACACGTCCTGATAAACGTTTTTTATAGATAAATGCAGTTTAACCCGAAGTGCAGCCACAACAAAGGGCGGCGGCCATTTGTTGCGACAGGCGGCGGGAAGGTGGCAGCGATATGACTTTCACCACTATGCGGACTAAGCTTGATAGCAGGAGACTCAGCATAGGAAATCGCCGTCATGACAACCTGTTACCCTAAAATCGCCCTGCTCGCCGCCGCCATTTTGCTGGCGGGCTGCGCGCACAACACCGCCGTGCCTCAACTGCGCCATCAGGTCGCCGCGCTGAACCAGAAAGTGAGCGTACTGACCGACCAAACCACCGCACTGGAGCGGCAGAATTTGCTCAATCAGCACTCCGACAATGGCGTCTACCTGCTGCCGGCGGCTCGAAGCGCTGCCCGTTTGCAGAGCAGCATCGGCGAACTGAGCGTTTCGCTGAGCCACATCAAGAGCGAAGCCAACGGCACGCAGGCGCAGCTGCATGTGCGCATCCTCTCACAGGCTACGCTGCCGCCGTTCAACGCGGTGGTGGAATGGGGTCAACTGGATGAGGCCACCGGCCGGCCGCTGACCGCCGAAGCACTGTCGCAACCGATCGCCAGCGCCGACTCGCTGCTGCCGAAACCCGGTCAGGACTTCGAGCTACGCTTCAGCGGCCTGACGCCGGAACAGCTCGGCTATATCCGTCTGCACAGCCTGGTGGCCACCGCCCAACCGGCGGTGGTGCAGCAACGCTGAAACCCAAAGCAAAAAAAAGGAGCGCCATTGGCGCTCCTTCTCATTTCGCTGAATACTGCGGCGGTTAAGGCAGAATTGAAGGCTGATCCGCGCCCTCTTTTTCCACTTTTTGCTGCAGCATGTGCTCGCGTTTCATCCCCAGCTTCAACGCCAGCGCGGACGCGACGTAGATGGAGGAAACGGTACCGATCGACACGCCGATCAGCATCGCCAGCGAGAAGCCTTGCAGCATCGCGCCACCGAAGATGTACAGCATCAGCACCACCATCAGGGTAGTACCGGAAGTCATCAGCGTACGGCTCAGCGTCTGGGTCAACGACACGTTCATGATCTCGTAAGGCGTACCGCGGCGGATCTTGCGGAAGTTCTCACGAATACGGTCGGAGACCACGATGCTGTCGTTCAGCGAGTAACCGATAACCGACATCAGGGAAGCGACGATGGTCAGGTCAATCTCGATGTGGAACAGCGACAGCACGCCCAACGTGATGATCACGTCGTGCGCCAGCGCGATAACCGCCCCCAGCGCCAGGCGCCATTCGAAGCGGAAACCGACGTAGATCAGGATACAGATCAACGCCACCAGCAGCGCCATGCCGCCGGTTTGCGCCAGCTCGCTGCCCACGCTCGGGCCGACGAACTCGATGCGCTTCACGGTGGCGTTTTTATCCACCGAGTCGTTGATCACGCCGATCACCTTGTTGCCCAGTTCCTGGCCTGCGGTGCCGGTCGCCGGTGGCATGCGCACCATCACGTCGCGGCTGCTGCCGAAGTTCTGGATGATCGGATCCTGGAACCCGGCCTTCTCCAGCGTATCGCGCATCAGGTCAAGGTTAGCCGGCTTCTCCAGGTTGATTTCAATCACCGTACCGCCGGTGAAATCCAGACCCCAGTTAAACCCGCGCACCGACATGGTGACGATCGACGCGACCAACAGCAGCAACGAGATGCCGAAGGCCAAATAGTCCCAGCGCATAAAGTCGTAGACTTTACGGCCGTAGTTGAGTTGCTCAACAGTATAATCCTGTGCCACAACGCACTCCTCAGATAGACAGCTTGTTAATGCGTTTGCCGCCGTAAAGCAGGTTAACGATGGCACGGGTACCGACAATCGCGGTGAACATGGACGTCGCCACACCGATCGCGGTGGTGATCGCAAAGCCTTTGATCGAACCGGTGCCCACTGCGTACAGGATGACCGCGGTGATCAGCGTGGTGATGTTGGCGTCGACGATACTGGAGAACGCGCCTTTATAGCCCTCATGGATTGCCTGCTGAACGGACCGGCCATTCTTCAGCTCTTCCTTGATACGTTCGTTAATCAGTACGTTGGCGTCGACCGCCACCGCCAGCGTCAACACGATCCCGGCAATGCCCGGCATGGTCAGCGTCGCCCCCGGCAACAGGGACATCACGCCGACGATCAGCACCAGGTTGGCGACCAGCGCCGTGGTGGCGATCACGCCGAACTTACGGTACCAGACCACCATGAAGACGATGGACGCCACCAGGCCCCACAGACAGGCTTCCAGACCTTGGGTAATGTTCTGCTGACCCAGGGTTGGACCGATGGTGCGCTCTTCAACGATCTGAATCGGCGCGATCAGCGCACCCGCACGCAACAGCAGCGAAAGCTGACGCGCTTCGTTCGGGTTGCCGATACCGGTGATGCGGAAGCTGTTGCCCAGACGCGACTGAATGTTCGCCACGTTGATCACTTCTTCCTGTTTCACCAGCACAGCGCGGCCATTGGCGTCTTTCTTGCCGCTGTCCTTATACTCCACGAACAGGGTCGCCATCGGCTTGCCGATGTTGTCCTTGGTGAAGTTGGACATCGACGTGCCGCCGGCGCTATCCAGCGAGATGTTAACCTGCGGCTGGTTGTATTCGTCGGTGCTCGAGGTGGAGTCGGTGATGTGGTCACCGGTCAGGATCACGCGCTTGTACAGCACGATCGGCTGGCCATCGCGGGTATATTTCACCTCGGAATCGCCCGGCACGCGGCCGTTGGCCGCCGCAGTGGCGTCCGCATTGGTGTTCACCAGACGGAACTCCAGGGTCGCGGTGGCGCCCAGAATTTCTTTGGCACGCGCGGTGTCCTGAATGCCCGGCAGCTCGACCACGATGCGGTCGGCGCCCTGGCGCTGCACCAGCGGTTCGGCGACGCCGAGCTGGTTGACGCGGTTACGCAGGATAGTGATGTTCTGCTGGACGGCGTATTCACGCGCTTCGCTCAGACGGGCGTCCGTCAGGTTCGCTTTCATGGTGTTGGCGCCGTTGGCGGACAGCACCAGATCGCGCTGACGCGGGCCGATGTAGCTGATGGCCTGGTCGCGAGCCGCATCGTCACGGAAGCGAACTTCCACGCCGTTGTTGTCCAGCTTGCGGATAGACGCGTAAGGAATGCCCTTCTCGCGCAGCTCGCTGCGCAGGGTATCCATGGTCTGTTCCTGCAGCTTGCTCAACGCGGTGTCCATGTCCACTTCCATCAGGAAGTGCACGCCGCCGCGCAGGTCCAGGCCGAGTTTCATCGGTTCTGCGCCCAGCATGGCCAGCCAGGTCGGCGTGGCCGGCGCCAGGTTCAGCGCCACGACGAATTTGTCACCCAGCTCGGTCACCAGCGCTTCGCGGGCGCGCAGCTGAACGTCAGGATCTTTAAAGCGAGCCAGGATAGCGCCATTTTCCAGCGCAATCGACTTGCTCGCGATGTTGTCTTTTTCTAATACGGTACGGACCTGGTCCAGCGTAGTTTCACTGGCGGCAACACCGCGCGCGCCAGTGATTTGTACGGCCGGATCCTCACCGTAGATGTTGGGAAGCGCATAAAGCAGACCGACGAGGATCACGACGATCAACATCAGATACTTCCACAAAGGATAACGGTTTAGCACGGCAATTCCCTTCGGGAAAAAAGATTACAGGGCCTTCATGGTACCTTTCGGCAGAACGGCCGCCACGAAGTCACGCTTGATCATCACTTCCGTGGTGTCGTTCAGCGCGATGGCGATGATGCCGGTGTCGGCCACTTTGGTCACACGACCGATCAGGCCGCCGGTGGTCAGCACTTCGTCGCCTTTACCGATGGAGTCCATCAGCTTCTTGTGATCTTTCGCGCGTTTCTGCTGTGGGCGCAGGATCATGAAGTAGAAGATCAGGCCGAACACCACCAGCATAATGATCAGAGAGTACGGGCTTCCCTGAGCCGGAGCCCCTGCGGATGCGACGGCGTCAGAAATGAAAAAGCTCATTGAAATTCCCTCATTAAGTTATCAATTATTAGATCAAGCGTTTAAAGGCGGAATCGGCTTGCCGATCCGACCATAGAAATCCGCAACAAACTGCTCTAATTTACCCTCTTCGATAGCCTGGCGTAAACCCGCCATCAGGCGCTGGTAGTGACGCAGGTTATGAATTGTGTTCAGTCGAGCACCCAATATTTCGTTGCAACGGTCGAGATGGTGCAAGTAGGCGCGGCTGTAATGGCGACACGTGTAGCAATCACAGTCCTTATCCAGCGGAGAAGTATCATCCTTGTGCTTGGCATTACGGATTTTTACCACACCGTCAGTCACGAACAAATGGCCGTTGCGGGCGTTGCGGGTCGGCATGACGCAGTCGAACATGTCGATGCCGCGGCGCACGCCTTCCACCAAATCTTCCGGCTTGCCGACGCCCATCAAATAGCGTGGCTTATCTTCCGGAATTTGCGGGCAAACGTGTTCAAGAATGCGATGCATATCCTCTTTCGGCTCGCCTACAGCCAAGCCGCCCACAGCGTACCCGTCAAAGCCGATATCCACCAGCCCTTTGACGGAAACATCACGTAAATCTTCGTAAACGCCGCCCTGAATGATGCCGAACAGCGCATTTTTATTTTCCAGCTCGTCGAAACGCTGGCGGCTGCGCTGCGCCCAACGCAGCGACATTTCCATCGAACGCTTGGCGTAGTCCCAGTCGGCCGGGTACGGCGTACATTCATCGAAAATCATCACGATGTCGGAACCCAGGTCATACTGGATTTCCATCGATTTTTCCGGGCTCAGGAACACCTTGTCGCCGTTGATCGGGTTGCGGAAGTACACGCCTTCCTCTTTGATCTTGCGCATCGCCCCCAGGCTGAACACCTGAAAACCGCCGGAGTCGGTGAGGATCGGGCCCGGCCACTGCATGAAATCATGCAGATCGCCGTGCAGTTTCATGATCTCCTGGCCAGGGCGCAGCCACAGGTGGAAGGTGTTGCCCAGCAGGATCTGCGCGCCGGTTTCTTTCACTTCTTCCGGCGTCATGCCCTTGACCGTGCCGTAGGTGCCGACCGGCATAAAGGCCGGGGTTTCCACCACGCCACGGTCGAAAATCAGGCGGCCGCGGCGTGCGCGGCCATCGGTAGTTTGTAGTTCGTACTTCACAAAGCCTCCAGCATCAGAGAAACAGTCTGATGTCGTTGAAACGGGGCCGCGCCGTGGGCGCAGCCCGGGAAATTAACCGCCGACGGACTCGTTTTCCGCCTGCGGATTACGGCTGATGAACATCGCATCGCCGTAGCTGAAAAAGCGGTACTGCTCGGCCACCGCCTGCTGATAGGCGTTCATGGTATTTTTGTAGCCCGCGAAGGCCGACACCAGCATGATCAGGGTGGACTCCGGCAGGTGGAAATTG
Source organism: Serratia sp. CY47280 (assembly GCF_052168655.1). Classification (NCBI taxonomy): domain Bacteria; kingdom Pseudomonadati; phylum Pseudomonadota; class Gammaproteobacteria; order Enterobacterales; family Yersiniaceae; genus Serratia; species Serratia sp. CY47280. The sequence continues at coordinate 125,620 of NZ_JBJNMG010000002.1, read as the reverse complement.
GTCACCAGCGCGTCGATCACCTGGTAGTGATAGCCCGGATAGATAAAGATGCTGGTGTCGCCGAAGAACGGCGCAATCAGCGCCTCTTTGCTGGCCGCAGCGGCGCTTTCCAGCGAACGCACCGAGGTGGTGCCCACCGCCACGACGCGCTTGCCGCGCGCTTTGCAGGCCAGTACCGCATCCACCACCTCCTGCGGCACTTCGGCGTATTCGGCGTGCATCACGTGATCTTCGATGGTTTCCACGCGCACCGGCTGGAAGGTGCCGGCGCCGACGTGCAGCGTCACGAACGCCATTTCCACGCCTTTGGCGCGCAGCGCCGCCAGCAGCGGTTCGTCGAAGTGCAGGCCGGCGGTCGGCGCGGCGACCGCGCCCGGTTTCTCGCTGTAGACCGTCTGATACAGCTCACGGTCGGCGTCTTCATCCGGGCGAGCGATATAAGGCGGCAGCGGCATGTGGCCGGCCGCGTTGAGAATGGTGAATACATCGCGTTCGTCGTTGAAGCGCAGCTCGAACAGCGTCTCGTGGCGCGCCACCATGGTAGCGGCGATGCTCTCATCATCCCCCAACAGCAGCTCGGCGCCCGGCTTGGGCGCTTTCGACGCGCGCACGTGCGCCAGCACGCGATGGTCGTCCAGCACGCGCTCCACCAGCACTTCTATCTTGCCACCGCTGACCTTGCGGCCGAACATGCGCGCCGGGATCACGCGGGTATTGTTGAACACCAGCAGGTCGCCGGCTTCCAGCTTATCCAGCAGATCGGTGAATACGCCGTGCGTCAGCGCCCCGCTCGGCCCGTCCAGCTGCAGCAGGCGGCATGCGCTGCGTTCGGCCTGGGGATAGTGGGCAATCAGGGATTCGGGAAGTTCAAACGAAAAATCAGCGACGCGCATGGGTATTCACTTCTTCAATTTATGGCTGGTTGGTAAAAAACAGGCGGCCTAGTCTAAAGCCGGGGGCGGTCAGCGGCAAGAAATAAGGAGGATTTGCCTGACTTCGGGTATAGTTGAGGGATGAATTTTCTCGCTCATCTTCACCTGGCCATGCTGGCGGACAGCTCGCTGCTGGGCAACCTGCTGGCCGATTTCGTGCGTGGCAACCCCGCCGCCGACTACCAGTCCGACGTGGTGGCCGGCATCATGATGCACCGTCGCGTCGACGTGCTGACCGACAGCCTGCCGCAGGTCAAAGCCTGCCGCGACTATTTCAGCGCCCCCTACCGCCGCGTGGCGCCGATCACCCTCGACGTGGTGTGGGACCATTTTTTGGCGCGCCACTGGCAGCAGTTGGAGCCCTCACGCGACCTGCACCAGTTTACCCAGGAAGCCCGCAGCCAGATCGAACCTTACCTGCCGCTCACGCCGCCACGCTTTCAGAACCTGAACGGCTATCTGTGGCCGGAACGCTGGCTGGAACGCTACGCCGAATTGCCGTTCATCGCCCGGGTGCTGCAGGGCATGGCCAGCCGCCGTCCGCGCCTCGATGCCCTGGCAGGCTCGTTCGCCGACGTCGAGCGACATTATCATCAGCTTGAAACACAATTCTGGCAGTTTTATCCGCAAATGATGCAGCAGGCGAAGGAAAAAACGCTCTGAGGTCAAGCTCAAGCGTTTGAAATTGCAGCGCCTTGCAAGAATTTACGCTTTGCCGCTTGCCCTTTTGTGGGAAAAGGTTATTTTTAAAGCCTGTCAAATTTAATTAATGAATTTAATAGGTAAAAGCTATCTCATCGATTGGTCTTTTGCCCTTTATTCGCCAAGTTGTGGCCCCTATACTGGCCCTTGTTTTTACATCCACCCTTTAACACCTATTACAGGAGTAATTATGGTCCTGGTAACTCGTCAAGCCCCTGACTTCACTGCAGCTGCCGTACTGGGTAGCGGCGAAATCGTTGAAAACTTCAACCTGAAGAAGCACCTGAACGGCAAACCAGCCGTGCTGTTCTTCTGGCCAATGGACTTCACCTTCGTATGCCCTTCCGAGCTGATCGCTTTCGATCACCGCTATGAAGAGTTCCAGAAGCGTGGCGTTGAAGTGGTTGGCGTTTCCTTCGACTCAGAATTCGTCCACAACGCATGGCGTAAAACCCCTGTCGACAAAGGCGGCATCGGTGAAGTGAAATACGCAATGGTTGCTGACGTTAAGCGTGAAATCCAGAAAGCTTACGGCATCGAACACCCGGAAGCTGGCGTTGCGCTGCGCGGCTCCTTCCTGATCGACAAAGACGGCATCGTGCGTGCTCAGGTTGTTAACGACCTGCCAATCGGCCGTAACATCGACGAAATGATCCGTACCGTTGACGCGCTGCAATTCCACGAAGAGCACGGTGAAGTGTGCCCGGCTCAGTGGGAAAAAGGCAAAGCAGGTATGGGCGCTTCCCCAGACGGCGTGGCAAAATACCTGTCTGAAAACGCTGCCAAGCTGTAATTTCAGCCTGATAGTGAATCAACCGGCCCACGCGGCCGGTTTTTTTATGCCCCTTTTTGGGGCAGACCGCCCGCCTTCAGTGCTTTATTTCCCTGTTTCCGCTCACATTTCCCGCCCAGTTCGCCGCGCGAATGCCCATCTGCGGCTACTATCAATAACGCTGGCTCGCGCTTTGCAAGCGAACAGTGGCAAGCAAACACAACACAATAAAAAACTGACAGGGTAGGAATAACTATGTTTTTACAGAAATGGAGCAAACCCCTGACCATGGCGGCGCTGCTGGTCAGCGGCAGCCTGTATGCGGCATCCAACCCAGCGGTGGAAGCCAAAAACGGCATGGTGGTCACCTCGCAGCATCTGGCTTCGCAGGTCGGGGTGGATATCCTGAAGATGGGCGGCAACGCCATCGACGCCGCCGTGGCGGTCGGCTATGCGCAAGCGGTGGTGAACCCCTGCTGCGGCAACATCGGCGGCGGCGGCTTTATGACCGTCCACCTGGCGGACGGTACCGATACCTTCATCAACTTCCGCGAAACTGCACCGGCGGCGGCCAGCGCCAACATGTATCTGGATGCCGACGGCAAGGTGAAGAAAGACGCCAGCCTGTACGGCTATCTGGCGGCGGGCGTGCCGGGCACCGTGCTGGGGATGGAAACCGCGCGTGAGAAGTACGGCAAGCTGAGCCGCGAACAGGTGCTGGCGCCGGCGATCAGGCTGGCGCGCGAAGGCTTTGTGCTGACCCGCGCCGATACCGATATCCTCGACACCACCATCGCGCGCTTCAAACAGGATCCCGAGTCGGCCAAAATCTTCCTGCGCCCGGACGGCAGCCCGCTGCAGCCGGGGGACAAACTGGTGCAAACCGATCTGGCCAATACGCTGGAAGCCATCGCCAAAGGGGGAACCGACGCCTTCTACAAAGGCAAGATCCCACAGGCGGTGGAGGCGGCGGCCAAACAGGGCGGCGGCATTTTGACCGCCGCCGACTTCGCCGACTACAAGGTCACCGAAACGCCGCCGATCACCTGCAGCTATCGCGGCTACAAGTTCGTGTCGGCGCCGCCTCCCAGCTCAGGTGGCGTCACGCTGTGCGAAATCCTCAACGTGGTGGAAGGCTATGACCTGAAAAGCATGGGCTTCAACTCGGCGGCGGCCATTCACACCATGACCGAAGCGATGCGCCATGCCTACATGGATCGCAACACCTACCTCGGCGACCCGGAATTCATCAAGAACCCGATCGACCGGCTGGTGAGCAAGAGCTACGCCGAGCAGATCCGCAAGAAAATCGTCGCGGACAAGGCCACGCCGTCGGAAAACGTACAGCCCGGCATGGAACCGCATGAGAAGCCGGAAACCACCCATTATTCGATCGTCGACCACGACGGCAACGCGGTCTCCACCACCTATACCGTCAACGGCCGCTTCGGCGCCGTGGTGATCGCACCGGGCACCGGCTTCTTCCTCAACGACGAGATGGACGACTTCACGGTGAAAGTGGGCGAGAAAAACCTGTACGGGCTGGTGCAAGGCACCGCCAACAGCATTGCCCCCGGTAAGCGCCCACTATCGTCGATGAGCCCGACGCTGGTGACCAAGGACAACAAGATTTTTATGGTGCTGGGCTCGCCGGGCGGCTCACGCATCATCACCATCACCCTGCAGACCGCGTTGAACGTGATCGACCACGGTATGGCGCCGCAGGAAGCGGTGGACGCACCGCGCATCCATCACCAATGGTTGCCGGATGAGGTGTACTACGAACAGCGCGGCGTTTCCGCCGATACGCTGAAGCTGCTGAGCGGCATGGGCTATAAGATGGTCGAGCAAACGCCGTGGGGCGCCGCCGAACTGATTCTGGTCGGTTTGCCGGGCGCGGCGGGCGTCAGCCCGGCCAACTCCGGCAACGATTCGGCGGTTTCCGGTAAAGTGCGTGAAGGCTACCTGTACGGCGCCAACGACGTGCGTCGCCCGGCAGGCTCCGCGGTCGGTTACTGATGTAAACGCCCACTCACCTTGATCGCGGGGGCCCTTCGGCCCCCCCAGTTCCCTTAGCCTTCATACCGCCACACGGTGGCCGACTCTTCCGCCAGCTGCAGGCGCAGCCCGCCGGCCGTTTCGCTCAACTCTCCCCGCCCTTCCACACGCCGCCACGGGCCACGGGCCAACAGCGGGTTGTGCGGCAGCTGCGCCTGGCCGCTGCCGTCGCGCTGCAGCGCCACCAACACCTGCTCCTGCTGATACAGGCGCACGAACACCAGCGTTTCTCCGCTGGCGTACAGCACCTGACAGCCGCCGCGACGCAGCGCCAGGCTCTGTTTACGCAGCGCCGCCATACGCTGGAACAGCGCCAGCAGCGGCCGCTCCCAGTCACCGACGTCCCACGGGAACGGCTTGCGGCAGAACGGATCGTTGCCGCCGTCCAGGCCAATCTCATCGCCGTAATAGAGACAAGGCACGCCGATCCAGCTCAGCAACCACACCGCCGCCATCTGCATGCGCGCCGCGTTCCCCTGCAACAGCGTGAGGAAACGCGCGGTATCGTGGCTGTCCAGCTGATTGAACTGGATCAGCTGGCGGCCGTGCGGCAGCCCCGCGCGGTAGCCGTCCATCCACTGCGCGCACCCGGCGGCGTCCAGCCGCACCGGGTGATAGGCCACGTCCAGCCCCGCCAAGAACGCCCGCACTGGCAGCGCAAAGCCCATGTAGTTCATCGCCGCATCCTCCACGCCGGCGTGCAGCCAGCGGCGCGCGTCGCCGAAGTGCTCGCCCAAGACGTAGGCCTGCGGATTCTCCTGCTTCACCGCCTGATAGATGCCAGCCAGGTGGTGCAGGTTGCCGGTGGCACCGCCGTTCTCCCCTAGCATGTGCACCACGTCCAGCCGCCAACCGTCGATGCTGTACGGCGGGCGCAGCCAGTGGCGCACCACGCTGCCTTCCCCGCGATAGATCGCTTCCGCCACCTGCGGCTCGGCGAAGTTGAGCTTCGGCAGGCTGGCGTTGCCCTTCCAGTCGAGCGCGCGGCCGTCCGGGTAAAAGTTGAACCAGCCGCGATACGGCGAATCGGGATGGTGACAGGCGCCGTTTTCGCCCTGACGATGGCGGTCGAACCACGGATGCGAGTCACCGGTGTGGTTGAAGACCCCGTCCAGCACCAGTTTCATGCCCACCTTGTGAGTGCTCACTCGCAAACGCTGCAGCGCCGCGTTGCCGCCGAAGTGCGGATCGACCTGGTAATAGTCCTCGGTATCGTACTTATGTACGCTCGGCGCGGTAAAAATCGGGTTCAGATACAGCGCCGTCACGCCCAGCTGCTGCAAATACGGCAGTTTGGCGCAGATGCCGTCCAGATCGCCGCCGTAAAAGGTCGAGGCGGCGTGACGATCCTCCAGCGGATGCTGCCAGTCGCGCCGAATCACCTCGGCACCGGCCGCGTGATGGCGGTAGCTGCCGCTTTGGATGCCGTGCTCGCCGCCGCTGCTGGCGAAGCGATCGGGGAAAATCTGGTAGAACAGCTGATCCGCCACCCACTCGGGGCCATGGTCGGGCTCGTCGACGGCGAACTGCGCCAGCTGGCCCGGCGGCGTTGGCGACCAGCCCTGCGGGCCGAACCACTGCTGGCGATCGGCCCACAGCAGCTTGAAGCAGTAACGCCGCGTCGGCTCGCCCTCATTCAGCGTCAGGCTGGCCTGGTAGCGCCGCATCCCCTCGTAGCGCTGCGCTTTCATCACCAGCAGCCACTCTTCGTTGTCCGGTTCGGCGCGCAAAAACACCCGTTCCGGCAGTTCATCCCCCTGTAACCACAGCGTGATATCCAAACGTTGCCCTTGCTTCACCACAAAAGGCGGGACCGGTTGATGCCAGGCGTTAAGCATACTGTTTCTCCTGCTGTACCAAACGAAATCGACGGCGTTCTTCAAGAAGCGAACAATGCCACGTTAAGTGCAACTCCCCCTCCTCTCTGGCCGCAAAACCCAGGGATGAGCCGGGGGGCGGAGACCGAAAAATAACGCTAACTCGATGTAAAAAAAGGTAAACAGGCACAAATCCTTCACGTTACCCCTTAGGCTAACGCGTTTTGAGCTTACAGGATATTTTTTGCGCATTTTTTAAGGAGCGGTAATGCAACAACAGATAACGCGCTGGCTGGAACAGTTTGGTTTGGAATTCGGCGGAGTGATGTCGCTGTTGATGGTATTGGGGTTGATTGTCCTGATCTCGGTGGTGATCCACCTGGTGCTGCACCGGGTGGTGTTGGCCGCCCTTCAGCGCCGCGGCCAGCAATCGCAGCGCGTCTGGCAACAGGCCATCACCCAATACAAACTGTTCCAGCGCGTGGCGCTGCTGCTGCAAGGGGTGATCATCAGCATCCAGGCGACGCTGTGGTTGCAGAGCGGCAGCCAAACCCAGGCGGTGATCGTCACCGCCGCGCAGGTGTGGATCCTCGCCTTCACCCTGCTGTCGCTGTTCTCGCTGCTGGATACGCTGCTGGCGCTGCTGCGCCAAAGTCCGATCGCCAATCAGCTGCCGCTGCGCGGCATTTTCCAGGGCCTGAAACTGGTGGCGGCGATCCTGATCGGCATCATGATCGTTTCGTTGCTGATGGGCAAATCGCCGCTGCTGCTGCTCAGCGGCCTGGGTGCCATGACCGCGGTCTTGATGTTGGTGTTCAAGGATCCGATCCTCGGGCTGGTGGCCGGCATTCAGCTCTCCGCCAACGATATGCTGAAGATCGGCGACTGGCTGGAAATGCCGAAATACGGCGCCGACGGCGCGGTCACCGACATCGGCCTGACCACGGTCAAAGTGCGTAACTGGGACAACACCGTCACCACTATTCCTACCTACGCGCTGATCTCCGACTCGTTCAAGAACTGGCGGTCGATGTCGGAATCCGGCGGGCGCCGCATCAAGCGCAGCCTGAATATCGACACCGGCAGCGTGCACTTCCTGTCGGAAGAGGAACAGCGCCGCCTGCAGCGCAACCCGCTGCTGCACAGCTACCTGAACGTCAAGACCCAGGAGCTGAGCCAGCATAACCAGGAGATCGCCGTCGATCTGGCCTCGCCGCTCAACGGCCGCCGCCTGACCAACCTCGGCACGCTGCGCGCCTATCTGGAAGCCTACCTGCGCGCTCACCCGCGCATTCACCAGAATATGACGCTGATGGTGCGCCAGCTGGCGCCGACGCCGGAGGGCCTGCCGCTGGAAATCTACGCCTTTACCAACACCACGGTCTGGGCGGAGTACGAAAGCATTCAGGCGGATATTTTCGACCATATCCTGGCGGTGATCGACGAGTTCGGCCTGCGCGTGCATCAAACGCCAACCGGCAATGACCTGCGCGGCATGCTGCAACAAAGCGCGAACGCTTCCTGACGTCGGCTGACGTAATTGTGTCTGCTGGTAATTATTCTCTTTCAATTACCAGCAGATATCTCCATCCCCTTCTTTTCCCCGGCGAAAACGGCGTTAATGCGCCATCACCTTCACTACCGAGAGGGAAAGCCCTTGCTGAAACGGTTACGTCACCGGTTGTTTACCCTGATGGCCACCCTGCTGTTTATCGGCTGCCTGCACAGCGCTTCGCTGGACGAAAGCCGCATGCCCCGCAATCTGCAACCTTCGCTGAGCGCGCTCAGCAGCAATATGCAGGACATTCGCGAAGTGCTGGCGCGCTGCGCCGGCGAGGAGGAGGAAGAACGCCTTAACGGCGGCGACATGCGTATCGAAGCGCGCGCCGCCGGGGAGGATGAAGTGGAAGACCAACGCTAAAAAAACACCGGCCTTAGCCGGTGTTTTTCCATTTAGTCTTGCTGCGTCGCCAACGGCGCGCGTTTTTTCTGATGGTTGACCTTGAACCAGTATCCCGCCAGCAGCAATACCACCCAGACCAGGCCGGCGTACAGCGAGACGCGCGTGGTCGGGAAGTAGCCGATCAGACCGATGATGAACACCAGGAACACGATGGCCACCACCGAGGTGAATACCCCGCCGCGCAGCGGGAACGCCAGCTGCTTCACCTGCTCTTTGCTCAGGCTGCGACGGAAGGCGATTTGGGAGAACAGGATCATGATCCACACCCACACGGTGGCGAAGGTCGCCAGGGACGCGATCACCAGGAACACACTCTCCGGCATGATGTAGTTGAGGTATACCGCCAGCAGCAGCGCCAGCATCATCACCACCACCGTCACCCAGGGAATACCGCGCTTCGACACCTTGCTGAACATTTTCGGCGCGTGGCCCTGCTCAGCCATGCCGTGCAGCATGCGGCCGACGCCGAACACGTCGCTGTTGATCGCCGACAGCGACGCGGTAATCACCACGAAGTTGAGAATGCCCGCCGCCACGGTGATGCCCATATGCTGGAAGGTCAGCACGAACGGGCTGCCGTTGGTACCCACCTGGTTCCACGGGTAGATAGACATAATGACGAACAGCGTGCCGACGTAGAACACCAGAATGCGCCACGGCACCGAGTTGATGGCTTTGGGTATCGATTTTTTCGGATCTTTGGCTTCGCCGGCGGTAATACCGATAATTTCAATGCCGCCGTAAGCGAACATCACCAGCTGCAGCGACAGGATCATGCCGATAAAGCCGTTGCTGAAGAAGCCGCCGTTCGACCACAGGTTATGAATACCGGTCGGTTGCCCGCCGTTGCCGATACCCCAGATGATGATGCCGATACCGGCCGCGATCATGATGATGATGGTGGCGACCTTGAAGAACGAGAACCAGAATTCCAGTTCGCCGAATACCTTGACGCTCATCAGGTTGATGGCGCCAATGATCAGCACCACGCTCAGCACCCAGATCCAGTGCGGCACTTCCGGGAACCAGACCCCCATATAGATGCCGAAAGCGGTCACGTCGGCGATGGCGACAATCAGGATTTCAAAGCAGTAAGTCCAGCCGGTGATGTAACCCGCCATCGGGCCGAGGTAGTCCTGCGCGTAGCGGGAAAATGAGCTGGCCTGCGGGTTGTTGACCGACATCTCCCCCAATGCGCGCATGATGATGAAGGCCACGATGCCGCCGATCAGGTAAGCCAGCAGCACGCTCGGGCCGGCCATTTTGATGGCGTCCGCCGAGCCGTAGAACAAGCCGGTGCCGATGGCTGACCCCAACGCCATAAAGCGGATATGACGCGTGCTGAGGCCGCGTTTCAGCTTATTGTCGGGGACAGTGGTGGGTGACTGTTGTTGCATGAAAATGACCCATAGTTTTAAACGTAAAAAAGCCACGGACATGTCCGTGGCCCTAGATTAAGCCGGGGGATTATCAGTGCGCGGTCACTTGGGAACGCGTGCACACCCGATCATAAATCGCGACCAGCGCCAGCATCAGCAGCGAAGGCGGCAACCATGCCAACCCCTGCTCCGCCAGCGGCAGGTGAGTGGTCCAGGCCGGCAGCAGCTGCTGGAAGCTGGACGCTTTCACCGCGTCAAGGATACCAAACAACAGGCTGACAAGCATCACCGGCGCGATGATGCGCGGCGCGCTGTGCCACCAACGCAGGGTGAAGCTCAGCACCACCAGCACGATGCACGGCGGGTAAATCGCGGTCAGCACCGGAATGGAGATCTGGATCAGGTGGCTCAGGCCGAGGTTGGACACCACCATCGAGAACAGGCCCAGGATAAACACCAGCGTCTTGTACGAGAACGGCAGATATTGCGCGAAGAACTCGGCGCAGGCGCAGGTCAGGCCTACCGCGGTCACCATGCAGGCGATGAAGATCAGCGCCGCCAGGAAGAAGCTGCCCAAACCGCCGAAGGTGTTCTGAACGTAAGCGTGCAGGATCACCGCGCCGTTGGTGGCGTCAGGCACCAGCGCGCCGCTGCCGGAGCCCAGCTTGAACAGGCTCAGGTACACCAGCGTCAGGCCCACGCCGGCGATCAAACCGGCCAGAATGGTGTAGCGGGTCAACAAACCGGCGTCTTTCACGCCGCGCGAACGCGCCGCGTTGACGATAACGATGCCGAACACCAGCGCGCCCAGCGTATCCATGGTCAGATAGCCGTTAACGAAGCCGGAGGAGAAAGGCACGCTCTGATAAGCCGTCGTCGCCGGAATCGGCGCACCGGCAGGCCACAGCAGCGCGGCGATGCCCAGTACGGCCAGCGCGACGATCTTCAGCGGCGCCAGCACATGGCCGACGGTATCGAGCAGGCGACCCGGATACAGAGAGATGCCGATCACCAGCGCGAAGTACACCAGGCTGTAGATGAACAGCGGCATGGCCCCGTCGCCGGTCAGCGGGGCGATGCCCACTTCGAAGGACACGGTGGCGGTGCGCGGCGTGGCGAACAGCGGGCCGACGGCCAGGTAGCAGACGGTCGCCAGCAGCAGGCCGGCGCCGCGGCCGATCGGCGAACTGAGGGCGTCGATGCCGCCGCCGACGCGCGCCAACGCGATGACGGTGATGACCGGCAGACCCACGGCGGTGATCAGGAAGCCCAGCGCTGCGGTCCAGACGTGTTCACCGGACTGCAAGCCGACCATCGGCGGGAAGATGATGTTCCCGGCCCCAACGAATAAGGCAAAGGTCATGAAACCCAGTGCCAGGATATCTTTTGACGTTAAACGATGACTCATACGATGTCGTGTTGCCTGTTCAAATGAAAAAAAGGGTCCGATAGCGTGGTGGCGTAACGCCCCACCCGGTTGCCGGCATGCCCTAACGTTGCAGCGCCAAATAAGCACCCTAAACGCAGTCGATCCGGCGTTTATGTCCCTATTCGAAAGTGGCCGCTCATGAAGATGGGCAAAATTTTAGGAGTTATAAAAATGGAGGTTTAATCCGACAACGAGGGCTAAGGTAAACGTTTATAGCGCTTCAAGGCAAGACGCACGGCGAAAAGCAGAGCTATCGACCATATAAACTTTAGCCACCAGTCGATCATATTGGCTATCAATAAATATACACTACATGATTTGTATCATTTTTGAACAGCAGATTCACGAAACGTGAAGCATATATCACTTTACCGCGCGAAAACGCCAATATAAGCCCGATTTTCGCGTGGCACGAGCTTCGTTTGGCCGTGAAAAAAGGCGAAAATTACGTCGCATTTTGTCGGTTATTTCATCATGGCCGGCGCGAGCGGTGGCAACCCAAGCGCCTGACGGGTCTTCTGCAGGGCGCCCGGCGGCAGCGGCAGATAGCCGTCGTGATTGACCAGGCTCTGCCCGGCAGTCGACAGCACGCGGTCGAGGAACGCGGCGGTCAGCGGCTCCAGCGGTTGATTAGGGGCTTTGTTGATGTAGATATACAGATAGCGCGACAGCGGGTAGCGATCGTTGCGCACGTTGGCGGCGGTAGGGGCAACATAGTCCTCTCCCGACTCCGCCAACGGCAGCAGCCGCACGCCGCTGGCGCGAAAACCGATGCTGGCGTAGCCGATGCCGTTGAGCGAACCGGCCACCGCCTGCACCACCGAGGCTGAACCGGGCAGCTCATTGACGCGCGGCATAAAATCGCCGCCGCACAGCGCACGCAGTTTGAAATAGCCGTAGGTGCCGGACGCCGAGTTGCGGCCGAAACGCTGCAGCGAACGCGTCGCCCAGTCGCCACTCAGCCCCAGCTCGCCCCAGCGCGTCAGCGGTTTGCTTTCGCCGCAGCGCCGGGTGGCGGAGAAAATGCGATCGAGCTGCTGCAGATTGAGGCCGCGCAGCGGGTTGTCCTGATGCACCAATACCACCAGCGCATCCACCGCTACCGGCACCGCCAGCGGCGCATAGCCGTAACGGTGTTCGAACGCCGAAACCTCGGCGGCCTTCATCGGCCGGCTCATCGGGCCCAGCTGCGCGGCGCCCGCCGCCAACGCGGTCGGCGCGGTCGACGATCCGGCGGCCTGGATCTGCAGGTTAACGTTGGGATAATGCTGGCTGAAATCCTGCGCCCATAGCGCCATCAGATTCGCCAGGGTGTCGGAACCGACGCTGGACAGGTTGCCCGCCAGCATGCCGTCGGGCTGCGCCAGCGCGCCGCGCCCGGCCAGCAGCGCCAGGCAAAGCAACAGCCCTCGGGTTATTCGGGTCATACCGGTGTCTCGCGTTAATTTTTCACCGCATTCTCTGATAAAGCGGCGGGAACAATCAACCGATTGGGTAAGGTAAAGATAAAGCGGGTGCCGATCCCCGGTTCGCTGAGGATCTCCAGCCGCGCATCGTGATGGCTGAGCGCGTGTTTGACAATCGCCAGCCCCAGCCCGCTGCCGCCGGTCTGGCGCGAACGGGCCTTGTCGACGCGGTAAAAACGCTCGGTCAGGCGCGGCAGGTGCTCGGCGGCGATGCCCGGCCCGTTGTCGCTGACCTGGAACTGCGCGCCGTGCGCCGTCTGCTGCCAGCTCACTTCGATGTGGGTACCCTTCGGCGTGTGGTTGACCGCGTTGTACACCAGGTTAGACACCGCGCTGCGCAACTGATCTTCATTACCGAACACGTTGAGCTGCTCGTTAACCCGGAAGGTGATCTCGTGATTGCCGCCGCTCAGCGACTGCGCCTCGCGCTGCAACACCCGCAGCATCAGCGGGATATCCACGCGCTCGTTCATGTCGACATTGGGTGCCGCCTCGATGCGCGACAGTGTCAGCAACTGCTTGACCAGCCCGTCCATCCGGCGGGTCTGCTCTTGCATGGTGCCGAGCGCCTTGCTGCGCAGCGAACCATCCTGCTCTTCGTCACCCATCATCTCCAGGTAGCCCTGCAGCACCGTCAGCGGCGTGCGCAGCTCATGGCTGACGTTGGCGAAGAAGTTGCGCCGCGCGCCCTCCAGCTGGCGCATCTGGGTGACGTCGCGCGCCACCATCAGCAGTTGCCCTTCGGAATACGGCATCACGCGGAATTCGACGTAGTGTTCGTTGTTCAGCTGCAGCGTCAGCGGGCGTGAAAACTCCTGCTGTTGCAGATAGTGGCTGAATTCCGGATAGCGCAGCAGGTTGAGGATGTGCTGGCCGTTGTCTTCCGGCCAGCGGAAGCCGAGCAGATGCTGCGCCAGCCCGTTGCACCAGAAGATATTGCCCTCGACGGTGGTCATCACCACCGCGTCAGGCAACGATTCGGCCCCGCTGCGAAAGCGCTTGATCAGCAGCGCCAGCTCGCGCCGGCGGCGGCGATTGCGCTGCTGCATCTGATACAGGCCATAGAACAGCGGCTCCCAGCTCCAGCGGCCGGGCGGCGGCGTCATGCTGCGGTCAATCCACAGCCAATGGGAGAGTTTGAGCTGGTTGTAGAAATTCCACACCAGCGCAGCCAGCGCGGAGGCCAGCAGAAACCAGGGCAGATAACCGAAAATCAGCCCCAGCAGCAAGGCGGGCAAACAAAAAAGAGCCAGCTCCAGAGCCAGCCTCTTCCACGACAGACGTTCTAACACGGCATATTCTCCAGCGCAGCGCGATCAGTAGCGCGTTGAGAACCGGTAGCCGGTGCCCCGAACGGTTTGAACCATTTTATCATGCCCACTGGTTTCTAACGCTTTGCGGAGCCGACGGATATGCACGTCAACGGTACGGTCTTCCACATAAACGTTAGTGCCCCAGACGTGATTAAGCAACTGCTCACGGCTATAAACCCGCTCCGGGTGGGTCATAAAGAAGTGCAGCAGCTTGAACTCGGTCGGCCCCATGTCCAACGCCTGATCGTTCGCCATCACGCGGTGGGAGGACGGGTCCAGGCTCAGGCCTTGCATTTCAATCACTTCTTCCACCGCCATCGGTGAAATGCGGCGCATGACCGCCTTGATGCGCGCCACCAGCTCCTTGGGCGAGAACGGCTTGGTAATGTAATCATCCGCCCCCACTTCCAGGCCGCGCACGCGGTCTTCCTCTTCCCCGCGCGCGGTCAGCATCATGACCGGAATATCGCGGGTCAGCGCTTCGCGCTTCATATGTTTGATAAACTGAATGCCGGAACCGCCGGGCAACATCCAGTCAAGCAACACCAAATCAGGGAACGGCTCAGACAGACGCGTCACGGCGCTGTCATAATCCTCGGCTTCCAACGGTTGGTAACCATTTTGTTCCAACACAAAGCACACCATCTCACGGATCGGCGCTTCGTCTTCCACCACCAGTATGCGTCTTGCCATCGTCAATCCTGCCAATGTGTTAGCGACTTTTCGGGCGCCATTATGCGTCAGTTTTGTGACACTTTTATGAAAAAAACCGGCTGTTATAGGCAGTAAGCATAGCGATTATTTCCCGCAGTAAAGAAAAATCATCCGGTTGTCATCATCATTGCGCCGGGACAGCCGCCGCCGCGGCCTTTATAATCATCGCCATTATCTTTGCATCCGGGAGTGTCATGCGCCTGATCCACACCTCTGACTGGCACCTTGGCCAGTACTTTTTCACCAAAAGCCGCGCCGCCGAGCACCAGGCTTTTCTGAACTGGCTGATCGAACAGATCGAACAGCAACAGGTGGATGCGCTGATCGTCGCCGGGGATCTGTTCGATACCGGCTCACCACCCAGCTATGCCCGCGAGCTGTACAACCGCTTCGTGGTGGAACTACAGCGCACCGGCTGCCAGTTGGTCGTGTTGGGCGGCAACCACGATTCGGTGGCGACGCTGAACGAATCGCGGGAACTGCTCTCCTGCCTGAACACCACGGTGATCGCGAGCGCGCAAGGCGCGGCCGAACAGCAGATCGTGGTGCTTAACCAGCGCGACGGCCAGCCGGGCGCGGTGCTGTGCGCCATCCCGTTCCTACGGCCGCGCGATCTGCTTACCAGCCGCGCCGGCGAATCCGGCGCGCAGAAACAGCAGGCGCTGCAGGAAGCCATCGCCGAACATTATCAGACGCTGTATCAGGCGGCCTGCGAGCGCCGCGACCAGCTGGGCTTGCCGCTGCCGATCGTCGCCACCGGCCACCTGACCACCGTCGGCGTCACCACCTCCGACTCGGTGCGCGACATCTATATCGGCACTCTGGACGCCTTCCCGGCGCAGGCCTTCCCGCCCGCCGATTACATCGCGCTCGGCCACATTCACCGCGCGCAGAACGTCGCCAAGTCAGAGCATATTCGCTATAGCGGCTCACCGATCCCGCTCAGCTTCGATGAGCTGGGCAAAGCCAAAAGCGTCTTCCTGGTCGATTTCGCCGACGGAGCCCTCCAGCAGGTAGATGCGTTAACGATCCCGCAGTTCCAGCCCATGCAGCTGATCAAAGGGGATCTGGCCGAGATCGAACGGCAACTGCAGCAATTTGCCGACTATGCCGGCGAGCTGCCGGTGTGGCTGGATATCGAAGTGGCGACGCAGGACTACCTCAGCGATATTCAGCGCCGCATCCAACTGATGGCGGATGAGCTGCCGGTGGAAGTGGTGCTGTTGCGGCGCAGCAAAGAGCAGCGCCGCCAGGCAATCGCGCAGCAGGATAAGGAAACGCTGAACGAACTGAGCGTCAACGAGGTGTTCGAACGGCGCCTGGCGCAGGAGGCCGACATGCCCGAAGCACGCCAACGGCGGATGCACCAACTGTTCCGCCAGGTGGTCGATGCGGTGCAGCACAATCCTGAGGAGACCAACCCATGAAGATCCTCAGCCTGCGGTTAAAAAACCTCAACTCGCTGCAGGGCGAATGGAAAATTGACTTCACCGCCGAGCCGTTCGCCAGCAACGGCCTGTTCGCCATTACCGGCCCGACCGGCGCGGGCAAAACCACCCTGCTGGACGCCATTTGCCTGGCGCTGTACCACCAGACGCCGCGCCTCAACGTCACGCCGAGCCAGAATGAACTGATGACCCGCCACACCGCCGAATCGCTGGCGGAGGTCGAATTCGAGGTCAAGGGCGTCGGCTATCGCGCCTTCTGGAGCCAGCGCCGCGCCAAGAATGCGCCGGACGGCAATCTGCAGGCGCCGAAGGTCGAATTAGCGCGCCGCGAGGACGGCAAGATCCTGGCGGACAAGGTGCGCGACAAGCTGGAGCTTACCGCAACCATCACCGGGCTGGACTTTGGCCGCTTCACCAAATCGATGATGCTGTCTCAGGGGCAGTTCGCCGCCTTCCTCAATGCCGATGCCAACGATCGCGCCGAACTGCTGGAAGAGCTGACCGGCACCGAAATCTATGGGCGACTGTCCGAACAGGTGTTCGAGTCGCACAAGCAGGCCAAAACCGACCTGGATGGGTTACACCAACGCGCCAGCGGCATCGAACTGCTGAACGACGAGCAGCGCCAGTCTCTGACCGAACAGCTGACGGCGCTGAGCGCGCAGGAAATCGCCCTCGGCGAGCAAACCCAGCGACAGCAACAGGCGCTGAGCTGGCTGCAGCAATGGCAACGCCTCCGGCAACAGCAAGGCGAGGGTCAACGGCGGCTGGAAACCGCCCAGCGCGAGCAGGCGGAGGCCGCCCCGCAGCTGCAGCAGCTGGCGCTCAGCGAACCGGCCGAGAAATTGCGGCCGCTGCGCGGCGAACGCGATCGCTGCCGCGCCGAACTGCAGACGATACAACAGCAGGCAGCCCAGCTGACGCAGCAACAGGAACAGCACTCGGCGCAGCTGGCGCCGCTGCAGCAGGCGGTGGAAAAAGCCCGCCTGGCGCAGCAAACCCATGCCGAGTATATGCAGCAGCAGCAACAGCTGATCGATGAGCAAGTCGCTCCGCTCGACCACCAAATAGCCCAACTGCAGTCGACACAGGCCGAGCGACGACAGGCCGCCGATGCCGCCGCGCAGCAGTGTGCCCAGCAGCAAACTACGCTGGAGCAGCTCACCGTTCAGCGCAGCCAGCTGACGGCACAGGGCGCACAGCATCAGCAGCAGTTGAACGCGCTGAACGAAGCGCTGGCCGTTCAACAGCAACAGCAGCAGGCGCTGGAGGCGAAAACGCCGCTGGCCCCGCTGCGCCAGCGCCTGAGCGCCCTGGCGGATCTGCGCCCGACGCGCCAGCAGCTGTTTACTCTATCCTCTTTGTCGCAGCAAATCGTTAAACGGCTGGAACAACAGCGGCAAGAGCTAAACATCGGTCAACATGAACTGACCCAGTTGGAGCCACAGCTAGAACTCATCCGTCAGCAATTTAAGCAGCAGAAAGCACACCAGGCCGATGTTGAAAAAACCTATGCGCTGGAACAACTGATCGTGGGTCTGGAGGCCGAGCGCGCCCGTTTGCAACCCGGCGCCCCCTGCCCGCTGTGCGGCTCATGCGAGCACCCGGCGGTAGAACAATATCAAGAGGTAAAACTGTCAGAAACTGCGCAACGTCTGGAGCAAATGAAAGTCCAGACCGAAGCATTGCAAAAACAAGGCGTCGAGCTGCGAGCCCGTTACGACAACCTGCAACAGCAGTTGCAGCGCCAACAGCAAACCATCGCGCAGGATGAACAGCAGTTGGCGGCCCAACAGCAGCAGTGGCGGCAGCTCAGCGCACCGCTGGCGTTCGACTTTACGCTGGCGGAGAGCGAGCGACTCAGCGCCTGGCTGAGCGGTTGCGACGATGAAGAGCGGCGCGGGCAGCACGCGCTGCAGCAGCATGAACAGGCGGCGCAGGCAGTACAACAGGCAAAAGACGCGCTCGCCGCTCTGCAAACGCAGCAGCAGCAGGCGCAGCAACAGCTGGCGCTGCTCGAAGAGCGCTTTACGCTGCTGCAGAAAACCTATGCCGACAGCCTGCAACAGCAGCAAGACCTGCAACAACGCTGGCAGGAAGGCGAAAAAACCCTCGCAGAGCGGCGCGCGCAGCGGCTGGCGCTGTTCGGCGAACAGCGGGTCGCCGAGGTGCGGGAACAGCTGCGCGCCAAACAAACCGCCAGTGAACAGGCCAGCTTACAGGCCGCCGAGCAGTGGCAAAAGGCGCAGGAACTGCGCGAGCGCCTGACCGGCCAGCAGGCCGGGTTACAACAACAACACATCCAGATGCAGGAGCGGCTGCAGCAGGCGCAGCAGCAGTGGCAGCAGGCGCTGGCCGACAGCGAATTCGCTGATGAAACCGCCTTCACCGCCGCGCTGCTGGACGACACACTGCGCCGCGAATTGCAGCAGCGTAGAGAGCAACTGCAACAGCGGCAGGTAGAGGCCGCGGCCCTGCTGACGCAGGCGACGCAAACGCTGGAGCAGCATCGGCTGAACCGCCCTGAGGGGGTGGATGAAGCCAACACGGATCTCGACGCGCTCACCCAATCGCTGGCCGAGTTGGCACAGCAGTTGAAAACGTTGCAGCTGCGCCAGGGTGAACTGCGCAACCAGTTGGAAAGCGACGCCGCCCGTCGCCTTAATCAGCAGGCGCTGTTCGAGCAGATCGCCCGCAGTCAGCAAGACTACGACGACTGGAGCTACCTCAACCAGCTGATCGGCTCGAAAGAAGGCGACAAGTTCCGCCGCTTCGCTCAGGGGTTAACGCTCGATCATCTGGTCTATCTGGCTAACCAGCAACTCGGCCGGCTGCATGGGCGCTATCTGCTTCAGCGCAAAACCAGCGATGCGCTGGAGCTGCAGGTGGTGGACACCTGGCAGGCGGACGCGCTGCGCGATACCCGCACCCTGTCCGGCGGTGAGAGCTTCCTGGTCAGCCTGGCGCTGGCGCTGGCGTTGTCCGATCTGGTCAGCCACAAAACCAGCATCGACTCGCTGTTCCTCGACGAAGGCTTCGGCACGCTAGACGCCGAAACCCTCGATACCGCGCTGGACGCGCTGGACAGCCTGAATGCCTCCGGCAAAACCATCGGCGTGATCAGCCACGTCGAGGCGATGAAAGAACGTATTCCGGTGCAGATCAAGGTGAAAAAGGTCAACGGGCTCGGCGTCAGCCGGCTGGAGGCGCATTTCAGGCTGGAATGATCCCGCGGCGCGCGGCGCAGAAGTGTGACCGCGGCGGCACTCCGCAGTGAAAAGCGTTGAGCCGCGGCGGGCACGGGTTATTATGCCAACATAATAGGATTGTTACTGTATCCCCTCCGCCGCTCAGGGCCGCAGGGAAGAAACATAAAATACAGGCAAAACCTGACACCCGGGATCGCTTCCGGGCGTCAGGTTTTTTCGTTTTCAGGATGCTGAAACACCGGGAAAAACCATGAAAATCGCTAAAATACTCAATAATAACGTGGTGATTACGCTGGACGACCGTCAGGAAGAGACGGTGGTGATGGGAAAAGGAATCGGCTTTAAAAAGAAGCCCGGCGATACGCTGGACGAAAGCCTGATCGAAAAGGTATTCACCCATAACGGCGGAGAAACCGCCGAGCGCTATAAAGAGCTGCTCGCCGAGATCCCATTAGCCTGCGTCACCACCGCCGACAAGATCATTACTCTCGCCCGCGAACGCCTGCCGGGCAAGTTGCATAACATCGTCTACATCACGCTGACCGATCACATCCACTTCGCCCTGCAGCGCCATGCGCAAGGGCTGGATATCAAAAATGCGTTGCTGTGGGAGATTAAAAAGCTCTATCCGGCCGAGTTCGCCGTCGGGCTGGAGGCGCTGGCCCTGATCGCCCAACGGCTGGACACCGCGTTGCCGGAGGACGAAGCCGGATTTATCGCCCTACACCTGGTCAACGCCCAGCTTAACGACGAGATGCACAACACGCTGCATATTACCCGCATGATGCAAGAGATCCTCAACCTGGTCAAATACCATTTCCGCTTTGATTACAACGAGGAATCCCTGAGCTACCACCGTTTCGTCACCCATTTGAAATTCTTCGCCCAGCGCCTGCTGGGGAAAAACTACGTCGACAGCGACGACGACTCGCTCTATCAGGTGGTGAAAGAGAAGTACCGCGAGTCATTCGCCTGCGCCGGTAAGATCAACCGCCACATCGAAAAGCACTATCAGCATCAGCTCACCACGGAAGAGATGATGTTTCTGACCATTCATATCGAACGGGTGCGCAGCGAAAGCGAGGAAAAGCCGGCTTAACGGCGAGCGTCGGCTACCCGCACGCCGTACTGCGGAAACACCGCGTCGGCGGAGACCAGCGTCAGCCCTTCGGCCTGCGCCTGTGCGATCAGCATGCGATCGAAAGGATCCTGATGATAGGGCGGCAACTGCCCGGCCTGTTGGCAGTGAAAGGCGTCCATCGGCAGCGACAGAAATTCCTCGGCCTCGATGATCGCAAAGATATCTTCCGGCAGCGCCAGTTTGCCCAGCGCCTGCTTGATCGAGATCTCCCAAATGCTGGCCGCGCTGACGTACACCGCATTGCCCGGATCGGCGATCTGCCTTTTGGCGTTCGCGCCCAGGCAGGCGTCATCGATCAGCCACCACAGCAACGCGTGGGTATCCAGCAACAGGCGCTTCATGCATCGCCCTCAAACAACGCCGCAATGGCCGCATCCTCGGCGTTGAAATCCGCCGGCACGGTGAACTTGCCCTTGGCGGCGCCAGGGCGGCGCGCTTCCCCCTTGATGGCGACCAGCTGTACGTACGGCTTCCCTGCTTTTGCAATAATCACGGTTTCTCCCTCCGCGGCTCTGTCCGCCAACTGGCTCAGATTGGATTTGGCTTCGTGCATATTGGCCTGAATCGGCATACGCGTCCTCCTTAGCTAAGTTAGCTAAATCATAAAACGCCGTCCAGTTTTTGTACAGGGAAGGGTTTAAAGCGCGAGCAGCCTCGCGCTTTGCTGCAACGTTTAGCGCTGCTGTTGCGGCCACAGCCAGGCCGCACCGCGTACGCCGCTGGAGTCGCCGTGAACCGCCTTGCGGATCGGCGTTTCACACTCGCCGCCAAATACCCAACTTTTCACCCGCTGCGGCACCGTGCGGTACAGGCGATCCACGTTGCTCATGCCGCCACCGAGCACCACCACATCCGGATCCAGCATGTTGATCACGTGCGCCAGCGATTTCGCCAACCGCATTTCGTAGCGAACGATCGCCTGCTCCGCCAGCGCATCGCCCCGCTCGCTCAGCGCCATGATCTCGTACCCTTGCAGCGCGTTGCCGCTCAGGCGCGCATAGTCGGTGGCGAAACCGGTGCCGGAAATAAAGGTTTCGATGCAGCCCGGCTTGCCGCAGTAACACGGCACGTCGCGAGCGTAACGCAGCTCATCGTCATCCTGCCACGGCAGCGGGTTGTGGCCCCACTCGCCGGCGATGCCATTGCCGCCAGAATGCGCCTGGCCGCTCAGCGCCACGCCGGCGCCGCAGCCGGTGCCGATAATGACCGCGAACACCGTTTTCGCGCCAGCGCCTGCGCCGTCGGTAGCTTCCGACACCGCCAGGCAGTTGGCGTCGTTGGCGATACGCACCTCGCGCGCCAGCAGCGCCGACAGATCCTTGTCCAGCGGTTGGCCGTTGAGCCATACCGAGTTGGCGTTCTTCACCCGCCCGGTAAACGGCGACAGCGTGCCGGGAATGCCGATCCCGACCGATCCCAATTCGCCGGTATGATCTTCCGCCAGCTTCACCAGCCCGGCGATCGCCGCCAGGGTTTGCCCATAGTCATGGCGCGGCGTGGCGATGCGATGGCGAAACAGCTCCCGCCCGTCGTCCGCCAACGCAATCACTTCAATTTTCGTCCCACCCAAGTCGATGCCAATGCGCACGTATTTTTCTCCTCGATGCCACGTAGCGTTGCCACAGCCTAATGTAAGCGCGCAGATGAATCACCTGTTTCCCACCCTCCACCCCGCCCTTTCTCGGTGCGTAAAGCAACGCAATTCGGAGAGAATGGGGCGATTTTTCAGCGTCAATTCGTTATCATGCCGCCCTGCTTTTGACGAATCAGCGTGCCGAGCGCACGCCCAGCCAGGGATAACATTATGCTGTGGTTTAAGAATTTGATGGTTTACCGTTTGAGCCGCGAAGTGGCGTTAAACGCGGATGAAATGGAAAAACAACTCAGCGCGTTCGCCTTCACGCCGTGCGGCAGCCAGGACATGGCGAAGACTGGCTGGGTCTCCCCGATGGGCTCGCACAGCGATGCGCTGACGCACGCGGTCAACGGCCAGATCGTCATCTGCGCGCGCAAGGAAGAGAAAATCCTGCCGTCGCCGGTCATCAAGCAAGAGCTGCAGGCCAAGATTGAGCGCCTGGAGGCGGAACAACACCGCAAACTGAAGAAAACCGAGAAAGACGCGCTGAAGGACGAAGTGCTGCACAGCCTGCTGCCGCGCGCGTTCAGCCGCTTCAACCAGACCTTCATGTGGATCGACACCGTCAACGATCTGATCATGGTCGATGCCGCCAGTGCCAAACGCGCCGAAGATACGCTGGCGCTGCTGCGCAAGAGCCTCGGCTCGCTGCCGGTGGTGCCGCTGACGATGGAAAGCCCGATCGAACTGACGCTGACCGAATGGGTGCGTTCCGGCGAGATGCCGGCCGGCTTCGCCATTCAGGATGAAGCGGAATTGAAAGCGATTCTGGAAGAAGGCGGCGTGATCCGCTGCAAGAAACAGAATCTGATCAGTGACGAAATCGCGGTGCATATCGAAGCCGGCAAGCTGGTGACCAAGCTGGCGGTGGATTGGCAGGAGCGCATTCAGCTGATGCTGTCGGACGACGGCTCGCTCAAGCGCCTGAAGTTCGCCGACACGCTGCGCGAGCAGAACGACGACATCGATCGCGACGACTTCGCCCAGCGCTTTGACGCCGACTTTATCCTGATGACCAGCGAGCTGGCGGCGTTGATCAAAAACACCATCGAAGCGCTCGGCGGCGAAGCCCAGCGTTAATCCCGCCTCAGAAACGACCAGGGCCCAGCATCCGCTGAGCCCTGCGTTCCCCTAACGAGCAACGTTTATTTGCTCAGATAGCGGCACAGATAGGCGGTCGCGTCGGCCACCTGCAGGTTGAACTCGCTGTGCCCCGGCACGAAGAACTTCTCACCCGGCGTAAACACCTGCCAGTCCGGCGCCCCTGGCAGCAGCACTTTCAGCGCCCCGGTGATCACCGTCATTTCTTCCGGTTGCGCGGTGGAGAAGGTGTATTCGCCCTCTTCCATCACGCCCACGCTGGTAAGACCGATGCTGCTACTGTCAAAACCGATAGACTTCACTTTTCCGGCAAAATACTCATTCACTTTCAGCATAGACTGGCACCCGCGTAATCATCTTGATGGAAAATCCATATTGGGGGATTACGGTTGATCTGTCACTGGTTTTTCGCGCGAAATGCGATCGCTGCGCAGAGTAAAACGCTGCCGGGCTTCTCACCGGCAGTCAGGGCTGCTGAAGCCCAGGGAGATCCAGGGGAGCAAAGCGCCTGAGACCGCGTCGAGCGGTAACTTTTCGCTATTTGAATCAGTCGACTAACTCTGCAGCCAGCTTGGCGACCAGTACGTTCGACAACAACACTGGCACCGACAGACGCGCCTGCAAAAAGGCGCGGTGACGCTGGTGATAACCGATGCAGTCTAGCACCACCACCTCCGCCCCCTGCCGCAGCAGTGCGCAAGCCGCCTGCTCCAGCGCGGCATCATCTGCCAGATAGGGGCTGGCGACGGCATAGCTCGGCGGCGTCGCCAGCTGCCGCCATTTACGCGCCTGCTGCTCAACCTGTTCCGCCATCGGCACCACGATGCCGACGCGGTGTGCGCCGACGATCGCGGAGATCAACGGCGGAATAATGCGATCCGGCTCCAGCAACAGCGCCTGTTCCGCCTGCAATTCGCCGAATTCGCCGGTGCACAGCAGCAGGATCACCTGGCACCCCGCCGCCTCCAACTCGCGGATCTTCTGCTGCAACCCGCTTTCAACGCGAGCGGCACAGAGCGTCACCTGCGTGCCGTCCAACAGGCGCGACACCAGCAGCTTATCGCCCTGTTGCGGCGCATAACGCTCGGCGATCTGCCCGGCATCCAGGCCGTCCAGCAAACCGACGTGCCTCACCCGCTCCGCCGGCAGATAAGCAGACAGCAGCGGCATGATATCGCTGCGCGGCGCCTGACCGAGGGTCAGCGTGGCGAATGAAGCCGTCATGGGTCTATCTCCTTTTTTGCAGGTGGCTCAGACTGCCGTACAGCGCCAGCAGTTGGCCGAATTCGGCAGCATCGTAGAACCGGCAAGTGCCGCGGCCAAATTCTTTGGCGACCTCCACCGCGAATTTGACCACCAGCGCGATGTCCGTTTCGTGGCTGGCGCCGGTGCCGCAGCCCGGCACCACCGATTCGCTGCAAATCGCCACGCCGACCACCGGCGCCGCAGTAGCGGTCGAGGGCTGCAGGATGCTGTTGAGGTGATGCACGCCGTTGCCATAAGGGGTGATATCCTGCGTGGTGATCGGGAAGGTCACCGCCGGGCGGCCGCTGGTCATCTCCATGATGCGCAGCAGATCTTCCGCCACCCGCAGGATGTAGCCCTCTTTCACCGTCGGCGACAGCGCATAGCCTTTGTGGTTGATGATGCGATTGCCCTTGGTGGTATCGATCGACAGGATGGCGTCAGCCTCCGGCACCACTTCATTATCGTTCATCGTCACGTCATCGATCGGCGAATCCATAAAATCGACCGGATCGTGCGGCCGGGTCGGCGCGTTCGGGCAAATATGAGTGGTGACGATCACATCGCCCGGCAGCGTGTCGCCCTTACGCTGCATCTCTGCCAGCTTCAGCGCGGCGGCAATGGCGGCGATCGCGCCGTCGCCGTCAGACACCAGCCCGATACGCGTCGGCCGCGCGCCGATGCCGCCCAGGCGGCCGATAATGCCCAGCGTCGGCGCCGCACCGCCAGCGAATTGGCCTGCGCTACCGGGGATCTCGATGCGCACGAAATCGGTACCGCCCTTCGGCCCGTCGGCGCGCAAGGTGCTGGCCCGGATCGCCGGGTAAGGCGCAAACAGATCGACGACGTCCTGGCCGCTGACGAATGCGCTATCAATCAATTCAAAAACCTGCAGCGTTTGTTGCAAACTCATGGTCGTTTTACCTCACCAATGTCATCGGCAGGGGCTATTTGCCCTTGCTGGAAAAAATCGAGCTGAAGAAGTTGTAGAGCGCGTCGCCGGCGATAAACCCGGCCGCCATGATCTCCATCGGTGTGCGGCCACGATCGCCCCAACGGCGCAGGATCGCCACGCGCAGCGCGATACCCACCAGCACCGCCCACCCGGCCAAGGCGTTATTGATCAGCAGACCGGTCGCCAGCAACACGCCGAGCTGGCGCTTAGGGCCGCCGATCAGCTGTACCACGGCGCCGGGGATCGCCCAGATCAAAAGGCTCCAGGCGATACCCGGCTGCGCACCGGCCTCGATGGTCTTCGCGTAAACGCGCGCGACCGGCGGGATCAGGTCCTGCAGGAAATAGCTGTGATAAGAGAGGTAAACCACCGGAATGGCGATGAGGAAGGCAATCAGCGCCGCAAACAGCTGAATGCGGCGCCCCAGCAGCTCCTGTCGCAGATCCTCGCCGTAGCCACGCAGGATGAAGCCTGCTTTCAAATCAAAGCCCATGTCGGCGAAGGCCGGCCCGG
Source organism: Serratia sp. CY47280 (assembly GCF_052168655.1). Lineage (NCBI taxonomy): Bacteria > Pseudomonadati > Pseudomonadota > Gammaproteobacteria > Enterobacterales > Yersiniaceae > Serratia > Serratia sp. CY47280. Next base: position 99,827 of record NZ_JBJNMG010000002.1, on the reverse strand, counting down.
TGGCGGCGGTAAAACCGGTCAGGATGCACAGCGCCAGCGGTGGGAAACCGATCAGGATACCGACGATCAGGGTGATCAACGCCACCGCGAACGCAGGAAACCAGCCGGAGTGCATGGCGGCGATACCGACGATCAGCTCATGAACGAAAGCGGCGAACGCCGCGTATATCACGAACAGCGCCAACATCGGCAGCGACATCTCGCTGAACAGCCCGCCGATCAGAGCCAAAAACGCGGCGATGGCGATGTAGCCGACCGCGCCCAGGCCGAGCGCTTTGCTTACCGCACTGTCCGGTTGGGTATAACCGGCGCTATCGGCGCGGCGGCTGCGGATCACCTGCGCAACCTGGATCAGCGCCACCAGGCCGGCGCCGACCATCACGCCGTGCGGAATAAAATGGGCATTGATATCGAAACCGGCCACCGGATCGGCGTAAGCCCGCAACAATAACCCGACGCCAAACATGCTCAGCGCCCAGATATTGCCGATAAAGGCGGTGCCGAAGGCCGCCATGGGGATCTTGAGCATTGATCCGGCGATACCTACCCCTACGCCCACCACCAAAAGCCAGGCCTGCTTGCCGCCGCGATCGCCGGCTTTAATCGCTTCCGCGGCGGCGACGCCGGGCGGCCAGGCATTGGCGGCGGGGAACACTTTGGTATCGAACAGGCGATAAAGCAGATAGGCGTCAAGCAACATCGCCGCCGCCACGCCGCAGAACATCGGTAAAATAAGCTGCGGTTGCCCCATCACGTAAGGCACCGCAATCGGCATCAGCAGACAATTGGCCGCGCCGAAGGTGGCAGAGGAGATCACCGTCTGCGCCAGGTTCTGAGTGTGCACCGAGCGGTAGCGTTGGAACATTTTCAGCGGAATGCGTGCCAACAGCATGGCAATCAGCGCACCGATGATCGAGGTGTTGGGCGTCACGCCCAGCGTGGTGATCAGCTGAACGCCGATGATCGCCCCCACCACCGAAAGTAACGCCATGACCAACAGCGTGCCGGCCTCTTTTAGCGGATTATTTGATTTCATGCTTGGTTTCCCTGAATATTTCCTACTGCGTGGCGGAAATAACGCCAAACGATAGCTCGCCGCGGCAGTTCCATTATTTGGAACTACCGGTGTCACAACGTGATTATTTTCTTATTCAGCCTGTCTATTTCTTACCAATAAAATACGGTGAAATATAATTAATGAGTTCCCTGGTGTCGGCGCTCGTTAATTATGATGCAACACGATAGCTCAGGCGCGTTATTTGATCTGCTGCCAATAATCATCGCCATATTTTTCCGCCAGTTGGCGGCTGACTGCGGTTAATTCGGCCAAGACTTCCGGTACAAACGGCTGCTCCTCGCCCTGCGAGGGGAAGGACAGGCACAACCCCACCGTCTCGCTGCCGTGCTTGTTCACCAGCGCGGTCGCCAGCGAACTGATGCTGTTCAAGGTTTCATTGCGCGCCAGCGACCATCCCTGACGCCTCACCTGCTGCAACGTCTGCAACAGCGCATCCAACGTTTGCGGCGCATTGGGCGAAGTCGCCCGGTAACCGCCGGCGTAACGCGCCCGAACCTGCTCGTCGCTTTCACGCGCCAGTATCGCCCGGCCGACCGAGGTTTCCGCCGCTGGCGAACGGTAACCCGCCGGGGTGACCACCTGCAAAAAGTGGCGGCCGGGAAACATGCGCATCACCATGATCTCCTGCCCTTCCAATATAGAAAGGTAGCCGGTACAGGCCGTCTGGCGGCACAGCTGCGCCATACTGGCCGCCAGGTTGTCCACCAGCGGCATCGACAGATAGTGGCTGGATGCCGCCAGCAACAGCGCGCCGATGTGATAACGCCGGCTATCGGGATCGCGCTCCAGCATGCCCTGATTTTCCATGGTCTGCAGCAGGCGCGATACCGTGCTTTTCGGCAGCGCCAATTGCTCAACCACGTCGCTGAATGCAATACCCGGTTGGCCATGCATCACACGTTGTTGAGAAAAGAGTTTTAATACCGCAGCGGCATTTTCCAGCGTTGTCATGATCCGCCTTGTTCCACTATATGGAACTCAGTTCCTGTTTTATAATTAAAAACTAAAACCCGAACTCCGCAGCGTCAAGCTGTTTATTTTTTGTCAGCCGCAAAATAAAAGGCATTCGTGCTTTTCAAATGAAAATATTGCGTAGAACGCCGACTTATCCGCGCCGAATAAAATAACGATACGCTCTGAAAATAATGAATAGCAGGACAAGCTGCTGAAAAATGATTTTCTCAGGAGGAGATATTGCCGCGGCTCAGAAACCCGCGCCGCGCAAACTGAAATCGATCGGCAACGTCAATTCCACCGTGCCGTTGACGTAGGCGTCCGCCGGCGGCGTGGGCAGCGGCGAAGCGCGTTTGACCAGCGCCTGGATTTCGCGATCCAGCGACGGCAACCCGGCGCTGCTGACCAGCGTCACCGCCAGCACATGGCCCTGCCTGTCCAACGTGAAACGCACCTGCCCGACGCCCTGGCGCTTTAGCCGCAATGCGTCTTTGGGGTAACGTTTAAAACGATTCAGGCGGCCGCTGATGCGGCTGCGCCAGTTGTCCACCCCCGCCTGAGCATAGGGCGTCAGGCGAGTTTGCGGCGCGGCCGTTTTATCCGCCCGGCCCGGCGGTGGCGCACCGACGCTTTGCTCCTGAACCTTCGGCGGCGCGATCGTTTTCTCCTGCGGCGGTGTGCGCGGCAGGGGGGGAGTCTTCACCGGCTTGGGCGGTTTTTTCTGCTTCGGCGGTACGGCGATGTTCGGCCGCACGGCTTCAGGCACCTTCACCGTCGGCAAGGGTTCCGGCGGCGACGGCGGTTCAACCTGAGGCGGCGGCGTCCTTTGCCCCGGCGGTTGTTTTACCTCGGCCGGGGCCTGCGGTGCGGCGGCCATCACCACCATGACCGCCGGCGGCGGCACCCACGCCGGCGCGGCCTTGTCTCGCCAGGGCCAGAACAGCGCCACAACCAGCAGGTGCAGTGCCAGCACCAGCACCAGGCAACGGCGCCAGGGCATGACGGCACCGGGTGCGGCGAAAGGCAGCGGCGAAACCGACATGCTCACTCTTCCGTCAGCGCCAGATGAAGGCGGTCGGTCAGCGGTTTGAACAGGTAGTTCATCATCGAACGCTCGCCGGTGCGGATGAAGCCTTCGACCGGCATCCCCGGGCGGATCTCCAACCCGTTCAGGCGTTGCAGCCCCGCTTCGCTGACCTTGGCGCGCACGCTGTAATAGGGCGCGCCGCTTTTCTCGTCGGTCAGGCGATCGGCCCCGACCAGCGTCACCTCGCCCTCGACGCGCGGCGTGGTGCTTTGGTTGAACGCCGAGAACAACAGTTCGACCGGCAGCCCTACCTGCACCTTGTCGATCAGTTCGACCGGGATACGCGCCTCCACCTGCAGCCCCCGCTCGCTGGGCACGATCTCCATCAGTTGCTGACCGGCGCCGATCACGCCACCTTCGGTGAACACGCTCAGCCCCACCACGGTGCCCGCCACCGGCGCTTTCACCTGCGTATGACCCAGATCGGCCTCCGCCTTGGCCAGGCGGTTATCCAGTTCGTCCAGCTTCATCCGCACCTCGGCCAGCTGGCTACTGACCTCTTTCTGATACTCTTCCCGCCGCTGGATCGCCCGCAGCTTCAGCTCCAGTATTTGGCGGCCCAGGCGGCCGATATTGCCGGTGTCCTCGGACGCCTGGCCGTCGATCTGCGCATACTGCCCTTCCAGATCCAGCAGCCGATTGCGCGCCACATACCCCTGCGCAGCCAGCTTGCGCATACCGCTCAGCTGCTCCTGCAACATGGCCTTTTGCCGTTGCTTGCTGGCGTAAGACTGACGGATCCCTTCCAGCATCGCCTGCGATCCGGCAATGCTCTCCGCGATCGCCGCCAGCTCACTCTGCAGCGCCGCTCGGCGGCTGGTGAACAGCTGCTGCTGCAGCAGCATCAACGACATCACCTCTGGCTCCTCCCGCCGCGCCTGCAGCAATGCCGGGAAAGCGATCGCCTGCAGGCCGTCGCGTTCGGCCTGCAGCCGCGCCCGCTGCGCGGCGTTGCTCAACTGCTGGCTGCGCAGCGCATCGCGCTGGGTGCGGCTGTCGACGGTATCCATCAGCAGCAGCACCTGCCCGGCGCGAACCCGGTCGCCTTCATGCACCTGAATTTGCGACACCACGCCGCCGCTCGGGTGCTGCACCGCCTTACGGTTGCCGGCCACCACCACGCTGCCGGAAACCGGCACGCCTTTGTCCAGCGGCGCCAACAGCCCCCACAGCAGGAAGCCGCCAAACCCCAACAGCACCAGCCAGCCGCCGAGCCGCAGATGGCGCCCTTCGTCGAACTGTCGGGAAAGGGCGTCGATATCGCCGGGGATCACACTCTGATTGCTCATACTTTTCGTTCACCGCTGGCCGTTTTGGCAAAGTTGGCGTAGTTGACGTTGAAGCCGCCGCTGCTGCGGCCGACGTTGGCCGGTACGGCTGCAGGCGCAAAACCAGGCAGTTTCTTCAGGATGGCGTCGCTGGGGCCGAAGTGCTGCACCTGGCCGGCGGCCAGCACCAGCAATTTGTCGGTGGTCGCCAGGATCGCCGGTTTGTGGGTCACCAACACGATGGTGGTACCGCGCGCCTTCAACGCTTCGATCGCCCGCTGCAGCGCCTCTTCCCCTTCACGATCGAGGTTGGCATTCGGTTCGTCCAACACCACCAACGCCGGAGAGCCATACAGCGCGCGCGCTAGCGCCACCCGCTGACGCTGGCCGCCGGACAGGCCGCTGCCGCCCTCGCCCAGCTCGGTTTCATACCCTTTGGGTAAATGCAGGATCAATTGGTGCACGCCGGCCAGCGCGGCGGCGGCCACCACCTTCTCGGCGTCAACCTGGCCAAAGCGGGCGATGTTTTCCGTCAGGGTGCCAGCGAACAGCTGGATATCCTGCGGCAAGTAGCCGATATGCGGCCCCAGCTGCTGTTTATCCCACTGCCGGATATCTGCACCGTCCAGCCTCACGTCGCCGCTGAGCGGCGTCAACGCGCCGACCAGTTGGCGCATCAGCAACGTTTTGCCGGAGCCGGATGCGCCAATGACGCCCAGCACCTCGCCGGCCTCCAGACGAAAACTGACGCCGTGCAATACCGGTGCGCTCCCGCCGGGCGCGCTGGCGGCCAGCTGATTCACGGTCAATGTCCCGTTGGGCGCCGGCAGCGGCAGGCTCGCCGCCCGCGGCGGATTAGCGGCCAACATCACCTCCAGCCGTTGCAGGGACTGGCGCGCCGACGACCACTGTTTCCAGGCGCCGATCAGCTGATCGATCGGCCCCAGCACCCTGCCGATCAGGATCGATCCGGCGATCATCATGCCCGGCGTAATGTCGCCGTTCACCGCCAGCAGCGCGCCGCAGCCCAACATCAGCGACTGCAATGCCAGCCGCACGGTTTTCGACCAGGCGGTGACGGCGGCGATTTTCTCGCTGGCGCGGTTCTGCAACAGCAGGAACTGCTGATGCTGCCGCAGCCAGCGCAGGCGCAAGTCGGTCAGCATCCCCATGGCGGCGATAGCTTCGGCATTACGCAGGTTGCCGTTGGCCTGCTGCGTGGCGCTCAGCGCGACCCGGCCGGCCTCCGCGAGCGGCGCCTGCGACACCCGCTGGTTGAGCCAGGCCAGCAGCACCAGCACGATCACTCCGGCGCTGGCCAACGCGCCAAGCCAGGGGTGGAGCAGAAACACCACCAGCAGATAAACCGGGAACCAGGGGGCATCGAAAAAGGCGAACAGCGCATTGCCGGTGGCAAATTGGCGCAGGTTGGTCAGATCGTTCAGCGCCTGCCCCGCCAGCGGGTTGCCGGTTTTCAGATTGGTTTCGAAGGCGGCGTCGTAGACCCGCTGATTCAGGCGCATATCCATCTGGGCGCCGAGGCGGATCACCACCTGGCTGCGCACCCACTCCAGCAGCCCCATAAACAGGTAAAGGCCGACCACCATCAGGGTCAGCATCGCCAGCGTCATGCGGTTGCCCGACGGCAACACGCGATCGTAGACCTGCAGCATGTACAGCGCCGGTGCCAGCATCAACAGGTTGATCACCGCGGTAAACAGCGCGATGCCCCAAAATCCGCGCCGGTATGCGGCCAGCACGCTCATCACTTCTCCGCGCCTGACGGCGTTTTTCATGGCGTTTTCCATCGGCTAAAAACGAGAAAATGCCCGCCGGGGCGCACGGCGCCGGCGGGCAAACGGCCGCAATCAGGCCGCCAGCAGTTCCGGGCTGTCGGCGTGCTGCACGCCCACCGCCGTCGCCGCCGCCACCTGATCGAAGGTGGAATTGACGCTCAGGCCGTAGTCGTCGAGGATGCCGTTCAGCGCGGTTTCCAGCGCGCCGGTATCGCCGGACATCAGACCGTACACCACCTGGTGCACCACGCCATCGTGGCCCTGCGCCTGCAGGCTGCTGAGGTTCAGGCCGCCGAAGCTGACGTCAGGCACCTGAATGCTGTACGGCGATGTATCGCCACCGCTCAAACCGTCGCCGAACGACAGGGAATCCAGCTGGCCGTACAGGGTATGCGCCGGTTCATTGAACAGCGTGTAGGTCAGGTTGCCACCCGCCACGACCGACGTGACATGGTTGTCCGTACTGGTCACGGCATATTGGCTACCAGACAACCGGCCGCCGTAGAAGCCACCGCTGTTGGAGTCGGTGACGTTACCGTTGGTATGGTTGATATCACCAAATGTCGAAGCCCATTGGCCCAGATAGTCATGAATGCTGTAACCGCCAAAGCTGCTGTCATAGTTAACTGAAAATGCCATTTCTCTATCTCCATTGATGAACGGCACCCCTTGCGAGGCTGCCCTTGTGCTCAAGGATGAGCAACGCCCTTTTACTGCTTAAAAACGGTATTCCACCCCGCCCTGCACGGTGCGGCCGCGCCCGAGGGTATTGGCCAGCGTCTCGCCGTAGCTAACGACATAGGCGCGGTTAGTCAGGTTCTCCACCGAGCCGCGCAGCGTCAGGCTGTCGGTCAGCTTGTAGCTGGCGTACAGATCGAACAGGGTGTACTTCGGCCAGTCGGCCAGGTACGGGTAATTGGACGGCACCGAACTGTCCTGATAGCCCGGCGCAAAGCGCACGGTCACCCCGGCGTCCAGCTTGCGATCGAAGGCGCGGCCGCCCAGCGTCACCGAACCGCGATCGCCTGGCAGGTAGGCGGCGGAGCCGAACTGCGTCCCCCCGTCACACGTGACGAAGTCATTGGAAGCGGCATCCGGCTCAACATAGAAGTTGCCGCGGCGCGATCCGTCGCCGTAGCGCAGACGCCCTCCCAACCAGGCCTTGTTCGAGCAGAACTCGTTTTTGCCGATCATGTGGGTATAGGTCAGGTCGGCGTAGAACACCCCGGCGTCATAGTTGAGCTGGTACTCCAGCCCGCGGAAGCGGGTTTTCGACAGGTTGTTGACGTAAGCAGCATTGCCGATGCTCGGCTGCACCAGCCCCGGTTTATTGCGGTCTATCGCCAGGTTGATGTAGTTATCCACTTTGGTATCGAAGTAGGCCACCTTCGCCACCAACCGATCGCCCTCAAACCACAGATCCGGCTGCTGCACGTTGAACCCGACTTCCCAGGCGCGCGAGCGCTCGGGCTGCAGGAACGGGTTGGGGTATTGCGTGGATGAACTGTGCGCGCTGCCGTTGGTCAGCGTTTCGGTGATCGCCGGCGGCCGCCAGGATTTGCCGTAGGTGGTATACAGCTCCAGCCACTCCACGCCGGGGCGTACCGCCACCGCCAGCGTTGGCGACAGCTTGCCCTGATCGCGATCCACGTCCCAATCTTCGCGGGTGGTGGTTGAACAGCCGGTCAGACGCAACGCTTTGCAAGGATTGTCAATCGTGTAGCGTTGCCCATCCTTGGCCAAATCCGGATAGCTCAGGCCGGTCTGGCCGCGCAGGCGATAGCGGTCGTAACGCAGCCCGCCCTCCAACGTCAGCCAGCCGTCGTAGTCGTAGGTCAGGTTGGCGAACAGGCTGGCGACCGAACGGTTACCGGCCGGCGTCACCCCTTCCATGCCCTGACGAGAAGAGTCGCTGGTCGCCTTGTCGTAATAGAACTCCAACCCGTAGTTGGCGCGGAAGTCATGCCCCGGCGCCAGGCTGAAGCGCGAGGTGTTTTGCGCCTGCGCGCCATAGGTACGCAGCCGGGTACGCGTCGCGTAGCCGTTGTCCAGCAGCGAGCTGGTGCTGTAGGTGTCGCTGTCGTCCTGAGTATCGACGTAATACAGCTTGGCCTGAAAATCGAGCCAGTCGACGCCTTCCGGCGCCAGGCTGTAATCAAACGCCGCGTTGCGCGCCATCACGTCGCTGTAACCGGTGCGCTTCCAGCCCAGCTCATAGGGCGGCCGGGTGCCCAGGTTGGTCAGCGTGCCGGCGATCGGCGACGCGGTCTGGGTCTGCAGATAGCTCAGCTGCAGGCGCTGATTGGCGGGCAGATTCCAGCCCACCTTGGCCAGCCGCGAGTGCATGCGGTAATTTGTGTCGGGGATTTTATTGTTCTTGATGCTCTCGGCGTAGCGATCGTAATTGCCGGTGTCATTATTGATACGAATGTTACCGATATCGCCCTTGTTGCCGGGCCAATAGTCGCCGAGGTGGCGTTCGCTGGCGGCCAGCAGGATATCGCCGGTTTCGTTGCCCAATGCCAGTATGCCGCTGCCGATGAAGTGGGTGCCGTTATCGCCGGTGCTGGCGTGCAGCTTGCCGCCCAGCTCTTTGCCCGGCGCCAGGAAATCGCTCGCGCTGACGGTATTGAAGGTGGCGATGCCGCCGAGCGTGCCGGCGCTGCCCATGCCGCCGGTGGTGCCCTTGTCGATGGTCACGCCGGACAGCAGTTCGGAATCGATGTACATGGTGCCATTACGCTGGCCATGGCCGCTCTTTTGAAAATTCTGCCGCATGCCGTCGATGTTCATGTTCACCCGGCCATAGTCTTGTATGCCGCGGATGTTGACCGACAGCGCCGGATCTTGCTGGCTGACGCTGGAATAGGCTCCCGTAGTCTGCTCCAGAATATCGGCCGCGTGTCGCGCCGGGCGGTTGTCCATCTGTTCGCGGCTGATGACGCTGACCGAGCGCGGTTCGTCGTAAACCCAATCGTTGGCGTTGATGCCGCTGGCACCCAGCACCGTCAGGCTGTCCAACGCCAGCGCGCCACCGTCGCCGTTCGCCGTCGGCAGCCGACTCAATACGATTTGCCCCTGCGGCTGCAGGCGGAAAGCCACCGGATTGCCGCCGATCAAGCGCCGCAGGCCCTGTTCAACGCTCATGCTGCCGTTCAGCGCCGCCGCCTGCATGCCGTCGAGTTTCACCTCGTCAAAAAACACCTGCATGCCGGCCTGCTCGGCGAAGCGCAACATGGCGCTCTGCAGCGGCTGCGCCGCAATGTTGAAATTCTTTTGCTGTGCGGCCTGCGCGCCGTTCGCCTCAGCCTGGACGGCAAGCGCCACCGCCGGCTGAGTCAACATCATCGCCGCCAGCGCGGCGCGTACCGCCGTGGCCAATCGGCCGGCCGGCGTGGTTCCCTTGTGAATAAGCATGCGTGTGTGTTCCACCCGAAAGAATGCCAAACTAAGTGATAATGGAAATCAATCTCGTTTAAACATAAGGACGTTCCGGGAGGCAAAAAACCGTAAAGATTTTTTACAGAAAGTGAAAATAACGGCGAAGCGGGCATCCCGGCCCGCCTTGGCCGCTCAGTAAAGCAGCGTGATGCCGGGGAGATTCAGCTGGCGGGCGGAGAGTTCCTGACGAATGGCGCCGACGCCGTCGTCGAGTTTATTGAGCGCGAACACACCGCTCACCGTGCGTGTTCTTAGCGCGGGATTGACCGCCACGATGCGGGTCCCGCGATAGCGGTTGAGCTGCGCGAGCGCCTGCGTCAGCGGTTGGCGGTCGATCACCAGCCAGCCGCGTCGCCAAGCGTCATCACCGGCCGTTTGCCGCGTCAGCTGCAGCTGCCCGTTGCGGTAATGCGCCGCCTGGCGTTGCGCGACCACCAGCGAGCGCTCGCCGCGCTCAAGCGTCACCCGCACGCTGTGCTGATGCACGCTGACGTCGACGCCCTGTTCAGTGCGCGCCACGCTGAACTCGGTGCCCAGCGCCTGGGTGACGCCGTTTTTCGCTTCCACCCTGAACGGACGGCTTTCCGCCCCGCCCAACGGCGCGACGATAAAATAGGCGGCGCCGCTCAGCAGCCGCACCTTGCGCTCATCTGCGGAATACGCCAGCGCGATCGCGCTGCCGCTGTCCAGCGCCACCCGGCTGCCATCCGGCAAAGCAACTTCGCGCACCTCACCGCGAACGGTTTGATAATCGGCCTGCAGGCCGATCCACAGATCCGGCCCGCGATAAACGCCGAACGAAACGGCGAGCGCCACCGCCGCTGCCACCGCCCAGCGGGGCCATCGATGGCGAGAGGGCGTTTTCAGCGCCGCCACCTGCGGTTGTAACGCCTGCCGCTGCTCAGGCGGCAGTTGCCCAAGCGTCGTCCACAGCAGGCGAGCCTGACGCAGCGCCGCCGGATGCTGCGGATCGGCGGCCAGCCAGGCGTCCAACGCTCGCCGCCGATCGGCCGGCAGCGCCCCTTCGGCCAGACTCACGGCCCAGGCGGCCGCCTGCTGTCGCGCCTGTGCGGTTAGCGGTTTCATAATGGCATAGACCTCTGTTTTTTCTGGTTATAGGTTAAGACGTCTGAGCGCGGATAAACCCGTAAAAAAATTGCCATTATTGTTCTTCCATCCGCGCCATCAGCCGCTCGAGCGCGCTGGCCAGGTGTTTTTCCACCGTACTGAGCGACACGCCCAGCTGCGCCGCCACCTGCGCCTGGGTCAGGCCATCGAGCCGGTTAAGGCGGAAAATTTGCTGCGTGCGCGGCGGCATGTCCGCTAGCGCCTGCTGCAACAGCTGCAGCAATTGGCTATCGATCGCCCGTTGTTCAAGCGCCGGTTCACCGGAGGGATACTGCGCCAGAATGTCGTCTTCGACCGCTTCGGTCTGCCGCCGCTGCTGCTGCCGCAGATGGTCGAGCATCAGGTTTTTGGCGGTTTTGTACAGGTAGGCTTCGATATCGAGAATGTTACCCTGCGGATATTGCTCGGTAAGGCGGGTAAAACTTTCCTGCGCCAAATCCGCGGCCAGCTGAGGGTCGCGCAGTTTGGCGTTCAAATAGGCTTGCAGCGGCCGCATATGGCGCAGAAACAGCGCCTGCAACTCGGAATTGGACATCTCTTTTCCCAGAAGTGAAACACCCAATAGGGGCGATAAAAATCACATAAATGATTATCATTATCAATATTGTTCTGGGAAATATATGCTAACGCGGGGGGATAAACAGGAAACCGGCCTGGCGCCGGTTTCCGCTGTGCAGCAGGTCAGAGCTCTAGCGCCTCGTCTTCATAGCGGTGCTTGGCGTCGAGCGCTTCCTGCTCGGTTTCATGTTCACTGAGCAGCGTATTCGGCTCAATGTCGTCGGTGCGCACTTCAAAACGGCGCAGATGCAGGTTCGGGTCGCCCCGAAACACCTCAACGACGCGGGCGCTCCGTGGATAAGCAGGTTGATCATTTTCGCGCATGCCGTTCTCCCGTGTGTTTCACACAGTAGCAAGTATAGCAGCCGCCCTCATTCCAGCACGCGCGAGCCAAGATCGCGATCGCCGGGGGCGCCCGCCAACAGCTCGGTCAGTTCGTCGCAGGCGCAAATGCGGCCTTCACGCACGGTGAAGTGCGCCAGCACCCGCACGCGGCTGCGGGTACCGTCGCGCTTTTCCACCTCGACCAGATGGTGGGTCAGCACTGCCTCGCCCTGCTCCGCCGCCGCGATCACGCTCAGCGTCATGCGGCGGGTTTGCCGTTTCAGCAGCGCCATATGTTGCTCAAACTGCTCGAAGTTCAGCACCTTGCCATCCACCTGCTGGCGGTAGTCTGCGCTGAAACGGGCAGCGAGCTGCGTCGGCCGATGCTCCGGGCTGGCGACGACCTGCTGCAGCGTATCGAGCACCAGGTTCAGTGGGGTAACTTGAGTCATCACGTTTCTCCGAAATAGGGTGAACGGCGATCCTATCCCGGCCAGGCGATGGCATAATAACCACATCAAGACTTTCAATAACGTTAAACGGCCAACATGACGCAGATCCGCAGCCAACGCCTTCAGCATGAAAAAAAGCACCTGACGCCCTGGCACCGGCACGACGGCGGCCAGATCTATCTCTTGACGCGCGGCATGCTGGCAATGGAACTCCCGGGCCGGCAATGGGCGATCGCCGGCGGTACGCTGGGCTGGCTGCCGCCGGGATGCGCCCATCAGGCGCTGGCCTGCGGCGACGTGGCGGGCTGGAGTCTGTATCTGCCGGTGGAAAGCGTGCCGGAGATGCCGCCGCAGCCGCAGCTGTTCACGGCCTCTGCGCTGTTGCAGGCCCTGGTGGAGCGCATCGCGCAGTTCCCCGCCGGCTCGCTGAGTGCGCCGCAACGGCGGCTGCTGCAGGTGCTGCTGGACGAAATGCACGCGGCAAGCCGCGCGCCGCTGCAATTGCCGCTGCCGCAGGACGCCCGGTTGCTGAACATCGCCCGTGCGCTGCTGAACGATCCCGCCAGCCTGCGCAGCCAGCGCGACTGGGCCGACTGGGCCGGGCTCAGCCCGCGCACCCTGAGCCGCCGCTTTGTGCGGGAAACCGGCATCAGCTTCGCGCTGTGGCGCCAGCAGGCGCGGGTATTGCGTTCACTGGAGGGATTATCACGCGGCGCAGCGGTCGCCGAGGTGGCCGACGCCTGCGGCTACGACAACGTCAGCGCCTACATCGCCGCCTTTCGCCGCCGCTTCGGCGTCACGCCCGGGGCGTACTTTGCGGCCGCTCGGCAAACGGAATAGGAAAACGGGCGCCCAGCGCCCGAAGAGAAGAAAGGGTTATTTCACCGTCTCACGCGGCAGCAGCGCGAGGATTTGCTCCACCACCCGCTGCGGATCGGCGGCGCCGTCCATCACGTAATGCGCGGCGTCCTGATACAGCGCTTCACGCGCCGCCAGCACCTCGAGCATCTCTTCGGCGATCGGCCTGCCGGTGAGCGTCGGGCGCTGCGCATCTTCCGGGTACTCTTCCAACCGCTGCGCCAACACGCTGGCCGGCGCGCGCAGATAGATAACGGTGCCATGCTGGCGCATAAACTGACGGTTCTCTTCCGCCAGGATCGCGCCGCCGCCGGTGGCAACTACAGTTGACGGCTTGGTCACAGCTTGCAACGCGATGGTCTCTCGGCGACGAAACCCCAGCCAGCCCTCGCGCTCGACCATTTCCGCCACGCTCATCTGCGCCGCTTGCTGCATAAACAGATCGGTATCGACAAACTGATAGCCCAACGCCAGCGCCAATGCGCTGCCTACCGTGGTCTTGCCGGCTCCGCGAGCGCCTATCATGAACAGGGTTTGTGTCATTACGGGTTGTCCCTTATGCGGTGACTTGAGTGCATTGCATACCAAAATACCGAGCGGGTGCGATGGCGTGGTGGCTGCATCATACCCTGCCCGCTCTGTATTTCAATATTTACGATAGTGTAAATTCCATGGCACAGCGACTGCCGACGGCAAAGCCGTGCGCCAGATCCTCATCCAGGTGCCGCCGCAGGGCGACCGTGAGCCGCGCGTCGTCGAGCGGCCGGAATCCCAGCCGCCGGTAGTAGGGCGCATTCCACGGCACATCAATGAAGGTGGTGAGCGTCAGGCGAGTGGCGCCCTGCCGTTTGGCTTCTTCCGCCACCGCGCCGATCAGGCGGCGGCCGACGCCCTGCCGTTGCCAGGCAGCGGCGACCGATAATTCGGCGACATGCCAGTCTTCCCCCTGAGCCAACACGGCGATAAAACCGGCGCACTCACCGTTGTCGCTTTCCGCCAGCCATTCACGGCGCTCGGCGATAAACGCGGCGTGCTGTTTCGGGGCCATCACCTCGCCTTCGGCGATAAAGCGCCATTCCGGCTGCTGGCGAAACAGCTGCGCCGCCGAACGTTCAACCGCCATCAGATGCGCGATATCTCGCCGCTGCGCCAAACGGATCTGCAGGCTCATGAGTTCTCCTTAACGTTGGGGCGGTTATTTAAACAAATTCCACCGCCCGTGGCTCAGAAATCGATACTGCCGCGCAGCACCACCTCACGCGGCTCTCCTACCGCCACGCGCAGATTGCCACCGCTGGACGGATAGTAGGTTTTATCGAACAGGTTCTTCACGTTCAGCTGCCATTTCACCCGATAGCCGTTGATCGGCATGGTGTAAGCGGCGAACGCATCGGCAACGGTGTAGTTATCCAGGTAGAAGCTGTTGGCGGCGTCACCCGGGCGGCGGCCCACGTAGCGCGCGCCGGCGCCGATACGCACCTCATCGCCGCTGTACAGGCCCAGGCTGCCGAGGTTCTGGGTCAGGAACAGCGAGGCGGTGTGGCGCGCCACGTTGGTCATCTCTTTGCCCTTGTTGTCCGGATCGTCCACCACCCGTGCGTCGGTATACGCATAGGAACCGATCAGGCTCAGCGAGTCGGTGAGATTACCGGCCACGTCCAGCTCCACGCCCTGCGAACGCACGCGCCCGGCGGTGCGCGTCACGGTTTCGCCCGCCACCAGCTCACTGACCATCACGTTGCGCTTGGTGATGTCGAACAGCGCCAACGTGCCGGTAACACCGTTCGGCAGCGCCAGCTTGCCGCCGACTTCCCACGACTTGCCCTGCTCCGGCGGCAGCGAATCAATCTGGGTGGCGATGGAAGAATTCGGCTTGAACGACTCGGTATAGCTGCTGTACAGCGACACGTAAGGCGTCAGCTTGTAGACCACCCCGGCGCGCGGCACCAGCTTGCCGTCCGAGCTGTCGGTATTGGTCTGGAACGGCCGCCCCTTGCCGGCATAGACGTCGAAAGCGTCGTAACGCAGCCCGCCCATCACCAGCCATTTATCAGTCAATTGGATAGAATCCTGCATAAACCAACCGTAGCTGGTGAGGTTTTCCCGCTGGTCGCTGTCTTTGGCTCTGACCGCGGTCGACGGCGGCATCAGGCCGTATACCGGATGATAGATATTGAAATCGCTGTTCTTTTTACCGCGGATCATGTCGCCGCGGTAGGTACGGTTATCTTCAAAATCGAAGCCGAACAGCATCTGGTGGTTGATGCTGCCCCAGTCCACGTCGCCATTGAGCGTCAGCTGCACCGCGTTGGCGTGGCTGACGGCGTTGGCGGTCGAGTCGGCCTGGCGGCTCAACACGCCGGTCACCGGGTTCAGCGCCGTGGCGCGCGCCTGGTTGTCACTGTAGCTGTTGCGGCTGTAGGCGTAGGTCAGCGAGCTTTTCCAGCGCTCGTTGAGCGTTTGATCGATCTGCAGGGTAATGCTGTCCTGATCGCCGCGGGTAGCATTATAGGCTTCGTCGAAACGGCGATCGCGCGGCGTATTCACCGGTTTGCCGGTGCGCGAATCGATAATGGTGCCGCGATCGAACGGCACCAGATATTCCATATGCTCGTAGGCCAAGCGCACGGTGGTGTTCTCGCCGTACCACATCAGCGAGGGCGCGATCACCGTCTGGCGGTTGCGGCCGAAGTTGCGCCAGTAGTCGGTTTCATCGTGATCGACGATCATGCGATAGGCGAATCCCGACGTGCCGAGCGGCCCGGTCACGTCGAGCTGGCCGCCGCCGCCGTTGAAGCTGCTGCCCCAGCCTTCCACGTGGGTATGTTGCTGCAGCTGGGGCTTTTTGGTGATCATATTGATCATCCCGCCCGGCTCGCCCATGCCATACAGCATCGAGGCCGGCCCCTTGAGCACCTCCACCCGCTCGGTGGTCGGCGTAAAGTTGCGTGCCTGCACCGAGCGCACGCCATCGCGCAGAATAGAGCCGTCGCGGTTATCGCCAAAGCCGCGTTTCATGACCGCGTCCTGAGTGCCGCCCAGCGTGTTGGCCTGGGTAATGCCGCTGACGTTGTACAGCGCTTCGTCCAGGCTGCTGACCGCCTGATCGGTAATCACCTGCTGCGGCACCACGTCGATCGCCTGCGGCACATTCAGCAGGTTGGTTTCGCTGCGGGTGCCGGTGACGCTGGTCAACGGCTGATAGCTCTGCACACCGTCGGCGTCTTTGCGGCCAATCACCGTCAGGCTTTCTTCTTTCGACGCGACTTTTTCCGCCGCCCACGTCGGCAATGTTGCGCAGGCCGCCAAAGGCAATGCGCACCACAAGCCGCGCTTGTTGTTATTCATTATCTAACTGACTCCAATAGGTCCCTGAAAAAGGTAACGGCAAAAACTGCTGATACAGCTGTTGGAAGGTCTGCTGCGGGTTGATGTCGGCGAACAGATCCGGATAAAACGCTTTGGCGAATACCTCGACCAACACCACGTGGTACGGGCTGAGGTAAAAGTTGTGCCAGACGCTCCAGGCGCGGTGGTTTTTCACCGCCTGCAGGTTGGTCAGCATCGGCTGTTTGGCGATCAGCCGGCGGAAGCTGTCGGCGGCCTCCAGTGGGCCGACCTGCGGCCCGAGGCGCAGATCGGACAGCCGTTTGCCTTGCGGGCCGGCCATGCCGGTGGCGAGGTATACGTCGGGATTGGCGCTCAGAATGGTTTCCGGGTTCAGTTCGCCATACACCCCTTTGACGCTGGTGTTGGCGATGTTGTCGCCGCCGGCGAAGGTCAGCAGATCGCCAAGGTTGCCGTGTGCGGCGGTGGTGCAACAGGTATCGCGCCGCCCCAGATGCAGGTGCAGCATCACTTTGGGCTTCGCCCCCTGATAGCCCGCCAGCCGTTGCTGAACCACCGCCATATGCTGCTGATAAAACGCGATGAACTGCTCGGCGCGCTGCTGGCGATTGAGCACTTCGCCCAGCAGCCGCACGCTCGGCACGGTGTTGTTCAGCAAATCGATACGCAGATCGACGTAGATCACCGCCACACCGGCCTTGTTCAGCGCGGAAACCAGCAGATCGTTGTCACCGTCTTCACGCGCGTAGCGCGCCAGGATCACCAGATCCGGCTTCAGCTGCAGCAGGCTTTCGATGTTGACCTGGCGGAAATTATTGCCGCTGATAATGGGGATCGCGGCGAGCTGCGGGAACTTCTGCGTATAGCGTTGCCAGCTTTGCGCATCGAAACGCGCCAGATCCGCCGGCCAGCCGACGATGCGCTGCGCCGGGTTGCCCGGCTCCAGCAGCGCCAGCGTATACAGCATGCGGCTC
This sequence comes from Serratia sp. CY47280, assembly GCF_052168655.1. Lineage (NCBI taxonomy): Bacteria > Pseudomonadati > Pseudomonadota > Gammaproteobacteria > Enterobacterales > Yersiniaceae > Serratia > Serratia sp. CY47280. The sequence goes on along the minus strand of NZ_JBJNMG010000002.1, from coordinate 82,561 downwards.
TCCCCCACCACGATGCGCTGCGGATTGTCCGGCACCACAACCTGACGGCCGGTGATATCGGTCACCGTCTTCGCCTGGGCGGAGAACACGCCGAACCACAGGGAAAGCAGCAGTAAAATGAGGGAATTGCGCATGATTGAGCCGAAACGGGAGAAATAATGCGCGCATGATAATCACTCTCATTAACACTTGCAATCCCACGCCGCGATTGCCAAAAGAAATCCGGGAAACGGCGCCGGGCGCGCGGCAAACATGGCGAAACCGCTAAAATAACGGCTTTAAAAAGTTAAAAAAATGGCGGGGAAATCGGTTAAATAGAACGGGGAAACAGCAAAAAACCGGGAGACCTCCATGACTCAACACATTATTCCGCTGTCGGAGTGCCCGCAGTTTGCCGATGTGTGCGCCGCCTGGGCCTTCGGCCAATGGGGCTCACAGCGCGGCGGTTCGCTGGAGCGCACCCAGTTGCGCTTCGCCCACTGCAGCCGGCCAAGCGACGATCACCTGACGCTGATGATGATCGACGGCGATCGTCCGGTGGGCATGGCCAGCCTGTGGCCCAGCGACGATCATCAGCGCCAGGATCTCACCCCATGGCTGGCCGGCGTCTTCGTGCATCCCGATCACCGCCGCAAGGGCATCGCCCACCGTCTTGAGATGGCCATCGTCGAGGCGGCGCGGCAACGCCATCACTCGGTTTTGCATCTCATCACCGACAAATCGGAAGCGCTGTACGCCGGCTGGGGTTGGCATCCCGTGGAACGCCGGCGGCAGCATGACGAAGAAGTGGTAGTAATGGCGAAAACGCTGTAGCTAACGCGGCGTACAAACATACACCAGCGCCGGCGGGAAGTTGCGCACCACCCGCAGGCGCTTCCAGTGAAAATAGCGGGACAGCAATTTTTCCGACAGGTGGCTGTATTGAAACAACACCAGCGTGCCGTTGCGCGCCAGCAGCCGCTGCCGGGCCTGCTGAAGAATGCGCACGCTGATCCTGACCGGGATCGACAGCAGCGGCAGGCAGGAAAACACCACGTCGTAATCCGTGGCCATTTGGGTCGCCGAATGGGGCATCACCTGCAGCCGCCGATCGTCTATCCCCCGCAGCCGATGCACGAAATGCGGTTGAATTTCGAAAGCCTCCAGCGCCGCATCGGCGCGCATCCGCCCCAGGATGCGTTTGGTCAGTACGCCGTCCGCCGCGCCCAGCTCCGCGATCGACAGCGCACGGGTCCATTCAATCTGGTTCAGCATCGCCTGGCACAGCCACGGGGAAGAAGGCGCCAGCGTACCGACGGTGCGCGGTGAAGCCATAAATTGCTGCAGGTAAGCGAAGTGATTCATCAGTTGCAGCCGGGTCGCATTTAACATTGAGGCCTCCTTGGGTTAAGCCCCCAATGTGAGCCGAATTTCTTAAGTAATCATTAACATGATTCCGAAAGCGGCAGACACAGTTGTAATAAAATGCGACCTCAGCCACGACGGCACAAAGAAAAACGGTCGTAATAATGACCTGAAAATAAGCCGTTTATGCGCCGACCGTTCAGATAATTATTACGACCGTTTATTTTATTGGCCACGTTGCCGTGGCCAGAGAGTAACAATCAACGCTTAGCGATAAATTTCCGCATTGCCGCGCCAGTTACTGGAGTCCCCGGGGGTGTCCAGGCCGATAATGCGGTAATGGCTGGCGCCGTCCGCCGCGGCTTTTTCTTTCAGGGCGGTGATGGCGTCATGCGGTGAGCCGCTAATGCCGGAAACCGACACGACGCCGATGCTTTGCAGATTGGCGGCCTGCTCGCTGTTGACCTGTTTCACCGACGACAGCGGCGCGGCGAAAGTGGAGAAGGAAGCGGCGGCGATCAATACGGCTGCGATGCTTGGGATAAGTTTCATGATTGACTCCAGGTGTTCTTGTTTATTAGCTCGTTGTCAGTGATGTTAATTATCCGCTAGCCAATGAAAACGGACGTCATGCAACGTAAAGAACATCAATCATTGTGAGGAGAATAAGGAGGATATGAGTGCGAGTGTGTATTTTCAGGCAGGAATGACTTTATTGAGTTCACCTTACCCCTATTTGATGAACAATTAAAGACAGGGCGAAAGAAAGAACGCACGCCGCCGCTATTTAAGATTTTTTACCCGCCGAGGCGCGCTGAGCTACGCTGATTTTGTGGCTTACCCTTTTAAGGAAGAACGCTTATGTCGCAAAACCTGCTGCGCGTGCGTGACGGTCAGGGCGCGTCGGTCTCATTCTCCGAACTGCTGTTCGATCTGATCTACGTTTTCGCCGTGACCCAACTTTCCCACTATCTGTTGCATCACCTGACGCTGACCGGCGCGCTGGAAACCCTGCTGCTGTGGTTCGCCGTCTGGCTGGCCTGGCAATACACCGCCTGGGTCACCAACTGGTTCAATCCCGATACCCGTCAGATCCGCCTGCTGCTGTTCGCGATCATGCTGCTAGGGCTGTTCGCCGCCGCCGCGCTGCCACAGGCGTCTGGCGAACGCGGTCTGATCTTCGCGCTGTTCTACGTCGCCATTCAGGTTGGCCGCTCCGTCACGGTGCTACGCCTGCTGGCGCCCGATCATCCGTTAAAACAAAACTTTCGCCGCATTCTCGGTTGGCTGTGCATCTCCGCCGTCTTCTGGATCGTCGGTGGGCTGGCAGAAGGCAATGCCCGCCTGGCGCTGTGGGCGATCGCCGTCTTGTGCGAATACGTCTCGCCGATGTTCGGCTTCCGTTTACCGGTCCTGGGGCGCTCGGACAGCAGCAGCGAATGGACCATCGAAGGCCACCATCTGGCAGAACGTTGCCAGCTATTCGTGATCGTAGCGCTGGGAGAAACCATTCTGATCACCGGCGCCACCCTGAGCGAGATGGAAAGCTGGAGTCTGCCGGTGCTCATCGCCTCGCTGGTGGCCTTTCTCGGCAGCCTGGCGATGTGGTGGGTTTACTTCGACACCAGCAGCAAAGCCGGCAGCCACGCCATCAGCCAGGCGGAAAACCCCGGCCAACTGGGCGCTTATTTCCATTATGTGCACGTCGCGCTGGTGGGGGCGATCATCGTCTGCGCCGTGGCCAACGAGCTGGTGATCGCCCATCCCGACGGCCGTATCCAACACGCCACGGCGGCGGTGCTGCTGCTCGGCCCGGCGATTTATCTGTTCGCCAACGCGCTGTACAAACGGCTGGTGTATCACCGTTTTCCGCTGTCGCACCTGGTTGGGCTGCTGGCGCTGGCGGTATTGGCCCCTATCGCCTATTTAACCGATCTGCTGATGGTCAATGGCCTGACGACGCTGATCATGGTGATGGTGGCGGTGTGGGAGAGCATCTCGCGCGGCAGAGCGCCGCAGCAGCATGCGGAAGCCTGACACAAACGGGGGCGCTATCGCCCCCGCTGTGAGATTGATGACAAACCTCATGCCATTGCCGGGTTTGCAAAGAGCAGCGGATAAAAAACAAGGAAAATCAATTTATTGATTTTCGGCTGATGGCCACAAAGGAGGAAAAACCACGTTTTTTCCTCCTTTGTCAACGGTCTGACGGGGGCGCTATCGCCCCCCTATCTCGGTCACTTCAAGGGTTGCGGCAAGGTGAGCACCCAAAGCTCACTCAGCGATTCCGGCTGCTCCAGAGGGCGCAATTCGATGCGGGCGTCGGTTTTGTCGCCTTCGAGGCTCAGCCGCCCTCCTTTCTCCAGCTGATAGTCACCGATTTTCTTACTCTTTGGCGACGCATCCACCAGCTTGGCCTGCAAGCCGAAATCGTTGTCATTGATCACCGCCAGCGTGCGATCGTCGATCAGCGCCAACCCTTCCGCTTTCTCCTGGCGCCAACCCAACTGACGCAGATCCGCCACTTCCCGTTTCTGCGCCAGCTTCACGCCGCGTTTAGCCAGATCTTTCGCATCATCGAACTCCAGCGCTTTACCCTGGCCGTCAAACGCGCTCAGATCGCTGGCCTGCGCGAGATCCACCAGATAGATCTTGTTGATCATCGTCTTTTCTTTACCGGTTCCCTGTTCAATCAACAGGATGCGCTGGTTGTCCAACGCCACGACATCGCCAATTTTGGCGTCTTTGGCTTTTTTATAGCTGTCGATATCGATGGGATAGCCGTACATCGCGGTTTTGCCACTGCGCGGATCGAAGCTCACCAGCCGGGTAAACTGCGCCTTGTTTTTGCTTTTGCCGTCGACATCCAGCGTGCTCTGCACCGCCGCCAGAATGCGCCCATCCGGCATCCGGGTCAGCCCCTCAAAACCGCGGTTAGGCTGGCGCCACTTCAGGATGTTCGGTAACCCGCTCGCCACCGCCTGCTCGCCGGCCTGCGGCGTTGGGCCATATTTGGCGAGGATTTTACCTTTGCCGTCGACATGGATCAGAAACGGGCCGTACTCATCGCACAGCCAATAACCGCCGTTACCGTCACCGATGATGCCTTCGGTATCCAACCCGCGGCGATCGCCGGACAGCGGTTGCAGCGCGTCGTTCAACGCCACTTCGTTCGTGGAACCAATCAGCTCACTCGGCAGCGGCAGCCCGCTAATCGGCCCTTTTTCGTCATGCAAGGGCCGCGCATTCTCGGCCACGGCCTTGCCGCCGCCGATACGAATGTCCATCAACAGAGGCGTGAATTGCGGATTGGCGAAAATCTTGGCCTCTTGCTTGCCTACCGCCGGGGCATCGGCATTCGGGCCGCGATCGGTCAGCGTCGTCAGCACCAAATCGTCGCCCTGCTTCTTGTTGAACATCAACCCGGAGCCGATCCCCACCGGCAACCCCTGCGGGAAATGCTTGGCGAACGCCCCCTGATAGGCGACGCGTTCCCCACCGGGGAAGCCGACCACATAACGCGCCACCTCAATGTCGGCAGCGTGGGCCAATACAGGAAACAGTGAAGCCAACAGCAGGGAGAGCGATTTTATTTTCATATTTGTTACCCGAGGTTAAATGAAGCGTTGTCAGGCAGAAGACGATATTAATTTAGCATGACACTTAGATGACAATAGGCAATTCGTCAAATGCACATCAGGCAATAAGGTTGGCTGGCAAATAGAAATTAGCAATTAACCTGAGCGTATTGAATGGAGAAAACCGCTGGAAAAAACCGCCCGGAAATAACCCGTCATTTTGCTTAGGGTAAATTCTGATAACAAAGATAAAAAAATCGGCAAACGCGCGTCAACACGGCGAAAAACGGTGTTTTTCTCATAGACAAAATAAAATACCAGGGATTTAATACCGCCGTTATTCAAGGTGCATTAAGAAAATTCTATAGAATATCTGCATGAACTGAAAAAGCTGTTCTATAGTTTTTAGTGCTAACGCCCGTTAGTCAATTCCGCAGGATGGAATCTATGTCAAAGCGACTTTTTGCTGAATTTTTTGGCACATTTTGGTTGGTGTTTGGTGGTTGTGGTAGCGCAGTATTAGCAGCGGCATTCCCACAACTGGGTATTGGTTTCCTCGGCGTCGCGCTCGCTTTCGGTCTGACCGTGGTGACGATGGCCTATGCCGTCGGCCATATTTCCGGCGGGCACTTTAACCCGGCGATCACCGTCGGCTTATTCGCCGGCGGCCGTTTCGCGGCGAAAGACGTGATCCCTTACGTGATCGCACAGGTGATCGGCGGTATCGCCGCAGCGGCGGTGCTGTATCTGATCGCCAGCGGCAAAGCCGGTTTCGACGCCACCGCGGGCGGTTTCGCCTCCAACGGTTACGGCGAACACTCACCGGGCGGTTATTCTCTGCAATCAGCCATCGTGATTGAGCTGGTGCTGACGGCCTTCTTCCTGATCGTTATTCATGGCGTAACCGACAAGCGCGCGCCGGCAGGCTTTGCCCCGCTGGCGATCGGCCTGACGCTGACGCTGATCCACCTGATCAGCATCCCGGTGACCAACACCTCCGTCAACCCGGCGCGCAGCACCGGCGTAGCGATCTTCCAGGGCACCTGGGCGCTGCAGCAGCTGTGGGTGTTCTGGCTGGTGCCGCTGGTCGGCGGCATTATCGGCGGCCTGATCTACCGCTGCCTGCTGGAAGACAAAAAATAAGCGTATCGCAGTCGATCGCGTTTCACGGGGCAGCCTTCATCGGCTGCCCCGTTGCTTTCAGCCCTTCGTCACTTCAAACATCATGATATCGCTGGTAAAGGAGCCATCCAGCTGAATCGCGAAATGCTCCGCCACCTCTTGCGACACGCTTTGCTGCAGCGCGCGGATCGCGGTGACGAAATGCGCCGGGGTGCGCATGCGCGCCACCCAGCTGTCGAACTCCAGCATCAATCGATCCGACGTCACCTCACGCACCACCAGCCCGGCTTCGGTCAATAACGCCAGCCACTCGCCTGGCGCATAGTTGCGCACATGCGAGGTATCACGCAGCACTTCCACGGTTTGCAGGTAGATATCCAGCAGCGGATGCCCCGGCGAGACCACGTCCATAAAGATCGCTCTGCCGCCCGGTTTGAGCACCCGCCTGACCTCACGCAGCGCCTGGCCGACATCGTGCCAGTGGTGCGCCGAATAGCGGCTGATGACCAGATCGAAGCTGGCGTCCTCAAACGGCAAAGACTCCGCCACGCCTTGCTGCAGCTGAATGTTACCCAGGCCTTTTTCCGCCGCCGCCAGCTTCACCACCGCCAGCATTTGCGCCGACAGATCGTAGGCCACCACCTGCGCCACCCTGGCCGCCGCGGTGAAGCTGGCATGCCCGGCGCCGCAGCCCAAATCGAGCAGACGCGCGTCGGCATGCGGCGCCAGTAACTGCGCGAGGCGTTGCAAATCCTTGCCCTGCGCATGTACCGCGCTGGTTAAGTAGGCGTTGGCCTGCTCGCCGAACTGCCGGTCTACCGCGTTTTTGTGGCTGTTGCTGTTGCTCATGTTTGCTCCTGTTATTATCCGGCTTGCGCCTGTGCCTGAAGGCTTTTCGGCTACTATAATCAGGCTACTATACGGGTACAATATGAGCAGTTATCCTGGTATAAATAGGTACCACGCTATGTCATCAGAAGCCTTATCCGGGCCAAAAGCCCTCGGCGCATTTCTGCGCGCGCACCGCGAACGCATCACGCCGGAAATGATCGGCCTGCCTAGCTCTTCGCGCCGCCGCACCAGCGGCCTGCGCCGCGAAGAACTGGCGCAAATCAGCGGCATCAGCGCCACCTGGTATACCTGGATCGAACAGGGCCGCGAGGTGTCTATTTCCCCCTATACGCTGGCACGCATCGCCAAAGCGCTGCGGCTCGGCCCGGCCGAACGCCACTACCTGTTTACCCTGGCGCGCATCGCCGATCCCGAGCAGGAAGCGCACCGCGAAACCGCCAACGACGCGGTGCTGCAGAGCGTGCATCAGATGACGGTGCCCTGCTATCTACTGGACGTGACCTGGAACGTCGTCGCCTGGAACCCGCAGGCGGCGGCGCTGTTCCGCGGCTGGCTGGATGTGGCCAACAGCCCCAACCTGCTGCACTTCATGTTCTTCCACCCGTTGGCGAAAACGCTGGTCAGCGATTGGGAGGAACGCGCTCGCCGCGTGGTGGCCGAGTTTCGCGCCGAGACCAGCCATCATCAAAATACCGAAGAGATGCGCGCCTTCGTGCGCAACATGACGCACAACAGCGCGGACTTTAATCACTGGTGGAAGCAGCATGACGTGATGGCGCGCGAAGGCGGCGAAAGAGCGTTCGAACATCCTCAGCAAGGCGCACTGCGCTATCGCCAACTCACCTTCCATCCGGCGGAGCACGCCGGTCTGAAGCTGGTGATGCTGATCCCGCTGCCGCAATTGGTAACAAATTCATAGGCAGGTTTACCCACCATTTATTTATTGGTTCATGTAAACGCGCTAGGGTGATTGTTACCGATGATAGTCATCATCCAGCAACGTTATTTATCTCCCGAGGTACGCCTATGCAATCCGAAGAACAACGCCTTATCGATGGTCTGTTTGGCCGCCTGAAAGAAGCCGAGACCAAGACGGGCCCACGGGATCTCCAGGCAGAGCAGCAAATCAACCAGCATATTCGCGAGCAGCCTTCCGCCCCTTATTACATGGCGCAGGCGATGATCATTCAGGAAGCAGCGCTCAAGCAGATGGACCAGCGGGTCAAAGATCTGGAAGCCCAGGTCGCGCAGCTGCAGCAAACTGCCCACGGCCAGCAAAGCAGCGGCGGTTTCCTGGCCGGTCTGTTTGGCGGCGGCAGCCGCACGCCAAGCCCGCGCGAACAGTATCAGGCGCAGCAGCAAAATACGGCGGCCTGGAACAACGCGCAGCAACAGCCTCAGCAACCGGCCTATGCCCAACCGCAGCAGGCGGCGCCTTCACGTGCCGGCGGCTTCCTGGGCGGCGCCTTGCAAACGGCGGCGGGCGTCGCCGGCGGCGTGGTATTGGCCGACATGCTGACCGGCATGTTCCGCCATTCGCAGCCGCAGGAAATCGTGAATATTATCGAAGAAACCCCGGCGCCGCTGGACGACAGCGCGATGCGCAATTTCGACGCCTCCAACAACCTTGATACCTTCAACAACGGCGACGGTGGCAGCTTCCTGAACCAGGACAACGGCTTCCAGAACGCCAACTATCAGGACGACACGGACTACGCCGACGACGATTACAGCGACGACGACGACTCCTTCCTGTAATGCCCTCTCCCCCTCTCACCCGCAGAGGGGGATTTCCCGTTTCGCCAATCTGGTCTACAGTGAACACTGTTCATTTATCCAGCGGAGAGAAACGATGACAAGCTTTAATCCTGCCACCCCTTTCTTCAGCGAACGCCTGCAGATGCGCCCACCGGTAATGGCGGACCTCGCACGTTTCTACGCCATCTTTGGCGATCCGCAAACGCAGCGTTTCAATCCCGCCGGCCCACTCACCAGCGAAGCGCAGGCCGCATCGGCGCTGCACGAGAGGATTGCCGGGTGGCAACAACACGGTTACGGTTCCTGGGCGATCGCTCTGCGCGAACGGCCGGATTGGATTATCGGCTTTGGCGGATTGTCCCGGAAAGCGCTCGGGGCGCACCGCACCGTGAACCTCGGCTATCGCTTCGATACTCGCGTCTGGGGCATGGGATTGGCCACCGAGATGGCGCGGGCTTCGCTGCAATACGGTTTTGTCGGATTGGCGCTGGAGGAGATTTCCGCCATTGTACGTGCGGAGAATCAGGCCTCGTGGCGAGTATTGGAAAAGGTCGGTTTACGGCGGGTAGATACGCTGGATGACGTGCCCGGCGCAGCGCCGAGCCTGGTGTATACGCTAAAGCGCGGCGACTATCAGGGTTGATCGTCGCTGATTTTGGCCAACGCCATGCGGTAAGATTTGACCTTCTGACGCTTTTTCAACCAGGTGGTGGTAGACACGATGAACACCGCGCCCGACATCGCCAACACGCCGGTCGGGTGGCCGTAAAACACCATCAAGGCAAAGTACACGGCGGAAACGATCGCCACCCATTTCGCCGTATTGCCCATGTCGTTCTTCTCCTGGGTCAAACGGCGGATGTGCTCTTCTTCACTGATTCCCATACGCGCTCCTTGTTGGCTGAACGTTCCATTATATGGAGCTGGAGTGTTGATATTTCAAGCGGTTGGATGGTAAAGAAGCGTAAAGCTCAGGCCGGCGGTTCCTGCCGCCGGGGCAGATAACGCCCGGGCTGATCGGTGCCCGGCAGGCCGGTGCCGTCGTTGCGGCCAAACAGCCGGTAGCGATTGCCGGCGACCGCATCATAGACCTTGTCCGCCAGTCGCGGCGGCAGGTAACGCGCCAGCGCCAGCGCGCGGTACGGCCATCCCAATTGGCGCAGCGCCTGAAACAACGCCGCCGAACGCAGCCAACAGCGCCCCTGCTCAATATAGACCACGGAATCGAAACGATCGGTCGGCAATCCCAGCGCCTGCAGGATCGCCTGCCCTTCGACGGATTGCACCGTCGCCAATAGAATGCGCCGCTGCCGATCGGCGCGAATAAGGTATCTCACCAGCCCGTGACACAGATTACATTCGCCGTCGAACAACAGCGCGCGATCGCCGGGCTGGAGATAAGGCAGATGTGATAAAGGGGTCATCCCGCCTCCCGAAAAACGCTCGCCTTAGCCTAACGCGCCTAGCGCGCCCAGGCCAGAGCGGGATGACAGGGCGTGTTAAGGCGCGGGCGGTGCGTCAGGCACCGCCACCACCGCGACGCGAACTTCGTAATGTTTGGCGCTGCCCGCCGGGATCACCGCCGTCAGTTTGTTGATGGTTTCCACCGGATTGTCGCTGGCCGAGGTGGCGCAGAACAGCTCGCCGCCGTGGCAGAACCCCGGCTTGGGCGGGTGCCCGCCCGGGAAAGGCGGCATGCGCATCGGTTCATCCGCCACAGGCGGCAACGCTTTAGCCGCAGGCGCCTCGGGGGCAGACATCGCGCTCGCGCTGAATAACAGCGCCATGCCCATGCAGGGCAGCGCCAGGATCTTGATTGCTTGTTTCATTGAATTAGCCTCATTTGCCGGGTTCGGGATTACGCTACCCCGCCCCCGGCCCATGAGAAAGCCGCTTTTCGCTACCTTTTCGCCCCGCTGCGCTTTGCTTACATCCCGCGTCTAACGTGATGAAAGGCGAAAGGTTGGGTAAAGGGCCGTCGCGTTACTTGCCGTTCGTCAGCGTGTTGTAGCTGGTCATCAGATTGCGGTAGTCCGGGATATGGTTGGAGAACAGCGCGCCCAGCCCTTCGATGTCATTGCGCCAGTCGCGGTGCAGCTCGCAGGCGACGCCGAACCAGGTCATCAACTGCGCGCCGGCGGCCTCCATGCGGCTCCAGGCCGACTGACGCGTCAACTCATTGAAGGTGCCGGAGGCGTCGGTCACCACAAAGACCTCGAAACCTTCATTGAGCGCCGACAGCGCCGGGAATGCCACGCACACTTCGGTTACTACGCCGGCGATGATCAGTTGCTTGCGGCCGGTGGCTTTTACCGCCTTGACGAAGTCGTCGTTGTCCCAGGCGTTGATCTGGCCAGGGCGAGGAATGAAGGGAGCATCGGGGAATTGGGCTTTCAGTTCCGGCACCAGCGGGCCGTTGGGGCCGTTTTCGAAACTGGTGGTAAGAATGGTCGGCAGGTTGAAGTATTTCGCTAAATCACCCAGCGCCAGCACGTTGTTTTTAAACCGATCGGGATCGATATCACGCACCAGCGAAAGCAGCCCTGCCTGATGATCCACCAGCAATACGGCGGCCTGGTCTTTGTCGAGGCGCTTGTAGTTTGCAGTCATGGTTTTACTCCTGTGGGGTTGATGTTGCGGATGAAACGCCCCGCCTGGCGGCGGGGCGTTGAGGTTTAAGTGTAGCGCCTGAGCCGGGGAACACGGCCCGCCCCAGGCGCCAAAGTTCAACCGGCGCTCGCTTCGGCGTTCATGCTGCCGAACTTACCGCTGTTGAAATCGCGGAACGCCTGCTGGATTTCCGCGTCGCTGTTCATGACGAACGGGCCGTAGCCGACGATAGGCTCATCGATCGGTTCGCCGCTCAGCACCAGCAGTGCGACGTCGTTGTTGGCTTCGATGGTGATCGAATCCCCCGCCCGGTCGAAACGCACCATTTGGGTTTCGCGCACCACGTCTTCGCCGTTGACCAGGATCGCACCGTGCAACATCACCAGCGCCAGCGTATGGCCTTCTTTCACCGTCAGCGTGGTGGTATGGCCGGCATTCAGCTTCATGTCCCACACGTTGAGCGGGCTGAAAGTGCGTGCCGGGCCGGCGTGGCCGCCAAAGTCACCGGCAATCACCCGCACCTGCCCGGCGCCGTCCGCCAGCGGAACCACCGGAATATCGGCGTTCAGCAGCGTCTGGTAACCCGGCTCGGCCATTTTGTCCTTGGCCGGCAGGTTAACCCACAGCTGCACCATTTCCATGGTGCCGCCCTTGCGCGAGAAGTCCCGAGAATGGAACTCTTCGTGCAGAATGCCGGAGGCGGCGGTCATCCACTGGACGTCGCCGGGGCCAATCACCCCACCGCTGCCGGTCGAGTCGCGGTGTTCCACTTCGCCCTGATAGACGATGGTCACCGTTTCAAACCCGCGATGCGGGTGCTGACCCACGCCACGAGTGCCGGAGGCGGAGCGGAATTTGGTTGGCGCTGCGTGATCCAGCAGCAGGAACGGGCTCATTTCCGCCCCCAAATCGTTATAAGAGAACAGCGAATTCACCAGGAAACCGTTACCGACCCAATGTGCTTCCGGGCTGTTGTGAATACCGAGGATTTTTTTCATCTTGAACTCCCGTTTCAGACCTCACGGCCTTAAGTTGATGTCAGAAGTTTAATCCGCCGGGGTTTGCTGCAGTAGTAGGCAAGATGTACACTCAGCGTTCTACTGATAGAACGATAAGGGATGCGATGCTGACCGATCTGAACGACCTGTTTTTCTTCGCCAGCGTGGTCGATCACCAGGGATTCGCCCCCGCCGGCCGGGCGCTGGGCATTCCCAAATCCAAGCTCAGCCGCCGCGTGGCGCTGCTGGAAGAGCGGTTGGGCGTGCGCCTGATCCAGCGCTCGACGCGGCGCTTCTCGGTGACCGAGCTCGGCCAAACCTATTACGCGCACTGCAAGGCGATGCTGGTGGAAGCGGAAGCGGCGCAGCAGGCGATCGAGCAGACCCGCGCCGAGCCCTGCGGCACGGTGCGCATGTCCTGCCCGGTGGCGATCCTGCACACTCGCGTCGGCAGCATGGTGGCGACCTTTATGGCCGATTATCCCAAGGTGACGGTGCATCTGGAGGCCACCAACCGCCGGGTGGACGTGGTGGGGGAAGGGTTGGATCTGGCGATCCGCGTACGGCCGCCGCCGCTGGAGGACAGCGATCTGGTGCTGAAGATCCTGGCGCAGCGCACCTGGTGCGTCGCCGCCAGCCCGGCGCTGGTGCGCACCCTCGGGCCGGCGCAAACGCCGGAAGACCTGCGTAAATACCCGACGCTCGATCTCGGCCCGGCGCGCGCTCAGCACCAATGGCGGCTGACCGGCCCGCAGGGTGAACGGGTGGAGTGGGAACACACGCCGCGGCTGGTCACCGACGACATGCTGATGCTGCGTACCGCCGCCATCGCCGGCGCCGGCATCGTTCAGCTACCGGCGATGATGATGCGCGACGACATGCTGCGCGGCGAGCTGGTGCAACTGTTGCCGGGCTGGCAGCCACAGGGCGGCGTGGTGCACGCAGTCTACCCGTCGCGCCGCGGCCTGCTGCCGGCAGTGCGGCTGCTGCTCGACTATCTGGGGGAGCAGTTCGCCAGCATTGAAGAAGAGTGATCAGGCGGTGATTTCGATCGCGTTGCCATCCGGATCGCGAATGACGGCCTCGTAGAAGCCGTCGCCGGTCCAGCGCGGCGCGGACAGCAAAATGCCCTCCTGCTGTGCGCGCTGCGCCAACCGATCGACCTGCCGCTCATCCCCCAGCGACAGCGCGATGTGCGCCCAACCGACCCGCTCCTCCTGCGCCTGCGCCGGCAGCAACGTCGGCACGCACATGATCTCCAGCGACGGCCCGGCCGCCAGGCTGACGAAGCGGGAAACGAACCCCGGCCGGTTGCGGCTGACATATTCCTCCCCCGCTTCACCGTTGAAATAGCGCTGCCAGAACGCCAGCTGCGCGTCGATGTCATGGGTCCACAGGGCAACATGGGCTATTTTCATCATCATTCTCCGATCGATAAATCGCTGTGCCAGATCTGGCCGCCGCCTTGCGCCACCTGCAACTCAAGCTGCGGGTGCGCGCCGCGCGCCGTCACCAGATGATCTACCCGCCCGGCGGGCAGGAAGGGGTAAGGGGCATAGGTATTGAGTTTGTCGCGGGTGCACAGCACCGCCACGCTGCCGGCGCGCGTCAGCAAGCGCTTTTTGAACGTGGCGTCCTGATAGCTCAATGCGGAAAAGCCACCGGCCTGGTCGTAAGCGCAGATGCCGGTGAACACCAGATCGAAATGAAACCCGTCTATCTCTTCCGCCGCCTTGGCGTCCACGCAGCCGCCGACCTGCGCATCCAGTTCGCCGCCGATCAGGATGGTACGGATCCCCGGCCGTTCCAGCATTTTGCCGGCGATGCTCAACGCATTAGTTACCACCGTCAAACGCCGATCGCGTGGCAACAGCTCTGCCAGATACAGGTGGGTGCTGCCGGCATCGAGGAAGATCAGCTGTTCTTCGCCGATCACCCCCAGCGCGGTCTGCGCCAACGCCAGCTTCTCATCGCCGCTGAGGGCAATGCGCGCCGTCATGGGGCCTTCGGCCGGGGTCGGCGCCAGCGCACCGCCATAGATGCGTTTGCACAGGTTCTGCGCCGCCAACTGGCGCAGATCGCGGCGGATGGTCGCTTCGGTGGTATTCAGCCGCTGCGCCATCTCCAGGGCCAGCACCCGCCCCTGTTGGCGAAGCGTGTCGAGAATGGCCTGATGGCGCTCATTGGGTAACAGTTTGGACATCGCGGGGATCCGGTGGCGCTAAAGTGATCATGAATGTACACAAACGTACATAATCGAACAATCACTTTTTTCGCCACGCCTAAGCGGTGGCACTCGTCTAGACTCAAAGCGACATCACCATTAAGGGATTATGACGCGATGACCTCCGCCGTGCTTTATACGCTGTTTCCCGCCGCAGCCACCGTCGTCGGCGCAGCGGTGGCGCTCTATCGCCGCCCCGGTGACGCCGCAATGCGCGTCATCCATCACTTTACCGCCGGCATCGTTTTCGCCGCCGCCGCCACCGAAATCCTGCCCGATCTCAAGCAGCAGTCGCCTGTGGCGGTGTTGCTGGGCGGCGCTGCGGGGGTGCTGTTAATGCTGCTGGTTCGGCGGCTGGGTGAAAAAGCGCAGGGGCCGGTCGGTTTTATCGCCGCGGTCGGCGTCGATATCTTTATCGATGGGCTGGTGCTGGGCATTGCCTTCGCGGCCGGCGCCAAAGCCGGCCTGCTGTTGACGCTGGCGTTAACGCTGGAAGTGCTGTTCCTCGGATTATCGATCGTCGGCGATTTGAAAGACTTTCTCGGCAGGCGGCTGCGTGCCATGGCGGCGATAGTCGGCCTGGCGCTGCTGCTGCCCATCGGTGGCCTGCTGGGGGCGCCGGTGGCCATGCTGGGCACATTTTGGCTGACCGCCTTTTTGGCCTTTGGCCTGATCGCCCTGCTCTACCTGGTGACCGAGGAGTTGCTGGTCGAAGCGCATGAGGGCGGGAAAGAGACACCGTTCGCCACCGCGATGTTCTTTGCCGGCTTCCTGCTGCTGTTGTTGCTAGAGGAAGGTTTGGGGTAAAAAAACGGGAATTTCATGGCGTATGCCGCCCGATGGCAACGCTTTGGCTATACTGTGGCAAGCGAAGTTACCGCAGACGTAACGGCTTGGGCGTAAAGGGAAAACGATGTTATTGACGATCGCAAGGTGGCTGTTTCAACTCCCCGGGAAGCTGTTCGGGCTGATTTTCAAAAATCGCCTGAGGATATTTTTGTTCTTCATGCTGGTTGCCATCGCGGTACTCGGCGCCAAGCGCTATCTGCGCGCCCACCAGTATGACGACGAGTTCAGCCTCGCCGCCCCCGCCGATTACAACCGCGCAATAAAGCGCGAAATGCCGCTGCGCGAAGCGCGTGAACAGTGCGGTGGGCCGTTGCACGACAATGCCGGCCAGCCGTGGCCCGCCTCAGCCGGTTATCTGCATCAGCCGACCAGGCTGCCCGCGACCGGTCTGCATCGGCTGACGCTGGATAATCAGGGCAACGATTTCGCGGTGCTGGTCAAGCTGGAAACGCCGGCGGCGCCGCAGCAGCTGGCGGAAGTCTTTATTCCGCCCGCTGGCAGCTTCGAGGTAAAAATCAATGCGGACGCGGAACACGTGATGAAAATCAAGAACATCAAGACCGGCTGCATGTTCCGCTCCAGGTCATTCAACCTGGATAAACAGCGCGATTGGCGCATGCCGCTGACGCTACAGAAGAACGGCAGCCTGCAGCTGCAATCTATAGGCGATCGCCAATTCTGATCGGGCGCCGGGCAGAAAGAGCCGGCGCCGCATAGGGTTACTTTTTCACCGGATGATCGCGGCGGAACAGTTCCCAGCTTTCAATTTCCTGCCCACTCGGCAAGGTACAGGTGGAATACTGGCCTGCCGCATTCTCTTTGGCGTTCAGCTTGCCGCCGATTTTGGTGCAATACACGTCGGCCGGGTTCGCCATGCCGATCGGTTTCACCTGCGGCGGTGGTGGCGCCTCGTTGGATTTCACGGAACACCCCTGCAACATCGTCATCCCTGCCAGCAGGGAAAGCATCAACGTTTTTTTCATTTTTTCAACTTATGCAAAAACAAACGGCGGAGCGCTCCGCCGTTCGCTCATCATGAAATAAAGGATTTGCCCTGCTTCAGCACCAGATCGCAGGCTTTTTGCTTCACCTTCTCGGTGATCTGCGAGGTGCCCAGGCTGTTCAGATCCAGGCTCTTGCCTTCGCCAGTCTGCAGCAAGCCGCCCAGGCCCTGCTGATAATCCTGGCTCTTGGCGTTTTCGGTGCTGGTGATGCCCAGCTTGCTGAGCAGCTGATCTTTCACCCCTTCGGCGCCGTTAGCCGACAGCACGTTGTTTTTCACGCAGTACTGCAGGATACCGGCGGCATTGGTCATGCTGCTGGAGCTCAGCGCCTTGTCGCCGCCGTTCAGCAGACCGGTCAACGAGGAGAGTGACATGCCGCTGCTGCTATCGCCGCCCGACTTGCTCAGTTCACCCGCCGCGCTGCTGAGGGAATCCATCAGCCCGGCGGCCTGGGAGGCACCGCTGGCCAGGGTAGCGGACAGCGCCAAGGCCAGCAGTAAACGATGTTTGGTGATCATAGTAGTGAAACTCCTGTAATAACGGCATGCGATCGGCGCAGCGCGCCGGGATACCCTTCCGACGCCGCCGGCGGCGACAAGTTCCTTTTATCTCGCCACCGCGCCATTTTTCGGAATTCAGGAAATTTAGAACTGCCAGCGCAGCCAGGCGAAGAACACGTTGCCGTTGTTATAGGTACCGGGAATGTAGGTCGCCTGGAACGTCAGCCGCTGATAGCCGATAGAGGCCAGCGGCAGCGGCGCCGGAATAGGGATGTATTTCCAGTTGTCACGCGCGGTGACGCTGGCGGTGAAGCCCAGCCCCAGGCGGAAATCTTTGTCATCCAGCGGGCGCCAGATCTTCTCGTAGGCGTAACCACCGATCGGCTCCCATTTGTTGAAGGAGTCCTTGAACGCCATGATGTAGATGCCGTGCCAGTCACCGTCGCTGTCGTAGCGGGAGATGCCGTAACCGGCGCCCCACGGGCGCTCGTTGTACTTATCGATATGTTCATCATCGTAAGTCCAACGGTTGTGCCAGGTGATGGCCGGGATATAGAGATCGTGGTTAGGCGAGTTGTTCCAGGTCTCCGCCACGTTATCGGTAAAACGCTGCCATAGACCCGGTTTTTCAGCCTGTGCGGTATTGCCACTTTCTGTACCAACCTCAGCGTAAGAAGGCAGTGCAGGAAATATCAACGCCAGAGAACATGCCAAAAGAGTCCGTTTGAGAAACATCGTAAAGCTCCTGTAAAAATACGGCCGCAGATTCTTACCGATAGCCCAGGCAAGATCAAGCTGTATCTAATTTATCCAACGCCCGTTGTGCTTTGGTTAAGTTTAGCACCGGAATATTCCCAATAATTTTTAACAGGTTGCACCGGTTCCCCCTATGCTATCGCCTTTAGGAGGGCAAAACCGTGGGAAAAGTCCGCTTTGTCGTTCGCTACTCGCGGGCCAGGTGCTTGACCAATACATCGACATCGAGGCGGTTCACAAATTCCAGAGAATATGAGGAATAGAGGCCGAACAGGCGGTTTTGGTGCCCGACCACCACCAGATCGATGCCGGCCTGATGAATGAAATCGCTCACGTCCTTAAAGCGCCGGATGGTGACGATTTCCTTGACCGCAACCGGCGCCTCGACGGCGCTCACCAGCCGGCTCAGCATCGCCTTGGCGGCGATCACCTCCTGCGCCTGGCGATCTTTGACCAGCGCATCGCTGCCGTACTCCAGCTCGGCGTAGTCGGCGTTAAGGTGGCCGACGGTGAGGGCGATCGGCAGCCCGCGCACCATCGCCACCGTTTGACGCAGCAACGGCAGCCCGTCACGCTCATCATGAATCAGTACCAGAATATGTCGATAGCTTTTCATCGCAGTTCCCCCCACAGGCCAGTACCGCTGGGACATCATCCCCTCTGGTAGGTATACGCCATCTGCGCGCACGTAGAGAAAAGTTTACGTATCACTTCCTACGGAATGTGATGGCCACCACGTTATATTAATGCCCGTGACGGCACATTTTAGCGCCGGCCCGACGTGGCGCGCACTACAGTGCCCGTAAAGCAAAGCTGACGGAAAAAGGCGGACAAAAAACGATCGTTGTTAATTTTTTGTTTTTGATTGGTTATAAGGTGGTTTCATGAAATAAGCGTGCTGCGGATCACCAAAATCCCCCTTTACGCCAGGTTCTGCTTTTCTTTCCCAGGCAAAAAGCGTTACGCCACCCGATGGGATTTAACGCGGCGTCAAAAGTACCGGATGACTCACCCTACATCACGATAAATGCCAATGCGCCGCCGCTTCTCTAGCGATATACCGACAATGAAAAATACCGTCTCTTTCCAATATCCAATACCCCTACTTTTTATGTATTACTCAATCGCGTAAAGCGCCGAATACAAACCGCCTATTCACCGGCCGCCCCCCTTATCTTGAACAAGCTGAGACTTTAAATAACTGTTAATGCTAACGACACAACATCGCCAGCAATTTATTTTTGCTGATTTTCGCCTGACAAAATAAAGATAAATAATCCGGAGCAATCAATGAAAATAACTATCGGGTCATTCATTCTGCAACAGCTTCACGCCCTGAACGTCGATCGTATTTATGGCGTGCCCGGCGACTATAACCTCAGCCTGCTGGAGCTGCTGGAAAACGACGAGCGGCTGGCGTTTGTCGGCAACTGCAATGAATTGAACGCCTCCTACGCCGCAGACGGTTACGCCCGCATGAAAGGCGCCGGCGCGCTGATCGTCACCTACGGCGTCGGCGATCTGGCCGCGCTGTCCGGCATCGCCGGGGCCTATGCCGAATCTTCGCCGGTTATCTGCATCGCCGGCACGCCGCCGCTGCATGCGATGAAGAATCATCAGCTCTTGCACCATACCCTGGGCGATGGGAATTTCGACAACGTCATGAACTGCTTTAAACAATTCACCGTCGCTCAGGCTCTGATCACGCCGGAAAATGCCGCACAAGAAATACCACGCGTTATTTCCCGCGCCTGGATAGAGAAGAAACCGGTGTATTTACAGCTGCCGTCGGATATTTGCGATGTGGAAATTGAAATCGCCGCGGCGGCGACGGCACCGCAATTACCGGCCAGCGATAAATACAATGTGCAATTAGCGGCGATGGCGCTGTTAACCAAAATCAAACGCGCACAGCGCCCAATCATGTTGGTCGATCAAATGGTGGATCGCTACCAGTTGCAGCAGTTGGTCATCGCGGTCGCTCACCGCTTCGCCATTCCGCTGACCAATATGCCCACCGCCAAATGCATTATCCCGGAAAACACCGCCGGTTGGATGGGCGGCTACAGCGGCAATCTGTCGCGCCCCGAACTGTATGAACACATGGCCCACTCGGACTGCGTGCTGAGCTTCGGCGTACGTCTGGTAGACTCCACCACCGGCTATTTCTCGCAGCAAATTCCCGCCGCCGCTCAGGTGGATATTCAGCCGTTTTCGATGAAACTGGACAACACCTCCTACCCAGCGGTAGCGACGGCGGATCTGCTGCAGGCACTGCTGGATCTGAGCGAAGACGCGCCGGCGCAGCGTTTATCACCGCTGGCCGATCCCCGTGAGAAGCTGGCGACGCCGAGCGACGCGCCTATCGACCAGGCCTATCTGTGGCGACGCATCCAACGCTTCATCCAGGCGGATGACGTGGTAGTGGTGGAAAACGGCACCTCAGGCGCGGCCATCGGCGGCATGCGCATGCCAGGGGGCGTCAAGGTGGTCAACCAACCGATTTGGGGCTCGATCGGTTATACCCTGCCGGCGCTGCTCGGCACCCTGATGGCGGCGCCGGAGCGCCGCCACCTGCTGTTCATCGGCGACGGCTCCTTCCAGCTCACCGCGCAGGAAGTCTCTACCCTGCTGCGCTGCGAGCAAAAGCCGATCATCTTCCTGATCAACAACGACGGCTACACCATTGAACGCTATATCCTCGGCGAAAACTCGTCTTACAACGACATCAGCCCGTGGGACTACGCCAAACTGCCGGCGGTATTGAATACCCAGGCGCAGCCGTTCAGCGTGGCGGTGGAAACCACGCAACAGCTGGAAATGGCCCTGGAACACGCCTCGCGGCAGGATCGGCTGGCGTTTATCGAGGTGAAAGTGCCGATGATGGACACGCCGCCGGTGATGAAAGAGTTCTGTAACCGCTGCAACAGCTTTAACTTTGGCCTGACCAACCCGCGTCGCAGCGCCTGATGCGCGATCGCGCCGCCGGTGGTTCAGGAAACCGGCGGCGTTTTTTTATGCCGTTACCCGCCGGCGCGCGCCATGCAGCGCTGGCGGCGTTCGTCCACCCGCTTGGCGAACCAGGCGGTGGTCAGCTTGCGGGTGATTTTCGGGCTCTCCAACTGGATACCCGGCAGCATCTCACGCGGCAGCTTGCCGCCCGCCAGCGCATAGACCTTCTTATACAGCTCGGTGTCGGCAAAGCCGGCCGTGTCGCCTTTCTCCAGCGCCCGGCGAATGGCGCTGTCGCTCATGTTCAGGCGCTTGCCGAGCGTGCGCACCGCCAGCTCGGTCGAACCGGGCTTGTCGCTGCCGAAATCGATAAGATCGCCGTCCAGCGCCAGCGGAATGGCGCTCGCCCGGCTGACCGCGTTTTGGAACGCCGCGTTGCGGCTGGCGTACCAGCCGGCGTTGAAGTCGGCGAAGCGGTAAATCGGCCGGCTGTAATCGGCCGGGTACCCCAGCAAATGCATAATGCCGAAGTACATACCGCCGCGCCGGCTGAAAACTTCGCGGCGAATCGAGCCGTCGACCGGATAAGGGTACCCTTTGGCGTGCGCCTCGGCGAAGGCGATGCTCACCTGCATCGGGCCGCCGGTATGTACCGGATTTAAATGGCCGAACAGCTTCTGCCCCATCGGCACGCGGTCGATCATGTCATCGAAGATATCGCTCAGATCCTTCTCGGTGCGCACCTTATCCAGCCGCTCGCTGTAGCTCTGGCCGTTCGACGACGAAATCTTCAATGCGGTGTGCACCAAAAAGTTCGGGATGTGCATCTGATCGGCGCGGCGGTCGATCTCCTTCCAAGCGATCTTCGGCAGCCCCGGCACCTGCGGGTTAGCCTGGAACGTCGACTCCTGTTCGGTCACCGCCAGCACCGAACACAGGTTCTCATCGCTCGGCTCGATGCCCTGCGCGGCGAAGGCGGCGGTAATATCGGTAGCCCAGCCCTGCCGATCGCCGGCGTTAGCCGGGATCAGCGTCATCAGTCGGGCTTTGACGTCGGCGGGGCGCGCCGCCGGCGCCGTGGTGGTGGTTTTGCTGGTACAGCCCGCCAGCGCCAGCAGCGCGGCCAGGCTTAGCAAACGGAAGGGCATCGGGTGGAATAAACGAAGTATCGGCATCTTTTCCCTGAACGTGATGACATGAACAGCACTGAAATTAGCCCAGCCGCCGCGCACAATCCAGTATAAATATACCCGTTCCGCCGCACAGGTGGGCCGGGAAATACCCAACAACGCAGGGAGAACAAAATGATCGAACTCAAAGAAATGACGGCGCAGGAACTGGATCACTACCGTAAATACGGGGTAAAGGCTTACGCAGACGATTTGGCGCGTTCGTTTCAGCTCAGCCAGGAACACGCGTTGATCGAGGCCGAAGCCAATTTCAAACGAGGGCTGGCGATGCCCGGCCAACGGTTGGTATGCGCGAGGCTGCCGAATGTCGAGGACAGCATCGCCACCGTCTGGTACGCCATTGAGCAACGAACCTTCGATAAGCAACTGTTTATCTATGATTTTGAAGTGACGCACGCCTGGCGTGGCAAAGGCTATGGCGAGCGGGTACTAAATGCGGTGCTGGACGCGGCGAGAGCACAGGGGGCGGAATATGCCGAACTGACGGTGTTCAACGATAATCCGACGGCCGCGCGCCTGTATTCCAAGTTAGGTTTCGATGCGGTCACCACCCGTATGCGCCGCCGTTTGTAGCAATAGGTTTGCGAAGCTCGGGATTTTCAAATGACGAATAAAGATGTATTTTATATGCATCATATAAATCACTTTGCTTGCCCAGCCAAAGGAGCCCCCTATGGAGCAGCAGCTGCTTTGCTATAAAACCCTGCCAGAATGGAACAGCGACACGCTGCCGGCGGCCTTCCGCCAGCGCCACAACACCCAGAGCGGCACCTGGGCGAAGCTCACCGTACTGAGCGGGAACCTGACGTTCGCCATGATGACCGAAGACGGCGCCACCACCGAGACCTGGCAGTTCAGCCCCGAAAGCCAGCCGCCGTTTATCGTACCGCAGCAGTGGCATCGCATCGTTTCCTTTTCGGACGACATGACCTGCCGGCTGGCGTTTTACTGCACGCCGGAAGATTACTACCACAAGAAATACGAACTGACGCGCACCCACTCCGAAGTGATCGAAGCGGCGGCGCGCATCGCGCCGGGCAAGGCGCTGGATCTGGGCTGCGGCGGCGGGCGCAATTCGCTCTATCTCAATCTGAAAGGTTTCGACGTCACCGCCTGGGACAAGCACGCGCCGTCGATAGCCCGCCTCAATCAGATCGTCGACGCCGAGCAGCTGACCCGCCTGAATGCCGGGGTGCAGGATCTCAATACCCACCGCTTCAGCGGTGACTACGACTTCATCCTGTCCACCGTGGTGATGATGTTCCTCGAGCGGCAGCAAATCCCGCCTATCGTGCAAAACATGCAGGACAGCACCGTGCGCGGCGGCCATAACCTGATCGTGGCGGCGATGGATACCGAGGATTATCCCTGCCCACTGCCGTTCCCGTTCACCTTCAGCCCGGGTGAGCTGAAGCATTATTATCGCGACTGGGAGATCCTCAAATACAACGAGGACGTCGGCCAACTGCACAAGACCGACGCCAACGGCAACCGCATCTCGCTGCGCTTCGCCACCCTGCTAGCGCGCAAGCTATAGCGCGTCGTGAAAGATCACCCCCAGCGTGTGGCGTTGGCCGGCGCGTATCCGGCTGACGCCGTGGCGCAGATTGACCCGATAGTAGCCTTTCACTCCCGCCACCGGCCGATGATGCACGGCGAACACCACGGCGTCGCCCTGCTGCAGCGGCACCACCTCCGGCCGGCTCTGCATCCGCGGCCGCTGTTC
Organism: Serratia sp. CY47280; assembly: GCF_052168655.1. NCBI lineage: Bacteria > Pseudomonadati > Pseudomonadota > Gammaproteobacteria > Enterobacterales > Yersiniaceae > Serratia > Serratia sp. CY47280. Next base: position 59,098 of record NZ_JBJNMG010000002.1, on the reverse strand, counting down.
GGTCAGCACGAATTCGCCGCCGGTGAAATCCCGCTCGGGGACGGAGAGCAAAAATGCCACCTGCAGCGGAAACACCCGCTCGCCGTACAGATCCTGATGCAGGCAGTTGTAATCTCCCGCTTCGTAACGCAACAGCAGCGGCGTCGGCCGCCGTTGGCCGGCCCGGTGGCATTCGGCCAGGTAAACCTCATGGTCGGCGGGATAACGCACCGCCAGGCCCAATAAGGCGTTCCAACGGTTGGCCACCGGCGCCAGCCGCGCATACATCAGGCTGCGCGCTTCGGCCACCGGCGACGGCAGCGGATAGGTGAAATAGCGGTACTCGCCGCGGCCAAAACCGTGCTTCTCCATCACGACGCGGCTGCGGAAGTGCGCATCCTGCGGGTAGAGCGCCGCCAGCTCGCGGCACAGCTCTTGGCTGAGCACGCTGGGCAACCGCGCGCAACCCTGCGCATCGAGTTCGCGCTCGATGGCCGCCCAGTCCAATTCGGCCAGCCGCGCCGCCAGCGCGCCGCTCATCGCTGCGCCTCTTTTTCCAGCAAGGCTTTCTTGCGCTCGACGCCCCAGCGATAGCCGGACAAGGCGCCGTCGTTGCGCACCACCCGGTGACAGGGGATCGCCACCGCCAGCACGTTGGCGGCGCAGGCACCGGCCACCGCGCGCACCGCTTTGGGCGCCCCGATGCGCCGAGCGATATCGGCATAGCTGACGGTTTCGCCGACCGGTATCGCCTGCAGCGCCCGCCAGACCCGCTGTTGAAACGCGGTGCCGCGAATATCCAGCGGCAGCGCCAACCCGTTCTCCGGCGCTTCAATCAGGCCCACCACCTGCGCCATCAGCGCTTCATACTGCGCGTCGCCGCCGATCAGCTCGGCATGGGGAAATTTGTCCTGCAAATCCTGCACCAGCTGCTGTGCATCGTCCCCCAGCAGAATGGCGCAGATGCCTACCTCGCTCTGCGCCGCCAGGATCTCGCCCAGCGAACAGTGCCCGACGGCGAAATGAATGCGCATGCCTTTGCCACCCGCTCGGTAGGCCTTCGGCGTCATGCCCAGCGCGGCGTTGGCTTGTTGGTAGAAGCGGCCGTTGGCGCCATAGCCGGCGTCGAAGATCGCGTCGGTCACCGTTTCCTGCTGCGTAAGGCCGGTGCGCAAGCGTTGGCTGCGCTGCGCGTCGGCGTAGCCTTTCGGCGTCAGGCCGGTGATCGCTTTGAACAGCCGGTGGAAATGGTATTGGCTCAACCCGACGTGGCGCGCCAGCGTCTGCAGCGACGGCGCTTTCTCCGCCCGCTCGATATAGCGGCAGGCCTCGGCTATCTGCCGCGCATGCTGCTCCGTCAACGGGGTCAGCCCCTGGCGGCAGCGTTTGCAGGGCCGATAACCCGCCGCTTCCGCCTGTTCGGCATCGTCGAACAGCTCCACGTTTTGCCGATTCGGCTGGCGTGACGGGCAAGAAGGCGAGCAATACACGCCGGTGGTTTTCACCGCGTAGATAAAGCGGCCGTCGGCATGCTTGTCGCGGCTGACGATCGCCAGCCAGCGCGGATCGGCGCTGTCGATTACGTTTTTCATCATCCGTTCCTCACTGCGGTTTCGATGTTAACCAGCATAGTGATGGGGCGTTGGCGAAACACGCCGACTCTTGCTTTTTAATTCGGCGCCGACGTTTTCAACAATGTTTCGACAATTTTTAACCAACAACATGAAGTTTATTACGTTGCCAACCTGGTTGCACGGCGTTAGGATCGCGGCCGGCCACGGGCGTGGCCAGTGTTTTTGCCTGTTAGTTGCGCGCATGGAGAGGTTATTGTGTTAGAGAGTTTTGGCGTCCTGAATTTATGGACCTATTTGGCCGGGGTGGTCTTCATCATCATTCTGCCGGGGCCGAATACGCTGTACGTGCTGAAAACCGGCATATCGCGCGGCGTGCGCGCCGGCTATACCGCCGCGCTGGGCGTGTTTATCGGCGATGCGATCCTGATCTTCTGCGCCTATATCGGCGTGGCGTCGCTGATCCGCACCACGCCGTTCCTGTTTACCCTGGTGCGTTTTCTCGGCGCAATTTACCTGCTGTTCCTCGGCGCAAAAATCCTCTACGCCACCTTCGTGCAGAAGGCGCAGGCGCAACAGGAGCAGATTGAGGGCGGCCACAGCATTCTGCGCAAATCGCTGACGCTGAGCCTGACCAACCCGAAAGCGATCCTGTTTTACGTGTCGTTCTTCGTGCAGTTCATCGATTTCAACTACGCGCACACCGGACTGTCGTTCACCATTCTGGCGCTGATCCTCGAGGCCGTCAGCTTTATCTACATGAGCACGCTGATCTTCTCCGGCGCGATGCTGGCGCATTTCTTCAATCACAAGAAAGGCCTGGCGAAGCTCGGCAACGGCCTCATCGGCCTGCTGTTCCTCGGCTTCGCCACCCGTCTGGCGACCCTGAGCTCGTGATCCCTCCCGGCCGGCGCCCGCCGGCCGCGGTTTACCCTTCCGTCACGGCAAAATGACACGCAGGACAAACCGAATGTCAGGCAGACCAAAGCCGCCGATTTCCCGCTGATCTAGACTTGCAGGGTTAACGATAACCTGATGAGCCTGATCGGAGGATGTATGTCTGACAATACCGTAGCCGTGCTGGATAGCGTATCGCGTTTTCTCGATCGTCAGCATGGGCTGTATATCGACGGCCAGTGGCGCGCGTCCGCCGCGGAAGGCCGCCTGGCGGTGTATAACCCCGCCAATGGGCAGCAGATCGCCACCACCGCCGACGCCAATGAACACGACGTCGCACTGGCGGTGCAGTCCGCCCACAAAGCCTTCAGCGAAGGCGTCTGGGCGCAGCGTCTGCCGGTCGAGCGCGAGCGTATCCTGCTGCGCTTCGCCGATCTGGTGGAGCAGCACGCCGAGGAGCTGGCGCAGTTGGAAACCCTGGAGCAGGGCAAATCCATCAACATCGCCCGCGCTTTCGAAGTCGGCAGCACCCTGAACTGGATGCGTTACACCGCCGGGCTGGCGACAAAAATCACCGGTCAAACGCTGGACGTCTCTATTCCGATGCCGCCGGGCGCCAAATATCAGGTTTATACCCGTAAAGAGCCGATCGGCGTGGTCGCCGGCATCGTGCCCTGGAACTTCCCGCTGATGATCGGCATGTGGAAAGTGATGCCGGCGCTGGCCGCGGGCTGCTCCATCGTCATCAAGCCGTCGGAAACCACCCCGCTCACCCTGCTGCGCATCGCCGAGCTGGCGAGCGAAGCCGGCGTGCCGCCGGGCGTGTTCAACGTGGTCACCGGCCGCGGCACCGTGTGCGGCAAAGCGCTGACCGAACATCCACTGATCGCCAAAGTCAGCTTTACCGGCTCCACCCCGGTGGGCAAAAGCATCGCGCGCTCGGCGGCGGATCGCCTGACCCGCGTGACGCTGGAGCTGGGCGGCAAAAACCCGGCCATCGTGCTGAAAGATGCCGATCCGCAGCAGGTGATCGAAGGCCTGATGCTTGGCAGCTTCCTCAATCAGGGGCAGGTATGCGCCGCCAGCTCGCGAATTTATATTGAAGCGCCGATTTATGATCGGTTGGTGGCCGGATTCGAACAGGCGGTGAAATCGCTGTCGGTCGGGCCGGGGATGGATACCGGCGCGCAAATCAACCCGCTGGTGTCGCTCGCGCACCGCAACAAGGTGGCGGCCTACCTGGACGACGCCCGGGCGAAAAATGCTGAGCTTATCGGCGGCGCGGCCGGGCCGGACGCCAACGGCTTCTACATTCCGCCAACGCTGGTGATCAACCCGGACGATCGGCTGAACCTGACGCGCGAGGAAGTGTTCGGCCCGGTGGTCAACCTGATTCGGGTGGCGAGCGCCGAAGAGGCGCTGAGCAAGGCCAACGACACCGACTTCGGGCTGACCGCCAGCCTGTGGACCACCAGCCTGCAACAGGCGATGGCGCTGACGCCGCGCATTCAGGCCGGCACCGTGTGGGTCAACACCCATACGCTGATCGACCCGAACATGCCGTTCGGCGGGTTCAAACAGTCGGGCAGCGGCCGTGACTTCGGCCCGGATTGGCTGGATGCCTACACTGAATCGAAATCGGTCTGCATCCGCTATTGAGTGAAGCGGCGCGGGCCTGGCCCGCGCCCTGATTTACTGATACTGCCGACGGTACTCGCTCGGCGACATGCCGAAACGCTGCTTGAAAGCGGTCGAGAAATGGCTGTGATCGGTGAAACCCCAGTCGAGGCCGACGCCGGCCAGTTTTTCCTGCCCGGCGGCGCTGCGCAGCGCCTGCGCGCACAGATCCAGCCTGCGGTTCCTGATGTACTGCGCCACCACCAGCCCCTGACGGGCGAACACCCGATACAGACTGCGTAACGACACCCCCAACTCGGCCGCCACCCACTCAGGGCGCAGCTGCGCCGACTGAATATGCCTGTCGATCAATGCCAGCGCCTTGTCAAAGACCGGTTGCTGCCCCTCCGGCCGCGCCTGCTCGAGCGCCAGAGCCGGGCGCAGCAGCGCCGCCAGCGCATTCAGCACCGCCTCGCTTTCCGCCGCGGCAAGCTGAGGATCCTGCATGCTGCTCAGCACCAGCTGGCGGCTGAGGCGCACCGCGCTGAGCTCGGCTCCCAGACGCTGAGCGCAAGGCGGCGGCAGCGGCAAGCAGCCGCGCGGCAATAACAGGGAGATTTGGCGCGAATCGCGCTGGAAAGTGAAACTGCTGGGCTGTGAGGCATCGATCAGCGTCATGTCGCCGGGAGAGAGCACCGTTTGGCGATCGCCCTGCTCCATCAACGCGCTGCCGCGCAGCTGGATGACGGTGAAAAAGTGCGCACCGTCGCTGCGGGCAATTTCACGCGGCGTGCGGTACAGCCGAGCCTGGGACACATCGACCACGCTCAGGCGCAGGGCATGGGCGCGAAACTCCTGCATCGCCCCGCTGAAGCCGGGCCCCAACGTTTTCGCGCAGAATCGGCCGCAGGCGGTGTTGATTTTCCCCAGCCACTCTTCGAAGCCGACGTCCCGGAGCGTTGCCAATGCCGTCATGATCTCTCCCTTCAAACAGCAGCGGTGCTGCGCCGTTGAACAGAAAAACACCATAACAATCCGTTAACACACAATCAATGGCGAGCGGGGGATTTGGCGCCGCGATCACAGATCATCGGGCGCCCGTCATCAATCCGCCACGAAACCGTCATCTCATCGTCACAGGCCTCGCCAAAAATACAGGCTGTTCCCCCTTCACGTTGACTCCCTGGACATGACCCGATGAAATCGTTGCAGAAATCCATTTTAGCGCTGTGTTTGTTTACCACCAGCGCCCTGGCCGCGTTCCATGCGCAGGCGGCAGAGGAAGCCCAACCGTTCACCACCGCGCAGCAGGTGGATCTGACCCACATCCTGCCGCCGCCACCGGCCAACGACTCGGCGCAGACCCAGCGCGAACTGCGGGAAGTGCTCGACATGCAGCAGAAACGCACGCCGGAAATGGCCAGCCAGGCTAAGGCGGATGCGGAAGAGAACGTCTGGGTATACAGCAACGTGATGGGGCCGAAGTTCAACGCCGAAGCGTTGCCGGCCGTGAGCGCCTTCTTCGATCGCATCGTCGCAACCGAAGCGGCGGTGGTCGATCCGGCGAAAGATTTCTGGAAGCGCCCGCGCCCGCATATGCTGGACAGCCGCATCGAGCCGATCGTCAAGCGCTCCAGCTCCGGCTCCTGGCCTTCCGGCCACACCACGCTGGGCACGCTGATGGGCATCACCCTGGCCAATATGGTGCCGGAGAAGCGTGCCGCCATCATGACGCGCGCCTGGCAATACGGCGACAACCGGGTGGTGGCGGGGATCCACTACCCTTCCGATATCGAGATGGGCCGCATCGCCGGCAGTGTGATCAGCCAGCAGCTTTCACAGCAGCAGGATTTCCAGCAGCAGTACCGGCAAGCACGCGACGAGCTGCGCCAGGCGCTGGATTTACCCGCGGCGAAATAGACCCGGCGGCTAGCACCGCGCCCTGACGGCCCGGTTTACGGCTGTTTGTCCAACAGGTAACGCACCACCGCCGCGTACTCTTTGGCGTAGCCTTCAACGCTGGTGCTGGCCATGCCGGCATTGTCTATCTTGTATTTGCCGGCCACGTAGAACGACGGGGTGCCGCGCACCTCGAATGCTTTCACCGCTTCGTTCTGCTTGGCGATCAATCCTTTGACCAGCAGGCTGTGGCGCGCGTTTTCATAGGTAGCGGCATCGATGCCGGCCGCCGTAAACACCCGCTGAATATCGTCGGCGCCGTTGACGGCGCGCTGTTTCTGCACCGCGTCGAACATCGCCCCTTCAATCTTGTCTTCCACGCCCAGCACCGTCGCCACCGCCCAGGCTTCGGTCAGCTCATTGCCCAGTTTGCCCATCAGGCTGACGTGATATTTGGTGACTTTCTCACCGGCGGGCAGCGCCTGCGCCACGGTACTGCCTACGCGATAGGTATCGGCGAACTGATAGCAAGGGCCGCAGTAGAAGGAGAAGAACTCCACCACCGCCGGCGCGGCGGCCACCGGCTTATCCAGCCGGGTGTATTGCTCGCCCGCACGGTAATCCGCGGCCTGAACCGCAGGCAGCGCCAACATCAATACGACGGCGGCGGCGAACGAACGCTTAACTTTTGCCAACATAAACACTCCTGGTTTCATCTATGAACATCGTCCTTAGCGGCGGTTTTTATAATCAAATAACCGCCAGAAGACCAGTTTTTATTACCTTCTATTTGTGAGGGATTATGTTCAGCGACCTTCGTAACCGTCCCAGTACGCACCTACCGCTTCCTGTGAGAGCACCTGGCGGCGCTTAGGATTGTCGGCGCTGCTGTAGGCGCGATTAATGAAAATGGTTTTGTGTTCCATGTTCTGCTGGAACTCCGCGCTGGCCAGGTAATCGGCCTTTTTCTGCGCCTCGCTGCGCGCCACGCCTGCCGCGCGATCCTTTTTCCCCAGCTGGTAGAACTGTTCGAACATCGGCACGGCGTTCTTAATACTGCCGTTCACATCGGTGCGGAATTGCGGATCAAAATCGTCGCGAGTTTGATAAACGTAGTGTTTGGCATGCTGCTCGGCACTGCTGAGTTGATGGGTGCAGGCGCTGAGCGCCAACAGCGGCAACAACAGCGCCGCGCTTTTCAGTCTTTTCATGTCGTCTGTCCCTGTCAGTGAGGAAGGTTCCTTTAGCGCCACGAGCATAGCGCCGCCACCCGGCAAACGTCAAACGACAAAAAACGCATCACATTGTTTTATATTAATATTATATACACTGATTGGTATTCATTGCCTGAAACACTATGCTTTAACAGAACAGGGTAAACACTCACCGACAGCGAGGCGGCCAATGAAACCGATCGACAAAAACGTGGGGGAGTACGACCTCACGGCGGAAAAAAAAGCGGGCATGATCACCGGCACCATCCGCGGCGAACTGCCGGACAGCGACGCCAATCTGCCGCTGCTGCCCTTCTCCGGCACTTTCGCCGGCCCCAGCGTGGCCGAAGCCATCGCCGATATTCAGCAACAGTTCCCCGACATCGAACCGGCGATTATCGACGATTTGCGCGAGGAACTGCTGAAGGCCGGGTTCTAATCCGGATCGCGTTGCCGCACGAACGGACTGTAGACCGGCGCGCCGGGCTTCAACGCCAGATCGGCGTCAAAATCTTCATTGCGATTGAACGGCACCGCCGGCCAGGTGGAAAACGCGTTCAAACCGTCCCGGTACGTCTGTGTCACCTGTGCCAAAGCGGCATTTTGCGCCTGCAGAGCTTCGCCCGCCAACCCGCCGCGCACGCCATAGACCAGGAACGGCTCCAGCACGCTAAAGCCGATATAGTGCAGCGCATGCATGATTGGCCACAGCATCAGCCGCATATCGCCGTCGCGCCCGTTCGGCGCGCAGGCCTGTGCGGAAGCGCCGGCGGTCACGGTCAGCAGCGCCCGCTTACCGCGCATCACGCCGTTCTCATGGCGGTGGCGGCTGTCGTAGATCCCGCCGTAAACGAACACCCGATCCATCCAGCCCTTGATGATGGCCGGCGCGCCGAACCACCAGAAAGGGAACTGCAGCACCAGCGTATCCGCCCAGCGCAACAGCTCGATATGCCGCCGGATCTCCGCCGGCAGCGCCTGGATCGTCCAGTGATGGCGCTGCTCCTGCATCGCATCGAACCGGTCCACCTGCTTTCTGCTAGGGTAATGGCCGGCGCCCTCGCGCGGATCAAACCCCTCCTGATACAGATCGACCGTTTTCACCTGATGCCCCTGCGCCAGCCAGGCCTGCCGCGCCTGTTCGGCCAAATGGGCATTGAAAGAATGCGGCTCGGGGTGAGCCAGCACAATCAGCACGTTCATCCTGTGTCTCCCGTTGTAAGGTGGTGCTGTTATGCTGTGGCTTTATCGTCCCCTTGGCAATTACGCACCTGAAGGTAACCCCCAATGGCTTATCCCGGCGACGTCTATTCGAGCAAGTGTTCCGCACGCGATGCGCTGGCGCTGATTTCCGGCAAGTGGGTGATGCTGATCCTGCCTGCGCTGGCGCAGCGCCCGATGCGCAACGGCGAGCTGCTGCGCCGCATCGACGGCATTTCGCAGAAGGTGCTGACGCAAACGCTGCGCCAGCTGGAACGCAACGGGCTGCTCGAACGGCTAGATTTAAGTGAAAAGAATCAGGCGCATGTGGAATACCGGCTCAGCGCCGTCGCCTGCTCGCTGGTCGAGACGCTGGCGGCGCTGGATCGATGGGCGGAATACCATTTCCCCGAGCTGGACGCCGCCCGCGAGCGCTATGATGCCGACCGCGGGCGCGAGACCGATTAAAGCGGTTTGGCCCGCAGCGTCTCGCCGCTGCGCACGAAGTTGCCGGCCCCCAGATGATGAATGGTGTGCAGATCCGCATTGGCGGCGGTGAAGTTCCAGCGCCCTTGCTGGAACACCCGCTCGTCCGCTGCCGCGCTCAACACCTCGCCGAAGCAGGTGTCGTATTTTTCCTGTGCGCCGCTTTCCGGCAATAAGCGGCACTCCAGCCACGCCACGCAACCCTGTTCGATCAGCGGCACCTGCAGCGTGGCGCTCGGCGCTGCGGCGATGTGAAAGCGGGCAAACTTGTCTTCATCCAGCCCGGACACACTGCCAACCGCGTAGGTGGCGTCGATGAACATGGCCGCCGGCACGCAAATGCCGAATGCACCGCTCTCCTCGATCATTTGCCGGCTGTGCGCCCCTTTGTCCACCACAATGGCGATGCGCGGCGGGCTGAACTCCACCGGCATCGACCAGGCGGCGGCCATCACGTTGCGTTTGGCGCCGTCGTGGCTGCGGCTGGTGATCAATACCGTCGGGCCGTGGTTCAGCAGGCGGCTGGCGTGTTCGAGGGCGACAGGACGAAAGTGGCTCATCGGGAAATCCTTGCGAGTGACTGATTGTCCCGCAGTGTAGATCTGCGCTGCGGCGGCAGGCAACGCGGGGCGCACAGAATGCGCAGGTGAGACGCTTGTTCCCCGTCTCGCCATCCGTTATCTATAGTTAGATCAATTCGCCGGTAACGGCCCACTCCACCTGAGGATCTTGCCTTGACGTTTTTAAAACACCCTATCGCCGGATTGGTGCTGGCCGGCTGCGGCCTGCTGTCGGCGGGCGGCGCGCTGGCCGCTTCCGATGCGCTGGTGTACTGCACCGTCGCCTCGCCAGAATCGTTCAACCCGCAGCTCTCCAGCTCCGGGCCGACCTTTATCGCCACCTCGCAGGTGCTGTACAACCGCTTGGTGACGCTGCGTGAAAGCGATAAAACCCCGGCCCCGTCGCTGGCCACCGAGTGGAGCGTCAGCCCGGACGGCAAGACCTATACCTTTACCCTGCGCCAGGGCGTGAAATTCAACAGCAACAAATACTTCACCCCGACACGCGACTTCAACGCCGAAGACGTGGTGTTCACCGTGATGCGGCAGAAGGATCCCGCTAACCCTTATCACAAGGTCTCCGGCGGCAACTATGAATACTTCACCGACATGGGCCTGGATAAGCTGATCACCAAGGTGGAAGCGGTGGACGAGCATCACGTGCGCTTCACGCTGAGCCAGCCCAACGCCGCCTTCGTCGCTGACTGGGCGATGGATTTCGCCTCGATCCTGTCCGCCGAATACGCCGACGCCATGCTGAAAAAGGGCACGCCGGAATACGTCGACAACTGGCCGATCGGCACCGGGCCGTTTGCGCTGCAGCAGTACAAACAGGATTCGCTGATCCGCTATATCGCCAATCCGCACTACTGGCAGGGCGAAGTGGCCAGCAAGCACCTCATCTTCTCCATCACGCCGGATCCGCAAACCCGGTTGGCCAAACTGAAAACCAACGAATGCCAGATCATCCCCGCGCCGCTACCGGAACAGTTCGCCGCCATCAAGGCCGACGGCAACCTGCAGCTGCACGACATTACCGGGCTGAACGTCGGCTATCTGGCGTTCAACACCCAGAAAAAACCGTTCGACAACCTGCTGGTGCGCCAAGCGTTGAGCTACGCGGTAGACAAGAAAGCGATCGTCGCCGCGGTGTTCAAAGACAGCGGCACGCCGGCCAATTCACTGCTGCCGCCGGGCATGCTGGGCTACAACGACAAACTGCCGGAGTACGCCTACGATCCGCAGAAGGCGCGCGAGCTGCTGAAGCAGGCCGGGCTGGAACAGGGCTTTGAAACCGACATCTGGTCGATGCCGGTACAGCGCCCTTACAACCCGAACTCCAAGCGCATCGCCGAGATGATCCAGAGCGACTGGGCGAAGGTGGGCGTGAAGGCCAAGATCGTCACCTGGGAGTGGGGGCAGTATCTGGCCGGGCTGCGCAAAGGCGAGCAACAGAGCGCGCTGTACGGCTGGGTCTCGGACAACGGCGATCCGGACAACTTCGCCACCCTGCTCGGCTGCGCCGGCGTGCAGAGCGGCGCCAACGTGGCACGCTGGTGCGATAAGGATTATGACCGGCTGATCCAGCAGGCGATCCAGGAGAACCAGCCGCAGGCGCGCGCCAAGCTGTATCAACAGGCGCAGGTGATCTTCGCCAAACAGGCGCCGTGGCTGCCGCTGGCCACCGGCAAAGTGTTCTACGCCACCCGCAGCAACCTGAGCGGCTATGTGGTGGACGTGAACGGCAGCGATTTCGCCAAGGCCAAATTGAACTGATCTTAGGCGCCGCAGCGCGGACTGCGGCGCAACCCGCTTCATCGCTTAATAAGCTGCCAGCCTCTGAACCTATCATTATTAGCTTCATAACTTACGGCGCTCACCTATCACCAGACGCATATCCCACTAAACCAATAGCTTAATAAGCGAGCTGAACCTGGCGTTTTGCCTAAATTGCGCGCACGCGCTTTCCTCCGATGTAACATTTCGTTACCATCGACGCACAGACCCTTTAACATCAAAAGGTAACCCGGTGCAGAACACCTACATGCCGTGGCAAATTCGCCTGCACTGGCTGGTGGCGATCCTGCTGGTCATCACCTGTGTCACCATCGAGCTGCGGAGCTTTGCCGAACCGGGCAGCGCCCCTTGGTACGTGCTGGTTGTCACCCACTTCAGCTGCGGCGTAACGGTATTTGCGCTGATGATCGCCCGCCTGTTCCTGCGCTGGCGCCACCCCTCGCCCGCCATCGCGCCCAAACCGCCGAAGTGGCAAACCGGCCTGGCGCACCTGACGCACACCCTGATCTACCTGCTGCTGCTGACGCTGCCGGTGCTGGGGGTCTATTCGCGCTATCTAGGGGGTAAGGAGTGGTTTCTGTTCGGCCTGCCGATGCCGTTCGCCGACGTGGCCGATCGGCCGCAGGCGCGGACGATTATCGGCTGGCACAAAACGCTGGCGTCATTCGGCTACTGGCTGATCGGCCTGCATACCGCCGCCGCACTATTCCACCACTATATCGTCAAGGACAATGCGCTGGTGCGCATGCTGCCACTGATGAAAAAGCGCTGACCATCCGGCGCCAGGGATGAATTTTCGGGCCACGCCTGCTGACAGGGAATGATATGCAAACCCAATTTTTTCATGTGACCGTCGAGCAATGCGCTTGCCAACAGACGGCGCCCGACAATCTGGTGAGGATCATCGCCTCCGGCCAGACGTTCTTTTTTTATCGCGATGACTTCAGCGACAGCGAAAATCTGCTGGCCAGGCTCGCTGCCGGCGATCGGGTGAAGATCGGCGCCCACCGCCTGCGGGACGGCAGCTACTGGCTGCACTGGCTGCTGCACGGCACGAAAGGCCGGCTGGAGCCTGACAGAAAGCTGAAATATAAGCTGAAATACTTCGCCCTGCTGCTGCTGGGCGCGGCGCTGGCCGGCGGTTTCCCGGCGGCCTTTTTCATCATGGACCGGGAAGATTCCTGGCTGACCATCGTCCTGTTCTTTATCGCCATCATCGCCGGCCTTATCGGCATCGGCATGGTGCTGTTCGTCGGTTCGGAGCTCCTGTTGATTGCGCACCGCGGCCGCAGGCGCCTGCTCAGAGCGCTGGATCGCGTGCTGCAGGGGCAAGACGTCACGCCGCCCGGCTCGCTCAGCCTGAAAATCCCCGGCATCAGATACCGGGCCGTCCGCGCAGACGCCGCGCCAGTGCCCGCAATGCCACAAACCGAGTTCCCCCTCCCCGAGGGCGTCGAGGCCTCCAGCATAGAGACGGTCAACGCCCTGAGCTACGAACTCTGCCACTATGAGATCCCGCGGCAGGTGCAGTATTTGGACACTTATGCGTGGCGTCAGAAGGAGACGCACTTCGCGTTGACGACCCGCGCGCTCAACGTCCCCAATACCAAACTGCACCCGGTATTTCGTCGGCAACATCCGCTTTTCATCGTCAAAGGCGATCCGCTGCAGGTGCTGTATTGCGAGAACGACACCGTCCCCGAGTTGCCGACGGTGCGTGGGATCATCAATCATCGCGATCGCCAAACCTATCTCATCGGCGGCAGCCGCTACTTCACCGAAGCCGGCCTTAACCTGTGCGCGCGCGTTGTCTTCATTTTTGGGGCAATCGTGGCGTGTTTTGTGCTCGGCATGACGGTGGTGGATAACGCCGATACCCCGGCGGGCTTTTACCTGGATGCCTGGACCCTGAAGCGCCTCGGCAGTGAATTGCCGCCGATTATTCTGCTGCTGATGCTGATGGTCAGCGGCCTGGCGCTGCTGATCGAGGGTTTCGCCCAGATCTGTCGCCTGTACTCTTTTGACCAGCACCGCACGTTTAAAACGTTTAAATACCTGCGAAATCTGCGCCGCAGGTTGTGGCGGCAGGCTCAGGTGACGGAGCTGAAATGATGACGTTAGCGCTTTATAAAAGACCCCTTATTATCCTGACGCTGTTTTTAGCCAGCGCGCTGGGCGTCTATTTGCTCGCCCCTGAGCAACGCTATGCGCAGTGGCAATGGACTCGGGGCGACCAGGCGTTGCCGACGATAGCCCGTTACGATCTCATCCACAGCTACCCGGCGCCGGACGGCGCCCTGCTGCTCACCAGCAAAAGAAGTGAAGACCGCGCGTACAATAGCTTTTACGGTTGGGCGGCCAACTACCTCAGCCAGGTGCTGTTTGCCGGCCCAAAAGGGTTACAAATGCTGGGGGAACTCGACGACTTGATCCACGATGCGGTTTGCGGCGAGCAGGAGTGCGTGCTTTTTCTCTCTGAGGGCCGCAGGCTGGTTGATGTGCAACGGGGTACCATCGGGGCGCTGATCCCCTGGCCGGAGGGCGACGACAACCGGCCTTCCTTTGTCGGCGGCAAACTGGTGGCGCAACCGGGAAAACGCGCGCTGTATCTCATCAGCACCGAAGGCGTATTCTACAGCCCGGACTTCGGCGCCCATTGGCGGCAGACGCTGGATCTGCCGGCGCTGCTGGACGCGCGGCAGCTGCTGGGCTTTGAGCGCGGCGAGGAGGAGTCACCGACGGCTTACGCCTCCGGTAAGCGCAAATCCGTACCCGAGATATTCACCGCCATTGATGGCGACCGCGTGCATTTCTGGATGAACCCGGTGCTCGGATCTGGCGCGTTACACATCGCCGTTAACGGTAAAACCGGCGAGGTGATTGAAATGCATTGGCTGCTGGTGCGCGTGGAGGAAAGCGCGCAAGCCCCGGACGGCGGCATCTACCTGATCGCACAAACGCTGGACAGAGGGCTGTATCAGCTTCTGCGTTATCAATCCGACGGGCAGTTGAAGGTGCTGCTGGAGACCGGCGATAAATCGCTGTATCAGCTCTGGGCGGGCAACGATAAGCTGGTCGCCCAAACGGATAACGGCGATGCGCGTCTTTCGCTGATTTTCGATCTGCGCTCATCCGACGTGCACTACCGACAGCCGTTGGAGTACCGGTACAACGGGCGCGACGACGCGCGCCAAACCGTGATCGAACCAGAAAGCCACTATGACGATGACGGGGAGATCCCGGCGCTGCCCTACTTCGTTCGCTATCGCTCCACCACGCCGTGAACATAAGGAACTTGCCATGCTGTTAGGTTATGGCGCCGGCGCCGCCGGCCTGCTGGCGCTGTTATTGGCCCTGCTGCTCGCCGGCATCCTGCTCGCCTGGTGGGGCTGGCGCTACGCCGCCGCCCGCTGCGGCCGCCCGCGCCCGCCGCTTTCCTGGGGCGGCTATCTGTTGGCCTCGGCGCTGGCGATCTACCCGGTGGCGTTCGCGCTGATGCTGATCGGCATGGCCATCCAGGACATCAAGAGCCAGCGGGCGGAAGATCGTTGGAATCAACGCAGCTACTTGACGCTCGACGAGGCAAAGCCGTTCGGTGAAACGACGCTGCCGAAAGGCAGTTGGGTAAACCGCCAGGAGCCACGCCTGCCCGGCACCGAAGACAGCCCTATCACGATGAACGGCGTGACCGCCGTGCGTTTTCCTCAGCCGCAGAGCGTGGCCGGCGTGCCGATCATCGCCTTCGAGGTTTTACCACCGGTGATGGAGCTGGCAGGTGCGCACACCTTTACCCGCCCGAGCGGCCAAAGGGTGCACTGCGAAGCGGGTTGGCTGGTCTCTTTCTCTTTACCGCCGGATAAGCCGACCCCGCAGTGGGAGGAGTGGCAGGCCGGGCTGCCTGCGGCGGCGTTTCGGCCCAGCGACTGGATCTTTAGGGAGTGCTTCTCCGGCAGCCCGATCGCGGTGCTGACCTTGCACGACGGCGAAGTCAGGGTGCTGCCTTAAGCCTTACGCCGCGGCGTTGGGCAAGCGCACGGTCACGCGGTTGTTGGCCGTTGGCAACTGCAGCGGCGTTTCCTGCCAACTCACCGCGATAACCAATACCGGCGGGGCCGGCACGCGCGGCTCACGCCCGTCGGGCCCCACACTGTAGGCATCCCACTCAATCACAAACACCCCGCCGTCTTGCGGCTCGACCCGCTCGACGAAAAAGGTGGTGTCCGAACCGCGCCCGCCCGCCGGTTTATGCGCATACGAGAGCAGGCTGAACCACTCGCCGGCGAAGTAGAGATGGTATAGGCCATCGACGATATGCTCGCCGCGGAACTGGCAGCCGCCGACGCTCAAACCGTCACCCGCCGGGGATTCCGCCACGCGTTCGAGATCGCGCACGAAGCGATCGGTCGGCCGGTTATCCAGCAACAGTTCATAAGGCGGCGTGTGCAGCAGCGCGGCAGGATCGTCCGCCAGGCGCAGATTCGCCGGCAACATCAAGCGCGCCGCCAGCACCCGGCCGTTGGGCAAGGCGATCTCCAGACGATCGGCCGGATCCTCTGTCCACGGCGGCACCCACAGACCGCGCACAAGGTGCAACGGCGTGGCCTCCGCCTGCCGACACCTCGCCCGCAGCCGCGCCAGCGCCTCGGCGGAGCCGGCGGCCAGCGCGTCCTGCTCGCGATCGGTCAATGCCGGCAGCGCATACATCGCCCGGGCAGCAGGCTCGTAGACCGTCAGCCCCTCACCCTCGCGGCCGCGGGTCGGGATCAGGCGCAGCTTGCCACCCTCCACGTCCTGCGGCGCCGCACAGGCGCCATGAACAATCGCCCCGTCACGCAGCAGCAGCGTCCAAAAACTGGGGCCGCCCATGCCCAGCTCCCCCACGCCGCCAATCTGCCGATCGCTGTCGCCGGCGTGCGCCATTTCAATCGGCTGCGAATGCCAGTCGGTTTTGCGCCACTCTGCGGCCTCTTCGGGGTCTTGCACGCCTTTAGCGGCGTACTTCACCCATTGCAGCACGGCAAACAGCGCGATGCACAGCACGCCGAAAATCGGGTGATCCTGCCAAATCAACCCCCAACCGACGATCAAAAAGGCCCAGGCGGCCATGGCGATATCCTTTTCCACGAGAAAACCGCCTGATTCTAGCGCAGGAAACGCAAAGGGTTGAAGCCTATGCCATGAATAATTAGCCGTTAAATAGAAAGATAATAATTTCAGCGTTATTTCTGTGACTACAAAGATCACATAAATAACGCTTCAAAGAGTGATTTGAACGTAGAAAAGACAACTCCCTGTATCTCAATGCAATATTCGCAACCCTATTAAAAACCAAAAGATAAAAGGGAAAAAAAACTGCAGTAATTTGTGCATATTCTAAACATTGACTATGTTTATACATACTCTTTATATGCAGGTAAACAGACTGAAAAACAAAAGAGAAAGGCTCCCAATATAATTAAACAAACCTCGCATGCCGCGTGGGTGAAACGCTATTAATTATAAAAATTCCGAGGGTATTTTATCTCCGCGGAACGGGTCACTTTGCATTTTATCGGGCCAATAGGCTACACACCGCAATTAATACCATTATTAGCATTCCGGAGACCGACAATGAAAATCGTTACGGGCATTATCCTTACCTCTGTGGCCGCCTTCAGCGGCGCGGCTTACGCGGCCGATGCGCAGCCTACCACAGGCAGCGCGGAAGTGACGCTGGAACACGTGCACGCCGTGATGGAAAACGGCAGCCCGGCGCCACAGCACGACGCCGCCTGCCAAAAAGAACTTTCCATGCCGGAATCGAAATATATCGGCATGAAGGTTAAAACCGATTACAGCATCAACAGCAGCACCATGATGATGTCGGCCAAATCGATGTTCCCATCGCCAAATGACAAACAGCCGATGGAACTGACGGTCGATCTCTCCGCGCTGGGCCTGGCGGATGTGTATGCCTTCGGCGCCTTTAAACCGGCCGCGTTGCCGCAGGCCTATATTTATTTCACCATCGACAAAGATTTTAAAAATCCGGTCAGCACCTTTATGATCATCAACCAAGGCAAGCAATATAACTGCGTGATCTCCAGCTCGAATAAAATGATGAGTAAAGAGATGCGCGGCAAGATGATGATGAAGAAACAGTAACGGAATGAAAAACGGCGCTTCCCTTAACAGGAGGCGCCGCCAGAAAACGCGTTAAATCAGACCCGGATTGTATTTCTGGTTGAACTTCTCTTCCGATTGGAACAGATAAATAATGCCTTCGATAAAGCCGACAATCGCCGGGATCCCCGTCCAGCAGAACAGCAGGTAGAACAGCCCCCACCACTTCATCCCTAAGTAAAACTTGTGAATGCCCAGCCCACCCAGGAAGATGGCCAGCAGGGCCGCCGCGAGCTTGTCTTTTCTGCTCATAGTGCACTTCTCCTTACTTCTCACCGAACCACCGGCATGTCCAAAAAACGGATGCCGCTCCACAGAGCGCCGCATCGCAATGCTTGAGGAGAAAACATTCACCCATCAAGGCTCAACAGGAGTAATTATAACAGTGATTAATTAAACGGTTGTTTAACCGGCGAAAGGGTAAGCAAATGGAGTCTGGAGAGGGAGTGGTGCCGATAATAGGAGTCGAACCTACGACCTTCGCATTACGAATGCGCTGCTCTACCAACTGAGCTATATCGGCATCGAGCCGGGCCTGCGGGGCAAGCCGGAAGTGCGTTGAACAAGGTAGACCTGCGCGCGAAATGAGTCAATAGCCGCCGGGGCGTTTGGTTGTTTTGCAAGCAGCCAGACTGCCCCACGTTGCCCCTTCCAAAAAAATCAGGGCGCAGCACGCTGCGCCCTGACCTCTTTATGATCGCAATGCGGCCTTAGCTGCGCACCAGATCGTCGCCGTAGCCGATCCACTTGTAGGTGGTCAGCGCATCCAGGCCCATCGGGCCGCGGGCGTGCAGTTTCTGGGTGCTCACCGCCACTTCCGCGCCCAGGCCGAACTGGCCGCCGTCGGTGAAGCGGGTGCTGGCGTTGACGTACACCGCCGAGGAGTCCACCGCGCGCACGAAATGCTCGGCGCTGCTGAGCGAACGGGTGAGGATTGCGTCGGAGTGGTTGGTGCCGTGAGTGCGGATGTGGTCGATGGCCTGATCGATATCGTCCACCAGCAGCACGTTCAGATCCAGCGACAGCCATTCATCGTCGTAATCTTCCGCGTTCACCGGCACCACCGTCGCCGGGCCGCCCTGCAGCAGCGGCAGCGCGTTTTCCGCCGCGTGCAGCGTCACGCCCGCCGCCGCCATTTTGGCGCTCAGCGCCGGCAGGAACTCGGCGGCGATGCTGCGGTTCACCAGCAGCGTCTCCAGCGAGTTACAGGCGCTCGGGCGCTGGATCTTGGCGTTTTCAATCACCGTCAGCGCCTTGTCGAAATCGACGTCGGCGTCCACGTAGGTGTGGCACACGCCGATGCCGCCGGTGATCACCGGGATGGTCGATTGCTCGCGGCACAGCTTGTGCAGGCCGGCGCCGCCGCGCGGGATCAGCATGTCGACATAGCGATCCAGGCGCAGCAGTTCGTTCACCAGCGCGCGATCCGGGCTGTCGATCGCCTGCACCGCCGCCGCCGGCAGGCCGCACTGTTCTAGCGCCTGCTGGATCACTTTCACCGTCGCCTGGTTGGTGTTGTGCGTCTCTTTCCCGCCGCGCAGGATCACCGCGTTGCCGGTTTTCAGGCACAGGCTGGCGACGTCGATGGTGACGTTCGGCCGCGCCTCGTAAATCACGCCGATCACGCCGAGCGGCACCCGGCGGCGCTCCAGCTTCAGCCCGCTGTCCAGCAGGTTGCCGTCCAGCACGTGGCCGACCGGATCGTTCAGGCGGCATACCTGGCGCACGTCGTTGGCGATCGCCGCCAGCCGCGCCGGGGTCAACAGCAGGCGGTCGAGCAGCGCTTCGCTCATGCCGGTGGCGCGCGCCTGCGCCATGTCTTGTTCATTCGCCAGCAGGATCGCTTCACTGTTGGCTTCCAGCCTGTCGGCCATCACCGACAGCACCTGATTTTTCTTCGCCGTGCTCAGCACCGCCAGCTGCCAGGAGGCCTGCTTGGCGGCCTTCCCCATCTGCTCCAGCATGCTCACTCCTTAACTGACAATCATATCGTCGCGGTGCACTGCCACCGGACCGTATTCATAACCGAGGATCTCGCTGATTTCCTGCGAGTGGTGCCCGGCGATCATGCGCATCGCGTCGCTGTTGTAGCGGCTGACGCCGTGCGCCAGATCGCGCCCCGCCAGGTTGCGGATGCGGATCACTTCGCCGCGCGAGAAGTCGCCCTTCACTTCGCGGATGCCCTTCGGCAACAGCGAGCTGCCGCGCGCCATCATCGCTTCCACCGCGCCATCGTCGACGGTGATCTCACCGGCCGGTGGCGCGCCGAAGATCCAGCGCTTGCGGTTTTCCAGCGGGGTTTCCAACGCGTGGAAACGGGTGCCCACCGGTTTGCCTTCGATCACGTCCGCCACCACGCCCGGCTTGCTGCCGGCGGCGATCACCACGTCGATGCCGGCGCGGCAGGCCACGTCGGCCGCCTGCAGCTTGGTGCCCATGCCGCCGGTGCCCAGACCGGAGACGCTGTCGCCGGCGATGGCGCGCAGCGCGTCGTCGATGCCGTGCACTTCACGGATCAGTTCGGCCTGTGGGTTGTTGCGCGGATCGGCGGTGTAGAGGCCCTGCTGATCGGTAAGCAGCAGCAGTTTGTCAGCCCCGGCCAGAATGGCCGCCAGCGCCGACAGGTTATCGTTGTCGCCCACCTTGATTTCGGCGGTGGCGACGGCGTCGTTCTCATTGATTACCGGCACGATGCGGTTATCCAGCAGCGCCGTCATGGTGTCGCGCGCGTTGAGGAAGCGCTCGCGGTCCTCCAGATCGGCACGCGTCAGCAGCATCTGCCCGACGTGAATGCCGTAAATGGAGAACAGCTGTTCCCACAGCTGGATCAGCCGGCTCTGCCCTACCGCTGCCAGCAGCTGCTTGGAGGCGATGGTGGCGGGCAGCTCGGGGTAGCCCAGGTGTTCGCGCCCGGCGGCGATGGCGCCGGAAGTGACGATGACAATGCGGTGGCCCGCGGCGTGTTGCTGCGCACATTGGCGCACCAATTCGACAATGTGGGCGCGGTTCAGACGCAGCGATCCGCCGGTCAACACGCTGGTGCCCAATTTCACAACCAATGTCTGGCTGCCGTTCATAGTATTTCTGCCGTGTGTAATGATGAGAAGAAGAGTGCAAAGGTCTTTGTAACAGGAGAGACGCGTTATGCCAACAGGCACAACGCGAAATCAGCACAATACGTGGTCAAACGGGGTCAGGCGGAGAGTTTGATCAGTTTTTCTTTGAAATCGTCGGCGGGTTCCAGCCCCAGTTCCATGGTCGCCAGCAGCTCGCCCAGGCGGCGATGGAAGTCGCGCAGGGTGTCTTCCAGCTTGGCGTTTACTTCATCATCCTTAATGTTTTGCGCCGTCCAGTCGCCTTCCTTGTCGAACAGGCCGAATTGGTACGAATAGGTGAAGCGCGCCTCTTCCGCCTGCAGCTCCATCCACCAGCCCCAGAACTCACGCTTCTCCGGAGCGGGCTTTACATTGACGCAGACGGCCAAACAATCAAAGAAAAAACGGTCGTTTTCACATTGCCCTTCACGCAGGTACGGCCCCAAGCTGGCAAAACGTTTCATTAGTCGGCTTTTAGGGTGACCACTCGGTAACGTCATTCTCTAACCTCCTCAATGTAGACCACTCTTTTTAACAAACTGTTAAAATTTAGCAACTAATTAACGCATTTTGTCCCTCAGCCAACCGGACATCTGCAGCAACGCCCGGTGGAAGCTGTCGTAAACCGGGGTGCGCGGGATGGCGACCAGCTTGCCGCTCACCGAGGAGGTGACGATCAGCTGCGACTCCTCTTTCGGGCTGAGTGTATCGCGCTCCCAGTAGCCGGAGATCATCGGCGTTGGGCAACGGCGCCCCAGCAGCCCCTGCATTTTCAGCGAGTAGCTGTTCAGCTCCACCTTCAGCACGTTGTCCGAGGCGTTAGCCATGCCCATGCGGCTGGCCAGCACGTCCATATACATGTCCGGCACGTTCAACTGGGTGCTGCTGTCGCACAGCAGGCGATGCACCACCGGCCCCAGGCAGGCTACGCCGCGCAGCCGCTGCGGCTCCAGATAGGCCAGCCGCACCGCCACGTTGGCGCCGAAGCGGAAGCCGAAGGCGCTCACCCGCTGATGATCCACCCACGGCACCGAGGCCAGCTGGATCAGCACCTGTTGGTGCAGGTAGCTGGAGTCCTGCGTCAGCTTCCATTTGCACGAAGAACCGATCGACGGCATATCGAGCGTCAGCATGGCGATGCCGTGCGGCGCCAGGTAGTCGCGGAACAGGCGATGATAGTCGGTCTGCAGCGTATCGAGGCTGCCGCACATCAGCACCGTCGAGAACGGCGCCTCGCCCTTCTCCGGCATGTGCAGGAAACCGGTGACGCTGCCGCCGCCTTCGATGCGGAACTCCAGCTCTTTCAGCTGATACGGCAGCAACAGCGCCGCCTCTTCGTAAGCGCGGTTGGCGAGCATCTCCGCCTGTTCGGCCAGCTCGTCGCCCTTCAGGTGCGGGTAACCGGCGATGCTGTACAGGCTCGCGGCCTTCAGCCAGTACTCGCCGCCGAGCAGCGGATCCTGCTGTTCCGTCGCCCGCTGCTGCCACTGCATGCCCTGATGGATCCACTCGTAGATCCAGTTGCCGTTGCGGTAGCCCACCACGGTATCCAGCCGCTGCGGATTGCTGCGCTCGGCGTCCGAGGCGGCGATGCGCGCCAGCACTTCGTGGATTTCGATCGGGCTGACGCCGCGCCAGGCCCACAGCAACGGATTCAGCATGCGATACCAGCTGCCGATGGTGTCGCCTTCCAATGCGGAATGCATGGCGGCGCTCACTTTGTTGCGCGCGCGCAGCACCAGCGTCGAGGTTTCAGGGTGTTTGAATTTGGGCTTGAAAAGAATTTCAGAAAGGTTGGCCTGTGCCATGGTAACAACAGCCTCCGTAAATCTGGCGATAGGCCGCAAAAGGCCTACTTAACTGGAGGTAGTGTACCTAACTCTGGCGGGATAAACCAAGATAACGCAAACGCCCGGCATAACCGGGCGTTGGGCTGGAACTGGCTGGACTTAGCGACCGCCGATCGGGGGAACGAAGCTGACGCCCATGTCCCACGGCTGTTCGATCCAGGTATCCTGCGGGATGTCGACTTCGTAGTCGTCCACCAGCGGACGACCCGCCGGCTTAGCGAAGATGGTGACGAAATGCGCTTTCGGGTACATGTCGCGGATCGCTTTCGCGGTGCCGCCGGTATCCACCAGATCGTCCACCACGATGAAGCCTTCACCGTCGCCTTCGGCGCGCTTGAGCACTTTCATTTCGCGTTGGTTGTCATGGTCATAGCTGGAAATGCAGACGGTATCCACATAGCGGATGCCCAGTTCGCGCGCCAGCAGGCCCGCCGGTACCAGACCGCCGCGGCTTACGGCAATGATGCCTGTCCATTTGTCGGCAGGCAGCAGGCGGTGCGCCAGCTTGCGTGCGTGCATTTGCAGCATATCCCAGGTAACAACGTATTTTTCGCTCATAGAATCGTGTCCCAGCCGGCGGTGAAGCGGCTTATTTGTAGTTCAGGGGAAAAAAGGTTGCGCGAGATTATAGAGACTGGCCGCGTTGAATTCCAGCTGTACCGAGGAAAACCTCGCGATTTCCGCCGGGCGGCTTTTCGGTGATTGATGCTGAAAAAGCGAGCGTTCCCGCAGCGAAGCCATGTGATCAAGCGCTTAAACCGCACAATACGGGGGGCGCACCGCCGGAAATAAAGTGATATTCTCTGACGATCGTGCCACGACGCACAGATACCCGCTCACCTTAACCGCGCGGCATGCCCGTCCTGTCGGAGCCTGCCGTCACAGGAGACTTATAGTGTCTGAATTGTCTCAGCTTTCGCCACAGCCGCTGTGGGATATTTTCGCCAAGATCTGTTCTATCCCGCACCCTTCTTATCACGAAGAAGCGCTGGCGCAGCACATCCTCACCTGGGCCAAAGAAAAGAACCTGCACGCCGAGCGTGATCAGGTCGGCAATATCCTGCTGCGCAAACCAGCCACCAAAGGCATGGAAAACCGCAAGCCAGTCGCGCTGCAGGCACACCTGGACATGGTGCCGCAAAAGAATAACGACACCGTACACGACTTCGCCAAGGATCCGATCCAGCCTTATATCGCCGGCGAGTGGGTGAAAGCGCGCGGCACCACGCTGGGCGCCGACAACGGCATCGGCATGGCCTCCGCCCTGGCGGTGCTGGCCGACGACAGCGTTGAGCACGGCCCGCTGGAAGTGCTGCTGACCATGACCGAAGAAGCGGGGATGGACGGCGCCTTCGGGCTGCAGCCGAACTGGCTGCAGGCGGATATCCTGATCAATACCGATTCCGAAGAAGAAGGCGAAATCTACATGGGTTGCGCCGGCGGTATCGACTTCATCACCACCCTGCCGCTGCAGCGCGAAGCGGTGCCGGCCGGTTACCAAACCCTGAAGCTGACCCTCAAGGGCCTGAAAGGCGGCCATTCCGGCGCCGAGATCCACGTCGGGCTGGGCAACGCCAACAAACTGCTGGCGCGCTTCCTGTTCGCCCATGCGGCGGCGCTGAACCTGCGCGTGCTGGACCTGAACGGCGGCACCCTGCGCAACGCCATCCCGCGTGAAGCCTCCGCGGTGGTAGCGGTGCCGGCGGACAAGGCCGACGTACTGAAAGCGCTGAGCCAGGAGTTCCTGGCCGTGCTGCAGAACGAACTCTCCGCCAAAGAGAAGAACATCACCGTGCTGTTGGAGCCGACCACCAGCGCTTCGCTGGCGCTGAGCGCCGACAGCCAGCAGCGCTTCCTGGCGCTGCTGAACGGCACGCCGAACGGCGTGATCCGCATGAGCGACGCGGTGAAAGGCGTGGTGGAAACCTCGCTGAACGTCGGCGTGGTCACCACCAGCGAAAACGAAGCGGAAATCATCTGCCTGATCCGCTCCCTGATCGACAGTGGCAAAGACTACGTGGTCGAGATGCTGACCGCGTTGGGCCAGCTGGCCGGCGCTAAAGTGGCGCCGAAGGGCGGCTACCCGGGCTGGCAGCCGGACGCCGACTCGCCGGTGATGCACCTGGTGCGCGAGCTGTATCAGGATCTGTTCGACAAGACGCCGAACATCATGGTGATCCACGCCGGTCTGGAATGCGGTCTGTTCAAAAAGCCATATCCAAACATGGACATGGTATCGATCGGGCCAACCATCACCGGCCCGCATTCGCCGGATGAGCAGGTGCATATCGAAAGCGTCGGCCTGTACTGGAAGCTGCTGACCTCGTTGCTGAAAGCAATCCCTGAGCGCGCGTAATCTGCACGCTTAACGCAAAAAGCCGGCGACCGCCGGCTTTTTTATTCCCACGACAGCGCCAGCTGCCGCTCCAGCTGCGGATCGAGCAGCGTCACATGCAACCCCACCAGCCGCACGCCGCGCCCTTCGCGCCGCTCGCGCCACGCCTGCCGCGCCACCTCCAGCAAATCCTGCCGGTTCAGCACCGGGAACACGTGCTCCTGGGTGGTTTGCTGAAAATCCTGAAACTTCAGCTTCACGCCCTGCCGGGCGATGTGCAGATCCGGCTTCACCTTGCGCAGCCGCATCTCCAGCTCGGGATAGAGTTTGTCGATAATCAGCGTTTCGCAGTCTTCCCAGTCGTGAATATCCTCCGCCAGCGTGCGCTCCACCCCCACCGATTTGCGCAGCCGCTCAGGAGAGATTTCGCGCCGATCGATGCCCTGACAGCGCTCCCACAGCACCCGGCCGAACTTGCCGAAGCGCTTGAGCAGCTGCGCCAAATCGTATTGCTGCACGTCGGCGCAGGTGATAAGCCCCACTTCCTCCAGCCGCTTGGCGGTCACCTTGCCGACGCCGGGGATCTTGCTGAGCGGCAGCTGCTGCAAAAACGCCGGCACCTGCGCCGGCGTGATCACGTATTGCCCGTTCGGCTTGTTCATCTCGGAGGCGATTTTAGCGAGAAACTTGATTGGCGCGATGCCGGCCGACGCGGTGAGGTTCAGCTCGTCGGCGATCGCCTGACGGATTTCCTGGGCGATCAGCGTCGCCGAACCGTTGCATTGCGGGCTGTCGGTCACGTCGAGGTAGGCCTCGTCGAGCGAAAGCGGCTCGATCAACGAGGTATAGCGGGCGAAGATTTCGCGGATGTGCAGCGAAGCTTCTTTGTAGGCCGCCATGCGCCCCGGCAGCAGGGTGAGATGCGGGCACAGTTTGAGCGCCATCGCCGTGGACATGGCACTGTGCACGCCGTAGCGCCGCGCCGGGTAGTTGGCGGTGCTGATCACCCCGCGGCGATCGGCGCTACCGCCAATCGCCAGCGGGATATCGCGCAGGCTGGGATCGTCGCGCATCTCCACTGCCGCGAAGAAGCAGTCCATATCGACATGAATGATTTTACGCATCGCACCCTCCAATAATACTGTATAAGTATACAGCCAGGTACCAAAAGCTCAAGGCCGCAGAGCTCGAGGAAAGCGGCGTTTCTGACAGATATTTCCGCGTTGTTAAAAAAGCTTAATTTTTCAATAGTATGATTTCCGCCATCCCGTGCGGCTCACCACAACGATAACGACAAGGTACCCTACATGATCAGATTTTCTCATTTGCTGCTGGCTTCCGCGCTGTCGCTGAGCGCGCTGGCGGCCAGCGCCGCCGCCGGTCATGCGCCGGCGATCGTCGCCCATCGCGGCGGCACCGCCGATGCGCCGGAAAACACTCGCATCGCCATCGAAACCGCGCTGAAAAACGGCGCCGACGCCATCTGGATCACCCTGCAAGCATCCAAAGACGGCATCATCGTGCTGTATCGCCCCTCGGACCTGAAAGCGCTGACCAACCGGCAGGGTCCTGTTTCTGCCTATACCGCCGCGCAGCTGGCCGAGACCGACGCCGGTTGGGCCTTCGCCAAGGGTGACGCACACCCGTTCCGCGGCCAGGGTATCGGCATTCCACGGCTCGACGACGTGCTTAAAGCGTTTCCGCACGTCACTTTTTATCTGGACATCAAATCCCCGGACGCCGATCCGGCGCAGTTTGGCCAAACGCTGCTGGCGACGTTGCAAAGCACCGACAGCCTGAACCGCATCCGCGTCTACTCTACCGACGCCAAATACCTGCAGGCGCTGCCGCCGGCCATCCCGCGCTTTGAAAGCCGCGACGAAACCCGCACGCTGCTGGCCAACGTCACCATGGCGCACCAGTGCGACGTCAAACCGGACAACCGGCAGCCGCGCTGGTACGGGCTGGAGCTGAAGCGCGAGGTGGAAGTGGTGGAGAAATATACCCTCGGCGAAGGGCGTTCGAAGGCGTTTCTGACCTGGGATAAAGAGTCGATGGACTGTTTCCGCTCGCAGGGCCCGGCGCACATTATCCTGTTCGGCGTCAACTCGCCGCAGGAATATCAGCAGGCGCTGGCGCTGGGCGCTGACGGCGTGATGGTCAACTCGCCGGCCGAGGCGAAAAGCTTCCGCAAGGCGAAATAAAAAACCCGGCCAAGGCCGGGTTTTCGCTACAGAATACGGTGCTTTTCCAACTGCTCGCGCCGCTGCGCCGCTTTGGCTTCGCGCTTTTTGCGCGCATCGCACGGCTCCGGGCAGTCGCAGACTTTCTCCATGCCCAGCGCGGTGATGCCGCCGCAGCTGCCCTGCAGGCTTTTGCGTTTGAACACATAGCCCAGCGACATGCCGCCGACGATCAGCAGAAACAACACGAAAGTAGCGGCGAATACCGTCAACATAGCAACCTCACGAACGCTTTTTCAGATAGGGCTTGAACGCGTCTGAGTAACGCTCCTCAAACCCGTCGGCGGTTTTCACGATCATGAACACCGGGATACCGAGCAGGTTGGCCAGCGCCAGGCCGCGCTCCGGCCCCATCACGTTCAGGCCGGTGGACAGCCCGTCGGCGGTCATGCAGGTCGGGCTCAGCACGGTGATCGACACCAAACGGTGGTGAATGGGTCGGCCGGTGACCGGATCGATGGTGTGCGAATAGCGCACCCCGTCCTGCTCGAAGTAGTTGCGATAGTCACCCGAGGTAGCGATCGACATCTCCCCCGGCTGGATCACCAGCTGCGCCTGCTGTTGCGTACCGGCGGTCGGGCGCTCGATGGCGATGCGCCACGGCTTTTGCTCGCCGTTATGCCCGCGCGTGCGCACCTCACCGCCGATATCCACCATGTAGTTCTTCACATGCCGGGACTGCAGATATTCCGCCACCACGTCCACGCCATACCCTTTGGCGATCGACGACAGATCGACGTACAGCTCAGGGATGCTTTTCACCAGCGCGCTGCCCTGCACCGACAGTTTGTCGGCGCCGGTCCAGGCGCGGCGGTGCGCCAGTTCCGCCTCGCTCGGCACTTTGTCCGGCCGCCCTTCCGGGCCGAAGCCCCACAGGTTGACCAGCGGCCCGACGGTCACGTCCAGCGCGCCGTCAGTGACGCGGTTGATGCGAAGCGCTTCGCGCACCACCTCAGCGGTGGCCGGCGAAACCGGGAACGGCCGGTCAATGTCGCGGTTGGCATTGAAGCGGCTCAGCTCGGAATCCGGCCGGTAGGTGGACATCTGATCGTTCACCTGCTCCAGCCGTTTGTCGATCTCTGCCTGCATCTCGCGCGCCGACGGCGTATCTTCGCCGGTCACGTAACGGATCGAATACGAGGTGCCCATGGTTTTACCCATCAGGTCCACCTGTTCCGGCCCGCAGCCGGTCAGCAGCAGGGTGGCGCTCAGCGCCACACCCGTCAGCCAGTTCTTCATCGCCAATGCGCGCAATTTAGCCACCAAAGTCATCCAGCATGATGTTTTCGTCTTCGACGCCCAGATCTTTGAGCATCTTGATCACCGCGGCGTTCATCATCGGCGGCCCGCACATGTAAAACTCGCAGTCCTCCGGTGCCGGGTGGTTCCTCAGGTAGTTCTCCAGCAGAACATTATGGATAAAGCCGGTGTAGCCGGTCCAGTTATCTTCCGGCTGCGGATCCGACAGCGCCACGTGCCAGGTGAAGTTTTCGTTCTCCGCCTGCAGCTGGTTGAAGTCGTCTTCATAGAACATCTCGCGCAGCGAACGCGCGCCGTACCAGAAGGTGATCTTGCGCTTCGAGTTCAGGCGCTTGAGCTGATCGAAGATGTGCGAACGCATCGGTGCCATGCCCGCGCCGCCGCCGATGAAGATCATTTCGGCGTCGGTGTCCTTGGCGAAGAACTCGCCGAACGGCCCGGAGATGGTCACCTTGTCACCGGCTTTCAGCGACCAGATATAGGAAGACATGATGCCCGGCGGCACGTCCGGATTATTCGGCGGCGGCGTGGCGATACGCACGTTGAGCATGATGATGCCCTTCTCTTCCGGGTAGTTGGCCATCGAGTAGGCGCGCACCGTGGTGTCGTTCACCGTCGAGCGGTAGCGGAACAGGTTGAACTTGTCCCAGTCGCCGCGATACTCCTGCGGCACGTCGAAGTCGGCGTAGCTGATGTCGTGCGCCGGTGCTTCGATCTGGATAAAGCCGCCCGCGCGGAACGGCACGTCCTCACCATCGGGGATCTTCAGCTTCAGCTCTTTGATAAAGGTGGCTTTGTTATCGTTGGAGATAACCTCGCACTCCCATTTCTTCACGCCGAAGATCTCTTCCGGCAGCTCGATCTTCAGGTTCTGCTTCACGTTCACCTGGCACGCCAGGCGGCACCCTTCTTTCGCTTCGCGCTTGTTGATGTGCGAGAGCTCGGTCGGCAGGATATCGCCGCCGCCCTCTTTGATCACCACCCGGCACTGGCCGCAGGAACCGCCGCCGCCGCAGGCCGAGGAGACGAAGATCCCCTGGCTGGAGAGCACGTTGAGCAGCTTGTCGCCCGCCGGCGCATGGAAGCTCTTATCCAGATCGCCGTTGATTTCCACCGCGATGTCACCGGTGTTCACCAGCTTCGATTTGGCGAACAGGATCAGCAACACCAGCACCATCACGATGGTGGTGAACATTGCTACGCCTAAAATAATTTCCATAAATTCTTCCCGCCTTTACAACTGAACACCGGAGAAGGACATGAAGCCCAGCGCCATCAGTCCGGTGGTGATAAAGGTAATGCCCAGGCCGCGCAGCCCTGCCGGCACGTTGGCATACTTGAGTTTTTCGCGGATCCCCGCCATGGCGACGATCGCCAGCATCCAGCCGGTGCCGGAACCAAAGCCGTACACCACCGACTCGGCGAAGTTATAGTCGCGCTGCACCATGAAGGACACGCCGCCGAAGATGGCGCAGTTCACGGTGATGAGCGGCAGGAAGATGCCGAGCGCGTTATACAGCGACGGGAAGAAGCGATCGAGGATCATCTCCAAAATCTGTACCAGCGCCGCGATCACGCCGATGAAGGTGATGAAGTTGAGGAAGCTCAGATCGACGCCTTCCACCAGCGCGCCGTCGCGCAGGATCAGGTTGTAGACCAGGTTGTTCACCGGCACCGAAATGCCGAGCACGATGGTCACCGCGATGCCCAGGCCAAAGGCGGTCGAGACCTTCTTCGACACCGCCAGGAAGGTACACATCCCGAGGAAGAACGCCAGCGCCATGTTCTCGACGAACACCGCGCGCACAAACAGGCTGATATAGTGTTCCATCGGCCTTTACTCCTTTTCGATCTGCGCCGGCTTCAGGGTGCGCAGCACCCAGATCAGCAGGCCGATGATGAAGAACGCGCTCGGCGCCAGCAGGAACAGGCCGTTCGGCTGGTACCAGCCGCCGTTCTGCACCGTTTCCAGCACCGGGACGCCGAACAGCTTGCCGGAGCCAATCAGCTCGCGCAGGAAACCGACCAGCACCAGGATCACCCCGTAACCCAGCCCGTTGCCGATGCCGTCCATAAAGCTCTCGATCGGCGGCGACTTCATGGCATAAGCCTCGGCGCGCCCCATCACGATGCAGTTGGTGATGATAAGGCCGACGAACACCGACAGCTGCTTGGAGATCTCGAACGCATAAGCGCGCAGCAGCTGATCGACCACGATCACCAGCGAGGCGATGATCGCCATCTGCACG
Source organism: Serratia sp. CY47280 (assembly GCF_052168655.1). Classification (NCBI taxonomy): domain Bacteria; kingdom Pseudomonadati; phylum Pseudomonadota; class Gammaproteobacteria; order Enterobacterales; family Yersiniaceae; genus Serratia; species Serratia sp. CY47280. The sequence goes on along the minus strand of NZ_JBJNMG010000002.1, from coordinate 28,684 downwards.
ATGATGCGCACGCTGTTGGGAATATGGTGACGGATCAGCGAGATGAAGAAGCTGGAGAACGCGGTCACCAGCGTCACCGCAATGGTCATCACCACCGCCGTCTCCAGCTTGGTGGTCACCGCCAACGCAGAACAGACGCCCAACACCTGCAGGGCGATCGGGTTATTGTCGAACAGCGGCCCCAGCAGGACCCGCTTTATCTCTTTGGAATCAGCCATTTTTCAGCGCTCCTTCACGAACTTTTTTCAGGAACGGGCCGAAGCCGTGCTCGCCCAACCAGAAATCAAACGTATGCTGCACACCGTTGGAGGTCAGCGTGGCGCCGGATAGGCCGTCCACTCCGTGCACATCCCCCTGACGTGCGCCGCCTTTCACCACGCGGATCGCCGGCTGGCCGTTGTCGTCGAACAGCTGTTTACCGACCCACTGCTGGCGCCAGGACGGATTCTCGACCTCACCGCCCAGCCCTGGGGTTTCCCCCTGGTCGTAGTAGGTGATGCCCTTGACCGTATTGCCGTCGTTATCCAGCGCCACGAAGGCGTACATCATCGACCACAGGCCGGCGCCGTATACCGGCAGCACAAGCTTGTTCACCTGGCCGCTTTCGTCGCGCACCAGGTAGATTTCCGCCTGGTTGCTACGGCGTTTGATACCGGCCGGATCGTCGCCCGCGGGCAACGCCACGCTTTTGGCGTCGTCGCGCAGCGCGGCGCCCAGATCGAACGCCGCCGCCTTGCCAGCGACAAACTCGCCGCTGTTCAGATCCACCAGGCGCGGTTCGATGCGCTCGCTGTACAGACGCTTGACCTGCTCGCTCTCCATTTTCGGCTGCAACAGGCCGGCTACGTCGAGAATATTGCGCTGCTTATCGAGCAGCTTTTGCTCCTGCTGTTTGGACTTCAGGCCGACGGCGGAGCCCGCCACCACCACTGAACACACCAGACACAGCAGCAGCACTACCAGCAGCGTTTTACCGATGCCGTCGTTTTTCGCTTCATTCGCCACGGGCTTTTCTCCGCTTGATGTTGGCCTGCACCACCAGGTAATCGAACAGCGGTGCGAACAGGTTGGCGAACAGGATCGCCAGCATCATGCCTTCCGGATAGGCGGGGTTGACCACCCGGATCAGCACGCACATCACGCCGATCAGAATGCCGTACCACCATTTCCCCTTATTGGTGAAGGAGGCGGAAACCGGGTCGGTCGCCATAAAGATCATGCCGAAGGCGAAGCCGCCCAGCACCAGATGCCAGTACCACGGCATGGCGAACATCGGGTTGGTGTCCGAACCGATGGCGTTGAACAACAGTGCAGAAGCCACCATGCCGAGCATCACGCCGGCGACGATGCGCCAGGAGGCCACGCGGCCGAACAGGATAATCGCCCCGCCGATCAGGATCATCAGCGTGGAGACTTCACCGATGGAGCCGGGAATGTTGCCGAGGAAGGCGTCCAGCCAGCTGATGGACTGGCCGGTGGCCACGTTGCTCAGGCTGTGCGCCCCGCCTGCACTCCACTGCGCCAGCGGCGTCGCGCCGGAGAAACCGTCCGCGGAGGTCCACACCAAATCGCCGGAGATCTGCGCCGGATAGGCGAAGAACAGGAAGGCGCGGCCGGCCAGCGCCGGGTTGAGGAAGTTGCGCCCGGTGCCGCCGAAGATCTCTTTGGCCACCACCACGCCGAAGGTGATGCCCAGCGCGGCCTGCCACAGCGGCAGGGTCGGCGGCACGATCAGCGCAAACAGGATTGAAGTGACGAAGAAGCCTTCGTTAACCTCATGCTTACGGATAATGGCGAACAGCACCTCCCAGAAGCCGCCGACGACAAACACCACGGCGTATATCGGCAGGAAGTAACAGGCGCCCAGCACCATCTTGCTGACCCAGCCGGCGTCGGCCGCCAGCGAGGCGCCTAGCCACTGCGCCAGACGATAATGCCAGTCGCCCGCCAGCACCTGTTGCAGCGCGTCGCCGCTGTACAGATGGTGCAGCGCCGGGATCGCCTGCTGGCCAACGTTGTACATGCCCCAGAACATCGCCGGGAACACCGCCAGCCACACCAGGATCATCATGCGTTTCAAATCGATGGCGTCGCGCACGTGCGAAGCGCCGCGCGTCACCGTGCCGGGGGTATAAAACACCGTGGTGGTCGCTTCATACAGCGGGTACCACTTTTCCAGTTTGCCGCCCGGCGTGAAGTGATGCTCTATCTTCTCAAAATAATTCTTCAGGCCCATCGGTTATCCTTCCTGCTCAATCTTGGTCAGCACCTCGCGCAGCACCGGCGCGTACTCATACTTGCCGGGGCAAACGAAGGTGCACAACGCCAGATCTTCCTCGTCCAGCTCCAGGCAGCCCAGCGCCTGCGCACTGTCGCTGTCGCCCGCCAGCAAATCGCGCAGCAGCAGCGTCGGCAAAATGTCCAGCGGCATCACCCGCTCGTAGTTGCCGATCGGCACCATGGCGCGTTCGCCGCCGTTAGTGGTGGTCGAGAAGGCGAACAGTTTGTTTTTCAGGAAGTGGCCCAGCGTGGTGCGGGTAATGGAGAACTTGTTCGGCGACGGCACGATCCAACCGAACAGCTCTTTGTCGCGCCCTTCTTCCAGCACCGACACCTGCGAGTGGAAACGGCCGAGCCAGGCGTTCGGCCCGGCGGCGTGCATGCCGTTCAGCACCGAACCGGAGATCACCCGGTTCTCGCCGTCTTTCAGGCGGCCGGCGGTCAGCTCCTCGAGGCTGGCCCCCAGGCGGGTGCGCAGCAGCGCCGGCTGCGCCACCTGCGGCCCGGCCAGCGCCACGACCCGGCGGGTATCGAGCTTACCGGTGGTGAACAGCGTGCCGATGGCGATGACGTCCTGGTAGCCGATGTGCCAAACGATTTTCTTCAGGCTAACCGGTTCAAGGAAGTGAATGTGGGTGCCCACCAGCCCGGCGGGATGCGGGCCGGCAAATTCGCTGTAGGCGATCTGCGGGCCGCTCTGCTGGCCAACGGAGGCGCCGGCGGCGTGACATACGTGCACCTTGCCCGCCGTCAGGCGTGCCAAGACCACCAGCCCGGCGTTGAACGCCGCCTGCTGCTCGGCGATGATCACCTGCGGATCGGCGGCCAACGGTTGGGTATCCATCGCGGTGACGAAAATGGCGCGCGGTTCGCTGCCGGGGCTTGGCGTTTTACTGAACGGGCGGGTGCGCAGTGCGGTCCACAGGCCACTGGCGATCAATTCGCTCTCGACCTGTTCGCGTGGCAACTGGGCCAATTCCCCCTGCGGGTAGTGCGCAAACTCGAGCTGATCGTCGCCGCCGTTTTCCAGCGCAATCACCACCGATTGCAATACGCGCCGCTCGCCGCGGTTAATCGCGACGATGCGGCCGCTGGCGGGAGCCGTGAAGAAAACCCCGGGGTTTTTCTTATCTTCGAACAACGCCTGGCCTTTCTTAACGGTATCGCCTTCCTGCACCAGCATGGAGGGGCGCATTCCGACATACTCTTCCCCAAGCAGGGCGACATGCTGAATGTTCGGGCCATCTTGGATCGCCTGAACCGGGGCTCCGGCTATCGGCAGATCTAACCCTTTTCTGATCTTAATCATAGGATTTATACGATGTAGTTGGGTTTACACGTCTGACCGGCCCCAGAGGCGGGTGCTGACGATGCCAGGATTGCCGGGCAGTGCGCACAACGGCACTCCCAACATGAACTTTCTCGCAGTGAAAAACTGGGGTAACGCGCATTCCCTTGAATCCCCCTTTCCGTTGTTTGCGCGACAGTCGATGTGTTAACGGCATGTAGCCAAATAACCATCAAAACGGCCGGGTTATATGCAATAACTCTTGCCGCTTCAATCGCCACAGCGCGTTAAATTGAAGAGAGAATATTAACATTGTTCGCAACATTGTTCTGCGTTACGTCGTGACTTGGGTCAAGCAAACGCAATTAAATTTCGCCTGTTTTTCACTACTTATCGTTAAAATCTGCCGGTCATTTCACTTTTATCGAGCTTTGTCGTTTTTTTATACATATCACGTATTGCTAAAAATAAACGCGCTGGTAATCTGGCGGTGTTTTGCAGCAGTAAAAACAATAATCAGTGGCATGTTGGCCAACCTCAATTGCGCCGGCAGATAAATATAAGCAGGAATAATAATGAGCAAAATCGCGCTGTTGTTTGCGATGCTTGTTTCTATGCCGATGATCACGGCCTGCAGCGCCAGCGAGCAGGTACCCGAAGCACCGGTAGTTAAACAGCAATTATTGGGTTCGCCGGTCTATATTCAGATCTTCAAAGAGGAACGCAAGCTGGAATTGTATGCCAAAATGGGCAATGAATTCCGCCTGGTCAACACGTTCCCGATCTGTAATTTCTCCGGCGGGCTGGGTCCTAAACGTCGTGAAGGCGACTTTAAAAGTCCGGAAGGCTTTTATAGCGTTGACGCACGCCATCTGAAACCCGACAGCAAGTATTATCGGGCGATCAATATCGGTTTCCCTAACGATTACGATAAATCGCAGGGCTATTCCGGCGCTTATCTGATGATCCACGGCGAATGTAAATCGATCGGCTGTTACGCGATGACCAACACCTATATGGATGAGATCTATCGCTACGTCGAAGCGGCTTTTGCCTATGGCCAAAGCCGCGTCGATATCAGCATCTATCCGTTCCGCATGACCGAGCAAAACCTCAAGCGCCATGCGTCATCCAGCTATATCGCCTTCTGGCGCCAGCTGAAGCCGGGTTACGATTACTTCGCGAAGAACCACCAGCCGCCGATGATGACCGTAGACAACGGCCAGTATGTGCTGGGTCAACCGTTGATGAGCAGCGGCCAGATGACGCAGTACGCGTCAGCCAGCCCGACGCCCAACACCAATCCCTTCGCTCAGAACAAGCCGCTCACCGAAGTGAAATAACGCGAACTCGCCTGGCTCAATCTTGTGCCAGGTTTCGTTGGCGGTCAGCGGTTGGGTGGCGATCACCGTGACCACATCGTTCGGTGTGGTCTGCTGCTGAAAATCGATCTCCACATCCTGATCCAGTAACGTCGCCTTACCGAACGGCGCGCGGCGCGTGATCCAATACAGGTTGGTGGAGCAATAGGCCATCACGAAGCGCCCGTCCGACAACAGCATGTTGAACACCCCTTTCTTGCGCAGCTGGTTCGCCAACAGGCCGATATAGCGGAAGACCGCCGGCCATTGGCTCGGGGTGCGCGGGTATTTCAGCGCCAGCTGATGCAGCAGCCAGCAGAACGCGTATTCGCTGTCGGTCTGGCCGACCGGGCGGAACGTGCCGGTATCCAGCTGACGATAGCCTTTTAATTGGCCGTTGTGCGCGTAGGTCCAGTTGCGGCCCCACAGTTCACGGGTGAACGGATGGGTGTTTTCCAGCGCCACTTCGCCGCGGTTGGCCTGGCGAATATGGGACACCACCGCGCAGGACTTGATCGGATAGTCCTGCACCAGGCGGGCGATCGGCGAGTTGAAGCTCGGCTGCGGATCCTTGAATGTGCGGCAGCCGTTCCCTTCATAGAAGGTAATGCCCCAGCCATCCTTATGCGGCCCGGTGCGGCCGCCGCGCTGTACCAGGCCGGTAAAGCTGAAGCAGATATCGGTCGGTACGTTTGCGCTCATCCCGAGCAGTTCACACATCGCCAGCACTCCTTAACCACACTGACACAGGCTGTGCAGACGCACCATGCGGCGTCCGCCGTCTTATTCATGGGGAGCCGCAGCTCCCCGAAGGCTATCAAGCCTTAACCATCTCTTTTTCGATCAGCTGAATCAAGATGTGAATCGCTTTGATGTGGATTTCCTGAATGCGGTCGGCGTAGCCGAAGTGCGGCACGCGAATTTCCACATCGGCGGAACCCGCCATCTTGCCGCCGTCCTTGCCGGTCAGGGTGATCACTTTCATCCCCTTGGCACGCGCCGCGTCGATGGCCTTGATGATGTTGCCGGAGTTGCCGGAAGTAGAAATGCCCAGCAGCACGTCGCCTTCGCGGCCCACCGCTTCCACATAGCGCGAGAACACATACTCATAACCGAAGTCGTTGCTGACGCAGGACAGGTGGCTCACGTCCGAGATGGCAATTGCCGGGTAGCCCGGGCGGTTTTCACGGTAGCGGCCGGTCAGCTCTTCGGCGAAGTGCATCGCGTCGCAATGGGAACCGCCGTTGCCGCAGGAAATCACTTTACCGCCGGCTTTGAAGGAATCCGCCAGCAGCACCGCCGCACGTTGGATGGCGTCGATGTTGGCGTCGTCATTGATAAATTTCGCCAGGGTATCAGCTGCTTCGTTCAGTTCACTGCGAATAAGGTCGTGGTACATGAGGAACCTCTTGTTATCGTCAAATCTTCCGCTTCGCAGTGTACCGGATCGCGGAAACAGCGAGAAGCATTCTCAGCCAAACAGCGCGCCAGTTAAGGAAGCGGAGAGGTTTTTGATGATTGGTGCTGTCAGTTTGTGACCTGAGTTGTAATTAAACTGTAAACGCATTGATAAAAATTCTGCCTTGTACTAAAACCTATTACATACACACAACAGGTCAGACCTCTTACTACTTCGGAGCTTCTTATGATGGTTCTTAGTATCGTCGTTTTCCTGGCTCTCCTCGGCGTGGTGTTCTACCACCGAGTGAACCTTACCCTCAGCAGCCTGATCCTGGTGGCGTACACTGCCGCCATGGGTGCTATCGGCCTGTGGAGCTTCTGGCTGTTGCTGCCGCTGGCGATCGTGCTGCTGCCGCTGAACCTTTCCTCTGTACGCCGTTCCCTGCTCTCCGCGCCGGCGCTGCGAGCCTTCCGCAAGGTGATGCCGCCGATGTCCACCACCGAGAAGGAAGCGATCGACGCCGGTACCACCTGGTGGGAAGGCGATCTGTTCCGCGGCGCGCCGGACTGGAACAAGCTGCACAGCTACCCGAAACCGCGCCTGACGGAAGAAGAGCAGGCGTTTATCGACGGCCCGGTGGAAGAAGCCTGCCGCATGGCCAACGACTTCCAGATCACCCACGAACTGGCCGATCTGCCGCCTGAACTCTGGGCGTACCTGAAAGAACACCGTTTCTTCGCGATGATCATCAAGAAAGAGTACGGCGGTCTGGAATTCTCACCTTACGCTCAGGCGATGGTGCTGCAAAAACTGGCCGGCGTTTCCGGCATCCTGGCGATCACCGTCGGCGTGCCAAACTCCCTCGGCCCGGGCGAACTGCTGCAGCACTACGGTACCGAAGAACAGAAAAACCACTATCTGCCGGGCCTGGCGCGCGGCGACGAAATTCCTTGCTTCGCGCTGACCAGCCCGGAAGCGGGTTCCGATGCCGGCGCGATCCCGGACGTGGGCACCGTGTGCATGGGCGAATGGCAAGGCAAGCAGGTACTGGGCATGCGCCTGACCTGGAACAAGCGCTACATCACGCTGGCGCCGGTCGCTACCGTACTGGGCCTAGCGTTCAAACTGCATGACCCGAATCGCCTGCTGAGCGACAACGAATCCCCGGGCATCACCTGTGCGCTGATCCCAACCAGCACGCCGGGCGTGGAAATCGGCAACCGTCACTTCCCGCTGAACGTGCCGTTCCAGAACGGCCCAACCCGCGGCACCGACGTGTTCGTGCCGATCGATTACATCATCGGCGGCCCGAAAATGGCCGGCCAGGGCTGGCGCATGCTGGTTGAATGCCTGTCGGTCGGTCGCGGCATCACCCTGCCGTCCAACTCTACCGGCAGCCTGAAATCCATCGCCCTGGCGACCGGCGCCTACGCGCACATTCGCCGTCAGTTCAAGATCTCCATCGGCAAGATGGAGGGGATCGAAGAGCCGTTGGCACGCATCGCCGGCAACACCTATGTGATGGACGCCGCCGCTTCGCTGATCACCTACGCGCTGGTGCAGGGCGAGAAACCGGCCGTGCTGTCGGCCATCGTCAAATACCACTGTACACACCGCGGCCAGCAGTCGATCGTTGACGCCATGGACATCGCCGGCGGTAAAGGCATCATGCTGGGCGAATCCAACTTCCTGGCTCGAGCCTATCAGGGCGCACCGATCGCCATCACGGTGGAAGGCGCGAACATCCTGACCCGCACCATGATGATCTTCGGCCAGGGCGCAATCCGCTGCCATCCTTATGTGCTGGATGAAATGGCAGCGGCACAGAACAACGATCTGAACGCCTTCGATAAATCGCTGTTCGGCCACCTGGGCCACGTCGGCAGCAACAAGGTACGCAGCTTCTGGCTGGGCCTGACCAACGGCCGCACCAGCGCCACGCCGACCAAGGATGCGACCCGTCGTTACTATCAGCAGTTGAACCGCCTGAGCGCCAACCTGGCGCTGCTGTCGGACGTTTCCATGGGCGTGCTGGGCGGCAGCCTGAAGCGCCGTGAGCGCATCTCCGCTCGCCTGGGGGATATCCTCAGCCAGATGTATTTGGCTTCCGCCGTGCTGAAACGCTTTGACGACGAAGGCCGTCAGAAAGAAGATCTGCCGCTGGTGCATTGGGGCGTGCAAGACAGCCTGCATAAAGCCGAACAGGCGCTGGATGACCTGCTGCGCAACTTCCCGAACCGCTTTATCGCTGGCGCGATGCGCTTCGTGGTCTTCCCGTTCGGCCGCGTGCATACCGCACCGTCCGATCGCCTGGATCACCAGTTGGCCAAGATCCTGCAGGTGCCTTCCGCCACCCGCAGCCGCCTGGGGCGCGGTCAGTACCTGACGCCGAGCGAACATAACCCAATCGGCCTGCTGGAAGCGGCGCTGGCCGACGTGATGGCCGCCGAGCAGATTCACGAACGTCTGTGCAAGGCAGCCGGCAAAAACCTGCCGTTCACCCGTCTGGATCGTTTGGCGGAACGCGCGCTGGAAGAAGGCAAGATCAGCGCCGACGAAGCGAAGATCCTGGTGAAAGCCGAAGAGAGCCGTCTGCGCTCCATCAACGTGGACGACTTTGCACCGGATGCGCTGGCGGCCGCTAAGCCGGAAAAGCCGGCGGCGCAGTCTAAGCGCCAACAGCAGACCGAAGCGGCTTAACGCCAATTCCCACTCCACGCATCCAAGGGGCGATCATCATCGCCCCTTTTTCTTTTCTTGCACCACAAACTGCGCACCGCGCCGCAGGTTGGCGCAACGGCAGATTTCACGGGAAGGAAGTTCGAGTAGACTGCGCAGCGGGTGCTCTGGATCTTTCTGTCCGGAGCCTTGGCAAAGGAGAGAAAGAGAAAGGCCCCGAGTCGATATTATCAACCCGAGGCCACTCTGATGCCAAGCAACCTCAGGTTAGCCTCTTACCCGCCGCAAGGCAAGGATAGGGAGGTCAAAAATGCAGCAAAAACGGGTCGTACTTAAACTGGTGATCGTCTGTATGACGCTGATCGCGTTCATCTGGCTAACCCGCGGTTCGCTGTGCGAACTGCGCATCAGGTTGGGAGACTCGGAGGTTGCGGCCACTTTGGCTTACGAATCCGAACGGTAAGGCAACCCAACGGCGGGGTTCGCCCCGCCCGTTGGCTGATGATGTCAGGCAGGATCCACGAGCACCCGCCTTTTCAGCCCTGCTGGCGAATGCGCGCCAACAGCGCATCGATATGCTCGATCTGCGGCGCATTGACGATCAGCGTGCGCCCCAATCCCAGGGCGTGACGCTGACAGTCGAGGCGCATGTCGGCGTCGGCGATGCTATCCAGATCGGCGACGTGCGCCAGGCCGATGGTGCGCCGGATCAGTTCGGTGCCACAGTACCCTACTGCGTCAGCCCAGACCTGCTGCAGGAACTGCTCGGCGTAACCCGGCGTCGCCAGCGCCGCATCGCGGCTTTGCTGATGGCACAGCGCCAGGAAGCGATCGGCGAAAATCAGCCACAGCTCGCGCACATCCTGCAGGCGCTGCTCGCGTCCGGCGGCGGCGTCGCGCGGCCCGAACAGCCCCGGCTGGCCACAATAGTTGAGCAGCAAGTTGCCTAACGCAGTGCCGACATCGAAACCGATCGGGCCGTAGAAACCGAATTCAGCGTCGATCGCTTTCAACCGCCCTTCCGCCACGAAAATTGAACCACTGTGAATATCGCCGTGCAGCAGCGCCTCCGCTTTGCTGAGGAAACGATGTTTCAGGCCGGCGACCGCCAGCTTCAGCGGCGCATCCTCACGCAGCGCCTGCACCTGCGGCAACAGCGCCGCCTCGAACTGATTGCGCTCATGGTCGGTATAGGGGTCGGTAAAGAACAGATCTTCGGTGATCTGGCACAGCTCGGGGTTGGTGAAACGGCTGACTTCCGCCTTCTTCTGCTGCGCCGACTGATAAAAATCGGAGGTGTGAAACAGCGTCTGCGCCAGGTATTCCGCCAGTTGCCCAGCCGCCAGCGGGTGATAGTTCCCCTGCACCAGTTCACTGCGCCAGATGCGATGATCGGAGAGATCTTCCTGCACCATCACCGCCAATTCGGGATCGTGATGCAAGACTTTTACCGTATGCCTTGGGCAGAAACTGCCGTGGACCAGCAGCGTTTCCGCTTCGATGCGCGCCCGATCCAACGTCAGCGGCCAGGATTCGCCCACGCAGCGCACGTAGGGCAGCGCCTGTTTGACGATCACCCGACTCACGCCTTCGCGATCGCGGATCTTGAACACCAGGTTCAGGTTGCCGTCACCGATCTCGTCGGCGCTCACCAGCGCCTGCGGTTCGGCCACCTGCCCATATTGGCGGGCATATTCAACGGCATCGGCAGCCGTAAACGTACGATAAAGCGACATTCCCCAACCCCTCTGTTCTCTCTCACTGACCCAGCGACTCTGATTATTTAGACGTAAAAGCATTTGGACGTCTATACATCTGGAAGTCATGTTGGCAGAATAGCGTTTCAGATGCAATAACCACGCAACAAGGAATTAACCGCCGATGCAAGCGCTTAACACCACCAGTTTGACCCTGCGAGATAACCGCCTTTGGATCCTCGATCAGCAAGCTCTGCCGCAGGAAAAGCGGTGGCGGGCCTGCGACAGCGTGGAAGAGTTGGTCGGGCACATTCACAGCCTGCGGGTGCGCGGCGCGCCGCTGATCGGGCTGTCCGCCAGCCTGCTGTTGGCGCTGCTGGCGGAACGCGGTCTGCCGCGCGCCGAGCTGGAACAGGCGCTGCATACGCTGCGCGCCGCCCGCCCGACGGCGGTTAACCTGATGAACAATCTGGATCGCATGAAGCTGGCGCTGGCGGAGCCTGACTGGGCGCCGGCGATGGTGAACGAAGCGCTGCGGCTGGTGGAGGAAGATCGCCGGCTGTGCGATCGCATCGCCGATCACGGCGCTGGGCTGGTCAAGCCCGGCAGCCGCCTGCTGACCCACTGCAATACCGGCGGGTTGGCCACCGCCGGCGTCGGCACCGCCATCGGGGTGCTGCTGCGCGCCCACCAGCAGGGCAAAGTGCAACAGGTGTGGGTCGATGAAACCCGGCCGCTGCTGCAGGGCGGTCGTCTGACCGCCTGGGAACTGGGCGAGCTGGGCATTCCCTATCGTCTGATCTGCGATTCGATGGCCGCCAGCCTGATGGCGCAGGGCCAGGTCGATGCGGTGTGGGTCGGCGCGGATCGCATCGCCGCCAACGGCGACGTCGCCAACAAGATTGGCACCTACAGCCTGGCGGTGCTGGCGTACTATCACGGCATCCCGTTCTACGTGGCCGCCCCGCACACCACCCACGATCCGCACTGTCCGGACGGCGCCGCCATCCCGATCGAGCAACGCGCGGCGGCCGAAGTCACCGGCGTTTCAGGCAGCTTCGGCGCCTGGCAGTGGGCGCCGAACGAGGCACCGGTGTACAATCCGGCGTTCGATGTCACGCCGGCGAAGCTTATCAGCGGGTGGGTGTTCGACAGCGGCGTGATCACGCCGCAACAGGTTGAAGCGGGGATTTTCCAGCGGGCGCTGAGGTAACGCCCGCCGGTTGACGATCAGTCCAAACGCGGATAGGCATCGGCGATCGTGTCGCCGGTGAAATGCGCCACCCAGCCTTCCGGGTTGTCAAATACCCGGATCGCGGTAAAGTGCGGCGCCGAGCCCATATCGAACCAGTGACGGGTGTTGGCCGGCACCGAGATCAGATCGTTCTTTTCGCACAGGATCTGGAAGATCTTGCCGTCCAGATGCAGGCAAAACAGCCCCGCCCCTTCAACGAAAAAGCGCACTTCATCCTCGCCGTGCGTGTGTTCGGACAGGAATTTTTCGCGCAGCGCCTGACGCTGCTCGTGGTCCGGCCGCATGCTGATCACGTCCCAACTCTGGTAGCCCTTTTCCGCCACCAGCCGGTCGATCTCATGCTGGTAGGCGGCGATCACTGCCTCCGGCTGCGGGTTGTCGCCCAGCTCGCGATCCGCCTGCCAGCGCTCAAAGCGCACGCCGATTTGCGCCAGCTGGCGCTGGATCTCCTGCGCGTCGCGGCTCTGCCACAGCGGCTGCTGCGGCGCTTTATCGCTGAAAATGGTCAATCCACTCATGAGACGAACTCCCCTAAATCGATACGATCAAAACGGTTAACCTGCGGATGCCGGCTTTGCTCGTCCGTCTCATCGCGGATCAGCTGGCAGGTATGCCAGCCGGCGGCCTGCGCGGCGTCCAGCTCCTGGTGAATATCGGACAGGAACAGCAGTTCGTCGGGCGCGATGCCGATAGCCTGCGCGATGTTGCGGTACGACGCGGTTTCACGCTTGGCGCCGACGCGGGTGTCGAAATAGCCGCTGAACAGCGGCTGCAGATCGCCCGCGTCGCTGTGGCCGAACAGCAGCTTCTGCGCTTCCACCGAACCGGAGGAATAGACGTAAAGCTTCACTCCCTGCCGCTGCCAGGCGGCCAACTGCCCGGCGACTTCCGGGTACAGATGCCCGCGAAAATCCCCTTCGCGGTAACCGCTGCGCCAGATGATGCCCTGCAACGCCTTGAGCGCGGTGGATTTGCGATCTTCATCCATAAAGCGGTACAGGGCGGCGATCAGCGCATCGAGATCTGCCTGCGGCTGGTCAATTTCAGCGCGCAGCGCCGCCAGCGGCGCGGCGACTTCGCTCTCAGCGGCATGGCGGCGCACAAAATCCGCCAGCCGTTCGCGGGCATAAGGAAACAGTACCTGATGCACAAAGCGAATATCGCTGGTGGTGCCTTCAATATCGGTCACGATGGCGCGGATCATTTCGCCTCCAGTAAGCGGCGTTGCAGTTCACACTGGAATAGGAATTCCAGCCCTTCGAGATGGCGGCGGGCTTCCGCCACCTGGCTTCCCCAGCAATAGAGACCGTGGCCGCGCACCAGAAAGCCGTATTGCAGCGGCGTGGCCTCGGCATAGGCCGCCACGCGCGCCGCTAACCGGGGGATATCCTGATCGTTATCAAAAATGGGGATCGCCACACTGTCCAGGTGGCTGCGCTGGCCGGCCAGCGACTTCTGCATTTCGTATCCCTGCAGCACCAGCGCATCGCCGCGTTCCACCCGCGACAGTACGGTAGCGTTGACGGAATGGGTATGCAGCACCGCGCCGATGTGCGCAGACAGGCGGTAGAGCAGCGTATGCAGCCCGGTCTCCGCCGACGGCGTGCGGCCGCTCGGCACATGATTGTCGGCGATATCCACCCGCAGAAAATCGGCGGCGCTCAGGCTGCCCTTGTCTTTGCCGGACTCGGTGACCAGGCACTGACGTTCGTCGAGGCGCAGCGACATGTTGCCGCCGGTCGCCGGGCACCAGCCTTTGTCGCCAATCCAGTGGCAGGCCGCCAGCAATGCGGTAAATTGCGGATTATCCGTCATTATTATCATTTCCCGTTCGGTAAGGCGGCCGGCAGATGAAACTTTGCCTGCCGCGTGGCGGGCTAAGCACTTTTTCGCATTTAGCCATCTAAGCGTCTTGATTGCCAAATACTAGCATCGTGTTATATTGACGGCAATATAAGCGCCTGGAGTATTCACCTGCTATGAGCACTTCCGCATTGATTCCCGAAAGTAAACTGCCTGCCCTGGGCACCACCATCTTTACCCAAATGAGCGCGCTGGCGCAGCAGCATCAGGCGATCAACCTGTCTCAGGGCTTCCCTGATTTCGACGGGCCGGACTACCTGAAAGAACGCTTGGCCTGGCACGTCGCCCAGGGCGCCAACCAATATGCGCCGATGACCGGGGTGGCGCCGCTGCGCGAAGCCATCGCCGACAAAACCGCCGAGCTGTATGGCTGGCAGCCGGACGCCGCTGCTGAAGTGACCGTCACCGCCGGCGCCACCGAAGCGCTGTTCGCCGCCATCAGCGCGCTGGTGCGCCCCGGCGATGAGGTGGTCTGCTTCGATCCCAGCTACGATAGCTATGCGCCGGCGGTGACGCTGGCCGGCGGCGTACTCAAACGCCTCGCCCTGCAGCCGCCCGCGTTTGCCGTGGATTGGCAACAGTTCGCCGCCGCGCTGTCGCCGCGCACCCGCCTGGTGATCGTCAACACGCCGCACAACCCGTCCGCCACCGCCTGGCAGGCGGAAGATATGCAGCAGCTGTGGCACGCCATTGCAGAACGCGAAATCTACGTGCTCAGCGACGAAGTCTACGAACACATCTGCTTCGCCAAAGGCGGCCACGCCAGCGTGTTGGCCCACCCGCAGCTGCGCCAACGGGCGATCGCGGTGTCCTCCTTCGGTAAAACCTTCCACATGACCGGCTGGAAAGTGGGTTACTGCGTGGCGCCCGCCGCGCTGAGCGCCGAGGTGCGCAAGGTGCATCAATACCTGACCTTTTCGGTCAACACCCCGGCGCAGCTGGCGCTAGCGGATAGCCTGCGTGCCGAGCCGGAGCACTGGCGGCAGTTGCCGGCGTTCTATCGCGCCAAGCGCGATCGCTTTGTGCAGGCGCTGGCGCGCAGCCGACTGGAAATTTTACCCTGCGCGGGTACATACTTCTTACTGGCGGACTACAGCGCCATCTCCGATCTGGACGATGTGGCGTTCTGCCATTGGTTAACCGAGCACGTGGGCGTGGCGGCCATTCCGCTGTCGGTCTTCTGTGCCGATCCTTTCCCCCATAAATTGATCCGGCTGTGCTTCGCTAAACAGGACGCCACGCTGGATGCAGCTGCGGAGCGGTTATGTCGACTTTAAAAATTACCCTGTTGCAGCAACCTCTGGTCTGGCGCGACGGCCTCGCTAACCTGGCCGCCTTCGACGCGTTGCTGGCGCCGATCGCCGGGCGCGATCTCATCGTTTTGCCGGAAATGTTCACCACCGGTTTTGCCATGGATGCCGGCGAGAGCGCCCTGCCCGAACAGCAGGTGATCGACTGGCTGCGCAGTTGGGCGGTGAAAAGCCACGCGTTAATCGGCGGCAGCGTGGCGCTGAAAACGCCCGAAGGCGCGGTCAACCGCTTCCTGCTGGTAGAGCCGGGCGGCCAGGTGCATGCCTATGATAAACGCCACCTGTTCCGCATGGCCGGCGAACACCTGCATTACCAGGCCGGCAACCGGCGTGAAATCTTCGAGTGGCGCGGCTGGCGCATCCTGCCGCAGATCTGCTACGACCTGCGTTTCCCGGTCTGGGCGCGCTATCAGCAGGATTACGATCTGGCGCTGTACGTCGCCAACTGGCCGGCGCCGCGCAGCCACCATTGGCAAACGCTGCTGACGGCGCGGGCGATTGAGAATCAGGTGTATGTGGCGGGCTGCAACCGGGTGGGCGAAGATCCTAACGGACTGAGCTACAGCGGAGACAGCTTAATCATCAGCCCTCAGGGCGAGATCCTGGCGGATGCGGAACCCGGCGCGGCCACGCGCCTGGACGCCGAGCTGTCGCTGGAAACCCTGCAGAGCTACCGCAGCGCCTTCCCGGCCTGGCGCGATGCCGACAGCTTTCTGCGTCTCGACTGATTAAACACGCTCCCAGCCGGCGATTAGCGCGTCGATCTTCGGCAGAGAGATAAAGACTCCGCGCCGATGCCGGAAAAGGACGGCTCGTTCAGCACCAATAGGCCATGAAGTTGACGGTGGAGCGATCCAGATCGCGTTCGCCAATCAGGTAACGCCGCAGCGTTTTCACCGCAGAAGATTCGGCCGCCACCCAGGCATAAAAAGCGTTGCTGCCGGCCGCCCGCTCCCACAGCACCTCATCGCTCAGGCTGCTTTCCGCCAGTGACTGCGCCTGTGCGCACGCCGATGCGGGGATATCCACCCGCTGGCGCACCGCTTCCACCAGCAGCGTACCGTGTGCCAGCTGGCGGCCGACGTCACGCGGCAGCCAGTAGACCTCGGCGAACGGGAAATGCGCCAAATCCAGGCAATCCCCCGCCACCGGCACCTCAAAAAACGCCTGCACCCGCGGCGGATTGGCCTGCTGCGCCAGCTGTTCCAGAATCGCCATCGCCGCCGGCACCGCCGTCTCATCGGCGATCAGCAACGCCTGTTGCAACTGCGCCGGCGGCGCCCATTCGTAACCGCCGCTGTCGCCGTCGAAGTCACCGTTGGGGGCGACCGTTTGAATCGTGTCTCCGGGTTCGGCATGGGTCGCCCAGGCGGAAGCCGGGCCGTTCACGCCATGCAACACGAACTCGACGTCCATCTGATTCTGCTCGCGGCGCAGCGCACGCAACGTATAGGTGCGCATCACCGGACGCTGTTCTTTGGGGATCGCCATGTAATCGCCGTACCAGTCAGAGCTGTTGACCAACTGCGGGATCTTGCCGTCCGCCGCCGGGAACAACAGTTTGATGCGCTGGTCCGGCGCTTCGAGCTTCATCCGATGAATATCCGCACCTTCAAACACGCAGCGCACCAGCGAAGATGAAATCAGCGTTTTGCTTTTCAAGGTGATATCAAAAATTCTGTAGCTGGCGGACATGTTCTCGATTCTCCGGCAACGCTGTCGCTTGCGCGTATAGCCGATCGGCTGCCGTGTTGACGGCGTGGGGTGCTCGATCGCGCAGCGGGTAAAATGTTAATAAAACTAATTGATTACGTTAATGTATCGAAAAAAATCATATCATGATTTTATTGATAACAAGAAACGTTATTGATAAAAGAATCATTCTCAAAAAATACAATAACAATATCACCAGGAAATAACGATGAAACGCAAACACCTTTGGGTATTGAATCCTTGTCTGCTGGCAATGCTTGCGCCGGCGGCTTGGGCTGAGGATCAGAAAGCCGGCACCGAAGAGCAGATGGTGGTCTCCGCCAGCCGTTCGCACCGCAGCACGGCGGAAATGGCACAGACTACCTGGATCATTGAAAGCCAGGAGATCGAACAGCAGGTTCAGGGCGGTAAAGAGATCAAGGACATGTTGGCGCAGCTGATCCCCGGCATGGACGTCAGCGGCCAGGGCCGTACCAACTATGGCATGAATATGCGCGGCCGCTCGATGATGGTGATGATTGACGGCGTGCGCCTGAACTCGTCGCGCAGCGACAGCCGCCAGTTGGATTCGATCGACCCGTTCAATATCGACCATATTGAGGTGATTTCCGGCGCGACCTCGCTGTACGGCGGTGGCAGCACCGGCGGCCTGATCAATATCGTCACCAAAAAAGGGCAACAGGAACAGCAGGTCGAGTTGCAGGTCGGCGGTAAAACCGGCTTTGGCGGCCATAACGATCACGACGAGAACGTGGCGGCGGCGGTCAGCGGCGGCAACGACAACGCCTCTGGACGCCTGTCCGTTTCTTACCAGCGCTATGGCGGCTGGTATGACGGCAAAGGCAATGAGGTACTGATCGACAATACCCAAACCGGCCTGCAGTATTCCGATCGCCTCGACGTCATGGGCACCGGCACCCTCAACATCGACGATCATCAACAGCTGCAACTGACCACCCAATACTACAAAAGCCAATCCGACGGCGATCACGGCCTGTTCCTGGGAGAGAACTTTGCGGCGGTGACGGGCAACGCCAAGGCATATAACAGCGGTAACTTAAATTCCGACCGCATCCCCGGTACCGAACGCCACCTGATCAACCTGCAGTATTCCAACACTGATTTCCTCGGCCAGGATTTGGTGGCGCAGGTCTACTACCGCGACGAAACGTTGACCTTCTACCCGTTCCCGACGCTGGCGGGCAAAGCGCCGAACTATTACGTCAACAGCATTGGTGCTTCACAGCAAAAAACCGATTTCTACGGCGGCAAGCTGACGTTAAACAGCAAACCTGTCGACGCACTGACGCTGACTTACGGCATTGACGCCGAGCATGAAAGCTTCAACGCCAATCAGCAGTTCTTTAACCTGGCGAAGGCTCAGCAGTCCGGCGGCATGATGCTGGAGAACGCTTACAGCACCGGCCGCTACCCGAGCTATACCACCAGCAACCTGGCGTCGTTCCTGCAGGCCAGTTACGACATTAATCCCATTTTCACCCTGAGCGGCGGCGTGCGTTACCAGTACACCGAAAACAAGATCGACGACTTCGTCGGTTATAACCAGCAGCAGGCGATCGCCACCGGCGCCGCGACATCCGCCGACGCTATACCGGGCGGGAAAACCGACTACAACAACGCGCTGTTCAACGCCGGCCTGTTGGCACATCTGACCGAGCGCCAGCAAACCTGGTTCAACTTCTCTCAGGGCTTCGAGATCCCGGATCCGGGCAAATATTACGGTAACGGCACCTACGCGTTGAACGGCGGCCATTACCAGTTGTTGAAGAGCGTCAACGTCGGCGATTCCAAGCTGGAGGGCATCAAGGTCAATGCCTACGAACTGGGCTGGCGCTATACCGGCGATAACCTGCGCACGCAAATCGCCGCCTACTACTCGCTGTCCGACAAGAGCATCGCTATCAACAAAATCGACATGACCATTAACGTCAATGCGGATAAGCGCCGTATCTATGGGGTGGAAGGCGCGGTGGACTACTTCTTTGAAGACAGCGACTGGAGCGCCGGCACCAACTTCAACGTTATCCGTTCCGAAACCAAGGTCAACGGCGAATGGAAGAAGCTGGTGGTCGATACCGCCAGCCCATCGAAAGTCACCGCTTATGTCGGCTGGGCGCCGGGCGACTGGAATCTGCGCTTGCAGTCGCAGCAAACCTTCGATGTGTCGGACGACGGCGATTACACCAAGGCCAACTCCACCCAAGGCCGCAAAATCGATGGCTACAACACCCTCGATTTTCTCGGCAGCTATACCCTGCCGGTAGGGAAAATCAGCTTCAGCGTGGAAAACCTGCTGGACAAGGAATACACCACCGTTTGGGGCCAACGCGCGCCGATCCTGTACAGCCCGACCTACGGCTCGCCTGAGCTGTACAGCTATAAGGGCCGCGGACGCACCTTCGGTTTGAACTACTCGGTGTTGTTCTGAGGAATAAGGGGCCGGTCTGCCGGCCCCGTTCATTGGGCCGTACCGTTTTGCCGAGAGCAGAAACGACGAAGCCCTGAGTTATCGCTAACTCAGGGCTTCTGAATAGTGGCGGAACGGACGGGGCTCGAACCCGCGACCCCCTGCGTGACAGGCAGGTATTCTAACCAACTGAACTACCGCTCCGCGCCATTCCCTCTTGCGGGGGAACGAGGCGCATATTACGGACGCCTCTCGGTTCCGTCAACGCCTTTTTCTCACCAAATGAACCGTTTGCACAGTTTTTCAACGAAGGTTCATCCGGTGCGTTTTTTTCGTGCAAAAATGCCGTTACTCGGCCGGCGCACCGCGCCACAGGCAGCTGCCGCCCTTTTTCGCCACCAGATCCAGACGCGCCTCGTGCGCCTTCACTTCTTCGTCGCTGGCGTAGACCACTTTCATCGCCGTCGCCGGGCGGACGATGCGCTGAATTTCTTGCGTGGCGTCGTTTTGCTGGGTATCGCCTTCCATTTGGAACGCTATCGAGGTCTGACCGCCGGTCATCGCCAGATAGACTTCCGCCAGGATCTCGGCATCGAGCAATGCGCCGTGCAGCGTACGCTTGCTGTTGTCTATCTCATAACGGCTGCACAAGGCATCGAGGTTGTTGCGCTTGCCCGGGAACAGGCGGCGCGCCATCAGCAGGCTGTCGGTGATGGTGCAGAAGGTCTCGGTCTTCGGGATGCCCTGCTGCAACATGCGGAATTCGTGATCCATAAAGCCGATATCGAACGCCGCGTTATGGATCACCAGCTCGCCGCCGCGGATAAAGTCGAGGAATTCGTCGGCAACCTGATCGAAGGTCGGCTTGTCGGCCAGGAAGTCATCGCTGATGCCGTGTACGCCGTACGCTTCCGGATCCACCAGCCGATCCGGCTTGATGTAAACGTGGAAGTTGCGCCCGGTCAGGCGGCGGTTAATCACCTCCACCGCACCGATTTCAATGATACGGTGCCCTTCGTAGTGCACCCCAAGCTTGTTCATACCGGTGGTTTCGGTATCGAGGACAATCTGTCTGGTGGTTGTAGAGATCATATTGCAGTGCTCACAGCGCTCGTTTATGTCAGACTTGGCTTTTATAAAACTGATAGGAAGAGTCTACCAGAGATGCTCAAACAGGTAGAAATTTTCACCGACGGCTCCTGCCTTGGCAACCCCGGCCCCGGTGGCTACGGCGCGATATTACGCTATAAGCAAACGGAAAAAACCTTCAGCGAGGGTTTTCGTCTGACCACCAATAACCGCATGGAAATGATGGCGGCGATCGTGGCGCTGGAAGCGCTGACCGTGCCCTGCGCCGTGACGCTCAGCACCGACAGCCAGTATGTGCGCCAGGGCATCACCAGTTGGATCCATAACTGGAAGAAGCGCGGCTGGAAAACCGCCGACAAAAAGCCGGTCAAGAATGTCGATCTGTGGCAGCGGTTGGATCTGGCCATTCAGCGCCACGAGGTGAAATGGGAATGGGTCAAAGGCCACGCCGGCCACCCGGAGAACGAACGTTGTGACGTGCTGGCGCGCGAAGCGGCCGGTAAGCCGACGCAAGAAGACGTCGGTTACCAACCGGAAGCCTAAGGCAGCTTGCGATAGCTCTTGGTCGCGCCCACCGCGCGGCTAAGAGACGGCTTTCTCGCCCCCAGTTTCATCGGCGTAGGCGTTAGCGGCAAGGTGCGTTTGCGCGCCACAATCACGCTCATGCAGCCCAGCGCTGGCAAATGGGTACATAAAAACTTGCCGCCCTTGCGGTGCCACGGCAGCACGTGAAAACGCGACTGATGCAGCACCTCATAATTCAGCAGGCTGAGCCAATCCAACAGCCGCATCTGGGTAAACATGCGGCTGACATAGGGCTGGCGATGACGCAACCCGGGCACCAGCTTGCCCAATCCCAGCAGGCTGAACGGATTGAAGCTGCTGATAACCAACCAGCCGTCGTCGATCAATATCCTGTCCACCTCACGCAGCATGCGGTGCGGATCGTCCGCATAGGACAGCGTATGCGCCAACAGGCAGGCATCCACCGACTTGGCGGCGAACGGCAGTTGATAGGCATCGGCGATCACCTGCAGCCCGTCCCCCTCCAGCCCTACGTTGACCTGATGGGAAATCGCACATTTGTCCGTGGCCAGCTCGGCGCTGAGCATGCCCATCTTCAGCAGATGGAAACCGAACAGCTTGGGCCACCAGGGTTGCAACTGCCGCTCGAGCGCTTCACGATAGTACTCCCCCCACGGCAGCTCAGCCCAGGACTGCGGGCCGGTGAGCTTTTGTAGAGTATGGGCTGGTTTCATGATTTATTATCTTCTTTCAAGCCGTTGCCAACGAGAGGTACACCATGAATCTTATCAGCATTCCCGCCTTCCAGGACAATTACATTTGGTTATTGGATGACCGACAGGGGCGCTGCATTATCGTCGATCCGGGTGAAGCGCAGCCGGTACTCGAAGCGTTGCAGCGCCTGCAGCTGGCGCCGGCGGCGATCCTGCTGACCCACCATCATCACGATCACGTCGGCGGCGTGGCGCAAATCGTAGCGAAGTATCCCGGGCTGGCCGTCTATGGGCCGCAAGAAACCGCGGACAAAGGCGCCAACCACATCGTCCGCGACGGCGACACCTTTGACATCGATGGCCGCCAATACAGGACTATCGCCGTTCCCGGCCATACGTTGGGCCATGTGGCATTCTATAGTGCCCCTTATCTGTTCTGCGGCGACACCATTTTCTCCGCCGGCTGCGGCAGGCTGTTTGAAGGCACCGCCAAACAAATGTACGACTCATTTCAACAACTCGCGCAACTTCCCGATAACACCTTAATTTGCTGCGCGCATGAATATACTCTTTCTAATCTTAAGTTTGCGCGGGCTATTTTGCCGGAAGATCGAGAGATTGAAACATATCAACAACATGTTGAAGCGTTAAGGGCAAAAGGCCAAGCCAGTGTGCCGACCACGTTGCAATTAGAGCGCAAAATTAACCTGTTTTTACGTTGCCATGACGCTGATTTACAAAAGAAATTAGGCTTTAATTCACCACCGGAAAGCCTTCATTCAGTTTTTTCCGAATTACGCCTGCGGAAAGATAACTTCTAAGCTTTTAGTTGTGTTATTTGGCGAAGCAAAGTATTATTGCTCGTCTTTTAAGCAACTACATTGACACACACATGAAGGCTAAAGCGATATTTCTCGCCTCAGTCTTGCTAGTGGGTTGCCAGTCGTCCAGGCAGGACGCACCGGCGCCAGAACAGCATGCACAGAGTTTGTCTTCGGCTGGTCAAGATGGTGAAGCAGGAGAGTACACAGCAAATGGCCGAGCGAGCTCGGCGCGGTGGTTGGATAACAACAGTCCCGCCGCGCAACAGGACCTGTGGAACTTCATTAGCGACGAGCTGAAGATGGAGGTTCCGGAAAATTCCCGGATCCGTGATCAGAAAAGAAAGTACTTAAAAAGTAAGAGCTATCTCCACGATGTAACATTACGGGCAGAGCCGTACATGTACTGGATAGTCGGGCAGATTAAGAAACGTAATATGCCGATGGAACTGGTACTGCTACCCATAGTGGAGAGCGCTTTTGACCCACACGCCACGTCAAGTGCCAACGCCGCAGGGCTATGGCAAATCGTGCCGCAAACGGGTCGCAATTATGGTTTGAAAAACAATCAGTGGTATGACGGTCGACGCGATGTCGTCGCCTCGACAACCGCTGCGCTTAACATGATGCAGCGCTTGAACCGCATGTTTAACGGCGACTGGTTACTGACCGTAGCCGCCTATAACAGTGGTGAAGGCCGCGTGATGCAAGCGGTGAAGGCAAACAAACGCCAGGGTAAGCCAACCAATTTCTGGGCATTGTCGCTTCCGCGTGAAACGTCAATCTATGTCCCGAAAATGCTGGCACTGAGCGACATCATCAAGAACAGCAAGAAATACGGCGTGAAACTCCCGAAAACGGATGAAACCCGTGCGCTGGCTCGTATCGATGTCGGGCAGCAGATCCAGCTAACTCAGGCGGCTGAGATGGCAGGGCTTTCAGTCACCAAGATGAAAGCGTATAACCCAGGCTACAAAAAAGGCGTTACGGCACCCAACGGGCCCCATTACATCATGGTTCCCAAAGGGCATGCCGATCAGCTGAAAGACTCGCTGGCCGATGGCCAGATCGCCGTGACTCAACCAACGACGCAGTTGGCGAAGAACAGCGGTTTGTCCGGTGGCAGTTCGTATAAAGTGCGCTCCGGCGACACCTTATCGGGCATTGCCAAGCGGCTGAACGTTAAGACCAGCGATTTGCAGAGTTGGAACAACTTACGCGCCAAGAGCGCCATAAAAGTTGGGCAAACCCTGCAAGTGGCCAGCAATACTGGCAGTAACAGCAGTATCACCTACCAGGTTCGTAAAGGTGATTCGCTCGCCAGTATCGCACGTCGTCACGGCGTCGATATTAACGACGTGATGCGTTGGAATTCAACGCTCGCCAAAGGCAACCTACAGCCAGGTCTGAAGCTGACCCTGTTTGTCGGCAACAAGATGACGCCGGATACTTAAATGTTCGGCACAAAAAAAGCACCCTTCGGGGTGCTTTTTTATTACCTGCGATTCACCATACCGGCGAGTCTTTCTCCGGATGAAACTCCACCAACAACGGATTGTGATCCGACGCGCTGGTCACCAGCACCGACGCCTCTACGACCCCAAGATTGCGGTAAAACACGAAGTCCAACGGACGGCCAAAAGCCTTGCGGCGGTGATCATCGGTGAAGCTCACTTCGCGCAGCGCCATTTCGCCGGCGAAGTCATACAGCGCATTGATGCGCTTGCGGCTCCAGGCGTTGAAATCCCCCGCCATAATCACCGGCCCCCGGTGACTGGCGATCTGTTCGCCTATCGGCCCCAACTGCTTGCTGTAGACGTCGACGCCCAGGCTAAAGTTCACCGCATGGATGTTCACCACCATCAACAGTTCCCCGTTGTACAGCGGATAAACAGTGATCAGGGCCGACTTAGAAAGCCGCAGCAGCGGCTCTCGCTCGCGCAGCGGGCAGCAGTAAACCGGATGAGCGGCCGCCAGCGTCATCACGCCGGAAGGATGCTGCGGCAGCACAAAGGCCGGAACCTGATCGGCCGCCAGATAGTTGGCGGTAGCGTAGCTCACCAGTTCCGGCGTGGTTTGCGCCTCTTGCAACAACACCAGCTGCGCGTCTTTGCCATGGTTTTTCAGCACCGAAAGCCAGTCGGCTCGCTGCTGTTTGAAAATATTCCATACCATAACGCGCAGAGCGCCGGTCGTCGGCAGCGCCGCCCCTGGCGGCAACGGCTGGTTAACGGCGCCAGGAAAGATTCGCTCAACTGGCTGACCTGCAACATACCTCATTGCATAAGTTCGTTTCGGCACGCGATTCGCCTATTACCCATTAACATGAAAACTGGCGATGAAGACTCGCCAACGATGAATTGATTATACGCCTACCCCGCATAGAGGGCATGGCTTTTGCGGGCATCACCTTTTCAGTTATAGGGGCCACCTGCAGCGATTTCAATCTTCTGACGGTATAGCTGTGTAAAGACAGGGAGTAATAGGTGAAAAATGCGAAAAGGCCCGCAAAATGCGGGCCAGACAACAATGATTTTGTGTATCAAGCTGTTTGCAGCTGAGACTTTTTATCCAGGCGGCCGCTGAGGTTAACCAGCAACAGTGCAACTACCACGATCAGCGCGCCAATCCAGGGGGTCTGCGCCAGCCCCAGTGAGGCGACGGTCTGACCGCCAATCACCGAACCGAGCGCAATACCGATGTTGAACGCCGCGATATTGAGACCGGACGCCACATCCACCGCATTTGGCGTGTATTGCGCGGCTTTCTGCACCACATAGACCTGCAGCCCCGGCACGTTGCCGAAAGCGAACACACCCATCGCAATCACCGTCAGCAAAGCGGCAATACTGTGGCTGGCGGTAAACTGAAACACCAGTAACAAAACAGCCAGCGCGGCAAAGATAAAGCTCAACGCACGCACCGCCCCATGGCGATCGGCCAGCTTGCCCCCCCAGATGTTACCCACCGCCACCGCGACACCATAAGCCAACAGTATCCAGCTCACGGTCGGAGCAGAGAAGCCCGCCAGTTCCTGCATCATTGGCGCAAGGAAGGTAAAGGTCGTGAAGACCCCGCCGTATCCCAATGCGGTAATTGCGTAAATCAGCAGCAGACGAGGATGGGTCAGTACTTTCATCTGTTCCCGCACGCCGGCGCTGCCCTGGTTCTTGATATTGTTCGGCACCAGAATAATGCTGGCCACCGTAGCGACCGCGCCAATCAGAGAAACGGCCAGGAAGGTTTCACGCCAGCCAAACTGCTGGCCGATGAACGTCCCTAACGGTACGCCGGTCACCAGCGCCACCGTCAGGCCGCCAAACATGATGGCGATGGCGGAAGCCGCCTTCTCTTTCGCCACCAGGCTCGTCGCGATAGTGGAGCCGATAGAGAAGAACACGCCGTGCGCCAGGCCGGTCAACAACCGGGCAATCACCAGCGATTCATAGCTGGGTGATTGCCAGGCCAGCAGGTTACCGAGAGTGAACAGCACCATCAGGCCAACCAGCAGCAGCTTGCGCGGTATACGGCTGGTCAGGGCCGTCAGCACCGGCGCGCCAATGGCCACGCCGAGGGCATAGATAGTCACCAGCAATCCAGCGGACGGTACGGTCACCCCAATCTGCTCCGCGATAGTCGGGATCAACCCAACAATCACGAACTCGGTCGTGCCGATAGCAAAAGCGCTGATGGTTAAGGCAAGTAATGCGAGTGGCATTTTTTACTCCGAAATAGCATTCAAGTTGATGACGGCTATTATCTGCCTATGCTTAAATGATAAAAATGCTCAAAATTTCAAATTAACTTTGCTATCGGAGCAAAAATGAAAGCAAACTCAGACGAGCTGATCACCTTTGTCACCGTAGTGGAAAGTGGCAGTTTCAGCCGGGCGGCCGAACGCCTGGAACAAGCGAACTCCGTAGTCAGCCGAACGGTAAAAAAACTGGAAAGCAAACTGGGCGTGACGTTGCTCAACCGCACCACGCGCCAAATCAGCCTGACTCAGGAAGGAGAGAATTACTTTCGCCAGGTGCAGAAGGTACTGAACGACATGGCCGCGGCGGAAAATGCGCTGATGGAAAGCCGCCAGCGTCCGCAAGGTCTGCTGCGCGTCGACGCGGCAACGCCGGTGGTGCTGCACATGCTGACGCCTTTAGTGGCGGAGTTCCGCGAACGTTATCCTGAAATGTCGTTATCGTTGGTGTCTTCGGAAAACTTTATCAACTTGATCGAGCGAAAAGTGGATATCGCAATCCGCGTAGGCGAACTGACCGATTCCACACTGAAAGCGCGCAAACTGATGACCAGCTACCGGCATGTGCTCGCCTCTCCCGCCTATCTGGCTCAACACGGCACGCCGCTAACGGTAGAAGATCTTGAACATCACTGCTGCATCGGCTTCAACGACCTTCCCAGCTTGAACCGCTGGCCACTGGCTTGCTCAGATGGCAGCCAGTTGGAAATCACCCCAGGCTTGACGACCAATAGCGGAGAAACCCAGCGCCATCTCTGTCTGCATGGCAACGGTATCGCCTGCCTGTCGGACTTTATGAGCGACGAAGATATCAAACGTGGAGATTTGGTCCCGATTCTGGTGGAAGCGACACTGCCGGTCGCCATGCCGATCAACGCGGTTTATTACAGCGACAGCGCCGTCAGCAACCGTCTCCGCAGTTTTATTGATTTTGTGAGTGAATACCTGAAACGATAAAAAAGGCGCCCCGATGGACGCCTTATGCTGACTACTGCGAGGAATGATTAATCCCAGTTTGGCGCCAGACCTTCTGGGCTAACCAGACGGCCGTTGCACTCCAGTGCGGCAATCTGCGCCATATCTTCGTCGGTCAGCGTCAGTTGCTGCGCCAACAGGTTGCTCGCCAGGTTTTCACGCTTGGTCGAAGAAGGAATAACCGCATAACCCAGCTTCAATGCCCAAGCCAGGACAACCTGTGCTGGGGTCGCATTGTGACGAGCAGCAATGCTTTTGATCGTTTCGTCCTGCAGCGCTTTGCCGTAGGCCAACGTCATGTAAGAGGTGATGGCGATGTCGTGCTGCTGCGCAAATTCTACCACCTTGCGGTTCTGCAAGAACGGTGACAGCTCGATTTGGTTGGTGGCGATTTCATCGGCGCCAATCGCGTCAATCGCTTGCTGCATCAAGTCGATGGTGAAGTTAGATACGCCGATTTGGCGGGTCAGCCCCAGCTTTTTCGCTTCCAGCAGCTCAGCCATAAATTCGGCAACCGGCACTTCGTCGTTGGGTGACGGCCAGTGGATCAGCGTCAGATCAACGTAGGACGTTTGCAGTTTTTTCAGGCTTTCTTGCAGGCTTGGGATCAGCGCGCCTTTCGCCAGGTTCGCGATCCAAATCTTGGTGGTGATGAACAGGTCTTCACGTTTCACGCCGCTGGCAGCGATAGCCTGGCCAACAGCCGCTTCGTTTTCATAGATCTGTGCAGTATCAATAGTGCGATAGCCCAGCTCGAGTGCGGTGCTGACAGAATCGATAACAACCTGATCCTGAAGGCGGAAAGTACCTAAACCAAATGCAGGGATGCTCATAATGTTTTCTCTCATTAATGGGTAGATGTGGTATGAGGAAGATTATGGCAACTTTTTTATTGATCAAAAACGCCTGGTTCGGCATAAGACTTTTGATCTAAAGGCAACAATATGGGGAGTAAGGCGGTAAGGAAGGACAATTCCGGCCTGAAAATCGCAAAATATAGATATGAAAAAGCCCTGAGTCAGAGACTCAGGGCTTATCAATTAAGTGGCGGAACGGACGGGGCTCGAACCCGCGACCCCCTGCGTGACAGGCAGGTATTCTAACCAACTGAACTACCGCTCCACCGATTCTTTTACGTTGCATCTCTCGATGCCGGCAAATTCGCGCTTTGCGATTTGCGCATTACCAGTTGTCACACTGATAACGTTTATTTGATGCCTGGCAGTGTCCTACTCTCGCATGGGGAGACCCCACACTACCATCGGCGCTACGGCGTTTCACTTCTGAGTTCGGCATGGGGTCAGGTGGGACCACCGCGCTATTGCCGCCAGGCAAATTCTGTTTCATTCCAACCGCCTCACTCCCGTGAAGCCATCAGAACCAATCTCGGAACTTCGCTGAAAATCTCTCTAAAAACACCTTCGGTGTTGTAAGGTTAAGCCTCACGGATCATTAGTACTGGTTAGCTCAATGCATCGCTGCACTTACACACCCAGCCTATCAACGTCTTAGTCTTAAACGTTCCTTCAGG